>PKWY01000049.1 GCA_003132205.1 Acidimicrobiaceae bacterium
CGGGCGCGACGCTCGTGGCCGGCCACTCCGCCCACGTGTTCCACGGCGTGCCCGACGGCGTCCTGTACGACCTCGGTGACTTTATCGATGACTACGCCACCGACGCCGAGCCGCGCAACGACCTTGGCCAACTCTTCCCGGTCGATTTCGAGCATGCCGTCCCAACCCGACTCGAGGTCGTCCCACTGGGCCTCGAGTTCTGTCACACGCGCCTCGTGGACCGCGATGAGGCGGCGTGGGTCGACGAACGGTTCCGCAGTGCGTGTGCCACCTTCGGCACTGAGGTGCTCGAAAGTGCCGGTCGGTTCGTCATTGAATTCGCGCCTCGTGACGGCACGGAGGAGGGGCCGGCGATATGCCTCAACCGGCTGAAAGCGGATCGAGTGCGGTCCCGTTCTCTCGGATTCGAGGAATATGGCACGGTTGGAATATGTGAACTCCGCCAGTATGTCAAGTTGCACGTGAAATTCAGTGGAAATTGCGCGTGAACTTCAGTGGAATCGCATGGAAGAGCAGTGGAGTCGCATCTCAAATTCACTGACTTCGCATTGATGATATTTCGGCCGCAGCCACCAGCGGTCCGCTTAGCGTATCGGCAGGTAAGCGTTCTACAATGCGCCAGCGTTTTCGACCTCTACCGACTCGTTGTCACCCGCCGGCGTGAAGCCCAACACCTGTGCGTAGAAGGACAACTCCGCCTCGGCGGTACGGATGATGTTCTTGGCTTGACGAAAACCGTGCTGCTCGCCCTCGTAGGCCACGTAGGCAAAGGGGACGCCCTTGTCGCTCAGGGCCTTGGCCATGGCTTCGGCCTGGGCGGGGGGCACGACGGCATCTTCGAGTCCCTGGAACAAGATCATCGGCGTTCGTAGCAACTCGGTATGGAAGATCGGCGAACGCTTCTCGTAACGTGCACGGGCCTCGGGCCAGGGGCCGATGAGCCCATCAAGGTATCGTGACTCAAACTTATGGGTGTCCTCGGCCAGCGCCCCCAGATCCCCCACACCGAAGTAGCTTGCTCCGGCGGCGAAGACATCGCGGAAAGTCAAGGCGCACAACGTGGTGTATCCCCCGGCACTGCCACCGTGAATCAAGAGCGCCTCGGGATTCGCTCGACCGCTCCCAGCGAGGTAGAGCGCGGCGTTGACGCAGTCGTCGAGATCGACCACGCCCCAGGCGCCCTTGAGACGTTCGCGATAAGAGCGCCCGTACCCGGTGCTACCGCCGTAATTGACGTCCACAACGGCAAACCCCCTGCTCGTCCAGTACTGGATTGAATAGTTCAACGCGGCACTACAACTCGAGGTTGGTCCGCCGTGGCTCGCCACGATGAGTGGGGGTGCTTCACCTTGCGGCCCATCGAAGTCCCGATTAGTGGGGGCGTAGTAGAGCGCGTGCGCCGTCAGTCCATTTTCGGTCGCGAACTCAATTGGCTGGGGCACCGACAGATACGCCGGGTCGAGGGTATTCACGAAACTCGTCGCGAGAACCGTCTCAGCACCGCTTCTGAGGTCGACGCGCACCACCGCACCGGGCTTGTCAGGGGAGGCAACCAGGCCCACGAAGTCGACGCCGTCGGTGGCGACCGAACCGACGATGTTCCAGTCGATGGGTACCTCGCGCATGCCTGCTGAGTTCAAGACGCCGAGGTGACTACCGTCCGACGCTTGCCAGGTGGTGACGAGTGACCCGTCGACCAGGGGTGCAAAGTCCGTCAGCCCAAAGACCCATGCTGCGTGACCAAACTCGCTATCAAGGGGATACAGCGCCACTGGCTCGGTGGGCGTGTCGCGGTAAAGGTTCCACCAGTCGGAGCGGTCGGACACGAAGACCAGTGAGCCGGTGGCGTCATATCGGGGCTGAATAACGGACTCGTTGGGGTTGCCCACAACCACACGACGCGACGTCACCTGGCAAAGAGCATCGAGTTCGGCCTCATATAACACTGTGGTGTCCCAGGGCATGTTGGGGTGGTCCCACGCCACGTAGGCCAATCGGCGCCCGTCCAGCGAAAAGGAGGGTGAGCTGAAAAAGTCATGTCCTTCGGCCAATACCGCTGGCTCGCCGGTGCCGTCGGTCGCTATGACCATGATCTCGTTCATGACCTTGCTCTCGTGACGCTCACGAACACACACCAGAAACTTTCCGTCGGGTCTAACCACGGGATCGGCGTATCGCCACGAGCGCGGCGAAGGTGGCTCGGCCGTCAAGGCGACGGGTTCCCCACCAATTTCGATTCGATAGAGACGTTGGTCGGAGTAGTTCGAGAAGTAGACGGTCGAACCATGCACGGCGTAACAAAGGCCGCCGTACTCATGAACCAAGGTTCGCGCCGCGAATTCAGAACCGAACACATCGGCCGTGACGCCATCGGAACCTCGGCGAACGAGGACATTGCGCCCCGCCTCGGTGGGACGTGACTCGATCCAGTAGTACGCGCCGGCCTCAACCAGTGGAAAACTTAAACCCACCACATCGCCCACCAAGAGGTGACTCGTGACCGGCGAGGTCCAAGATCCGAACGCGGAATGGTTTGCTGTCATGCCCTACGATAACCTTGAGCGAAATCGATTTGCACACCCAACGGAATTCGAAGCCGTGCCATCACACTGGCGGGGTGGTGGCATACCCTCGTTGGTCAGTTGCACGGAGTCCCCATGGGATTGGGGCCAAAGTGCTGGTAAGGAGGTCCTCGGACTGCATCTCGAATGCAACTGGACACGTTGTAGCTCGTATCAACCAAAATCTCCACAGTAAGCCGAGTCCTGAGTCATAATGGCTCGTGTCCCACCCTGGCGGTCGACGCCACGCTTCCATATTGGATTATGTTCACCCCAATCTCAGACGCAACTTGACAGTTGATGTCAAGTTGCACTCGAAATTTAGTGAGAACTGCGCGCGAACTTCAGTAGAGTTGCATCCGAACTTCAGTGGAATCGCTCAGGTTGTAATTCCCTGCCAACGCTCCTCCTCCGGACGGGAGGAGCGGCCAGAGTATTGCCGTTACGGATCGGCGCACGGCGGATCGAGTCTGCGCGGGAGTGGCGCGGTGGGCTTATCGCAACGGACTCGAACCGGCGAGTCCGAGCAGGTCCCGTGAAACGAAGAGCGACGCAGGCTGACCGGAGGTCTCACGCGAGACCGTCCCCTGTTCAGTGAGGATTCCGACGCGGGCTAGACGGTGCAGGGTTGCCAAGGAGGCCTTGCGAGAGATCTCAAGCTCGTCCGCAAGTATCTGGGAGGTGAGGACGAGATGACGAGGAAGAAGATCGAGCGCCGTGTAGACCGCAGCGTCGCTCCGGGGTTTGCGTTCGAGGGCGGCAAGCCGATCGCGCCACTGTTGCTTGATCTGCGCGACGTTCGAGATAAGTGCACGTTGGGCTCTGCCGCCACTGGCCACCGCGTCAGCGAACCACGTGATCCACCTACGATGATCACCTAGGCGAAATAGCACTAGGCCCGAGGAGTAACCGGCGACGTCGGCTGCGATCGCCACGCTTACTGGCGGTGGTACGAGCAGTGCCAGCCGTCGGGTCAGCACCCAGGCGACGAGCACACGACCTACTCGACCATTGCCATCGCCGAAGGGGTGGATGATCTCGAACTGCGCGTGACTGATCGCGGCTTGGGCAACGGGGTCAACGTCCACGCGGTTCAGGTAGGCGATGAGGTCGTCGAGTAGCGCCGAGAGCTCACTGGGTGGAGGCGTCACGACGTGAGCATCGAGCGGACTGGTCCCCCCGATCCAGCCCTGTTCGTTCCTGATCACCCCGATGTAGCGCTCGGGGGTCGGGCTTCCCGTCATGAGGGTGCGATGCCACTCGCACAGCGTCTCGATCGAGATCGCCGCACCCTCTTCGGCGCTAGCTACGGCGTCGGAGACAGCCGCCAAGTTGCACGCCACCCATGCGGCGGCCCCTGTACCTTGTCGGCCGAGCTGTTCCTCGGCGAGGACGACGTCGACAACAGGCGCAGTGACACCCTCGATGTACGAAGAGGCGACACCCTCTGAGCGCAGCAGGAGCCGCGCGAGGGGTTCATAGTCGGCGTCCAGCGCCTCTGCCGCGTGAGCGACTTCGGTGGCCGCTGCTGCGGTTCGGGCGGCCGTTGGGGCGTCGAGCGTGAGCTCGCGGTCCGCAAGAAGTGCCGGCACGAAGGCGCGAATCCTCCGTCCGTTCCAGATGACCTCAACTTCCGACCCAGCCGGCTCCACTATCTCTCCCTCGATAAGTTACCAATAACAGTGTACCGGTAACTTATAGGCGCACACAGCGACATTTGGTGAGGATTCTCTCTTGCTTTGAGCGTTTCGCTGCGTGATCCGGCGAATGAGGTACGACAAGCCCGGTCTGCATGCAGTGCTGCGTCCGGTAGTGCATCGCTGGAGCGGATGATTCGGGGACCAGTGCTGTGATGAATAGGGAAATGGGGTATCCACGTCACCGCCACTTACCGATCTTTCGCTTCGCCAACTTCCTGATCAGAAACTCGCGATGGCAGTCAGATGGATGCCCCCTAATTAGTTAAGGCCCTGGATGGACCAGGCGAAAGCCATAGCTAAGAGACTTACGAAGTATCTCGGACATACGTCAAGTGCATCTCGGATGCAACTCGGACTGAATCTCGGGCGCAACTTTACAGTTGATGTCAAGACGCAGTTCCTGTTCAATGGAAAGCGCTCCTTGATGCAGTAGCGGCGCATTGATCCTTCGGTGAAGTTGCCGGTAGACAATTAGGTCGAGTCAGAGTTAGCGCTCGCGGGGAGACACGACCTGATGACAACGGGGGGGACAGTCCACGGCGCCTATCAACTCGTCCCATGGCATGGTCTCTACGCAATGCTCGGCGGCTCAGCGGCTCGGCAGCGACATTGGTGGGACTCCTGTTCGTCGCCGTATCGATACAGATCGGTCGGATTGCGAAATCGCCAATCTTCCGTGCCCGCGCCTGGGCCAACACGTTCCTCATCGTCATGCTGGCGGTCAATGCGGCGTTCGTCCTGACGCCCCAGAACCCAACCGCTCTCGGCATCGAGTTATGCATTCCCGCTGGTCTTCATCCGGTTCCTTATCAAAACCATGCCCGGAGTCCTGCGGGCCGGTCTTCGTCTGCCTTGGCGACCGTTCGTCTCGATTCTTCTCAATCTGGTGGGGATTGTGGCGGGGTGAGCCTCATCATGCGTCGAGGCGGTGGGATATACCTCGTAACGCTTGAATTCCTCGCCATCGTCGTGTGGGTCATGTTCGGTGCCTGGTGACAGCTCCTTGCGATCGGCGAGGAGGGCCCCGAACGACCGAACAAATAAGGAGGAATGTCGGTTTCGCCCTTGGCTTGGACGAGTTGACTGAATGCGAACGCCACTCGGACTGCATCTCGGATGCAATTTGACAGAGGCAGTGGCGGAGCGTTGTCTCTTCAATCAATGGGCATAGTGGGTTCAGCAGCGACACATTCCATCTCCGGTGAGATTGCAGAGACGTGCAGTCCGGAGGCTGATGCCCAGGCCAGGATCTTGGCTGGCCAATGGCGATCTGACGATCTGGTTGCGTGGAATTCATTGCGACCACCTATGAATCCAAACGGGCTTGGCCAATTGACCTATACGCTTCGATGATGTTCGAGATCTCAAACGAACGCTTCGAGCAGTTGGCAAGCGAAGCACTCGCCTCGCTACCTGTCGAACTCGCAGCACAAATAGAAAACTTGGCAGTCATCGTTGATGACCAGGCAGCAGGGCGTTCGCTCTTTGGACTCTACGAAGGCATACCTCTTACCAAGCGCGGACCACTCAGTTACAGCGGTGTCATGCCGGATCGGATCACGTTGTACCAGACGACGATCTGTCGTCACTGCATGAGTGAGGAAGAAGTGATTGCCCAGATACGGAAAACCGTCGTTCACGAAGTCGGGCATCACTTCGGCATCAGCGATCCCCGGCTCGAGGAGTTGGGCTGGGCGTAGGACGCTCTCGGGACCGGTCCTTGGGGGCTGGTCTACGACGATGTCCGACCCTGCACCAACCAGCCTTCGCTGAATGGCGTCGTGACTCACCCGAAGAGGTGCCACGGCGATCGCTGCGACCGTGACCCGTCTACTGATCAATCCGTGCGACCGGGGTCAGGCCGGTGACGAGCGGGCTTGACGGACGTTGCCACGAGCAGGGGGCCGACGTCGACCAACATCGTGAAACGGACTTCATATCCATCGAACGTCAACGACTGCCGCCTTGCTCTTTCGTTCCGTCTTCAACCGTTGCGTGGTCATCTCGCCACCGCCTGGCGCCAGGGAGGTCGAGAAGAATTCGCTGCTCTCGGTCTACTATTCATGCGGATACCCGTTGGAGCGTTCGCCAATCGGCTGCTTCACTATGAACGGCTCCCATCAGACGAGGGAGAGATTGTGAGTTTGCGCAGCCAGCTTCGGTTCTCAAGTGACCGCACCGAAGCAATCGGGGCGATTGAGTCAATCGCCTCGGGCCGAGGATGGTGCAACGTCGTTTCTGATGTCGTTGACGACGTGCCCGACCTCAAGGTCAATTTCTTCGGACTGTGGGCGAACCAGGGTGCCTCAATGGCATCCTTCATCACATCGCCTCCGCGCCATGGCGAGCCGCAGCCCTCCTCGCTTGGTGTCTTGCACTCGCGGGGACGGCTCGGGATTGAACGGATCACCTCACTGCTGGGAGGCGCACCGTTCAGAGTCCAACAGGATCACAGTCAGCGTGGTCTACTCCTCGAAGTTCCTGCTGGCACGCCAGCGGCACAGGTGCTCGACGTGATGTGCACGATGACCGCGTCATTGTGCGACTACGAGATGACTGGCAACTGGCGACTGGACCTGTATGTGCGCGAGTAGCGAAGGCGAGAAGAGCTCGAGGCCGGGCGTAATCCGCAGGCTAAAACGCTGATCGCGGCCCCGATGACGACGCGGGCAACCCGGATATTGATTCGGGCACTTTCGGTGTGAATCTCGGATGCGACTTGACGGTCGATCATGGGAGCCGTTGCCGAGGTGCTTGGCGAAGGAGCGACCAGGTGTCGTTTCCGACGTTCTTCGTCGGCTGAGGTGCACGCTCGGCCAAGGCGACGGCGACCGGGTCGTAGCATACGGTCTATGAACATCATTGTCACGTCATTGAAAGGCGGAGTCGGGAAGTCGACGACGTCGATCTACCTCGCCGCCGCAGCCGTTGAGCGCGGTTACGAGCCTGTCACACTTATCGACGCCGACCCTCAGGCGTCTTCAGCCGAGTGGCTCGAGTTGTGGCCCCTCGATGGAATCACTGTCGTGGAGGCGCCGTCCGAGCGTACCGTGACGCGGGCCATTGGTCGAGTCGAGGGCTTGGTGGTCGTCGACACGCCTCCGGGAAACGAGCGGATCACCCAGTCAGTTGTCGCCCTGGGCGACGCAGTCGTGATACCGACGCGCGCCGGAGGCGTTGAGTATTCACGAGTGCTCGCCACGCTCGAGTTGATCCCCGCCACGACACCGAGGGGCGTCGTAATCTGCGCCGCCCGGCTCGGCACGAACGATCTCGAAGCTGCGATTGCCTGGTGGAAGGAGCAGAAGGTCGAGGTCTGGGGAGTGATCCCCGAGCGCGTCGGCATTGCCGCCGGGCCCGAAGCGCGGCTGAGCCGTGAAGGCCTGGAGAACTACGACGCGGTCCTGCTTCGAGCACTACGCGGATGGCGCTGAGGCGAGACTGGCCCCTAGGGCGATCGGGGAAGAGCTGGTCGACTCTTGCGACGAGGCTTCAGCTCTAACGGTGTCAGTTGCTCAACGCGATGACGCTGAGGCCGTCGGGCATTTCAATCCGAATGGCGCTCAGTTCCTTCCTCCCTCCTTCAAGGAGTCGTCTGACTAGTCGGGTTGCCGTAGACATTTCGGTACGCGAAGTCGCGTATCTCACGCCGGACGCGCAATCCGCTGATCGTGTCAGCGAGCGGGTAACCAAGTCGACAGCCGAAGGCGACACGCATGCGATCCGGGATCCCCAAGAGTTTCGCCAGGGCCGGTTCAACTTCACTTCCCGCGAGGCTCGCCAGTACCTGGACGCTGATGCCGAGCGATTGCGCACGCAGCCACATGTTCTCGAGCACGCACCCGAGCCCCATCAGGCCGAGTGAATCTCCCTGCGAGGCGGGCGCTCGCCGTTCGGCGTCGTACAGGACAACGAGGAGGACCGGACAACCGAGCAGTGACTCGTGGAGTGTTCGCGTGAACTCCCTACTCGCCGGTAGGTCCTCCCACGTGGCCGGATCCAGCCACGCCGGGGGAAATCCTCTGGCAGAGATGCCGACCTTTCGACGCGCCAATTCCTCATCGGAAGAGGACACCTGCTCGTAATTCTCGCGCAGGAACTCCAATGTGACGGTGCTGCTGATATCGCCGATCGCCTCGATCAGGGCAGGATCGTCGACGGCGATGATCTCGAAGTTCTGCATATTGTGCGGAGTCGGTGCCCAGCGAGCCGCGTCGAGGATGAGTTGGAGATCGTGTGACGCGACAACGCGCGTGCTATCGAAGGGCACCCGCGATGAATGCCGCGATCGCAGTGCATCAAGAAGGTCAGTCATGATTTCCTCCATCCGAGAATCAGGGCCAGTCTCCAACCACCGTGACGGCGACCATTAGAGGCGAAGGTCCCGTCAGATCTCGGTGCCCCTAGATATGACGCGTATGGCCTAGGACTGGTCTAACGCCCCATTGGACCACATTCCCGGTGGAGCGAGGCGTTCATTGGAACTCGCGCGAACGTCGCATGCGGGCCAACGACGAAGACCCCGACTGCTGACGGGCTGCGCGTGCACGTGGCGACGACGATGGAGAATGCGACGTGACGCGAAAGGGAAGTCGAGGCCCCAGGATGGCCGGGGCGAATGAGAAGGCCATCCCCATGTTCGCGAATGTCCGCAGGGACCAGTCCGGCTGGGAGGCAACAGCAAAGTCATGCCAGAACGGGCGTGGAGGGGTCCTCGGTGGGACTTTCTACCCTAGGAGCACAGACTCGCCCTCGTACTACCTTGGCCAGTAACTGTGGTTCATGCGATTCGTGGGCCCCTTGAGGAGCGTGTATGGACCCTTCTGAGCCACACCGGCCCTGGAAGCACAGCGTTGCTTCGCCCGGCGCGCGAAAATGACGAGTGGCATCCTGAGCATCCTGCGAATGGCGGAGATTCCACATGACCATCAGTAACCCGGAGCGGCCACGACGTGACGTGACCTTGTGGTGGATCCGCGGGCTCTCGTTGGCGACGCTCGCCGCCACGTTCGGTCTCATCGTGCTGGGTAGCGCCGTTCGGGTGACCAATTCGGGGATGGGCTGCAAGGGCTGGCCATTGTGCTCGGGTGATGTCGGTCCGATCTCGAAGTTTCACCCGCTCATGGAGCAGTCTCACCGCTTCCTCGCGTCAATCGTGACCGTATTAATCCTCGTGCTCGCGGTCACGGTGCTGCGCGTCGGCTCTGCGGCGCGTCACTTGCGCGGCCCGGCGCTGGCATCGGTGGGAGTGATCGTGGTCCAGATTGTGCTGGGTGCGATCACGGTGCTGACCAATAATGCGCCAGTGACCGTCGCGCTGCACCTCTTGGTCGCGACACTGTTCCTCGGAGTCGTGACCGTGACCGCGGTGGCGTCATTCATTGCGCCAGACCGGCCGTGGTCGTTGCTGCACCGGCCGAGTCGACTCGGCTGGGCCGCCGTCGGGGCGCTCTACCTCGTCGTGATCTCGGGCTCGATCGTGGTCAACGCGGGAGCCCAGGCGGCGTGCAAGTCCTGGCCCGCGTGCTTCTCGAGTCCGGCGGCGATGGGACTCGTGACGATCCAACTGGTGCACCGTTCGATGGTTCTTGTCGGCTCGTTGCTGGTTGTGGCGTTCTTGGTAACGCTGTGGCGCTCCCAAGACACCGACGGTGCCGAGCGCACTCTTTCGATCGGTGGGTTGGGACTGCTCACTGCTCAGATTGTCGTGGGCGCGCTGAGTGCCGTCGAAAGTTCGCACACGGAATTCGCCGATGTCCACCTCGGCTTCGCCGCGGCCCTTTGGGGCGTCGTTGTCGCAGTCTTCGCCTTGACAGCGAGAGGGCGCCAGGTACGAGCGGAATCCTCCCTGGGCGAACGGCTGCCGGTCGAGCCGGATGCGAGCCGCATCCCGACGTAGCTGGTTGCCCCACAGCTGGTTGCCCCACAGGGTTCGAACCCGCCTATACGATCCAGGGGGGCACAAGCACCATCTTGCGCAACGTGATCGCCGAGCGCGTGCTCGGGCTTCCCAAGGGTTGAAGGCACGGGCAGGGGAGAGGATCCGCGTCGGCACGAAAAAGGGCTGACGTTCTCTGTCTCGACGGGCTCTCGAGCAAGAGCAGCCCGTCGGCGCCGACGATCTGGCCTCTTGAGAGCCGCAGACGTGCTCCTCGAACTGTTAGCCGGCTCGGACGTGCGCCTGCGCGTGCTTGTCGAGGAAGCGGCGGAGTTTGGCCAGCGGCCAGGTGTTGACGACGTCGGCGGGCCCCGCCCAGCCTCGCTGGGCGGTGGCGACGCCGAAGCGCATGTTGTCGAGGTGGGGCACGGCGTGGGCGTCGGTGGAGACGGCCAGGCGCACCCCGGCGCTGCGGGCCAGGCGGACGAGGTCGCCGTCGAGGTCAAGCCGATCGGGGGACGAGTTGACCTCGAGGGCGGTGCCCGTGCGGGCCGCGGCGCGAAAGATCGCGTCCCAATCGGCATCGATGGGTGCGCGTCGGCCGATGCTGCGCCCGGTGGGGTGGGCGATGACGTTCACGGCGGGATGTTCGACGGCGCGCAGGATCCTGGCGGTCATGGCGTCGCGGGACTGGCGGAAGGCGGAGTGCACGGAGGCGACCACGATGTCGAAGCCGGCGAGGAAGTCCTCGTCCCAGTCGAGGGAGCCGTCGGGCTGGATGTTGAGCTCGGTGCCGTGGAGCAGCGTGATGCCCGCGGAGCGTTCAAGCTCGCGGATCCGGTGACGCTGTTCGAGCGCCTTCTCGTCGGTCATGCGTTGCATGTAGAGCAGTGGCGCGTGGTCGGTGACCGCGTAGTAGGAGTAGCCGCGCGCCTTGGCGGCGCCGACCATGTCCTCAAGTTTGGCGACTCCGTCGGTGAGATCGGTGTGGGTGTGGAGGTCGCCGCGGATGTCGCCCAGTTGGACGAGATGGGGCAACTTGCCCGAAAGCGCGGCTTCGACCTCGCCGGTGTCCTCGCGGATCGTCGGAGAAATCCAGGGCAGCCCCAATTGCGCGTAGACCGACTCTTCGGTCTCGGCCGCGATCAGCCGACCGGAGCCGGCGTCGAACAGTCCGTACTCGGAAAGTTTCTCGCCCGCGCGCACGGCCATCTTGCGAAGGTGGATGTTGTGGGCCTTGGAGCCGGTGAAGTACAGCAGCGCCGAGCCCCACGCGGATGGCTCGACGACCCGTAGGTCGACCTGGACACCCTTGGTTGTGAGGATTGAAGACTTGGTGCTGCCGCGGACCAGGACGCGAGAGACGAGTGGCACCGTGCAGAAGGCCTCCATGACCGGCTCGGACTCGTCGGAGGCGACCAGAAGGTCAATGTCACCCACGGTCTCGCACATCCGGCGCAGCGACCCGGCGTAAGTTGCTCTACGGACCTGGGGCAGCTCCGAGAGGACTGCAAGGACTTCCTCGGCGAGGCCGAGGGCGATCGCCAACTGGATGCGGGCGCCGCCGAGGTGAGCGTCGCGGATGGCCTGAGCGAGGTTCTCCTCACTGCGCTCTCCCCAGCCGTGCAGATGCTGGAGGCGGTGTTCGTGCAAGGCGTCGAGTAGTTCGGCCACTGAAGTGATGCCGAGCTCGCTGTACACCTGGTGGGCCCGCTTCGGTCCGAGGCCGGGCACGTCGAGCAGGCTGCGCAGTCCGGCGGGGACGCGGGCGCGGAGATCGTCGAGTTCCTCCACCGAGCCGGTGCGCAGGAGGTCGGCGATCTTGCGGGCCAGGTGCGTGCCGACGCTCGGGATCGCGTCGAGTCCCTTCTCGTCAAGATTCGTGATATCTCTCGGATAGCCGGCCACCGCACTGGCCGCCTTCTCGTAGGCCCGCACCTTGAACGGATCGCCGCCGGAAATGGCAAGCAGGTCGGCGAACTCCTGGAGCATCTCCGCGGCTTCGTCGTTCGATCGGGGCATCTTCCACTCACTCGCCGGTTGTCAGGGTCGTTTCGAATCGCCCACAGCGGAGGTTCAGCGCGCTGAGCCCTTCCCGATCCGGGCGCGCGGCGACTAGAGAGTCAGTCGGCTTCCGACGCCGCAATTCCTCGGCCTTCCTGTCTACCCCGATTAGACACCTCTGGCCCGAACTTGTCAAGCAGCGAGTTCAGGTGGGATCAATCGTCGCAGAACCGCGTGGCGAAGCCGCCCGAGAACGCAACGTGCGCGGCGACCCTCATCCAGGCCGTCGCCACGTGGTCCGTGGCGGGCTTCAGCCAGTGATCGAGGTTGGGACCAACGACCCTTGCGCGGTGGTCGCTATCGCGAAAATGTGGGAACGGGAGAGGAGATCATCATGACCTTTATCAATCGTGTGGATGCGGGACGTCGTCTTGCGGCGAGGCTGCAGCGCTTGCGAGGCGACCAGGTGGTGGTGCTCGGCCTGCCCCGGGGTGGCGTGCCGGTCGCCTACGAGGTTGCGATCGCGCTCGGTGCGCCTCTTGACGTCATCGTGGTTCGCAAACTGGGCGTGCCCTTCCAGCCCGAATTGGGAATGGGCGCGATCGGCGAGGATGGTGTGCGCATCATCAATGAGGAGATTGTCCGACTCGCCGGCGTGTCCGACAGTGAACTGGCCCACGTCGAGGTGCGCGAGCGCGCCGAACTCGAGCGACGTGCCCGGCGGTTCCGAGGCGACCGGCCGCGGATCTCACTGGAGGGTCGAACCGTGGTGGTGGTCGACGACGGCGTTGCGACCGGATCAACCGCCCGAGCCGCGTGTCAGGTGGCCCGCGCGCAGGGTGCGGCTCGTGTGGTGCTGGCGGTGCCCGTCGCACCGCCTGACTGGGAAGACCGGTTTGGCACCGATGCGGACGAGTTCGTTTGTCTGGAAACGCCCGAGCCGTTCTACGCGATTGGGCAGTTCTACGCCAATTTTGACCAGACCTCGGACGAAGAAGTGATCGACTGCCTCGAGCAGGCCGCCCATCGAGGTGCGCCCGTCAACACGACGGGCGTGACGAACGACGATCCTCCCTTGCGAGACGAGGAGGTCGAGGTGACGGCTGGTCCGGTCAGACTTGGGGGGCACCTCACCCTGCCTGAGAACGCCACCGGGGTGGTGGTGTTCGCTCACGGTAGCGGTAGCAGCCGCCTCAGCCCACGCAATCGATACGTCGCCTCCGTGCTGAACAGTGCGGGTCTCGCCACTTTGCTGTTCGACCTGCTCACCGTCGAGGAGGAACTCGACCGGTCCAACGTCTTCGACATCTCGCTGCTGGCCCGTCGCCTGGTTGACGTGACCGGATGGTTGCGCACCCAGGCCGATCTGGCACGCCTTCCAATCGGCTACTTCGGCGCCAGCACGGGCGCTGGTGCGGCCCTTTGGGCCGCGGCTGAGCCAGATGCCGGCATCGCAGCGGTGGTGTCGCGGGGCGGTCGTCCGGACCTCGCCGGTCCCCGCCTCGCCGACGTTGGCGCTGCGACATTGCTCATCGTGGGCGGCCATGACGACGTGGTCATTGAACTCAACCGGCAAGCTCAGGCCCAGCTGCGCTGCGAGAACCGCCTCGTCATTATCCCGGGAGCCACACATCTGTTCGAGGAGCCCGGCACACTGCAGGCCGCGGCTGAAGTGGCCCGTGACTGGTTCACCAGCCATCTGGCAGCCGCGCGAGTCTAGGTGGACGGATCTTGAAACTCGCGCTCGCGGGTGACACGATGCTCGGTCGCAAAGTCGCCGAGCGGCTGGCTGTGACACGTCCCAACGCGCTCTTCTCCGACGAGGTCGTAGCCACTGCCCATGAAGCGGACCTGTTCGTCCTCAACCTCGAGTGCGCGATCTCGGACCGTGGGAGGCCTTGGCCCGACCCGAGGAAACCGTTCTTCTTCCGGGCCCCACCCGTCGCCACCGAGGTTCTCCAGCTCCTTGGCGTGGACTGCGTCACTCTTGCTAACAACCACGCCCTTGATTTCGGGCCCGAGGCGCTGCGCGACACGTTTCGACACTTGGCCGACGCTGGGATCGCCTGGGTCGGCGCAGGTGTCGACGAGGCCGCCGCCCGTGTTCCGACCATTCTCGAATGGGGTGGTTGTCGAGTCGGCATCATCGGGGTCACGGACCATCCCCGCGACTTCGCCGCTGCGCCCGATCGGCCGGGAGTCGCCTTCGCGGACCTGCGAGAGGGGGTGCCCCACTGGCTGGTGAGCCTCGTCGGCGGCCTCGACGCCGAAATTGTCGTCGTGTCGCCCCACTGGGGGCCGAACATGGTCAGCGAGCCCGTCGCCCACGTGAGGAAGGCCGCAGTCGCGTTTCGCGACGCGGGTGCCACGCTCGTGGCGGGCCACTCCGCCCACGTATTCCACGCGGTAGGCGACCGCGTCCTGTACGACCTCGGCGATTTCATCGATGACTACGCCACCGACACCGAACTGCGCAACGACCTTGGCCTGCTCTTCCTGGTCAGCTTCGAGCACGCCACCCCGACGCGACTCGAAGCCGTCCCCCTCGCCCTCGACTTCTGTCACACGCGCCTCGCCGATCACGACGAGGCGGCTTGGATCGGCAGGCGCCTTCGTCGCGCATGCGCCGCCTTCGGCACCGAGGTCGTGGAAAGGGCGGGCCGCTTCGTCATTGAGTTCGCGCCGGATAGCGCCTCGGAAGGCGAGCCAGTGCCAGGCACGCCTCAGTCGGCGGAAACGAATTCAGTCCTGACGACGAATGATTCTCGGGCGCTGCTGAGGTGAGCCGCGGCCTCGCCTTGCGCCGCGTGCTTCATTGATCGCGCCGATGCACTGGAAATGGGGCACGGGCCTGGAGCCGGGACAACTAGTCCCGAGTTGACCAGGGACGATCAAGCAATCCGAAAGGATGATTGCGTTATAGCAGTCCATACCATATGATGTACGGTTGTTGGTTTAGCGCTGAGTGAAGGAGCCTTTTGCCATGACGATGACTACGGACAAGTTGATCGTGAACCCCTTGGTAGGATACGGAATCTCCGATGCCGATCAGCACTTCTACGAAGCGCCCGACTCGATCACCAAGTACCTCGATCCCGCGTATCGCTCGAGCTTTCGCTGGATCGACGTCGACGGACGACGGATGCTGATGCTTAACGACAGGCTCTACAAGCTCGTTCCCATCCCCACGTACGACCCCGTCGCCGCGCCAGGCTCGATGGTCGAGTACTTCAAGGGCAACAACCCCGAAGGCAGGTCGCTGCGCGAAATCGTGGGGGAGCAGATCCCGCTGGACAGCGCCTTTCGTTACCGCGAGCCGCGGATGCGCGTCCTCGACGAGCAGGGCGTCGACCTCTGCATCATGCTGCCGACCCAGGCACTCGGCCTCGAGGAGATGCTCTGGGAGAACCCCGGTGCGACCGTGGCCTGCGTTCGCGCGCTCAACCGTTGGATCCACGAAGAGTGGAGCTGGAACGTGGACAACCGCCTGTTCGTCACCGGCGTGGTGACCCTGATCGATCCCGAAGCCGCCGAGGCCGAACTCGAGACCCTGATCTCCCAGGGCTGCAAGGTCATCGGCATGCGTCCCTGCGCCGATCAAGGCCCCGGGGATCCACCGTTCGCCCGGCGACCCGGTCTACGACCGATTCTGGGCGCGGGCCGCCGAAGCCGGTGTCATCATTGGCCTGCACGCGGCGGACACGCCGTACGGCCACTACCTCGAGATGTGGGGCGAGTCGGGCACGTACACGGGCCACCGGATGTCGTCGCTCGCCGAAGTGCTGGGCATTCACGTGGAGCGAACGATCTACGACACCATGGCGGTGATGATCACTCACGGCGTCTTCGACCGTCACCCCAAGTTGAAGGTCGCCGTCCTCGAGCTCGGGTCGGGCTGGGTCCCCAACCTCTTTCGCCGGCTGAAGATCGCCTACGGCAAGGCACCGCAGAACTTCGGGCGTGAGCCTATTCAGTCGTTCATCGACCACGTCCACGTGATGCCGTTCTACGAGGACGACCTCACCGAGATCCTGCGGCATCTTCCCGTCGAGAATCTCATCTTCGGTTCGGACTGGCCGCATCCGGAGGGCTACGCCAATCCGGGTGACGCGATCGCCGACCTGGGAGCGCTGACCCCGCATCAGCAGCGCCTTGTCCTGCGCGAGAACCTGCGGTCATTGGTCTTCGGCTAGGGAAGTCCTTCCAACCTGCTCGGGGCATAAACTACTCGGCGCGCGCGAGAGCGAGGCCGGTGCGGCCCATTCGCTACCGGTGTCGGTCTAAAGGTTGATCGTCGGCAGGATGCGTTCACGCAGGAATGTGATGACCGCATCGGAGAATGCGTCATTCTGGTCACCGGCGATCATGTGGGCGGCGCCGCTGACTTCGACGAGGGTGACATTCGGCATCCGAGTAAGGATGTCGTCAACGCCTTCCTGCGTGACGACGTCGCTCAGGAGTCCGCGAACGAGCATTGTGGGCACGTGGATGTTGCTCATCGCAACGTCGAGCAGACCCTCAAATCGGCTCGGTACCACTTCGGTCCGCCCCTTGCTCATGAACTTCGGATCCCAGTGCCAGTACCAGCGGCCGTCGCGCTGGCGAAGCACCTTCTTGAGGCCCTCTGGGTTCGCCCGCCGGACCCGCTGCGGCGTGTAGGCGGCGATCGCCGCCGCCGCCTCCTCCAGCGAATCGAATCCGTTGATGCCCGACTCCATGAAGTCCCTGATGCGCTCGACGCCCCCGTGGTTCGCCTTGGGCACGATGTCGACCAGAACCAGACCACACGAGACGGTCCGATCGCTGGTGCCTTCAGCGAGCATCGCCGACATCCCCCCGAGCGAGGCTCCCACCAACACTGGTGGCCGTTCCAACTGGTCGACAACCGCGATACAGTCCGCGCCGAACGCAGTGAACGAGTAGTCACCGTTCGGTGCCCAGTCGCTTTCGCCGTGACCGCGAAGATCGAGCGAAATCGTCCGCCATCCCTGGGCGGCCACTACTTCGGCGGTCCTGCCCCAGGCGTGTCGAGTCTGGCCCCCTCCATGGAGGAAGAGCACGGGCCATGCGTCGGGCTCTCCGCGCACGTCGGCGACCAGGTTGAGTCCCTCAAAACCTTTGTAAGCAATCCGTTCAACGTCCATGACTGCAATGGTTACATACGTGATCCCTTAGAGCTTGTGTTCTAATTGGCGAGTGCGCCCGGAGCCACTCCCGACACCATCAAGTCGTGGCCTATCCAAGTGACCTGACCGACGCCCAGTGGAAGTTCCTCGAACCCCTGCTGGTAGTTCCCTCCAAACGAGGCCCGAAGCACGGAGCCGACCTTCGCCACGTCATCGAGGCGATGCTCTACATCTCACACACCGGGTGCCAATGGCGCTACCTGCCTGATGAGTTCGGCCCCTGGACGAGGATCTGGTCCCAATTTCGTCGGTGGTCGAGGAACGGAACCTGGACCCGGGTCCTCGCTGCACTGCACGCCTCGTCGCGAACTGCCCTCGGACGAAAGGACCCGCAGCCCTCGATGGTGGTCATCGATACGCACCTCGCACGCGGGGCCTCGAACGGGGGCGCCACCTTCCACAACCAGGGAGGCCCCTACGGTCGAACCAACGGGGACAAGCGCATTGTCTGCGTGGACGTCACGGGACTGCCGCTCTGCGTGAGAGTCGTCCCCGCCTCGACGTCCGAAGCGAGCGCCGTCGAACAGCTACTTGACGACCTGGCCCGAACCGGTG
>PKWY01000029.1 GCA_003132205.1 Acidimicrobiaceae bacterium
ATGAATACAGAATGTGATCCGCGTTGGCCTTTTAATCCTCAGGCGCTGGGATCGAGACCCAGGCGGCCCACTAGGTATTGGTGAACGTTCACGTTCGTGGATTACAACGGTCGCGGCGCCATGAATGGAAAGTCTAAAATTTTCGAATTCTTCATCGTTCGGCAAACCACCACTTACTCTGGTTCAGTAGAAGGTCGCGCACCGCTAGAGACTTGGCTTGAGGCCTCCCATTACCGGAACACAGCAAAACCTGACCGACGAGCGGCGATACAATTTTGGAAATTTCTTAGTCTCCCGCTTTTCCCGTGCGATTCACCCCTGAGACAACGTGGAGTAGACCCCTTCCTTGGTGGAAGTTGGCCATGACACCAAGGAGGTTGGCGCTCACCTAGGCCTATGGGGTGATGTCGACCTACTCGTTCAGCCGTACGCGGTGCGGCACGTTTGCCTGGTTGCGGACAGTACTGACAAAGTCGAACCTATCCGCTCGCTCTCGACAGGAACGGAGCGTCGCGCAGTTCGGGGACTTCAACACCCGTCGGCGTACCATTTGTACGAGATAGGGCCATTGTGATCATGGTGCCGGCGAGAACGACGACACCCAACCACTGCGAAATGGTCAGTACGGAATGAAAGGCCAGATAATCAACGATTAACGCCGTGAGCGGGAATGCCAGTTCACCGAGCGTCGCAGCCGAGGCTGGCGTTCCTCGAAGACCACGGTAGTAAACCAGGAGCGCGAAGAGGCCAGGCACGAGAGCGAGAGCGACAAGTGCCGCAGAGGATCCGACTCCAAAATGAAAGAGGTAACGTCCGTTACCCTCAAAGATCACGACGACACTCGCCGCGATGAGTCCGAAGAACAAACGCAACCCCGTCAACTCCGCAAAGGGCAACTTCGCCCCGAGGCGTCGGCCTAAGACCGTCCCGGTGCCCCACAGTGCTGCCGCTCCAACGGCGAGGAGTCCCGGCATCCAACCACGTACGCTGACGCTACTCGGATGGGGGAAGGCAATGAGGTAGGCGCCCGCGAGCCCGCCGAGAAGATACGCCCAAAACTTGTGCTGCAGTTCTTCTCTCAACATGATTCGCGCACCCACCACGGCGAAGAGCGGCTGAATCTGTTGCAACAGGACCGGCGTGGTCGGAACCCCATACGTAAAGGCTTGAGTGAATAACAGCGTCGCGAGCGCGGAAGCCCCGCAACCCAAGATAACAATCGACACCCAGTCGCCCGGAGAGAAACTCTGACGCGCCTTGCGAAAACCACTCACGATGAAAGGGGCAACGAGAAATGCGGGTAGTAGCTGTTCGACCAGGACGATAACCGAGGCTGGCAGATGCAGCGCTAGCCATTGGCGAAAAAGCGGGTCCGTTCCCCAGAGTGCCGCTCCCAACACCACCAAGGAAAAGCTGCCGCCACTCGTTGGTTGCCAAAGCCTCGCAGAACGCTTGCTATCACTTTGTGGACTCGAACGAATCATGTCTCCAATTCTCCTCACTTGAGCAACGACGCTTCCAAAACGGCATCACGCTCGCGCCTCAAGAAGCAACGCATCTTGAGTCCTTTCGCTGACGGATCACTGGTGACTTTCCACCAACGCCACCTCGATGATCTGATCGAATCGGCCTGGGTTTCCTGGCGACTTTGACCGACAGATCCATCGGGATTCACGTCGTCGCAACTCCACGGAGTGGGACGCTGGCATGAAGCAAGTCTTTTCCGTGTTCGCTCGAATACGTGAGCGCATCTCGTCGGCCGTGGCAGCAAACTCACGACGCACGTGCGGTTAAAAGTCTGCACCTCCCTGGTGTAAATTTCCTCCAAGGATTCATGCCCGCTTACCAACGGCGTTGAGCCATCTCGATTCCGATCCAAGTTCCTCTTTCTTCTGACGATACGGGCCCTTCGTATCCACCAGAAGGGTGCAACTCTACACATCGTCGGTTTCACTGTTTGGGTACGACTGTGTGTCGCTCTCACCCTAACTGCAGCGCGCCACAGCGTAACGCGGCGGTGACGCCGCCATCAACGAGCAGATCCGTGCCGGTGATGAATGAAGCCTGGGAACTAAGAAGGAAGGCAACGGCGGATGCAATATCTCCGGAGGTACCGAGCCGTTTAGTCCCCGAGGCGGCGATCATTGCGCGCATCTGTGAGCCGGACGGACCGTTGAGTTCCTGCTGGCCCATCGGCGTGACGATGACGCCGGGACTGACACTGTTGATCCGCGCACCGCGCTGGCCCCAAGCAATGCTGGCCCCTTGCACACGCAGTTGGTTGGCGCGCTTTGCGACGCTGTACGCCGCCCCCGCATCTGAAAACACAGGGTCGGACCAGAACGGTAACTGGAGGAGCTGATCGCTCGGGGTCGCCGCCAGCGCCCCTTCGAGTTCCGCGGGAAAACTACCGGCGGCCATGCTCCCGGCCATGCTCGCGATAACGACGCCGGCGCCACCGGGCGCGACGACTGCGCCGAACTCGTCAAGCACGAACGCAACGCCCGCAAGGTCGACCTTCAGAATCGCCAGCGCCGGAGCCTGCGTTGGAGAAAGTCCAGCGGTATGCACCACCTCGGTCACAGCGCCTCTGGCGGCCGCCGTGGCGGCCAGTTCCTGTATTGATGCCCGGTCCGACACATCGACGACTTGACTCTCCACGTCATAGCCATCCGCCCGCAGGGCGTCGGCCGCCTTGCTCAGCGCCGTTTCATTGAAGTCTGCGAGCACCAAAGTTCTGCCTGGACCCTGTCGGCGAGCAATCGTCTCGCCCATTCCACCGACACCTATAACCACCGTTATTTGATCAACCACGTGGATGCCCCTTCACCAATAAGGACGTGAAACGTTCGTAATCTGAGCGTACTTCCCATTCTCGGCAGGTGGCCCCGCCATCATGGCACCGAGGACTGCTACGAAGAGATTCGAATCGTCAGTGACCTAGGCGCTTCATGAACAATCCAAAAGGTCGGCGCAGTTTCCACCACCGCTCTCGCCCGCAACGATCATTCGCCCGGCGTCAATGCCCAATAACGAGGGTGCTCGCTTATCCATCGAACCCCCGACATGCAGTCGTTCAAACCGGTGGGGAACGGCGCTCCCTCGGCGAAATTCACTAACTGGTATATTTATCGTTATTGATATCGCAGTCGAATTACATGGCGAATATTTGGATGAAAATGCGAGAATTGGCAAGTTTAGTCTAGGGATGAGACGTGGCTTGCTTGGCTTGACTTGCCTACATTGAGGGGGATCGGCAATGACATGCAGCTGCGAAGGGTGGCGTCTCCCATGATTAGGGCAACAATTCCTCATTCTCCCGAAGACCAAGGCCAATACAGCCAGAGCGCTTCGTGGCCGGATATGTTTGTCGATCCCGTGACGCTGTCTGCTGCATCGCACCCAAGTCAACCCGCGATTGTGGACCACCACAGACGATTCAACTATTCGGAGCTCGACGAAGCAATTGGAGGTTACGCAACGGTGCTGTGCGCAGCTGGTGTACGTGAACACGACACCGTGGTGCTGGTAGCTTCCAACGACTGCCCGAGCGTGATCGCATTCCACGCAATTCGCAGACTGAACGCCATCAGCGTGCTCGTCTCTGATCACGCGACTCGGAGCGAAATTGCCTATGTGCTGCAGCGAACTGAACCACGACTGGCTATCGCACCGCGCTACCTGTTGACCGAATTGATTGACCAAAATTCTTCTGTCGAGTGGTACTCCAGTGAGGAAGCAATTTCGGCTGGGGATTTCGAGCCGTTCGCCGGTGTGCCGGCCACACCCAATGAACCGGGAATAGTGCTATTCACTTCTGGCTCGACAGCTCGACCAAAAGGAGTAATCCACTCACTGAACACTTTGAGGGCATCATCGGCGATGTATATAAAGGCCGCAGCGCTGAAACAGTCTGATGTGATCTTCCTGATTAGCCCATTGTCATCGGTCACTGGAGTCCTACAGGGTCTTTTCATGGCACCGATGCTTGGGTCGTGCGTGATTTTGGAGAATCGATGGGACGATGCGCTGACCTTCGATCTCATGATGAACGAGCGGGCCACGTTCTACGGTGGTCCCGATGTGGTGTTGCGCCGGCTGATGGATGAAGCGGACCGGCGAGGATTGTCGTCGCTGCCCCTTCGCGCGGTCTCTGTGGGAGGAACGCTTCTCGACGACGCCCTCCTACGGAGAGCCGAGAAGATGTTCGGCATCTTCGTGATGCGCGCCTACGGTTCGTCGGAGGTGCCGTTCAGCACGACGACACCGCTCGAATTGGGTTTCGAGGAGCGCATCGAATTGGACGGGCGCCCCAATGATGAGGTCAGCGTGCGAATCGGTTCGTCGCAAGATGAGTCGGAATGTCTCGTTCGAGGTCCCCACAGGTTTCTTGGCTATCTCGATGAAGAAGACAACACGGATTCATTCGAGGAAGGTTGGTTTCGAACTGGTGATGCGGCGACGTGGCGAGGCGACGAGCTCAAAATTGTGGGCCGCCTCAAAGAGATTGTGATTCGAAACGGACTGAAGATCTCAATGACCGCCGTAGAGCACGCCGCGAGGAAACTCCCCTTCGTGGAAGATGCCGCAGTCTTCGGTGTCCCCGACCAAGAAACGGGCGAGCGCCTCGTTCTTGCCCTTCGGCCGCGCGATGGCGCGAAGATCGACTTCAACACGTTGATGGACGCACTCTTGGAAACTGGCTTGGCCAAGCGAAGTCTTCCAGAGGAATTAGTCATTTGGGATGCGCCATTCCCGAGAACGGTGACAGACAAACTGCGCCGTCCCGCTTTGGCTGTCGATTCGGTCGATCGACCACACCTGTTCGGAAGCCGACTGAAGTCTTGATCACGATGGAGAGTCTCGAAGCCTTTTTCGCGGCATTCATTCCAGAGCGAACGGTAGCTGTCTCTTGAGTTGGCCCGACATCGGCCGGTGTATCGCCACTCCAATGGGCTGGGGGCGATCTTGAGTTACCCATTCGGCGGGATTCCTTCAGACCAGGTTGAACGCATCCTGGCAACGGGCGGGTCTGACGTGGACATCTTCTTTGTGAGCATGTCGGCCGGTGACCCGGCTGGCCGAGACCACGAATACCTGGAGTGGCACACATATGACCACCGACCGGAGCAACATCGGATCAAGTCGATTCGCGCCTCACTGCGGCTCATGTCGACTCCGACGCTGCATGACGCGCGGATAATCAGTCTCGCCCCCTACGACGAAGTTGACCACGTGATGACGTACTTCTTCGATGACGCGAACGGACTGGCTCCCTTCAATGAACTGGCCCAAGCATTGCGAGAGGCGGGCCGCATGCCGTTGAACCTTCCCCCGGTCGATCGCAACGTATTTCGCGTGACGACGAAGGCCTCGAACCGGCGCCTCACGATTGGCGCCGACGTGCTGCCGTGGTGGCCGGCTGAAAGCGTCTATCTGCTTCTCGAGCGCGGCTTTGCTCCAGTCGATCTTCTCCTCGAAGTGGACGGCGTGGCCGGAATCTGGTCAGGCGCCGCGGCGCCCGAACACCTCCCGGCGTCATTGAGGACTTCAACTAGCCAGGACTCCGAGGGGATGCAGATCAGTTACCTCTTCATTGACGAGGACCCGTTGCCAGTCGGCGAGGCCCTTCGACCAGTCCTCGATGATCGTTGGACGACGACCGGTGCCGTGCCCCTGCTCGCCGCTCCGTTCTGTTCAATCCACTCGCGCCTCGATTGGGAACGCCACTCAATCTGACCGGTTTGCATGCGTGAACGCAACCGTGTGCCCAAGTGCCCCATGTTGTCGATACGGCTGGCGCCCTCAATGCGCGCGTCGATCGGTCACGACTGTCGTTGCGAAATCGCCGAACAGCCATGGTGTGGCGGCGCGCAACCCCATGAACGTGCCAATGATCGAAGTGGTTGGGAGGTCGCGGCGCACGTGAATAATTTCCCAATTCACTGTTGAATTCGACACTAGGAATTCATAGAATGACGTCAATGTCAATTTCTGAGTCCGACGATCCGCTGCAGCACTTCGACCATCACTCCGAGGAGCATGCCCAGGATCCGGTCGGTGACTTTCGGGCCATTCGAGAGCGGGGCGGCTTCTTGCGCAGCGACAGCCATGGTGGATTCACCACGCTGGCCCGCTACGAGGATGTCGTCTCGGTCGCGAAGAACCACGGTCAATTCTCAAACGCCAATGAGCTTCCGGGCGGTGACGGTTTTGGCGGCGGCGTTACCCTGCCCCATAATCCATCTGCGCCACGCATGTCATTGGCGGAAATGGATCCACCTGAATGGCACCGGATCCGACGGCTGCTCAGCTCTTCGCTGAGCAATGACGCGGTCAAGCGATTTGCCCCTCAGATCCTTCGAGTCGTCAATGAGCTCATTGATCGTTTCATCGAATCGGGCCGGTGCGACCTCGTCTTTGACATCTGCAGCCCGGTCCCCGCAATAGTGACCTTGGAGTACCTGGGTCTGCCGACCGCGGAATGGGAACGATGGGCGGTCCCCATCCACACGTCGGTGTACACATCGAGGGTTCCCGGCAGTCCAGATTTCGTAAAATTGAACGAATCGTTCGAATGGATCTTTGAGCAGATCAGAGAGGCGATAGCTGATCGGCATCGCTCGCCTCGCCCAAACGACCTCATCACCGACTTCATCCGTGACGACGGCGATGGTCCAGTGATGGATGATGACCTCGCGTTCGAAACGGTCTACACGATGCTCGCCGCGGGCGTCGACACGACGACGACGCTGTTGTCGACGACCCTCTTTCACCTCAGTGAGAATCCGCATCACCGCGCTGAGCTGATTGAGAATCCATCGTTGCTGGACACCGCAGCGGACGAATTTCTACGGTTCTACTCCCCCGTGCAGACCACGGCACGCACGGCGATCGAAGACGCGGAGGTCTCGAATGAGACCTTTCATCGCGGCGATCGCATCCTTCTGGCGTGGGCCTCCGCGAACCGAGACGAGCACCGGTTCCCGGAGCCAGACGAATTCAAACTCGACCGAGAGTCAAACCGACACCTGTCATTCGGGCACGGCATCCACCGCTGCATCGGCGCGCCGCTGGCGCGCCAAGAATTCATCATCGTGATGAGCGAGATCCTGCGACGCCTTCCGGACTTCGTGGTCGACCAGGCACAGTCACCGATGTATCCAGACGTCGGACTCATGCTTGGGTATCAACGGATGCCGGCCACATTCACCCCTGGCGTGGTGGAGACCCGCTCCAACCACTAAGAGGTCGACCGCTCGGCTCATCGCCGATGTGTCGTCAGCGCCGGGTCGAGACTTCGTGCTCGTCGCCACCAACCGCGACCCGATGCGATGACACCGACCCCCTGGTCGTTGTCTGCTCATGTTTCGCAGTTGACTGCGACTCGCGCCCGCAACGACGACAAATGCCACGAATGCCTTGAAGTGCAGGGAAAGAACACGCGAACGAAACCTGAGTAGCGGTACCAGTCCCGACTGGGCACCTGCGCCACAACGTCGGCGCGCGAGAGCCCTGATCAGTGGCCAACCTATTTCGGTCGCGCGGAGGGGAGTCCGAGACGCCGTTTCGCGAGAATATTCCTCATCACTTCGGAACTGCCGCCCGAAATTGTCAGAGCCCTCGACCACAGCCACGCATCTTCCAATCGCAATCGGCTCAGTTCCGCGTCCGGGTCTTCCTCCAGGGTTCCGGATTCAGCCAAATGCACGCCGTACGCAGCGATGCGGTTGTACGTCTCGGTCGTGAGCAACTTCGCCGTCGCGGCTCCGCCCTCGTCGTCGCGTCCGCTCAACATCATTTGAACATGCTGTTTCACGAATGCCTCGGCGGCCTCGGCTTCCGCATCCAAGTTGGAGATGGCCATCAAGATGTCGTCGTGATCCAAGGCCATGCCATCGCCGATTCGAAGCGATCTAGAGAGGCGGACGAGATCCTCGACGAGCATCCCCAGCAAGGAAACCGTGCCGCCAACGCCGAATCGCTCCAATTCGAGGCCAGACATGGCGACGCTCCATCCATTGTCCACCTCGCCCAGCACCGAGTCCGGGGGCAGGACGACGTCGTCGAGGAACGTCTCATTGAACTCGGGAACACCGCCGATCGTCTTCATGGGTCGAACCACGACACCTGGCGCATTCATGGGCACCGCGAACGCCGTCAGCCCCGCGTGGCGGCTCGATCCTTCAGAGGTTCGTGCAAAGGCCAACCCCATGTCGGACCAGTGTCCATCAGTGGTCCATGTCTTCTGACCCGACAGCACGAATGACCCATCGTCGCGACGGCGGGCTCGAGTTCGTATGCCCGCGAGATCGCTTCCCGCTCCCGGTTCACTGAACAACTGACACCACACGTCCTCGGCGCTGCGGATTCGAGGAAGATAC
Source organism: Acidimicrobiaceae bacterium (assembly GCA_003132205.1). Lineage (GTDB taxonomy): Bacteria > Actinomycetota > Acidimicrobiia > Acidimicrobiales > RAAP-2 > RAAP-2. The sequence goes on from PKWY01000029.1 coordinate 8,385, forward strand.
TTGGCTTTTTGTTCCTCAGTTCCGAACTTCAAGAGAACGCCACTGGCCAGATTGACTTGGTCGATGGTTCGCGGCACTCTGGCCCGGATCAACTCTTCGAGGGTGATCACATCGAACAAGGGATGGTGATCGGACCGCCCGCCCCATTCCACCGGCCAACTCGCGCCGCTCAAACCCTCGGAATACATGACCTTGAACCAGCAACGAAGTTCGGCCTCCACCTCGGAATTCGCAGGAGCACGATGCCCCTCGCGGGACTCGCCCTTCGGCGCCGACGACGCGATCACCGAGCGGACGTGGTCGCGGTGCGCGTCGAGGCGTTCTTGCGTAGGCTCTGGCATCACTGGACCCACCCTTTCGCCGAGGCAAGCTGTCGTCGGCTGGTTCGACCGGATCCGAGCAGCGATGCGTTGGTCGACACTCGTCGAAGCGCGTGATGGATGGGGAACTCCCACGTGAAGCCAATGCCGCCCGCCAATTGGATGCAATCGTCAATGGCGCGGACGGCTCGGCCTTCGATGTAGCTATGCGCCGCTAGGACCAGCTGCTCAGCCCGGGGCTCGTGCTCCGCCAGAGCGGCGGCGGCCCTCAGGACCAGTGCTTCGCTGGCGCGGTGGAGAATATCGAGGTTCACCAATCGATGTTGAATCACTTGAAAACTGGCAATCGGAACCTCGAATGCCTCGCGCTGCACGAGGTAGTCGGTCACGATCTGGGCCGCTCGCCGTACTGCGCCGACGGTGTCGGCGCAGAGCAAGACCGTAGCCATCAACTCGAGGCTCGCTGCGTTCGGACTGGCGGTCGATTGGACAGTCATCTGGTCCAACTCGAGCCGATAGATCTGGCGTTCGGTCTCCAACCCCTCGACGTCGCTGAGCACCGCGCCGGCGCCCTCGCGAAGGTCAACGATGACGGCATGGGACGGGAGTCCGGTGAGCACCACAACGTCGGGTGGTCGTTCCGACAAGACCCGGGCGATGGACCCAGACACGGCGTCGCCGGCCGAGGACACATTGGTCGAATGGGCGAATGAGCCGACCTGCTCGCCGGCCAACAGTGCTTCGGCCGTTGCGGAAAGTCCAGGTAGTTGCGATGCGAGCCCCGCGGTCAACGCATTCATGTACCACGTCGACGCCGTTCCGGCCCACCCGCCTTCCAAAGCGAGAAGGGCGGCTTCATAGGGAAACCAACCCTCTCCGCCAACGTTCGCTTCGGTCAACAATCCAAGCCAACCCATTGGAGCCAGATCGGCGAGCGACACATCGGAAGAAAAGATGTCTTTCGCGGTGCGACGAAGCAGGAGTTGTTCTTCGAGGTCAGTCATGCGCTGCCTCAGTCGGCGAACCATTGACTACGCCCGCAGTTCGCTGACGTGCATTCATCCGATCTCCCATTGACTCTAGGTGTGGGTCACAGCATATATCGACATCGACATCATATTCTACTACTATGAGCACGATGACAGCTCTCTTGAACCAGCGTCGACCAGCGAGGTTTGAAATTCGAGTGGCCGATGACAGAACCTACGTCATTGTTGCAGTGAACGCACGTTCGTCCAGCGAACTGGTGTCCTCAGCCATCGCAGAACGCAAGTCCGTCAATTCTTCGACTCGTTCGAGTAGCCGACGGTCCGCGAGGGCGCTGACGATGGTGAGCCCTCGGCACCCCACGTCGATAGATCAAAGGTGGCACTGTGAGCACTGATCGCGAGACCCTGCTGGGTTTGAGCTTGGGCACGGTCCCGACGAGCGGCGCTGAATTGTTCGAGACCGCCGTGCTCGCCGAGCAGGTTGGTTACGACTCGATCTGGGCTTCGGAGGCCTGGGGCCACGACGCATTCACCCCTTTGTCGTTCATCGCGGCAGTGACCTCGTCGATCGGCCTCGGCACGGCGATTGCCCAGATCTCCGCACGGACTCCTTCAACTACCGCAATGACCGCTCTCACGATCCAGGGCCTTTCCGGCGGCCGCCTCCAATTGGGGCTAGGAGTATCGGGGCCGCAAGTCGTCGAAGGCTGGCACGGCGTACCATTCGGAAGCCCGCTCACCAAGACGAGGGAATACATCGAGGTGCTTCGGCTCGCGATGTCGGGCGAACGCCGCCTCGAATACGACGGCAGCGTCTATCAAATTCCCTTCACGGGCGAGGGGTCCACGGGTCTGGGCAAACCACTGCGCACGACGATCCGAGAAGTGCCGGCGCCGCCGATTCTCCTCGCCGCCATCGGCCCCAAGAACGTCGCGCTGGCCGTTGAGGTCGCTGACGGCCTGCTTCCGTATCTCTGGAGCCCGACCAGGTGGGAACTCGCCTGGGGAGATGCCCTCGCTGCGGCGAAACCGGATTTTGCCATCGCGCCGACGGTCTTGGTCTCGATTGATGACGACATTGACCGAGCCAGAGATGCGGTCAGACCGAGGCTCGCGCTGCATATCGGTGGCATGGGGGCCCGTGGCAAGAATTTCTACCACTCGTTGGTGACGCGTTACGGCTACGCGACTGAAGCCGATGACATCCAAGATCGCTACTTGTCGGGCGACCGAGATGGGGCGATGAGGGCGGTCACCGACGAGATGGTTGACGATCTCACCTTGGTTGGTCCGGCGCGCCATGTGGCCGAGAGTCTTTCGAAGTGGCGTACCGGTCCAGTGACGACGTTGATCGCCGAACCCCTCGATCAACATTCGCTCGTGGAACTCGCCCATCTGTGGTAGTTCGAAGGCGACGATGTTGGCGCCGTTGACACACCCGCTCGGCAATTCCTCACTGGCGCACGATCACCACTTTCTGGAGCGTCACGTGCGGGCAGAAGATAGCGCCCGGCACCACGTCGCTGAAACGGGCAGATCCCCGACCTAAGGGTTGGCCGATCGAAGCGAGCGACGTCGACGTGTCATCCCACCAACGAAGATCGCATCGATGTTTCCTACCTGTACGTCAGGTGGCCGCCGTCGAGGACGACTCCTGAGTCAGTCGTCGCTCTAAAGAACGCCTCTCCGGCATCGCGCACCCACATGTTCACGGTCAGATCCTGACCGGGCAGCACTGGCTTCGAGAATCGGGCGGACATGCGCACGAAACGAGTTGGGTCCGATCCACACAACGTGTGCAAGAGCGCGCGGCCAGTGAAGCCAAAGGTGCATCGACCATGGAGAATGGGCCTCTCGAACCCCGCGCGAGCCGCGAAGACTGGGTCCGAGTGCAGCGGGTTGCGGTCACCCGAAAGTCGGTAGAGCAGGGCCTGGTCGGAGCGCGTTGCGTAGGTCATCGTCATATCGGGTTCACGGTCGAGGTGCTCAAACTCGTGCGACGGGCCCCGCTCTCCCCCGAATCCACCCTCTCCGCGAATGAACACCGAATTGGTGGTGCTCCACATCGCCGTGCCGCTGTCAGGATCTGATGCCGTGCTGTCGAGGACGATCAACGCCCCGGTGCCCTTGTCGTAGATCGCGCGAATCGTCGTCGCGATAGAGACGGAGCCCGATACCGGGATCGGTGACGTCACGGTGACGGACTGTTCGCCGTGGACGAACATAGCCGGGTCCGCATCTCCGACCCGCGACAGCAACTCTGCAGAGCCGTCCGCGACCACGACGGGAAAAGTGGGCAGCACTCGTTGGACAATCCCCGCGCTGTTTTCCGTCGTGAACTCCAACTCGAAACCCGTCGGGTCACTTGCCCCGGCTCCGACTCCCAAGGCGTACAAGAGGCAGTCCTTTGAAGTCCACGACACTATCTGAGGCTCACTCACCAAGCCGACTGCATCACGATTGATTGGCATGCCATCAGAGCGTAAACGAGTTGACCCTGCGAGACAATTGTGAAGCACGGCCGCTCGTCAGCCGCCACCAAATGTCAAGCACCGCGGTGTTGCGTCAGCGACCCTCGCAACTGCTCAGTGGTTGACGGCGGCGTCTCTCGTGTGAAGGCGCCTTCCTCGATGTGACGAACGCCGTGAGCCAGACCCGTGGCGATCCGGCGCGTCAGCAACGACGAATGCCCTTCTACAGATGTCATTCACGACTCAATTTGTACCCTTCGTTTGGTAACCTGAACGTTGGGGCGAATGTCGCGAAAGAATTGCTCGCCGGCCCACATAATCGTTGAGAGGAGCCGGGGCCTTGAACGCAAGCGATGTCGATCCGAGTTCTCACTACCCGCCGACCGAGCCGTGGCACATCGTGGTGGGGCGCATCGCCGCCACTGCACTGCGGCAGATCCAGAAGCGGCACTGATGGCGACGGGATCTTCCGAAATTCTGCGCATCGCCCAGGCGCGCGGAGCGACTGTCTGTTTCGCGAATCCTGGTACGACGGAGTTGCCGATCGTAGAAGCACTTGAGACCGCTGGCGGCGTGCGAGCGGTGCTGTGCCTCTTCGAAGGTGTCTGCACTGGAGCCGCTGACGGATTCTCACGAGTGACCTCTCGCCCAGCCTTGACCTTGCTGCACCTTGGGCCCGGATTGGCCAACGGGATGGCCAACCTCCACAACGCTCGGCGCGCGCACTCCTCCATCGTTAATTTGATCGGCGATCACCCCGCGCACCACCTGCCTCTCGACTCCCCCTTGACGTCTGACATCCTGGCGATGGCCAGTACCGTGTCCGATTGGTGGGGAACCACGACGAGTGCCAGCCTGGCTCACGACGTCGATCTCGCATTCCGCATGGCCAACTCAGGACCTGGAGGAGTGAGCACCCTCGTAGTTCCCGTGGACGTGCAGACGGGAGAGTCCGGTGGTCAACGATTGACGGACTCCGTGCCCGTCGGCGCTGACGCATCGTTGGGTGCGGCCGCGCAAGCCGATCTGGTGTCGAAAGCGGCGCGTCTTCTACAAGGCGAGCACGCCGTCTTGTACCTGGGGGGCAAAGCGCTCCGCGCTCGAGCGCTTCGTGCGGCCCATCGAATCCAGCACGCGACCGGTTGCAAAGTCTTCACCGAGACCTTCGCATCATGTCAAGACCGGGGTCGGGACGTGCCAAGGTTCCCGCCACTACCGTACTTCCCCGAGGCGGCTGCGAAGGCGCTCAGCGGGACGGACGTTCTTGTCTCTGTCGGCGCTCACGAACCGGTAGCCATTTTCGATACTCCCGGCACGCCCGGCCGACTCGCGCCGCTCGACGCGACACGAGTGGCCTTCGACCTGAATGGTGACGCGGAGATCCTTGAGGCCATCGCGGATGAGGCCGGTGCGACGGAGATTCCCGCCCTCGTCATGATGCAACCCTTCGCCTGGGAGGATGGGGACGCGGTGAGCGCCGAATCGATAGGCGCCATCGTGGCCGGCCAGATCGAAGAGGATGGCGTCCTCGTGCAAGAGGCCGCCACCAATGGATACGGCTACGAGCGCTCGGCGGCCTCCGCGGCGCCGCACATCTCCTTGGCGCTCACCGGCGGCGCAATCGGAATCGGACTGCCACTCGCCGTCGGCGCCGCCATCGGACAACCTGGACGCCGAGTAATCGCCCTCCAGGCGGACGGAAGCGCGATGTACACGAACCAAGCTCTTTGGACGATGGTTCGCGAAAATCTCGATGTGACCGTGGTACTGCTCTCGAACTCGCGCTACTCGATCTTGCAGACCGAGATGAAGCGGTTCGGTTCGACAACCTTGGGCCCGGTGCAGCGTTCATTGACATCGTTGGTCGACCCCACCATCGACTGGGTGTCGATGGCACGCGCGATGGGGATGATGGCGGTCACATGCCGAACCAACGCGGAGCTAGCCACCGCCATGGTCCGATCGGTCAGCACCCCGGGTCCGAGCCTGATCGAGGTCGTCATCGGAAGGTGACCTTCCGATGCCGCCTTAGAAATTGGTGCGGATCCAGGAGTCGTCTAAGTCGCTGACCGATCCACAGCCGAGCAGTTTCATGGTTCTCACGAGTTCGGTCCGTAGAAGGCGAAGCACGTCCTCGACGCCCTGCTCGCCTCCGCAGGCGAGCCCCCATAGATACGGTCGTCCGACGAGGACCGCGCGGGCGCCCAGTGAGAGGGCCTTCACGATATCGCCACCTCGCCGAATTCCGCTGTCGAAAAGAACCTCGGCATCCGAGCCAACGGCATCCACGATTTCGGACAGCACGCGAATAGTGGACTCGACGCCATCGAGTTGACGGCCCCCATGATTGGAGACGACGACGCAATCGGCTCCGGCGTCGAGCGCCCGGCGCGCATCGTCACCGGTAAGGATCCCCTTCACAATGAGTGGTCCGCTCCACCGGCTGCGCAACCACGCGACGTCGGCCCACGACGGCGGCTCGGTCGCGATCATCCCTGCGGCGTCCAGCGGACGCAACGGCTGCCCGTTAATGGACATTCCCTTGGCGTTGGCCAGGTTCATCGGCATACCGTCGCGCACGAAACGCGAAAGCCACCGAGGATGACGAACCATGTTGGGGCCATGACGCAGCGCCGTTCTAACGTCGACCCGAAGCGGCTGCGGCACGTGGTTGACGACGTCACGCTCGCGATTGCCGATGGCTGATGTATCTACCGTCACGACCAGACCGGAGTATCCCAACGTTTCTGCCCGATCGACGAGTTGGGCGGCCCCGGTGCGTCCGCCGATGAAATAGACCTGGAACCATTGTCGGGCTCCTGGTGCGCCGGCGGCAACCTCCTCCATAGTGGTGCCGGATGCTGCGCTCAAAATGCTGATGACGCCGAGGCGGTGCGCCGCTCGGGCGACGCCAGCTTCCCCGTCGGGGTGGAGGGCCCGGGCGAAGCCGCACGGCGCCATGAGAATCGGCACGGCGAGTTCCTGGCCCAGTACGCTCGTCGCAAGGTTCGGGCGAGAGATGCCCGTCGCCATCCGGGGGCGCAAAGCGACACTTCTGAGGTCATCGCTGTTTCGACGCATCGTCACCTCATCATCCGCACCTCCGTCGACGTAGTCGAACACGGCGCGCGGCAGGCGGCGCTGCGCCTCGCGGCGTGCCGCTTCAACGTTATGGAATTTCGATCCCACCAACATTCCTTTCGCCGCACTCGGTCACCGCTGAACGCGCAGCGACCCCTCGCGCCTCATGTCGACTCAGAGGCCAGTCCTACAAGGAACTCCCACGTTCGCTCGTGTTCGCTCTGGGAGCCGACGATCAGATGGGCGGCGAAGTCTGTCGCCCCCGCCTCCGCCAGACTGCTCACGCGGTCCGCGACCTCGAGTTCCGTGCCGATCAGCGCCACATCCGAGACGCTCGACGCCCCTTCTCGCTGCAGCACCTTTTGATAGCTGGGAAGTCCGTCATGAGCGCCCAAACGATTGAAGATCCTTCGCCGGGCGCCTTCGACATCGCTCGTGATGCAGATTGGAAGACCGACGACGACTCGAAACGGCGAAGGATTTGACCGGCTCACAACTGCAGGGGCGATGACGTCGTGCAAGGTTCGCACGCCGGCCGCCCATGTCACGACGCCGTCGGCCAAGTCTGCAGCGACCGCGGCCATGCCCGGATTGACTGCACCCAGGAGCAGTTGCGGGATGGGCGCCGAAGGGAACGAATACTCCCCGCCAGCGGCACGAGAGAAAATGTCTCTCAGTTCGGTCAAATACCACCGGGCGCGGTCGATGGGCCTATCCCATTCCGTTCGAAATTGCTCACGAGCGAACGCCTCGTGCGAGGTGCCGATACCCAGGCTCAAACGTCCGCCAATCGCTTGTTGAATCGTCAAAGCCTGTTGGGCGAGGGCGAATGGGCTGCGCAAGGGAATGGGAACCACTGCGGTGCCGACTTCGATGTCAGGGACGCCACGCGCCGCGAGAGCAAGGGTGGTCAGCGTATCTTGACCCGTCAGCATCGCGGCCCAGTAGCTGGAAAGTCCGGCCGCGGCGGCTTCTCCCAATTCGGCCAGTACCGCGTCGACATCGGGGGTATTGGTTCGCGCTGAATGGATGCCGATCTTCACTTCGCGCTCCGGGTGATGGCCTTCTCCAGGTTTGTCCGGAATTCCTTGGTGTCGAATGACTGGGACTCCGCCTCAATGGCGCCGTCCGCCTCGGAATCGATCCGCTGGCGAAGGCGGCCGTTCAATACGTATTTGGTCTCCCTCACGGCCTGAGGCGGAAGCGTGGCGAGCTTCTTCGCCAGCGCCAGCGCCTCTCCCACGCTGGTTCCAGAGGGCACGACCCGGTTGGCGAGGCCAAGACGTAAGGCATCGCTCGACGAAACGCGGCCGCCGAGGAGGATCAACTCCTTCACCTGATGCAGCCCCATGACCTCGGGCCAGGTGAACACTCCGCCATCCGAGGCGGTCAAACCCAATAAGACGTGAGGGTCGGCGAAGTAGGCATCCTCGTCCATCACCACCAAGTCGCAAAGTGAAGCGAGACTGCATCCGAGTCCAACCGCGGGCCCATTAATCGCGGCGACAATCGGGATGGGCAACGTCACGAGGCTCTGGACGAGAAGTCGTGCCTCGGCGAGCACCTCGCTCCTCAACATGGGATCGTCCGTCATCGCTTGCAAGAGTCCAAGATCACCGCCGCCGCAGAAGGCCCTGCCGGCCCCGGTGAGCACCACGCTCCGCAACTCCGGGTCGGCCGCGATGTCGCCCCAGACCAACGAGATGTCACGATGCAGCTCCCGGTTGGCGGCGTTCAGCACCTCTGGTCTGTTGAGCGTGACGACCGCAGTCAGTTCATCTCGCGAGACTTGAATCGTTTCGTACTCCCTGTAGCCGCTCATCTCTCCCCTTTTTGTGGACTAGTTGGTGTCGGGGGTCTCGCGCACGAGCAACATCACCGACATCTCACCACACCGACTGGTAATCGCGTGGCGGCAGGTCCCCACCGCCCGAAGATTGCGAGAGCCGCCGCCCCTCGCCAGGCGGCACGTCATGTCGGCGACATCTCACCGAGATACGAACTACGGACCTCTTCGTCTTGCATCACCTCTGGCGGCGTGCCGATCTTAAGGACCCGGCCGAAGTTCATCGCCATCAATCGGTCGCTGTTCGCCACAACAAACGCTGGGTCGTGGTCGATCATCAAGATGGTGCGCCCCACCTCGCGCAGCGATGTAAGGGCCTTCGCGATCACGGCCCGATCACTCTGGCTGACCCCCGAGGTCGGCTCGTCGAACAACAGCAGTTTGTCGCCCGAAGCCACAGCCCTTGCCATGTCCACCAATTTCTGCACCGCCGTCGAAAGTTCGCTCAGCGGATGCTCGGCGTAGTCGCTCAATCCGAGCATTTCGAGCACCTCGGTCGAACGCTTGTCGGGGCGCCGGTGGCCATTGAAGCGCACCGCGCCGATAGCCGAGTTGGGCGCCGCCGCAAGGGACACCAACTCGAGGCAGGTCAAGTCGTGAAAGTACTGCGTGGTCTGAAGACTTCGTCCAATTCCAAGACCACGCATTCGATAGGCACGGCGACCCGTCAATTTAATGTCATCCATCCAGACTTCGCCGGCCATGAGCGGCACGAGCCCACAAATGGCGTTGATCACCGTGGTCTTGCCGGCACCGTTCGGTCCGATGACCCCAAGACTCTCGCCGGGGGCCACGTCGAAGGTGACATCTTCCAGGATTCGGACGCCACCAAGCACGACGGACACGTTGCTTACTCGGAGACCGCCCGCGCTAGACATCGACGCCCAAATACGTGTTGAGAATTGAATCCACTCCGAGGTCGGATGGGGATCCGGCGACGATCACCTTGCCGCCGTCCATGACCTGCACATTGTCGGCGACCTCCAGCGAAGGGCCCACCGCCTGATCGGCGGCGAGAATAGCAAGGCCTTCTTCTTCCGCCAAACGCCGAAGATACGACATGAGTTCTCGAATCATCCCGGGAGCGAGACCGAGCGAGAGCTCGTCGACGAGCAATACCTTGGGTCGCCCCAGCAATGCGAGTCCGATCGCCAGCATTTGGCGCTCGCCTCCGCTCAGCATTCCCGCCCTGACATCGCCTCGCTCCTCAAGCCTGGGGAAGTACCGAAGCACCTCGGCGAGCCTGGACCGATCCGATGTGAAGACCTTCAACTGTTCCATGACCCGCATGTTCGAGAAGACCTTGTCCCGCTCGAGGACAAGGGTGAGGCCGGCCTTTGACATCGCGAGGGGATCACGAGACTTGACCACTACCTCGTTCACTGTCACCTCCGCTCGAGAGGTGCCGTGCTCGTGGGGAAGGAACCCGACGATGCCGCGAAGCGTGCTGGTCTTCCCCGCGCCATTGCGGCCGAGGATCACGGTCACCGTTCCCGCCAGAACGTCGATGTCGTAGTTCACTACGACGGGCAGCCCGCCATCGTAGCGAACCTCGAGATTTCGCACGGTGAGTGCTGCACTCATGACTGACCTCCCACTTCCAGGTCAGCGCGATTCTTCTTAGATGACACGAGATTGCGAATCCGGCGCTCTCCACTCCGCATCAGGCCCTCGAGCCCGCTGGGTTCAAAGAGCACCACGATCAAGAACAGCAGCGAGAACAGCCCCGCGTCCACCTCGCTTCGATTGGTGGCGTACCACCCTGATGCCAGGCCCACTTTTGACAGCAGTCCAGGCATGGTGCTCGCTAAGAGCGTCGGGAGGACGGTGATCACGGCAGCCCCGAGAAGTGCTCCGGAGCGAGACGACACGCCACCAATGAAGACCATGGTCAGCAACGTGATCGACAGCGTGAGATCGAATGCGCCCGCGTCGGCAAAACCGACGACATAGGCGAAGAGGCTGCCCGCCACTGAAGTGATGGCGCCGCTGGCGGCGAATGCGTAGAGCTTCCATCTGACGACGTTCACACCCGCGATGGCGGCAGCGATCTCGCTCTCTCGAATCGTGTGCCACACCAGGCCAACGCCGGTTCGATCCAGCCAGGCGACGATCGCGTACACGATGAACAAAATGACCAGCAACGCGACATAGAGCGCCCTGCCGACCGAGAGATCAAGGCCCAGAAAATACAGCAGAGGAATATTCAATCCGCCCGGGTGATACGTATTTTCGTACATCTGAGCCACTTGGACGACGATGAACAAGAGCGCGAGACTGGAGAGCAGCAGATAGAGGCCTCGGAACCGAAGACCCGGCAGGCCAGAGACCAGACCCACGATCAAGCCAATGGCGGCGCTGACGAGAATTGGAATCGGGAACGCGGCCGCACCCACCGACGCCAACATGCCGGTCGTAAAGGCACCGATGCACATGAATGCGGCGCCACTCAGCGCCACCTGGCCGGCGCTACCAATCAGCAGTTGCTGTCCCAGCGCGGCAATCCCGTAGACAATGCAGTACTGCCCGATGAGATTGACCGACGCGTTTCCTAAACCTGCCCAAATGGCGCCGGCGATAATCAAGGCGTAAATGAAGAGATTCGTCCCCGAACCCTGTTTCCTCACCAGTCGACGCAGTCGCCGCTTCGGCGCCGAACGATGTGCAGTGTCCACCGGGTTGAGGGAGTCCGAGTCTCCCGTGTTGCCAAGTATCGTCATAGCCGCACCGCGTCAGGAGTTCCGAAGAAGCCAGAGGGACGCACCCCGAGTAAGGCCAACATCATCACGAACGACGCGATCGTGACCCACTGTTCGCCCCAGACGATGTAGACGAAGTTCTGCACTCCGGCGAAGATGAGGCCACCCAACAAGACCCCGCCCACCGAGTCCATTCCCGCGAGGATGATCGCCGGGAACGCGACCATGGCGAGATTGGAAGTGCCGGCAGGATCGACGACGAAGGTTCGAAGACTGAAGATCGAACCAGCGACCGCCGCGGTCGCTCCAGCCAGGGCCCACGCCGCCGTCGACGTCCGTGCGGCGCTCACGCCCAGATGGACGGCCAGCGGAGCATTGTCCGCCACCGCCTCCATCCGACGTCCCACTGGTGTGAAGCGCAGCACCATGAGCAGCAACGCGAATCCGATCAGAGCAATCACGGTGGAGATGATGTCCACCGTGGGAACGAAGACGCCAAGAAATTTATAGGAGTGGCTGCTGACGACAAGGGGCAGCGTCAACGGAGTCGTTCCGAACTTGATCGCGATGATCGCTTGAAATACGCCCGCGAGTCCGATGGTCGCGATAGAAGTGGCGAATGCGGCGCTCGAGGCCACCCGGGCAAACACGAAGAAATAGACCAATGCGCTCAAGGCCGCAACTGCGGCCGCTGAGATCAGTATGGCGAGAAGAAATCCAAGTTTCCAAACTGTGATGATGTCGTAGAACGTGAACGCCCCGACGAGCATGAAACCACTTTGAGTGAAGCTGAGAACCTTGGTCGCTCGAAAGATAACAGCGAAGCCCGAACCGACCAAGCCATAGATAGCACCGGTTGCAATACTGCCTTCAACCGCCTGTGCAGCCACGCTCATAATTCAACCAATCTTCCACCTCGTCGTATCGACAAAGGAGCCGCTCTTGCTCATACTGGGACTGTCCTCTCCACTAAGAAAGAACAGTCCCAGTATGACAATCCAGAACTAACTAAGTCCGTTTACTGATGAGTAGCAGTTATTGTCTCGCTACGTACGTGCCCACGAGGGTGAAGTGCTGTCCAGCCGTCAAGTGATACACGTACCACTTGGAGAATGGATCGTGGTTGGTAGGAGTGAACGAGTAGTTCGACACCAGTGCGCCGAGGGAGAATTTCGTCTGGTCGAGCAGCGACTGCATCTTTGGACCGGTGCACTGACTTCCACACTTCGCCTGGGCGAGGCTGAATGCGTACGCCGACAGATACACGTTCGCGACACTACCGTTCAGGCTGACCAGCGAGGGGACAACGCCCACACCCTTCAACGCCTTGATGTATGCCTTCACATACTTGTCGGTGCTGTTGGGCTGGATAAGCGGAGTGGCGCCAAACATTGGATACACGTTTGTCACCGTCGACGGAAGTGAAACCACCTGCGGCATGTTGGTGCTGCCGTCCACAAACAAGATCGGGACAGTCACACCGCTTGAGGCCAACTGCTGCTGAATCGTCACTAGCTGAGTGCCCAAGGCGCTCATAACGATGACGTCGGGCTTGGCAGCAACGATATTGGCCACCGGTACGGTGAAGTCAGTAGCGCTCAGAGATAGTTGCTGGTTGGACACGACTGAGTCGCCGGCGGCAGCTGCCGCGATCGAGAGGTCGCTGGCCATGGTGATGTCAGTCAAGGTGTTGATGACCAGCACCGCGATCTTCGGGTTGCTCAGACCACTTACCTTCGCCGCGGCGGCAAGGTCGGCGCTCGTTGAAGTGCCGTTGTTGTCACCAAGGTCGTAAACCCACGGGTTGGGAGTATTTACCGACAAGCACGCCATGGGTACCTTGTAGCGAGCGGTGATCCCCGTCGCTGCTTGGCAGTCCGAACTCAGCACATTGCCGAAAGTTCCAATGGCGTGGTTCGAAGTGATGAGCTGCGTCTGGTTGGTCGCAGCCTGTGATCCGCTGGCCTGATTATCCAACGCGACCAGATTAGTCTTGTGCCCTTTCTTTCCGACGTTGGCGTTCGCCGCCTTGACGAAGGCTTTCAGACCAGTCTGGATTTGAGTTCCGTAATAGGAAACAGGGCCCGACAACTCCGCATTGATTCCCCATGTATATGCCTTGGCCGGAGCAGTAGCGCCTGAGCTAATACTTGGTACCCAAGCGGCCATGAGTATAGCGGCACTTGCCACCATCACTCCCGCCCTAAATGTTCTGTTCCCCATGAAGTTCCCCCCCTACGGTCTGTGTGCCAATATTGACATCACATTCGAATACTATCAACTCGCCTAACACAAGACAACCGCATGACTCCTCCAGTTTCTACTAGGTGCCGAGCGGGAATAATCGGCAGGAAACGGCTATTTCGCTACTCAATCGAAAGTTCCGTGCGACGCCACCCCTCTTCCTTGTGACAAGAAAATCGCCAATCGATGAAGAATCCGAGAGGCTGCCCGTAAGGTCCTGGCGAGGATCCGAGTCGAAGCACTGACCGTTCCGACATGTCCGGTCACCAACTTTTCCAGCTCGAGACGTGCTCACTCGAGGTCGGGTTCACCGGCGGACTCATCTCGGTCGTGGTCCCAATCGGGCGCTTTGTCGAGGACCACACATCGGTCGACAATCGCGGTCCCTCCCGACGAGGACCAGCCTCTGGCGCACTGCTCCCTTGGATCAAGACTGAGGAGCGCCCAGAGCAGGTCAGCGTAATTGTGTCCGTAAATCAAATGGTTGAGCCACGCCGACGGCGCACGCGCCCAACGAAGACAAGTCGAACTCTCTGAAGTCGAACAGTCATGGCCTCACGTCGATCGGTATTGCTAGAGGACGAGCACACTTTTGCTCTCGCTCTCGACGAACGTGAGAAGGTCCGCTCATTCACCCACAGCGCAGCGAGCAGGGGCACCAGATTCAGCGATTGCGGACGATTAATCCCAATCAGCGGCCCGCATATCGAGATCGTCTCGGCGCAGCAAGTCGCCCTCGATCCGACGTACAGGGACAGAGAATGACTGGCGAAAAATCAGTGTCGACGAACGCCGATTGCGTTCGCCCAGAGGATGCTCAACTGTTCTACGGCCTCGTCAAAGTCATAGGAGCCGCCAGCGACGAAGAACGCTGAGGCAAAAAAGGCAACCATCCCGCCGAGCGCGATGGCGGCATATTGCGTATCAATCTCGGGATCGGCCAAACCACTTCGCTGCAAACGATGGACGGAGGCGGCGAGACGATCGGCGAATTCGGCCTGTCGACGAACACGGCTCGCGTGCACTTCAGCGTCGTACGTCTCCACCTCTTGAATGACGCGCATGATGTCCGCGTTCGCACGATAGGCCGTCAAATACGATCGATTCGCTGCCTTGATTCGCTCATACGGGTCCGAGATCTGGCTCCCGGATGACAGGTCATCCATCGACAGAAGCCGAACTTCCATCTCTTCGGCGATCTCTCGAAAAATCTGTTCTTTCGAATCGAAGTAGTGATAGAAGCTGCCGTAGGACACTCCCGCCTCGGACGCGATATCTACGATCCTTGACTTGAGGAATCCATCCCTGGCGAACACGATCTTTCCAGCCTCGATGAAGCGCGCTCTGGTCCGCATTCCCTTTTTAGTGCGTACATCCCCGCCTGGAACAGCTTCAATTGTCACCGCACTCCTTTATACAGAACCAACAACTCAATTTAGTTCACGACGAATGACGTCGGGACTGTAGTCCCCTGGTGATCACAATTTTCTGAATCTCGTTGGTTCCCTCGCCGATGATCATGAGCGGGGCGTCCCGGAAGTACCGCTCCACAGGAAAATC
The DNA here is from genome assembly GCA_003132205.1 of Acidimicrobiaceae bacterium. Taxonomy (GTDB): domain Bacteria; phylum Actinomycetota; class Acidimicrobiia; order Acidimicrobiales; family RAAP-2; genus RAAP-2. Next base: position 23,595 of record PKWY01000029.1, read on the forward strand.
CCTCGTATAGCCGTATCCACCATGGATTCTCATTGCTTCAGTGGCGACTTCGAGAGCGGTCTCGGAAGCGAACAACTTGGCCATTCCCGCCTCCACGTCGGCCCGCTCACCGCGATCGTATTTCTCCGCGGCCGAACGAACCAACAGCCGGGACGCCTCGACTTTCGTGGCCATGTCGGCAATCTTGAATGCGATGGCCTGATGCTTGATGATCGGAACACCGAACGTTTCGCGCTCCTCCGCGTACGAAAACGCGGCATCCAACGCCGCGCGCGCGACACCAACTGCTCGCGAGGCCACGTTGATCCGCCCGAGTTCGAGCGACGCGAGAATGTAGTTGAGGCCAACTCCCAAGCCCTTCGGTCCGCCGAGTACCGCGTCGGCCGATACTCGATGATCCTCGTAACTCATCTCCACGGTCTCAATACCCTTGTAGCCCAGCTTGTCGATTCTCTTGGAGACCGTAATCCCGCCAGAGCGCGGTCCCGGTTCCTTCTCCACCAAAAAACAAGTGACGCCTTCGGGTGTTCGAGCCGCGAGGGCGACGAGTCCCGCGCGTTCACCATTCGTGACCCAGGTCTTGGTCCCACTGATGATGTAGCTATCACCGTCGCGTTCAGCCCGACACCGCAAGGAGCGGGTGTCGCTCCCGCTGTCTGGCTCGCTCAGGGAGAAGGCCGCCCGGGGCTCGCCGAGCGCCAAGCGCGGAAGCCACGTCGCTTTCTGTTCTTCGCTGCCGTACGTCGAAATGAGGTTGGCGACGATGGTGTGAGTGTTGACGACTCCAGAGAGCGTCATCCAACCGTACGCCAGCTCCTCAATGAGTCGGGCGTAGGTGAGGGTATCGAGGCCGAAGCCACCGTACTCGACTGGAATCTTCGCACCGAAGAGGCCGAACTCCTTCATCTGCTCGACCCACGCTTCGGGATACTCATCCGCATGCTCCAGTTGGGACGCTCGCGGGAGGACCTCGCGCTGGATCCACCTGCGGATCGTCTCAATCAACTGTTCTTTGACCTCTACATCGACCATGTGTTCCGTCCTTGCTCCCTCTACACTCATCGGACTTGGCTCACTTTACGATTTCCGCAGCGCGTAGCTGCGCGATCTCTTCTGGATTCCAGCCGACTTCAGCCAGCACAGCGTCGGTATGGGCTCCGAGTCCGGGGGAGGACGTCGTTCGGCCGTGATCGCCTGCGAACGACACCGGCGGTCGAGACTGTTGGATTTCACCGAGAATCGGATGGATCGACCTTTCAATCATGCCGGGACATACCTCTTCGATCCGGTCGGCGAGTTCGTCCAACATGAGCGCCGGCATGCAGGGCACGCCATTCTCCCGCAGGGCCGCCACAGCGTTCTCCGTGGTCATCCCTAACAAGGTGGCGCCGACCTCGCGCATCACCACTGCGCCGTTGCGCAATCGAGCGGTACTGGTCGCGAATTCCGGATCATCGAGCCAATGCTGGAGGCCAGTGGCAATCAGCAATCCGCGCCACTGTTGTTCCGTCACGGTCACCAATGACAGCCAGCCATCGCTCGTCTGAGTGAGCCGGAAGGAACCGGCGATCGTGGGGGCGCGGTCAATATCGTGCTCGAGGCAGGTGTGATTCATCATCCCATCGGGCCACATCAAGCTCAGCGCAACATCCAACATCGAAATCTCCACTTGACTGCCGACGCCAGCGCGATCGCGGGCGATGATGGCGGCAAGAATCGCTTCAGCGGCAACCAAGCCGGTCGTCTTGTCGACGATCCCGTGACGCACCAGCGTGGGGTCACCGCCCTTGGGCGCCTGCACCGCGGCCATGCCTGAAAACGCCTGCACGACGTGGTCGTATGCGGGCATGGTTGCCAGTTCGCCGGTCTGGCCGAACCCGCTGATCGAGACATACACGAGTTTCGGATGACGGCTCATGACAGCCTCGGGCGCCAGACCGAGTCGTTCCGCCACCCCGGGTCGAAAGTTCTGGACTAAGACATCCGCCCCTTCGAGCATCCGGTCGACGACGTCCGACGCGCCCGCCTTTCCAAGGTCGATCACGACCGAGCGCTTCGATCGATTGAGGTTCGCGAAATAGGCCGACAGTCCGTGGCGACCCGTGCCGACTCGACGTAGTACGTCACCTTCCGGCGGCTCGATCTTCACCACGTCCGCGCCCTGGTCGGCCAAGACCATCGTGGCGTAGGGACCCGACATATTGGCGCTCAGGTCGATGATACGAATGCCAGCCAAGGGCCTATTTGATGGGCGGCCACCTGATTGTGTGTGTGCAATTCCTAAATTCACAAGTTCACTGCTCCATGAGGACATTCAGCTGGGATGATCGTGATTGGCACGGGCAATCAACAAAATTGACATCAACGTCAAGTCTGACCTTAGTGCAGGAAGACCAGTTTGAACATCTCTTCACGCAGTCATCAGTGTCCCTTCTTGCTCCCTGCACCTGGACCCCGTCGCCAACCTCACCACTCATAACCATCGCCGACGCATCATCGAGACTGGTGATGCGTCACGTGGCGACCTGCACTGAGCCGTGGCGATGATGTCGTTATTTCGAAATGATGATGTCGTTATTTCGAAATAATGGTGACGCCAGCTGTGCCGGGTGCGCCGTACAGTTGCGCATAGCCGACCCGCGGCGATCCCGGCACTTGGCGTTCCCCCGCCGTACCTCGCAGCTGCAGCACCAGCTCGTGGATCTGGCGAAGGCCCGACGCGCCAATCGGCTCGCCGTTGGCGAGAAGGCCACCATCGGTGTTGATCGGCAGCCTCCCGCCGATCTCCGTGGCGCCCTCTGCGATCATCTTCTCCTGCTCACCGTCTTCGCAGAAGCCGTTCTCTGCCATGTGCATGATCTCGGCACCGGCGTCCGTGTCCTGCAGCTGGACGACGTCGACGTCGGACGGCTGCACTCCGGCGCGCTCAAACGCCACCTTTGACGCGTCGACCGTCGGCGCGGGTGCTCGCTCGCCGCCGAACGACGGACTGTGGACTTCGAAGGATCCAAACCGGCGGGTGCGGACCTCGGACGACAGCAGAAATATTGGCGTGTCGGTGTAGCGATGTGCGATGTCCGCTCGGCACATAATGACCGCGGCCGCGCCTTCGTCTGGACTGCAGAACATCAACTGCGTCAGCGGATCGTTCAGCATCCGCGACCCGAGAATCACCTCTTCAGGGATTGCCTCGCGCCGCAGGGCATTGGGATTCAGTACACCGTTGCGCAGCGCTTTCGCCGTCGTTTTAGCGAGAGTCTCGCGACTAATTCCATAGTCGTACATGTACCTTTGAATCTTCATCCCGAAGAACTTGGTGGTGAGGAACAGTCCGGTCTCTCCGTACCAACTCGGAAGGCTGTACTCCACCGGGTCCGCCGCGAATGCCCCGGGCAGGTGCTTGTCCATCCCGATCGCGATTCCGATGTCGAACTCCTCGGACCGAATGGTTCTCGCCGCCAAGCTCAATGCGCTCGCGGCCGTGGCGCACCCGTTATAGACATCGGTGAAAGGAATCCCGGTCAGCCCCAGTTCATTGACCACGGCGTCGGGATTGTCGACCTCATAACTACCTCCAAAGGCGAACTGCACGTCGCGCCACTCGATACCCGCGTCCTTGAGTGCGAGACGAGCGGCCATGGCGCCCATCTGAATCGCGGACCGGCCCGGAAACCGTCCGAAGGGATGCAGTCCTACCCCGATAATTGCAACGTCAGCCATTTCAGTTCTCCTCCACCAGTCCCACGGGCTGGAATCCATAAATCATTACTTCGTCACCATTGCCATCAATACCGAACGGGATCAAGGTCAATTCAACTTCCTCACCGATCTCGGGAGTGCGCTCCTCGAACCCGACGAGCCTTCCTTCAACATGAAGTCCATCCAGGTCCACGTAACCGACGTACCAGGACTTGAACGTCTCTTTGCTCTCGCCACCCGTGTACGGCGGCGACTTTGGGAGAAATTCCTGGCTGGTCCACGTCCAGAGTCGCCCACGTGCGGGAAGTTCAATCGCCTGGAGATCCTCCGATCCACACCGCGCGCAACCTGAGAGCAGTGGAAAAGACAGCGCGTCGCATCGCTGACACCGTGCCCCAATAAGCCTGGGCGACGCTGACAGCGACGAAACCAGCCCCTCCGCTATTAGTACCTGCTTCATCCAACCACCTTTCGTTCGGGGAGCGGCGCACCAAAGAGATAGTGGTCGGCCGTCTCGTGCGCGTAATACAACATCATTTCTTGCACTGTATTTATATTGTGACCGAGAAAGGCCGACGATCGACCTCCGGCGGCCATTTGTTCCATATTGTTAAAATCCTGATTCAAGATGGGTCCCCAGTCGAAGTCTCGCCAATCGTCGTAGAACTCTGGCTCAACCGTCGATGGATGTTCACGCGTCTCCTCCGGCTGGAGTTGCAACACCGACGTCTCGAACAAGCACGACTCAGGATCGTCGCCGTCGGGAAACGCGCGGTGAATGAGCGCGACACCTTGGGTCACGACATCGATGATCATGTTGGGATAGCACAGATAGTTGCCTTCCGACCGGCTGAGTTCCGCTTCTGAAAGCTCATGCCACTCGATTCCCGAGCGCCGCATGTGATCGGCGCGCAGGGAGAGGAAATATTGGCGGCCCGTCATGTTCTCTGGCACCTGTTTGCCGCGCAGGGAATCGGCCAACTCTACGTCCTGCTCCATGAACGTGAATCCTGCCCTCGCCACGTATTCGATTCGATTCGCGAGCAGATCAAGGTCGTCAGTCAGGCGACTATAGGAACCGGGGCGGGGGCGGAACTGCCAACGCGAGTGCCGGCCCAGGGGCTGCGCCTCGACTGCGTACCGATTCTCTAATTCGCGCAGCGTTGGCGGGTTCGTGCGCTCATGGTCCTTGCGCACCAACTGGGGATGAGATTGGGCGACGTGGTAGGCCTCGGAAAATGCGTCCAACGAGTGCTTCCAATTGCAACGGACCCGCGTCGTGCGGCTCCAACGAAGGCGCATCTTGTCAAGCTCGAGAAGTTCCAAGAAGTTGGGAAGAGGGTCGAGATACTCGTCGAGAGGTTCCGGGTCATCTCCCAGGTTGATAAAGATCCAGCCACCCCATGTCCCGAAGGGAACCTTCATCAAAGTGAGGTCATCGAGGCAGGACGCGGTGAATTGCTCGGGGTCGAGCACGTAGTTGATTGAGCCGTCGAGGTTCCATCGCCATCCGTGGAATGGGCAGATGAGCTTCCCCGTCCGACCCCGGCCCGTCGCCAGGCGGGTCCCGCGGTGACGGCACGTGTTGTGAAAGACGCGAAGTTCCCCGTCGCCGTCTCGCACGATGAGGATCGACCGCCCCGTCACGTCGAACTCCAAGAACGATCCAGGATTCTCGACCTCTTCCATACGACAGGCCGCCAGCCATGTGTTCGTGAAGAGCTGCTCCCGCTCGAGTTTCAGATAGTCCGCGGAATGGTAACGAGATCTCGGAATAAAGGCTGGAGACAGACGGTAGACGTCGGGAACGACGCCGTGATCTCCGTCGCTCTGCCTCATATCGCCTCGCCGCCCTCCATTGCGCGTCGCGGTCCAGAGAAGGCGGCGCCAGCGAGTTGACCGCCGTCGACAGTGAGATCGATGCCAGTGATATAAGACGACCGATCAGAGGCGAGGAAGAAGACGGCCTCCGCAATGTCCTCCGGCTCACCCATGCGGCCAAGCGGCACATTGGACAGTCGGTCGCGGGCCGATGGATCATCGTCGCGGATCATCATGGGAGTGGCGATCGGTCCGGGCACGACGGAATTGACGCGGATCCCTTCGGGAGCGAACTCGAGAGCCGCTACCCTGGTCAGACCACGGACGGCCCATTTTGAGGACACGTACGAGGCATGCATGCTCCACGCGGTGACCCCGGCGGTCGACGACGTATTGATGATGGAAGCATGCTCCGAATCTCGAAGATGCGGGAGAGCAGCCTTCATACCCAAAAAGGGGCCGAGGCAGTTGATGCGCCAGAGGCTAGAAAACGCCTCCTCCGTCTCGTCGTCGATCGGAACCCGATGGACGATGCCGGCATTGTTGACGAGGATGTCCAGTCCACCGAACGTCGAAGTGCCTCGCTCGACGAGAGCGGCCCACGACGCGGCGTCAGAAACGTCGAGATGCCCGACCACGCCGCGCTCACCCAACTCCGTCGCCAACTCCGCGAGGAGGTCATCAAGGATGTCGCCCGCGATGATCGAAGCCCCCGCCGCAAGGAGTCGGCGAACTATCGCTCGGCCCTGTCCGCGCGCGGCGCCAGTGACGAGGGCCACCCTTCCGGACAACTCCAGTCCCGACATCTGCGGATCAGAAGGCGGGAGCATGCTGGCGCAGTCGCGCAAACTCAGGGATGTCCGGCGTGTTCGGTCGAACAATGTGGGCGGCGGCAACCGCGCCTCCGTCGACGGGAAGAGTGACGCCGCTGATATACGACGATTCATCCGAGAGCATGAACACCGCGGTCGCCGCAACTTGCTCAGGCTTTCCTATGATGCCAAGGTGATGGCGCTGAATCTCACCGGCGAACACGGGATCAGTCAGTAACTCGCGAATCCGGTCGCCACCCGTGTCCACAAAGCCGACGGCGAGAGTGTTGCAACGAATGTCGTAACGGCCGTAGTAGCTGGAGACCGACCGGGTGAGGGCGACGATCGCGCCCTTGGAGGCCGTGTAACCGTCAACACCGTTCATGCCGCGAAGGCCCGCTTCGGATGCGATATTGAGCACCACGCCACCAGCGCCACCCGCAAGCATGGCCCGAATCCCGTACTTCATTCCCAAGAATGCGGACGTCAAGTCGGAGGCGATGATGAGGTTCCAGTCCTCAACCGCTAGCTCGGTGACTGGCCGGTCCAACCGGCCGAGCGCCATATTGGCCACGTTATTGACGATGCCGTCCAAACGCCCAAAGTGATCAACCGTCGCATTGACAGCGGCTTCCACGGTCTCAGGTTGAGTCACGTCCATCGGAACGTACAACGCCTGCCCGCCGGATTCACGAATTGCCGCCTCGACCGCTTTGCCTTTCTCCAGCGTCCGACCAGTAACCACGACCGACGCGCCTTCAGCGGCCGCTGCGGCGGCAATCGCTTGACCGATGCCCATGGTGGAACCCGTCACCAGAATTGCTTTTCCGCCCAATCTGTTCACAACGCTCCCCGATTCGATAGAACTTTTGGGGGCACTGATCGACCCACGCTGCGCCAGGTAGATCAACGCCTGAGATTTGTACCACCAAGACTCACGTGATCACCGGGACTAACCCGCTCTACACCACCCCGTACTCAACGTAGACTATTTCGACATCGATGTCAATCTCTTCTAATTGATGAGTTCATCGTGGGCGCACCTACCAGAACGGCGATGACGCCACGCAGTCAGTCCGCGACGAGCCGGGAAGGTGGCCAAGGGATGGATTCCATCTTCAGCGCCACCGACCGTCGTCAGATTTGAGCGAATTCCTTCGAGGCGATAGCGAGACGCTTGATGCGACCCACCGCCAGCGCGGCCTCTCCTTAGTGAGCCGGGCGGTCGCTGAGTCCACCGGGGACGATGAAGCGGCAACGTCGCTTGGCGATACGCCACCCGTCGTTCGTTCGCACCAGGTCGTCGTCATACACGGCATTCCTCGAGGTGCCGTCCTCACGGTTGACGAAGAGCAAATTCTGTTGAGTCTTGGCGTGATCCGCGTCGACTTGCACGACGACGGGAGGGCCGCCCAGGTGAAGACCGCCGGGAGCGACTTTGGTCATCGCCCGCAAGCCGTCGTGGCTGGCGAACGACTTACCGTAGACCTCAATCGAACCATCGGGCGTGAAGAGGGAGACCCAACCCTCCACATCATCGTGGTCGAGTGTGAGGCAATACTGCGCCAGTAGGTTGATAATTGCCAGGTGGTCTTCGACCGAAGGGTTCATTGTTCCTCGATTTCAATTTCTCAAATCGGAGCCTACCTCGCGACAAACCGTGCAGGAATTAACCGGCGAAAGACTGGAATTACAAGGAAATTGTCCCGTCAGGGGCTAACTTCATCTAGGTCGACGCCCCATATCGTGGCGTCTGCCTTGTAGGTAACGTTGACCTTATATATGAGGTTCTTAAATCCTTCACTTGCAATTGCACTCGGAAAATCTCTATATTGATATCAATGTCTTCAACCTTGCAGGGTCCCGTGGATGCCTACGCTGACGTATCGGCCTTCTACGACGATTTCGAGCGATGGTTGGCGGCTGGTCCCCCGGAGCTAGTGAACGCGGTTGCTCCCGAAACTTCCACAAGTGGTCAGATGGCCGGGATGCGTGACTTGATGAAGGCGCTGTACTCCGAAGGATGGAGCCGATATGGGTGGCCCGTCGAGATGGGCGGATTGGGCGGCACGATCTACCATCGAGCCGCGATGTGGGAGGCCCTCGCCCGAAGCGGCGTCTCGAAGATGGGCGCGTTCGAACACCTCGAAGTACTCGGGCCAACGCTCCTAAGTCTTGGACCCGCGGAGTTTGTGTCCGCCGTTTTTCCTCGATTCTTGGATGGAACGGAGTCGTGGGCGCAGGGCTTCTCGGAACCGGATGCCGGCTCAGATCTCGCGAGCATTCGAACGCGCGCGACGGCCATGGATGGCGGATATGTCGTCACCGGTCGCAAGATCTGGACGAGCTGGGCCCACTACGCGACGTGGTGTTTGCTGCTCGTGCGCACGGGAACGGCAGAGTCACGCCACCGTGGTGTCACAGCGATGGCAGTGAACCTGAAGTCTCCCGGAGTTGAAGTACGTCCGATTGCCCAAGCCGACGGCAACGACGAACTCGCGGAGGTCACATTCGACGACGTCTTCGTCCCCGCTGATCGTGTCATCGGAGCAGTGGACGGCGGATGGGCAGTGGCAATGGACATCTTGAGCCATGAGCGTGGGACATTCCCTTGGTTTCGCCATTGCTTCCTGACGTCCCAATTGCAGGAAGAGATCGAATTCGCCGCGCCGCACGCCGACGCCTTGCTCGCCGACGCCATTCTCGATCTCGCTAGTTCGGGCGCGGCCAGCGCCGCGGGACTGCAGAGCCATAATGAGGATTCACCACTCGGTCCTCGAGCGGCATTCACAAAACTCTTGCTCTGCTCCGCAGAGCAGTCGCTCTACGACTGGACCATCGCCACTGATGGCGACATCGCCGCCGACCCCGCCGATTCCTCAGCAATGGAGACCCGACAGAGGTACATGTTCTCGCGAATAGTTACAATCTATGGCGGATCGCAGCAGATGCAACTCGATACCATTGCCAAGCGAATTCTGCGACTACCGTGATCGATCCCTTCGCCGAGACCGATAGTGATTTTCTCGGCAGCACGCTCGCTGCGCTGAGCACGGTCGCGCCCGAGGAGGCGCTCAATTCGCTCGGTTGGAGCGACCTTCTCCCGCACCTCGACGACGCCGATGCTCGCCAAGCACTCTTTGGTCTCTTTCGAGCGCAGGGCCGCTTGCTCGTGAACTCGAGCGCGTTGGCTACGTTGATGGCGCACCCGTATTTAGCGAACGGATGGGGCTCGACGTCTCATGTCGCGACGATCCAGCGTGAGTCGCCGCGACATGGCTCTCGAACGGTGATCATGAGTACGCCGCCGATCGGCAATCTCCTCATAGACCGACCAGGCGAGGGTGTGCGCATTGTCGCGTCATCAGAGGTCGCGATTCGACCAATCGATCTACCCGGACACGTCAATTTGCAAGAAGTGGAAGTTGACCTCGTCGGCGTCCCCATTGCCATCCCGGAGGAAGAGGCTGCGATTCTTCGCGCGCAGAGCCAGTACCTTGGGCGCACCGCTCTGGCCTTCGACATGCTCGGAGCCAGTGAGAGCGCTCTCAAGCTTGCGGTGGATCACGCGCGCGACCGCGAGCAGTTCGGGCAACCGATCGGGAGCTTCCAAGCGGTCCGCCACCTGCTCGCGTGGGCCCGCGTGGACTGCGCGGCCCTGAGCGCGGTCGCGGAGCAAGTAATCGATTCCGAGGAACAATTCCTACCGGGGTACGACGCGATCGTGAAGGCCCTGGCCGGAAGGAATGGCCAACGAGTCTGCCAACGCACTCTTCAGGTGCTGGGCGCAATTGGCTTCACCACAGAGCACCAACACCATCATTTCTATAGTCGGATCCTGTGCATGGACTCCTTGTTGGGCAGCTCCGCCGCTCTTTCGTACGAACTGGCCTCGAAATATCGAACGTCGATGGGCGCGTTCCCCGACGTGACGCTGCACGCCGCAGTGCAGGCAAACTGACGATCAAGGTTTCGACGTGACGCTAGTCCGTCGAAGGACACCGACCTTCAATTAGTTGGAGGCAAAGAAATGAATCACTCGACGGCGTATCGTCCACCGGGTGCCCCGCTTGACCAATTCGTCTTCGTACCAGCCGGTCCGTATTTTCCCCGAACCGATGTTGAAGAATAAGAAGGTCTGCTCGCTCGTGGCTTCACTCGACGATGCGCCCGTACTGATTACTGGAGGCGTCGAGATATGCGCACCTCGTGGCGAATCGGTGACGAGCGCTCGGCGGTCGATCTCCGTCGAAATGGGCGCACGACCGTCGATCTCGACCACCCCATCAGGCTCGAATAGGTCGCTCCATGCTTCGACTCGCTGCGTGTCGAGAAGAATTCCATACTTCGAAAGCGTCTGAGCGATCGCCATTTGATCGTCTATCGACAGTTGCTCCACAAGTTCACTTCCTTTGCGATCCACTTGGTCTCAAATTAGTCGACATTGACGTCAACCGTGAGAATTTCTTGAAATTCCGGACAGCGATTCGCCTCGTGGCCCTGCTCAACGAAGAATGATGGGCAAAGTACCCGTGTACAGATACGGATCTCTCCGTGGCGGAGCCTGAGGTGGCGGCGTAACGCGCTACGGTGGCGGCGGCTACGTCGGCAGATCCGTTGATTTCGACATGGACCATTCCGGTGGTCGCTTCTCGAGGAAAGAAACGACACCTTCTTTGGCGTCGGGAGACTTCGACACCCAGTTGAATAGTGCCGCCTCTTCGCGGAATGCAGCGCGTCGGTCCGACTCTTGCAACTGACTGTTCACGAGTCGCTTCACAAGGGCGGCGGACATCGGGGCAATATTCACAGCGATGTCACGCGCGATCTCCATCGCGGCCGGAAGGACGAGGTCGGGCTCGAGCGCGCGCGACGCCAATCCGATCGATGCGGCCTCCTCGCCGGAGAAGATCCGCCCGGTGAGCATCAGTTCCATCGCCCGCGATGCTCCGATCAGTCGCGGTAGCAGCCAGTGGGAGTTGGCCTCAGGGATGGCGCCCCGCCTGGCAAAGGCAAAGCTCAATCTGGCCGTTGACGAGACAACTCTGATATCCCACTGCAGCGGCAGCGTCAGTCCCAAACCAATGGCGTCGCCGTTGATGGCTCCGATGATCGGAGTCGCCATGGTCGACGGTGGAAGATACGGAAACTCCCTCTTCAACGCGGCCTGCTTTTCTTCGGCGAGTCGGCGCTCAAAGGTGTCCGCGCCCGTCGACATGTCCGCGCCGACGCAAAAGTATTGGCCGGCTCCCGTGACGACAATCGCTCTCACGTCGTCCACTGAATCGAGCACGGTGAAGGCGTGATTGAGCTCGAATCCCATGCGCGGGATGTACGCATTACGTCGATCGGGCCGATTGAGGGTGATAACGCTGACGCCGGCTTCTGTCTCGACGTTGATTGCTTCGTATTCAATGCCGGTATCCACTGAGACGACCTCTCATTTCATTGGCCTCACGATAACACGAGGCATTTCAAGTGACGGTCCCCGAACACGTGACGACCACGCTGTCCATCTGATGCCATTGACCTCGAATCAGGCGGCCACTTCGTCGGTAGATCCGAGATGACGAACGTTCGATTACGCGGAATCTCAAGCGACAAGATGATGGACGGGCCCGTGGTGTGTCTCAACAAAATGCCGCGCAAACACCGTCGAAAGTGACCACTGTTTCTCCGTTGCGACGAAGGTGCGTCGTGACGTTGGCCGTCATACGTGACCGGGTGGCCAGCCGTCGCCCTATACACGGGGTCCGCGATATGACATCGGTGATTCACGTCGAAGAACTCCGCGGATACGGAAAGACGTCGTACGTAACGAGATAACCGGGGGCATCGTGGCTATTGGCGGACGATGCCCAGGGGCTGGCTTAGCGTCGCCAGTCCAGTTTCAAAGAGGTGTTGTACGTCACTAAAGCTCCAATCACTTCCCGCTCGAAACGACTCGTTGAGTATTGCGGGATGGGTCATCAGACTGATGCCGTCTGCGTCGATGCGCACGACCTGACCGGTGAGCGGCGCCGAGTGATCAGAGAGCAGAAACGCCACGACGGCGGCATTGTTGCTCGCGGGCGGAAACGTGGTGTGGCCAATCGGGGCGGCGGGCGCGAAACCCGGCGCAGGATCGGACATCCTCGTCGCCGCCATCGGCGAGACTGCGTTGACGCGAATGCCCGCGTCGCCGAGCTCCATCGCCAAGGAGTAGGTGAGCGAGGCGACGGCGCCCTTGGTGGCGCCATACGCCGACCACGCGGGCAGTCCGGACTGAGACCCTGAGGTCATGTTGACGATCGCGCCACCGCGCTCCCTCATCGCGAGCGCGGCCGCGTGCGCACAATAGATCGGACCGAGCACATTCACGTCGACCATGCGCCTCGACCAGGCCGGGTCCATATCCCAGAACCACTCCTGCGCATGAAGAGCGGCGTTGTTGACGAGCCCGTCGATGTGGCCGAACCGTTCAACGCACGCGGCGACAATGCGCTGCGCGTCGTTGATGTCGGTGACATCGGCCACGCTGGCATGTACCGAGCCGCCTCGCTCGCGAATCTTCGATGCAACGGATTCCAGGACGTCACGGTCGATGTCTGCAATGACCACGTCGGCACCCAGCGCGCAGGCCAACTCAGCGCAGCTCGCGCCGATTCCTCGCCCGGCGCCTGTAATCACCACCGCCTTCCCCGACAGCGGAGAGGCCCCTGATCGCATGTCGTGGTCTGGCATTTCAACTCCTTCGATCGTGGTCGTACGACGTCACTGCCGGTCGCGGCGGCGGCGACGTTGGACTGGCGCCGTCCATGGTCTGTCCACGCCGAGGTGCTGCGACCATCGTGCCCCGACCTGTGAGCAGACGTCGAGATGTTGGCCGGGCCACGCCAAGCCAGCCCCCAACGCATTGAATGCGACGTGGCTCGCTCCCATGTCGATCCAACGGCTCAGTTTGGCTTCCGTGCCCTCGATCGTGGTGTCTCGCAGCGGTACGTGTCCCTCCAACCCGATCGAATCGGGATCCCGGCCCGCACGTTCGGCGAACATCCGAACTTTGGCCCAGGCCGCTTCGAGCCTCCCGCCAGCCCCCAACCCGGGATGAGGAATCCAACCGTCGGCGAGCCGACCGACCCGATCGAGTGCAATGTCCTTGTCTCCGCACCCGATCCAGATCGGTATGGGTTGCTGGACGGGCAGCGGGGCGATCCCCGCCCGGTCGACGCGGTCGAACTCACCGGCATGGTCGACCACCGGGTGCGTCCACAGTTCGCGTAGCAAACCGATCTGCTCCTCGAATCGCCGCCCACGGGTCGAGAATGATTCGCCGAGGGCTTCGTACTCCACCTCGTTCCAACCGATCCCCACCCCCAAGCGCAACCTTCCTTCCACGAGTTGGTCGAGGGTGGCGGCCTGTTTGGCCACAAGGGCGGTCTGGCGCTGAGGAAGAATCATTATGTCGGACACGAACTCCATCGTGGTGATGGACCCCAAAAAGGCGAAGAGGGTGAAGGGTTCGAGGAACGGGACTTGATGGTCGTAGTAGCCATCCCACTCGGGCCGACTGGTCGAATCCACGCCAAGTACGTGATCGAAGGCGAGCAGATGATCAAAGCCGCTCTCTTCAGCCTGACGTGCGTAGTCAGACGTTGCCTTGACTTCGCCCGTCGTAATCTCGGCTTGCGGCATGACCACACCGATGCGCGTGCGCGACGCCGTGCCGCGCACGGCATCACTCATGGGCGGACCACGGCGCAGAGAGCGGTTGGCGCCAACTCGCGGAGAACGTCCGAGTCTCGATGCGCCAACCTCCGTCGACTCTCACGAGCGTGTCGTCGTAGTGCCCGAAGATCTCTGTGCCGCCCTGCTCGTCGAGGTCGATCAGCAACGCATGCAGATAGCACGTGGCAACAGCGGCATCACCTTCGATGCGAGAACGGTGCGTCGACGTCTGGTGCAAGGTTCGTGCAAAGCGCTCATGGAACGGCGGAGCCCACGCCAAGAACTCATCGGGTCCACCCTGCTGGCGGGGTATGCCAAACGTGATCACTGCGGTGTCGGCGAAGCACGTCCTCAACTCACTCCAGTTGCGAGTGTCAATCGATCTGGCGTAGTTGTTCTGGACCGCCACGATGGCTGCGTGATCACTTTCTGCTTGCACTTCTCGAACGTATCATTAGTCGATATCGATGTCAATGTTCAACTATCACCCGGCCGAGACTGGCCCGTCCACCCAATCGCCGAGACGACCATTCACCAATGCTGGAGCGACCGCGCACGAGACCTAGTGATGCGGGACCACGCAACGACGTTGACCTGGGCCCTCGCCCCAACTCGTCAACGGCGATCGGACACGTCTCGGAACATCCGGACGCAACCAGTGACTTCGACGCTCTATAGCGCGGCGGCGTTCGGCAATGACACTGTCCTCTCGATCACCATGCCAACGTCGACACCAAGAAGTTCCGGTCGCACGTGCACTGCGAGGCCATACGATCGCGAGTCGCATGCGCACTCGAGCGAACGGGACCTCTCCGCGACGCTCCTTGCAGCCCGCGAATGTCGACAGTGCTACCGTGACCACAGAAATCACTTCACGAACTGTCTCTCCAACCTGCGGACGACGAGAGCCGTCGTTCCATGCGGTCTATCCAGAGAAGAGAATTGACCAACCATGAACAGCCAGCGTCTTCGAGTCGAGATCGAAGGCGGCGTCGGGCGAGTCACCCTTGCTCGACCCGATGCAGCCAACGCAATTGATCTGGGCTTCGCGCAGGAATTCGAAGCGGCGGCGCTCGCGTGTCGCGAGCAGAACGTTCGCGTCGTGCTCATCGCCGCAGAAGGCCGATTTTTCTGCGCTGGCGGCGACTTGAAGAGTTTCAGCGCCCAACCTGACTTGCCGTCTCACCTCGCGGAAGTGACGCGCCATCTTCATTCCGGCATTGCAACGTTCGTCGAATTAGATGCCCCCGTCGTTCTCGCGATCACGGGAGCGGCCGCCGGAGCGGGCATCGGACTCGTCGGTGCCGCGGACGTCGTGGTCGCTGGTAAATCCGCAACATTCGTGATGGCCTACACGGCAATTGGGTTGTCGCCCGATGGATCGTCGAGTTGGTTCCTGGCTCGTCATCTCGGAGTTCGCCGCGCCCTCGACCTCACCCTGACGAACCGAGTGCTGAGCGCGAGCGAGGCCCTCGATTGGGGACTGGTGAGCCGTGTGGTGGGTGACGCGCAGGTCGAAGCCGAAGCCGAGGGTCTGGTCGAGAAATTCTCGATTGGTCCCACTGGCGCGTATGGTGCATCGGCACGACTGATTCGCTCCGCGGGCGACCGCACGCTGCGAGAGCACATGGCAGCGGAGTCCGAATCAATCGTCAATCTTTCGCGGTCAGCCAATGGCATCGAGGGGATCGCATCCTTTGTTGAGCGGCGTAGTCCCCACTTTGGCGAGTAAGCGCTCCCGTCGATCTGGGTCGAAATGCGCTGAATACATGGCTGTACACCCAGCTGTTCAGTGATGGAATCAACCGACGAGCATTGAGAGCGTGTCGAGTGGGACCGATCGATTCCTTTGGTCCGTTTGTGAAAGGTGGCGAAAGATAGAAGTCAATGCAATGAAGTACTTGGCGGCACGGATGTGTGGTGACGCGGCGAGAGAGTACGACTCGCCCTATCCAGGGGTGTCAACCATCTGATCGGGACGATCTTGCCGAATGATCACGATGGCCACTTCTTTGAACTCGATGCGTTCTACCAATCGATTGCCCTGACGCGTGAGCCTGTCGATGTTGTGAGACTCGCCAGTCGCAGGTATAGCTCGCGCCGAAATCAAACATGCTGCCCGTGACGCACGACGAGCGACCGAACAGTGTTGATTTCGCGACAGTGGCACCCAAACGGTAACCTGAATTTCGAATCAGCGGCATGTCAGCGACGAGCAACGCAAACACGAGAGGCGGACACTATGGAGATCGAGGATTACGAACAGGTCCGTGCGGTGGTCCGCGACTTCGTCCGAAACACCGTGGTGCCGGCCGAGAACGAGATCGATGATAACGACGAAGTACCCGCGAAGATCCGTCAATCCGCTAAGGAGATCGGCCTCTTCGGATTCGCCATTCCAGAGGAGTACGGAGGCTGGGGCTTGTCGATGGTAGAAGAGAGCCGACTCGTCATCGAACTTGGCTACACCACTCCGGCGCTGCGCTCGATGTTCGGCACGAACAACGGCATCGCCGGCCACGTCCTCATGGAAGGCGGCACCGATCTTCAAAAGCGAGAATGGTTGCCGAAGATCGCTTCGGGTGAAGCTGTCGCGTCCTTTGCACTGACGGAAGCGGAAGCGGGCTCGGATCCATCGGGCATACAGACCAGTGCCACGCGCCATGGCGACTACTGGGTGCTCAACGGCGCGAAGCGATACATCACCAACGCACCGGTCGCCGATGTCTTCATGGTCTTCGCGCGAACCGATCCAAACGCCAAATCCACGCGCGGAATTTCAACGTTCCTGGTACCTCGAAACACGCCGGGACTTACGGTCGGACCCCACGACCGCAAGATGGGACAGTTCGGGGCATGGACCGCCGACGTCTACTTCGATGACGTCCGAGTGCCCGCGAGTTCATTGGTCGGCGGCGAAGCGGGCGAAAACACGGGCTGGTCCACCGCAATGCGATGCTTGGCTCACGGGCGAATCCACATTGCGGCACTGTGCGTCGGAATGGCGGAGCGGCTCGTCGACGAGTCGGTGAATTATGCGCGCAGTCGCAAGCAGTCGGGCCGACCAATCGCCACCTTCCAACTCATCCAGGGCATCATCGCCGATTCGGTGACCGACCTCTACGCCGGACGGAGCCTGGTCCTCGAGACCTCGCGAGCGTTCGACGCCAATACCGACAGGAAGATCGGCCCTTCGGCCGCGAAATACTTCTGCAGCGAGATGGTGGGCCGGGTCGCCGACCGAGCGGTGCAAATCCACGGCGGCGCGGGCTATATGCGAGGAATCGCCGTTGAGCGCTTCTTCCGTGATGCGCGCTTGTTCCGTATCTACGAGGGCACCAGCCAAATCCAACAAGTCATCATCGCGCGCCACGCCATCGGCGAGGCGGCAAATGACTGAACGTTATCTGACAGTTGTTCAAGCGGCGAACGTTCAGAGAATCTCGTTATAAGTCCGAAAGGACGACGCGAAGCTTAATGCTCAGTCGACCACCTCGAAGATCGCCGCGAGCCCTTGCCCGCCCCCGATGCACATGGTCTCAAGACCAAGCGCGTCACCTCTCCGATGCATTTCGCGAAGCAAAGTGGCAAGGATGCGCCCGCCAGTGGCGCCCACCGGATGACCAAGCGAGATGCCGGAGCCATTGACGTTGAGCCGTTCCATATCGGTGTCGCCGAATCCCCACTCCTGCGTACAGGCGAGAACCTGTGCCGCGAAGGCCTCGTTGAGTTCAATGAGCGGAATATCGGACAGTGCCAGACCGGCTCGTTCGAGCGCTTTGGCCGTCGCCGGAACTGGTCCGATGCCCATCCGCGACGGCTCCACCCCGGCCACTGCCCACGATCGCAAGCGGGCCAACGGACGCAAACCCAACTCAGCCGCCATGTCGGGGTGCGTCACGATGCAAAGCGAAGCACCGTCATTTTGACCGCTCGAATTACCAGCGGTGACCGTGGCCTGCGGATCCTGATTTGCCATGACCGGCCTCAGCGCCGCGAGCGTCTCGATAGATGTCTCCGGTCTGGGATGTTCATCGGTATCAACCAGTACGTCGCCCTTTCGCCCATGGACCAGTACTGGCACGATCTCTTCAGAGAAGATTCCCTCGTGTTGAGCAGCAACAGCTCGCTGATGCGACCGAAGCGCGTATTCATCTTGCGCTTCCCTGGAGATCCCATATTCGCGGCGCAGATTCTCCGCTGTCTCGAGCATGCCACCCGGCACTGGATAGTTGACTCCGCCTGACGTCACTCTGCCACGCGCGAGACGATCGTACATCGGCACGCTTTCAGAGCGGGCCCCCCATCGCATGGCCGTCGTGTAGAACTCGGATTGACTCATGCTCTCCACCCCGCCAGCCAGGACAATGTCGCTGGCTCCGGTCTGGACCTGCATCGACGCGTTGATGACCGCCTGCAATCCGGATCCACAACGTCGGTCGAGTTGGTAGCCGGTCGCGGTCACGGGAAGGCCCGCGTCAAGGGCGGCCACGCGCCCGATTCCGGGAGCCTCGCCGTTGGGATAACACTGGCCGAGGATCACGTCGTCAATCAAACTTGCGGGCACGCCAGTTCGAGCCAGCATCTCTCGCACCACTGTCGCCGCCAACTCGGTGGCCAATACGTCACGAAAAACTCCTCCATAGCGCCCAACCGGCGTTCGAATCGGCTCGCAAATGACCGCATCTCTCATAGTTGCTTATCCTCTTTCACATGTGGCGTCCGCCGGTTACCTCGAGTACCGTCCCAGTCATATACCCAGAGAGATCCGAAGCCAGAAACAAAGCCACATTGGCGACATCGGTGACCTCACCGGCTCGGGCCATCGGTATCTCAGCCAACTTCTGCTCCCAAATATCGGACCTCATGGCCTCTGTCATGGCCGTCCGAATGAGTCCCGGTTGGATGGCGTTAACTCGCACACCAACGTGGGCTAACTCTTTGGCCGAAGCTTTGGTCAGCCCGACCATGCCCGCTTTCGCGGCGCTGTAGTTAGTTTGACCGATGTTGCCGACTTTCCCCGAAATCGAGGACATATTGATAATCGATCCACGTTGATGTTCCCGCATGACTGATGCGGCAGCCCGCGTCCCGAGCCAGGCCCCCTGCAAGTGAACGTCGATGACCAACCTGAAGTCCTCGAGGCTCATGCGGCGCATCGTAGCGTCGCGAGTGACGCCCGCATTGTTCACCATCACATCCAAAGTCCCGAACTTCGACACGCAGCGTTCAATCATCGACTCGACTTCGACCTCAGAAGTCACGTCGCACCGAAGCGCCACCGCACTCGCGCCGCACGCAACAAGCTCATCGACAGCCAGCTGAGCCGCCTCCAGATTTACGTCACCGATCACGACGGCCGCACCTTCGCGGGCAAACGCCTTCGCAATCGCCCATCCAATCCCCTGAGCTCCACCCGTCACGATGGCCACTTTCTCATCCAACATGCTCATCAATATCACCTCCGGGTGCACTCTTCGGGCTTGCTGACCCAATCTTCAGACTCGACGGTCCGCGAGTCATGAACCATGCGGATCTGGCTTGCTCCCTCATCAGAAGAACCGAAGATTCCGTACAATTCTTTAAGGCCGTTGGTCCGCTCAACACGTACACCAACTGTTCTCTTTGTTCTTCATGCAAAGAATTCGTGACATCCGTTTGAGTAGAGGTTGGTTTCCGAGAAACACTATACGCACGAAACTGGATAGTAGTTAGAGCGTCGCGATAACTTCGCGAGTCCGCTGTACTCAGAATCTGGTGTCGATGGACTTGCTAGCCACTCGCGATAGGTGAAATTCGGACGGCTGCTGACCGATCGAATTAGACAGAACGAATGTAAGAGGGCAAGGGAGCAGTGATGCTGGGACAGCGAACCGATCTATTGTTACGTCTATGGACGACAAGATAGGTCGCGAGGTTGGGTTCGTTGCCCCATCGGAATTGGGCTTGACGCAACCTCGCGAGCCAGGCAAGTCGAATGGCCTTGGCGCGCCGAAGGACGAAGCCTTGGTCCTACTTTCCTCCATGATGGTCGCGGCGCGTGCGGCCGGGCTTGTCGCATTGGGGCTGGAACTTGGACTGTACCGGACGATGGCGGGACAGGGACCGCTCACCAGTGCCAAGGTCGCTGAAAGAGCAGGGCTTCACGAGCGGTGGGTTCGCGAGTGGCTGTACGCGCAGTGTGCCGCCGGTGTGATCAGTTACGCCAGCGATGCACGCTTCGAGGTGACTGATGAGGTGGCGGCACTGCTGGCCGATGAGTCGAGCATTCTCTACCTGGGGGGCAACTTCACCACGCTCCCGAACTTGCTAAGTCTGCTGCCCCGACTGGGCGATACGTTCCACACGGGGGTGGGGCTCAGTTTTGACGAGGCCGGCCCAGAGTCCGCTGAGGATGCCGAACTTCTAATGGGGAACTGGTATCGCCAGGTGCTCGTCACTTCGGCGTTACCGCAGTTGGACGGAGTGATCGGTCGTTTGGAGAAAGGAGCGGTGGTGGCCGACGTGGGTTGTGGCTCGGGTATTGCAATTCTCGAAATGGCCCGGGCGTTCCCAGCATCCTCTTTCCACGGCTATGACGTTTCGGTGCACGCCCTGGAGCGGGCCGAGTCGCATCGCGCCGCGCTCGGTGCCGACAACGTCAGCTTTCACCACGTCGGGTCCGAACCGCTTTTCCGTGACGCGACGTTTGACCTAGTGACGACGTTCGACTGTCTGCACGACATGACCCGGCCGGCTGAAACCGCGAGGGCCATTCGCGACGCAATGGTCGACGATGGCGTCTGGTTCATAGTCGATATCGACTGCGCCCCCACGTTCGAGCAGAACCTTCGCCGACGTCGCTTCGCCACCATGCTGTACTCCACTTCGGTCTATCGCTGCCTGCCGTCGGCCATGTCCGAGTCGGGCGGGGCCGGGCTGGGCACCTGCGGGCTCTCTGAGCCGACTCTGCGCGTGCTCGTGGAACAAGCCGGCTTCAGCCGGTTTCGCCGCTTGGATATCGAACACGTGGTCAATGCCTTCTATGAAGTTCGCCCGTGAAGATCAGCTTGCCTCACGGTGGCTGTTCGGGAGTTACTCACTACTGGTGGCGCGCTCGGTAACCACTCTCTGACAGCGTAGGTATCCACAGTTCAGAGGCAGCCATGCATTTGTGTGGAGAAACCTGAGTTCACCGTTGGCGTCACAAGTTAGTACGAGCATTAGTTCCAGTATCTACATCGTGCGAAAGATGGCTGCATCGCCTTGTCCCCCGCCACCACATAGACCGACGGCCGCGACACCGCCGCCGCGACGGTGCAATTCAAGCAGCGCCGTGAGGGCCAGGCGGGTCCCTGACATTCCCACTGGGTGACCCACGGCGATAGCGCCACCGTTGACGTTGATCTTCGCTTCATCGATGCCCAGGTCGTCGGCTGAGGCAAGACCTACTGCAGCGAAGGCCTCGTTGATCTCAAAGAGATCGAGCCCCTGACATCAAGGCCGGCTTTCATCGCGGCGAGGGAAATCGCGCGAGAGGGCTGGGTCAACAGCGAGGCGTCGGGTCCGGCGACCTGACCGTAACTCACGAGTTCGCCAATCGGGTGTAGTCCCAAGTCCCGTGCGCGTTCAGCGGACATTACGATCACCGCGGCAGCGCCGTCGGAAATCTGCGAAGCGTTGCCAGCAGTTATCGTGCCGTCCTTCTCAAAGGCGGACCGAAGTGCGCCTAGGGAGTCCGCCGTCGTCTCGGCTCGCACCCCTTCATCGGTGTCGATGAGCAAGGCGTCACCCTTGCGTTGAGGTACTGCAACTCCCACGATCTCCTCAGCGAATTTCCCAGACGCTGTGGCGGCGGCGGCGAGTTGGTGGCTACGAGCTGAAAACTCGTCTTGGCGCAGGCGGGAAATGCGGCCCGCGTTGTAGCGCTCGGTGGACAGCCCCATGGCAGCATGATCGAAGGGGCACGTCAGGGTGACCATGATCTCGTCAATGAGTTGCTGGTCACCGAGGCGATAACCCGCCCGGGTGTTGGGCAAGAGGTACGGAGCGTTGGTCATCGACTCCATGCCACCGGCCACGACTATCTCCGCCTCACCAGCTCGGATCATGAGGTGGGCCAGATGGATCGTCTGGAGACCCGAGAGACACGCTTTGTTGATACTTGTGGCGTTCACCGTCATTGGGATGCCGGCCTTGACGGCAGCCTGACGTGCCGTGACCTGTCCCTGACCCGCTTGGATGACGTGACCCATCAGCACAACGTCGACGAGTTCGGGGGATATGTCTGCGCGTTCAAGTGCGCTCTTGATGGCCAGGCCACCCAAGTCCTGAGCGCTGAGCGACGCGAAGGCACCCGACAACTTGCCAATTGATGTTCGTGATCCGGCAACAATGACGCTTCGTGGCATAGTGACTCCTTAGTCCTGGCCCGTAGGTGACATCAGCGACCATAGATGAATCTGGCTGCACCTCAACATCGATGTCAGCGATCCAAACACTGTTGACGTCAAATCCATTCCAAGACTCTCAGTAGACTCGACCAGATCTAACGAACGCAGCAACAGGCCAGTCGTACTCATTGGACACGGAAAAGAACCCGTGAAATGAGTCACCCGATGGGCCGCCCCGGGAAAGCTGAAGCGAGAATGCTCTGAGCAGTCACGCAAAGGCTGAAGTTCAGAATACTGCGACTGAAGTCACCCGGCGGTTTCAAATCAGATTCCGAATGCACGCCCATCGCTTGAATCCGCCGACCCAAAACCAAGACATATTCTCGTCAGATTGGTCCGATCACTGCGCTTCAAGCGCAAATTTCTAGGCTTTGGAGTCCGCTTCACTAGTTACTTCTCTTTGAAGCGAAATACCCTTGTATGGAATTGAGGTAGCTATCAAGCCAACCGTCGTCAACGTAATCGTGGTCGCCTTCGCGAACTGAAATATGACGAATCGTGAGAAGCGTTCCCCCATCTTTGGGCGTCATCGTCGCCTCAATCTGCCAGACATCGTCGCCCTCATCGAATTCTGCGGTGCGCCACGACTGAACGATTCGCGAAAATGGTTCGAATTCAATGGTCGTTCCGAAAACATATCCACCCCAAGCGGTGAAACTTCCGCCGAACCTTGGATCGATCACCACCTTTCCGCCGGTCATTGAACCATTGACGTCGCCCGATATCCACGACAAGAAGACCTCTTCGCACGACGCCGGAATCACACCCATCACTTTGAAGTCATGTACCATTTTCCAACTCTCCAGATCAAGTGGTCGAAAGTCAAATGAAACCGTGGTTCCGCCTAATCTCGACATTCTCTCAGGATGATAGTCACCTCTTTCACTGAATCTTCCCGACATGTCACGAACGGGGTTTGACTTCATTGCGCCTGACCACGACCCGGAGATTCTCGACCGGAGCGTTATCGTGGCATGAGCCAATGGATTCGATGAACTGAACGACGCTTCGGATCACCGCCCCAAAGGATCGTGGCTGAAGCTGCACATCGCAGATCAACGGGCTGCGGGTGTAGGGAGAGGTGGCCCGTTTGGCTTGCCGGCATGGTTCAGCGACTTCAGTCGGTAGTGACAAAGGCTTCGAAATCCAAGAACAAGGCACTCGCCCCACTAAATCAGGTTGCTCGTTATTTTGGTGGGTCCATTGTGAAAATTGGCCTCGTGAATCGTGCCGGGTATTCGGGAGACTAAATCATTTCCAACACGGGCAGACTTTCTGACTCGCTGGAGTCATAGTAGGCCGCCTCGAACTCGACCGGTGGCACGTAGTCGAGCGACTCGTGAATTCGTCGGTTGTTGAACCAGTCNNCGACGTAGTTGAGCGTGGCCCACTCGACGTGCTCCACGTTGCGCCAGGGTCCCTTGCGGTGGATCAGTTCGGTTCTGTAGAGACCGTTGAACGATTCGGCGAGCACGTTGATGCCCCAATGTGTCAAGAGTGTCTTCAAGCAGCGCTGGGGAGTGCCGTTCTCGCGCGAAAATCGACCATGATCCGTCCGTAAGCTTCGCGGGCAATGAAGCGCTTGAGACATCGGATGACGTCCTTCTTAGACAATCCTTCTTCGGTGCGACGAGCCACGTAAGCCTTAGTAGGTTCGTGGTGTTGCATGCGAACGATGGCGGTCCGATAGAGCGCGGCGTTCGCTTGGCGGTGTCCGTTCCAGGCGAGTCGGTGACGATTCGTCATCCCCGACGACGCTGGAATCGGCGCGACACCACAGAGCTTCGCGAAGCAAGCTTCGTTGCGTACACGATCAGGATTGTCACCCATGACAATGAGGAGCTCGGCCGCAGTGTCAGGTCCGATGCCAAATCCGTCACGCAGAGTCGGTGAGATCCCCTGAGTGAGGTCGTTGAGGATCGCGTCGTGCTCTTTGATCTCGAGGTCGAGAAACACCCAACGTCGCGCGAGTGATCGAAGGGTGTGCTTCGTCGATGACGTGGGCCCTTCAATCTTGCCCAATCGGAATCCAGCACACTTCTCAAGGAGTGCCTTATCGCCCAAGCGGTCGAGTTGCTCACGGATCTCAGGCGGTGCATTCACGACCACTGAATCCAAGTGTTGAACTACCATGCAAGTGTCATTTAGATCGCGAGAGAGGAGCAGCGGTGGGTGAGGTAACCATGACTATCGATGAAGGCGTTGCGGTTATGACCATCTCTTCGCCCGAAGTGAAGAATGGACTCACTGCCGACATGTGTCTTCAGCTCATCGAGCATTGTGACGTTATCGATGCCGACGTAAGTGTGGGTGCCGCGGTGATTCGAGGTGCTGGGGGGACTTTCTGTTCAGGTGCGGACACGCGCGCGTGGAGTGTCATGGTCGACCCTGCCAGTGAGGAGGCGTTCAAGCGCAGCTCAGAAATCTTCACGGCCTTTCAGCGGGTTGGCCACCTCAAAGTCCCTACAGTTGCCGCAGTTCGAGGAGCGGCGGTTGGAGCCGGCATGATCTTGTACTTAGTTGCTGACGTCCGGATTGTTGCACTGAACGCCCGAATCATTGCTGGATTCCTAAGAGTCGGAATTCATCCTGGAGGAGGATTCTTTACCCTCGTTGGCAGGCTGGCAGGTCGCGAAGCAGGAGCAGCGCTCGGTTTATTCGGCGAGGAGGTGTCCGGCGAGCAGGCTGCCAGAATTGGCCTGGCGTGGGAGGCGGTCCCCGATGAGATGGTGGAAGGTCGGGCGGTAGAGTTGGCGAAGGTGGCGACACGCGATCCGGAACTGACGCGCCAGGCGCTGGCTTCCTACAGGACCGAGCTTGGGCCACCTCAGGTGTCATGGCAAGCAGCCCTAGAGATGGAGCGTGGAATACAAATGTGGTCCCAGCGACGACGTCAAACGCGACTCCAGCAGGAAGATTCGTAAGGAAAAAGACGCCACTTACCTTACTCGCGAGGACACATTGTCCCGATGTCGAACGCACGAGACCCCTGGGAAACACCCGAGTCTGGCGAACCAACCAAATTTATCGGTTTCTGAGGGGATGGTGTCACTTCGGTTTGGAGACACGGGGAAACCTCGACCCGGTCGGTACGCCACGACGATGGAGAACTTCAAACTCCAAATGGCTCGAGAAGGGCCGGGCGCCGCCAATCCTGGGTAACCTTGCGACTCCTGCGCGTTCCGGCGGTCGTAGTGCAATCCGTGCGCGTCGTACGTAAGCGCGGAGAATCCAATTAGGAGGGATGGCTGAAAGTCGAGGTCCATTGACCACGGCCACTCTGGTTCGAGACTCGCCATTTACGCGGAGGCTTTGGACGAGCCAACTCGGCAAGTACAGGTGAATAACAACCTGTTATGGTAACTTTCGGGCCAGAGGAGAAGCATGGATCAAGCGGAATTGAGGGACATCACAGAGATTGAGCAACTGCTTGCTCGCTATGCGGTCTCAATGACCAAAGGCGATATCGAGGCTGTGCTGGAAGTCTTCACGCATAACGGTACCTATAGCGCATTCGGAGCAACTTACGGGGTGCACGACTTCCCGTCGTTGGCGACGGCGGCTCCGCAAGGGCTGTTTCTCACGGGCACGCCACAAGTCGAGCTCAAGGGAGACTCCGCAACTGGTTATCAGCCTCTCTGCTTCGTGGAACAGACGAACCATGACATGCGACTGGGCTGGTACACGGACGAGTATCTGCGAGTCGCCGGTGCGTGGCGGCTGCATCGGCGCTCGATGACATTCCTTCGTCGTAATGGGGCGCGTGATTCTGGTCGCCCCCACGACCCCCGGCGGCCCGAACCGACGGTCGCCAGCGCAGGCTGATTTTTCCGCACACGCGCAATTGTCAACGTGCGCGATTTTCGTGGCCGCTCCCGCAGTGATCACCAAGGCTGTTGGTCCGAGCAATGATTTGCGCCGTTACTTGCATTACCTTCGACCGCGGCGCGACGGTTGTCAGGTCGAAGTTCTCAAAGAATTGCTCGCGGGAGGAGACTTTCTCTGAGAGCACGCGTCAAGTGCGACGTCGTCGCGCCCCTCGGGCGAATCGTATGTCGACGTGTCTCATGAATGTCGGTAGGACCTCCGACGGATTCGCTGATCGACATGGCTACGCCGGTTCGAAATCAGAGCGCGAGCCTTGACTGAGAGCGTTATTCTTCTGTGATATCAATGTCGATATCGATAATAGGAGGGTTGAATGAAGCCGCGAATATTTGAGGCTCTAGAGGTTGAGATGGATGGGTCGACGGCGGTGGTGCGCCTCAACAGGCCCGAAGCGCTCAACGCCGCCGATAGAACAATGCATCGCGAGATCTCAATTGTTTGGCAGGATCTCGCCGACGATCCAGACTTGCGCAGCATTGTGTTGACCGGGAATGGAAGGGCCTTCAGTGCCGGGGGCGATTTCGGCCTACTTCAGTCGATGATGGACCCGGTGGTCAGGAAGCAGGTGATGGACGAATCTCGGGTGTTGGTGAGAAGCCTCGTCAGTGTGCCGGTGCCCATCATCGCCGCGGTTAATGGTCCGGCCGTAGGTCTGGGCTGCAGCCTCGCCTCCCTCTGCGACATGGTGGTGATGGCCGAAGATGCCTACTTCGCAGACCCCCACGTCAGTATGGGCCTCGTTGCCGCCGACGGGGGCGTGTTCACGTGGCCTGAAGTCATGGGACTTCACAAGGTGAAGGAGTTGCTGTTGCTTGGCGGCAGGGTCACGTCAGACGAAGCCCTACTGCTTGGGCTGGCAAATCGCGTCGTTCCCGGCGACACGTGCTTCGAGGTGGCGCTCGGAATCGCGAAGAAGCTGGCGAGCCTTCCGCCCCAGGCGGTACGAGAGACGAAGTTCATACTCAACACGCCCATGCGTCGGCGCATCGAAGCGGAGGTTGACGCCGCCGTTGACGCCGAGTCTCGATCGTTCGACACTGAGATCTTCAAGAGCAACTTGGCCGCGGCTGTGAATCGCTGACTCGTGAAGTGTCAACTCGGTTCACGACCCCACGCTCAGATCGTTGTCGTCGAAAGGTGAGAGTGACGTGAAGATCGGTCTCTATTCGTCAGTCAGCACCTCGGCCAATGTCGACGCCGTCGTGAAGGAAATAGGCCGCAGTGCCGATGCGGGGCTGAGCAGCTACTGGGCCGCCATGTTGACGGGACAAGACACCCTCACGACGCTGGCGGTCGCTGGAACGAAGGTGCCGAACATCGAACTCGCTACTGGCGTCGTGCCGATTCCGCTGCGCACTCCCTTCGCCCTCGCCCAACAAGTGGCGACGATCCAGCACGTGACCGGGCGACGATTCGCACTTGGCGTCGGCACATCTCATGAGGCGTTCGTGCGCGACCACTTCGGTGGCGAGTGGGACCGACCGGTGCAGCGCGCCCGTGAGTACATCATCGCCCTCAGGGACGTTCTCGACCGGGCGGCGGCTGGCGAGTATCCGTTTCCTCTAGCGCCCGTTCCTCAGGTGCTGTTAGGAGCCGTGAACCCGCAAATGGTGGCCGCAGCTGTAGAACTGGCAGACGGCCTCGTGACATGGGCCGCGGGCGTGGTCACGCTGCAGGAGGTCATCGGCACTGCCCTTTCCGGGCGAGTTGCGCCGTTTCGGGTGGTGGTGGGCCTCCCCCTCTGTGTCACGGACAACACATCTGAGGCACGCGAGCGGATCACGCGACTCATGGGTGCCCACGACGGGCACCCGAGTTATCAAAAGGTCTTTCGACGCGAGGGCGCCGGTGGCCTAGCGGACGTCTCGCTCGTTGGCTCGGAGGCCGAGTTGGCGGAGAGGATCTCCGAATTGGAAGATGCAGGCGCCACCGATTTCACCCCTCACGTCGTCGTCGGATCGCAAGGGGAGCGAACTCGAACGTGGGAGTTTCTCGCACAACTCGCCACTGACGCCGCGCGCTGAGCGCCCAGGGACGCAAAGCCGGACGCAAAGCCGGACGCGACTCCCGGGGCTTCACGGATGCTCGTCGGGCAACTCCGTCGGCGAAATCCGAGGGTTTCCCGTGCTGTGACCGGCATCGCCAACTAGTGATCCACGCGTTTGGCGACGGGAGCGAACCGTTCGCCCACGTAATACCGTTTCGGAGAAACCCACCGCGTCCGCAGCCCTTGCACAGCTCGCCGTCTCGTCGCGGATGGTGCCGTTGGTACGAATGTCGACCCTCTTCGACGCCTCGCGAGGTCGGGTGTCGTGTTGGCCAGGCACAGGTTCATCGAGTGTGGATCCGCGAACAATGGCACGTTTGCTTTCGATGTCGATATTAAGATTATTGGGATAGCATGACGACGGTGAGCATTTGTTGGCGAATCCAGTCGCTCGAGGAGAGCGATACGGATCGCCACCAGCACGTGCGTGCCGTATTGAGATCTTCGTAGGGGGAGGACGTAGATGGCTCTTAGTGATTCGGACGTGTCGGACATCGTCGAGATTGAACAACTGTTGGCACGTTATGCCGTCTGCATGACCCGCGATGACATCGAGGCGCTGCTCGATGTCTTCACCAGTGATGGCGCGTACAGCGCATTCGGAGCCAGTTACACCGTTGCGGATTTTCCGGCGATGATCGCCACCGCGCCGAAGGGGCTCTTCATGACTGGCACGCCCATGATTGAGCTCCACGGCGACACTGCGACCGGTTACCAACCTCTCCTCTTCGTGATCCAGACGACCCATCGGATGCGGATTGGCTATTGGACGGATACCTACCACCGCACCGAGAAAGGCTGGCGACTGCACCGACGGTTTATGACCTTCCTGCGCCGTAGCGGTGAGCGCGACTCGGGTCAACCGCACGGTACGGGCAGCGAGGACGCGATGCCCGACGAACAAGACTGACCGCTGACGGTGGACCTCGACACATATCGCACGGGGTTGGACCAGTGGCTGGATGAGCACGTTGCCGAGTTGACGCCTCCGTACGCGGGGGTTGGAACCATGCAGGAGCGCGTCGATCACTTATCGAAAGTGAGGCGGCTTTGCTTCGAAACTGGATGGGCGCGATGGGGTTGGCCCGAGGAGGTGGGCGGACTCGGCGGATCGACGATCTTGCGGGCATATCTCGGTGAAGCGTTGGCCTCGCGCGGACTTGTCGACCCCAACTTTTACTCGACGCCTGAGGTTCTCGCTCCCGCCGTCATTCGCGCCGCTGATCCGCGCCTGGCCGCCGAGTTCGTACCGTTGCTGCTGAGCGGCGAAGAATACTGGTGCCAGGGCTTCTCCGAGCCTGGCAGTGGGAGCGATCTCGCCTCCCTCTCTTGTCGTGCGACGCGGGGCGAAGATGGTTGGCGAGTGACGGGCCAGAAGGTGTGGACGAGTTTTGCCCAGTTCGCCCAGCGCTGTGTCCTTCTCGTCCGCACGGGGACACAGGAGTCGGCCCATCGCGGCATCACCGTGCTCTTCGTCGACATGGACACCCCAGGCATCACAATTAGGCCTCTGGCCACCATCGACGGGAGCGAGGAGTTTGCTGAAGTCTTCTTCGACGACGTCCCCGTCCCGTTCGAGCGCACCGTGGGTAAACCGGATGGTGGATGGGCAGTGGCCATGGACATCCTGCCAGACGAACGCAGCACCTCCCTCTGGCACCGCGGAGCGATCCTCAACCGGCAGATGGACGAACTTCTCGCCAAGGCGCCCGCCGAAAGCCTTAGTCCCACCGCCGTCGGCGAAACCGCCCAGTTGCTGCTCGGCTTCCGCGCGCGGTCAAGGGCCACCCAGTACCGACTGGCGAGCGGCGAGCGAATCGGTGCCGAAACGTCGATCGATAAGGTGCTCCTCGCAAGTGCCGAGCAGGCGGTCTTGGATCTGGTGCTGGAGGGTCTTTCCCAACAACTCGTGTTAGGTGACGACGCCATCTCCGCACAGTGGCGGGCCGACTTCTTCTTCTCCAGAGCGGCATCGATCTACGGAGGAAGCGCCGAGATCCAGCGCAACGTGATTGCCCGCCGCCTCTTAGACCTAGGGCCCGACCGATGATGGAGGAATCCGATCTCGAGCTCTTCGCCCAGAGCCTCCGTCAGGCAATCGATCGTCATAAGGGTGAGAACCTTGACGCTGCGCTCGCAGAGATCGGCTGGTTCGACGCCCTCGCGACAGACGCACAGACTGCCATTGCTGCATTGTTTCCCATCTTGGGAACTGCGAATGCCTCTTCGACCGCGCTGGAAGGCGTCTTGGCCGTCCGACTCAACGCCTCTTCTGGGCCGGGGCGGGTAGTGCTTCCTGCGCTTGACGGATGGGAGCCACCAGGCGTGCGTGACGGTGACCTCCTGACGGTCCGCGGGCTTCTCATGGGGCCGGTCGACGACGGCGAGGTTCTCGTCATCGTTGCCAACGGCGCGGACGGGGGCGCCGCCGCCGCCGCCGTCTCTTCCTCCCTTCTCAATTTTCGCACGGTCGGTGGGATGGACCCTGCAGCGAGGTTGATGGAGGTCACTGGCGAACTGCCATGCCCTGAGCTCTCCTCTGTCGAGCAGGACACCTGGGAGCAGGCCATCGCACTGGGGCGGCTCGCTATCGGCTATCAGATCGTCGGCGCAGCGCGAGCGATGCTGGAACTTGCCCGTGACCATGCGCTCAATCGCGTCCAGTTCGGTCAGCCGATTGCACGTTTTCAGGCACTACGGCACCGTTTGGCCGAGACTCTCGTGGCCATCGAGGGAGCCGAGGCGGTGCTCGAGGCGGGCGTCGCCAATACCACTCCATTCCTTGCTGCGAACGCCAAAGCAATCGCCGGGCGGGCAGGGAGAACGGCGTGTCGTCACTGCCAGCAGGTACTGGCCGGCATTGGTTATACCTCGGAACACGAATTCCACCGGTACATGAAGCGCACGATAGTTTTGGACAGCATTCTCGGGTCCACCGCCCGGCTGACTCATGACATCGGCGCGCAGCTCCTCAGCGTCGGCCACCTTCCGGAGTCATTGCCGCTGTGAGCCACTCGACCCGCGACGGGTCGACCGATTCAACCAATGATTACCTAGATGTCGGGCAGATTGATGCCGGGCGGCTGGGCATCGAATATCGCCCGATACGAGTCTCACGTGGTCCCAGGCAGACTGTTGGGAGTTGGCTGCGTCGTGCTCGCCTCGCGCAACGGCCCAAGCGGCGGCAAAGACGGCGCCCAGCTACGCTACGTCGCCTTCAGCATCGCGAACCCCGCTGTAATGTTGGAGCCCGCCGAGCTGGAAGGTTCGCGCTGGGTTCTGTGATAGCCGCAGGGTGCGAGTACCTGGCATCACTCACCTGTGTGCGGGCGAACCATATGCACTGTTTCACAAGGAGCTACAACAGGATTGAACTGCTTTGCGGCAACCGCCGGTCTGAAGCCGGCGCGCTGGAACGCCACCACGATGAATGGTCGGCACATGAACCGCAACAGTGGTCGGCAAAACCAGTTGCGGGCCTCGCTAGTTGGACGATTCCGTCGCCAAACTGGCTCGCAGCACGTGCTTCAGCACCTTACCTGAAGCGTTCAGCGGGAGCGTTTCGACGATCTCCACGACTCGGGGGGCTTTGAAGTTCGCCATCTCGTGGCGACACCACGAGATGATCTCGTCGCTCGTCGTCGTCGCTCCCTTTCGCAGGATGACAAAGGCCGCGCCAACCTCACCGAGGCGGTGATCGGGGATCCCGATGACGGCTGCCTGAAGGATATCCGGATGGCGCAGGAGAGCGTTCTCGATCTCAGCAGGGTATGCGTTGAATCCTCCAACGATGAACATGTCCTTGAGCCGTCCGACGATGAGTAACCTTCCCGACTCGTCGAAGCGCCCCAGATCTCCTGTCCGCAACCATCCGTCAGGGGAGAGGACTTCTGCAGTCGATTTGGGATCGTCGAGATAGTGCGACATGATGCTCCCACCTCTAATGAGCACTTCCCCGGATTGGCCGGCCGGGACGTCGACTCCCGAGAAGTCGGCGATACGAATTTCGTAACTGGGGCGCGCCCAACCATTAGTGTGGGCAATCACCTCTAAGGAATCGCCGGACACCGTGGAAGAAGCGGTGCCGCCTTCGGTGAGGCCATACCCGGACACAATTGTTTCGAAGTGGAGTTCCTCCGACATTCGACGGATCAGCTCCGCGGGAATGTCAGCGCCGCCGGTGACGGCGAAACGGAGGGTGGAGATGTCGTACTTGTCGCGATCGGGGTAGTCCAGGATCGACTGGTACACCGTCGGGGTGGCGGGCAGAGCGGTTATTTGCTCGGACTGGACGCGCTCAAGGATGCGCTGAACGTTGAAGACTGGCTCGGGATACATGGTGGCGCCGACGGACAACGACGCGAGGATTCCAGATTTGAGGCCGAACATGTGGAAGTAAGGGTTGAGCATCAGGTAGCGGTCTCCAAAACGCAGCCCGACCATGTCCACCCAGTCTGTGGCCACCCGCAACGTGGCGCTCTGGCTCATCACAACCCCTTTGGGGGTGCCCGTCGTGCCGGACGTGAAGAGGATGTCAGACGGGTCATCCGAGCGCACGGTTTCACGTCGCCGTCGAAGCTCGCTGCGCAAGTCTGGCGTGACGTCAGCGACGAACTCAGCCCATCCCAGCGCCCCTTCGGGTACGTCGCCGTGGGCGACGATGATTGTGCTTAGGTCGGGAAGGTGGCTCCGGTCGCCGAGACGTTGGACATAGTCCTTACCTAGAAACTCCGTAACCGTCACGAGAGCTCGTACCTTGCCCTTCGAGAGCAAATGAGAAGCCTCGTGGGCTTCGAACCTTGTGCTGATCGGAATCAAGACCGCTCCGGCCTGGGACAAGCCGAGGAACGCGATCACCCACTCGACGCAGTTGGGGGCCCAGATGCCAACGCGGTCGCCCGGCTCAATCCTCGCGCATAGTGCCGCGCCGAAGATTTCGGCCGCTTCGACCAACTCACCGAAGGTCAGCGTCTTGTCTCCGTCCACGATCGCCGTGACATCGCCGAACCGCTCAGCGGCGGAAATGATCAAGGCGGGGACAGTGGGCCAGCGTCCGGTATTCGTGCTCATCGGCTCGACCATTCCTAGATTTTGCCTCCGCATCGGGCCGATCGCCTCGAGTGTCACGGCATCGGGTACCGACACATTATCGCCTGGGTGGCTCCGCCGCCGTCAAAGAATCACTTGTGTTGACGACGAATGTCTGTTTAGTCTCTAGTCCCAGCTGCGGTTGTGCGTGGGCAGTCGGATCCTGACAAGTGTCAGATATGTTCAAAGAGGCACGAAGGAGGAGGTCGAGGGTGCGACGGATTAGCGTGGGCGGTCTGACGGCGAGCGTCATTGGTCTTGGATGCAACCAATTCGGTGCGACGTGTGATGCCGCAGAGTCCGCTCGACTAGTAGGAGCGGCTCTTAACGAGGGGATCGACTTCTTCGACGTGGCGGACGAGTACGGTCCCGACGGCCTCGCCGAAGAGTACCTTGGCAGGGCCCTGGTCGGCCACCGGCACGAGGTAGTGATAGCGACGAAGTTCGGCTCTCGCCTGGGGAACGACCCGTTGAGTGGCGGGGCGAGCCCGCGGTGGATTGAACGAGCGGTGGAAGGGTCGTTGCGGCGCCTGGGGACTGACCACATCGACCTGTACCAGCAGCATTTTCCCGACTCTGGGGTTCCCCACGAAGAGACCTTGGCGGCGCTGGATGTCCTGGTGACGGCGGGCAAGGTGCGAGAGATCGGCCTGTGCAACATGACGGTCGCCGACGCTCAAGCCTGTCTCGAGATTGCGGCGACGTCGGATTACCGTCCCATTGTCTCACTGCAGAATCGATACAACCTTCTGCGCCAGGAGGCCCGCCAGGATCTGCTCCCCGCCGCGCTCGCCCACCAACTCGCGTTCATCCCCTACTTCCCCCTCGCTTCAGGAGTCCTCGGGGGCCGCTACCAGAAAGGTCAGCCGCCACCTTCCGATACGAGATTTCACCGTCACGTCGATCCCGCGCAGGCACGCCGCATGATCGATCGGGACGCCGACCGAGTTTCGAAGCTCAACGGGTGGGCGGCCGAGCGCGGTCATTCGGTCGCTGAGTTGGCGATCGCCTGGCTGGCGTCGCAATCGGGTGTCGGACCGGTTATCGCTGGAGCTTCACGGAGCGATCAGGTCCACGCCAACGCGAGCGCGGGCGGGTGGGTCCTGACGGACGAGGAGATAGAGTCGGTCGGCCGTCTTGCGCACGACTAGGGCGCACGATCGAGCGGCGTCACGAGTATCGGCGCAGCGTGCAACCCGATCTTCATCGCCGCTATCAGTACCGACGAACGAAGAAGTCGTCGTGCACGCCTAGGGTCCTAGCTCCCTGGCCAACACGAAAAATTAGCGACCAGATTCTCTGAGGATCGCTTCCGGACCAAGCTGGCATATCAGACTGCTGACCTTTCGAATATGTCGATGGGAAACATCAATGGTCAATCAACTTGGTGCGAGGTCGCGTCACTCGCGCAAAAATCCCACGCAATTTCCCACGGACCATTCCGACACCACCGGACGGATCCGACACCACCGGACAAGATTTCCTTGATTCTCGGACAGATCCGACACCACCGGACGGATCCGACCATCCGCATCCCTCTTTTAATCCCAAGGTGCCGGGATCGAGACCCGGGCGGCCCACCAATGGTGATCAGGACTTATATAACGATTTCACTCGCCATCACGTTCGAATAGGCCTCCGATTAATCCCACGCAATGTGTTGCGATGGTCAGCGTCCGACCACGCGACTGACCGCGAGGTCGGCTTGCGGCGCGGTCCGTGCTACGCGGTCTGGAAAGACGCTGCGGCGCCCAGCAGCTGGATCGAGGGCGGCGAGATCAGAGCCGTCAAGCAGCTCGACTCGCATGCTCGGCGGCCAGAACAACTTGATATGGTTCGCCACCTCCACGGCAGCTTGGTCGGGCGCGTGATGGCCGAAGTTGGCGGCGATCTGATTGGACATGCGGACGAGGTCGCCCCGGGTCACGGTCTCCTCGCCTCGGCGCGGCATCGGGACCTCGGCGTCGGCGGCGAGGGCCGGCATGGTGAACTTCTCGGTGGCGAGGGGCGCCGCCGAGCGCGCCCGCACCTGCACGGCCGTGACCTTGTACTCGGGACAGTTGGTGGCCCAGTCCGAGTGCTCGGTCGTGACGACGTTGGCTCCGCCCACCGGATAGTGGAACGTGGTGTAGACGACGCCCGGCGGCACGCGGTCGGTAATCTCGGCCCTGAGCGCGGTCTCGCCCACGCGGCTGGTGAGCGTGGTCCAGCCGCCGTCGACGATGCCGCGCTCCTCCGCGTCGTGCGGACTTATCTCGAGGATGTCCTCAGAATGCCAAGCGACGTTCTCAGTTCTGTGCGTAGATCGGGCGCGTGAAGGCGTCTGGGAGGCGGTCGAGGATCTCTTCGACGGCTACGCACACCGACGCCCGGGTGGGCTGTTCCTTGCGCCAGTCCAAGACGATCTTGTCGCGCTTCAGGGCTTCAAGAAGCTCCGCGGCCACGCGCTTCACTTGTGCAATCTCGTTGTCGGAGAGTTCCGGGGCCGGCCTCGTCAAAATGTCGAAGATGGCCAGTTGCTTCTCACTGAGTCCTTCGGCGAGTGAGCGAGTCTCTTCCTGCGTCAGGGCATTGCTGAAGTCGAGCAACTGCTGGAAGAAGGATTCGACGTTCATGCTCCCGGCGTTGTAGTCCTCCACCAGTTTCTCGAATCGTTCAACCAGATCGATACGAGCAGGGTTGAGCGGAACGAGGGCGGCCACCTTGGCTGAGAGCAACGAGCGAAGGCGCTGGGCCGCTGTTCGAGGGCGTCCTTGATTGAAGGCCTCTTCGAGGCCCTTCCAATTCACTGCGCCCAGATCGAAAAGGGCCTCGGCTTCGCTTTCTGGAATCAAATACTCGTGCGCCGCAACGGACTCATCAAGGAGTTGTTCGATTCGTCCCATGACCCCCGAGATGTTGGGTGGCTCGAAATTGGCCGAGATGCCGTCGGCCAGAAACTTGGCCACGGCCCGTGCACGGCTGAATTCGTTGGCGCTGACGTCGAGCAGGATCGCCTTGTAGAGGCGGTTGACCAGTGCGGCACGCGAGGTAAACGCGATTTGCTCATCGTCGTCCACCATCAGCATCTCGACGGCCTCTTTGCCCGCGGCCACTAGCGCGAAGCCGCTCAGACGGCCCAGAGCGTCAAGGTCGACGTCACGCGCCAGGCAGAATGCCCGGAGGTCATCGATGGCTTCTCGGGCCGCCTCCACCAACTGTCTCTTCTCCTCAACGGGCATCTCGCCCGCTGCGCCGCCTACCGCGTAAATGGCCAGAGCTGCCTGCAGGTTGCGAAAGACGTCAACGTAGGCGACGACCAGTCCGTTGTTCTTCTCCGGGAAGACGCGGTTGGCCCGTGTGATGGTCTGCATCAGGGTGTGGTTCCGGAGGGGCTTGTCGAGATACACAGTCGAGAGCGAGGGAACGTCGAAGCCCGTCGTCCACATCGAACACACGAAGGCCAGAAGAAAGGGATCCGAGGCGTTCTTGAACTTATCCTCAAGGCTCTCCTCGACCATTCGCCGGCGGTGCGCGGAAATGTCCAGCTCAGCCTCATCATGGTTACACTTGGGTCCATCCCCCACGTCCTCTGACATGAACGCATCCAAGTCACCAATTCCTAAATCAACCAACACTTTTGCCTGGAGGCCAAGTGGCGGCTATTCCCGACATCGTTGAATTCCTTCAGCAGTATCCGCCCTTCACCGAACTCGACTCCGCAGCAATCGAATGGCTGGGTAAGGTCGTTGAGGTCGAATTCCATCCGGCTGGGGAAACCATCTTTTCGAAGGGTGTTCAACCGGTCGAGTTCCTACGCGTGATTCGATCCGGAGCGGTGGAAGTTATCAGCGACGGCCGAGTGCTCGACCTGATGGGCCCGGGCGAGATGTTCGGCCACGCATCGATGCTGTCTGGTCTCCCGACTGGTTTTGAGGCGCGGGCCGCCGAGGATACACTCACTTACCGGATCCCGGCGGAGGCGGCCTCCCAGATACTGGCCGGACCTCGTGGACTGCGCTATATGACGCGCCTGCTCCTCGAGGACCGGCACCACCTACGATCAGGACCATCGCCCGAGTTCGTGAGGGATCAGCTGCGCGAGCCCGTGCGCGCCGCCATCCGCGCTGCACCGATGATCTGCGCACCCGAAACATCGATTCGTGAGGCGGCCAAGCAGATGACCGTTACCGGCGTTACGGCCTTCATTATCGACCTAGGTGACTCGGTCGGCATGGTGACCGACAGCGACCTGCGATCGAGGGCGCTCGCCGGTGGCCTCTCGGGCGACTCGCCCGTATCGGCGGTGATGACCGCTCCGGCCTTTACGGTACCCGGGGAAAGGCCAGGAAGCGAGGTACTGCTCGATATGCTCGACCGCGGTATTCGGCACTTTCCCGTGACTTCGGCCACTGGCCACATTATCGGAATCATCGAAGACCTCGACCTCGTTGCGATTGAAAGCCGGTCATCGTTCCACCTGCGCCGCGCCATCGCTCGCGCGAACACGATCGAAGAGCTGGTCGAGACGGCATCGAAGTTGCGTCCGACAGTGATCACCATGACCCGCGGCGGGACGGCTGCGCTCGACGTTATGTCGGTCTTCTTTGTGGTCGCCGATGCACTCACGCGCCGGGCGCTCGACTTCGCTATCGCGCAGGCCGGCGAGCCGACAACGCGCTTCACCTGGCTGGCTCTGGGTAGCCAGGCTCGGCGGGAGGCTCTGCCGAGCTCCGATCTCGACAGTGCGATCGCCTGGTTCGGCGATGACGATGGCGACGAGCAGTCGATTCGTCAGCATTTTGGCTTGATCGCGACCACCGCGACCGACATCCTCGTACGGTGCGGGTTCCGTCCTGATGAACATAGGGTCAGCGCATCGGATCCGCTATTCGTCCGGTCGCTATCATCGTGGCAGCAGGCAGCTCGTTCGTTCCTCAACGATCCCACCCAGGACAAGGCGCTGGTTCTGGTGTCGGTGCTCGTCGATAGTCGACCGGTGTTCGGGGTTGAGACCGAGCCGCTCATCGCCGAAACGTTCCGACTCGCTCCAGCGTATCCCAGGCTGCTGCACCTCCTCGCACAGTTCGCTCTTTCGCACAAACCGCCCGTCGGGTTCTTTCGCGGCCTCGCCATTGACGTCTCAGGCGAGGGCCGCAGCCGGCTGGATCTCAAGAACGGTGCAGCGGCGCCGATTACTGACCTCGCTCGATGGGCGGGGATGACCGCCGGGGTGGCCTGCGCCTCCACCACCTCGCGCCTCAGCGCGGCGGGCGACTTCGGCACACTCACAGCTTCCGATGCACTGACGTTACAAGACGCGTTCGAACTCGTATGTCAGTTGAGGCTCGACCACCAAGTCGCCCAACTCGAAGCAGGCGTTGAACCAGACAACGTAATCGAACTCGACGAGTTGAGCCCTCTGATCCGAAGCTACCTGAAGGAGGCCTTCCGCGCCGTTGCCTCAGTGCAACGGCGCATCGCGAAGGATCTCTCGTGGTCTGTCTGAGGTGAAGCGCCCATTCCTTCTCCGGTCACCGGCGTCGGCAGTGGCGGCGAAGTACGCCCAGGCCACAGTTGCGGTGGGCAGGACCCCGTGGCGTAATTCCCGCTACTGCGTCGTGGATCTTGAACTAAGTGGACTCCATCCCGATAGCGACGAAATCATCTCATTCGCCGCGGTGCCGATCGACTCCGGTTGCATCATCGTCGGCGAGGCTTTGTACGGGCTGTGCCGACCCATTCGGAAACTACCAGAAGCGTCGACGCTCATCCACGGGATCCGGACAGTCGATCTCGCCGACGCGCCGCCCCTCGACGTGGCGATCCAGCCGCTCATTGCCGCCATGACCGGGCGCGTGATGGTGGTACACGTGGCCTGGGTGGAACAGTCGTTCCTTAGTCGAGCTTTTGAACGGCAGGGAGTACGACTCCGCGAGCCCGTTATCGACACGTACGAACTCGGCCAGCTGCTAGCGCTCGAACGGAAACAACCACCCGCACCGGGCGCGCTCGATGAGCTCGCCCGGAGTCTGAATCTTCCCGTCCACCGACAACATCACGCGCTCGGAGATGCTCTCACGACTGCCCAGGTATTCATCGCTCTCGCCACCCACCTGAATGAATTCACGTCCGAGACAGTACAGTCTCTGGCTCAAGCCAAGCAGCGTAAGCGGTGGTACCAGAGTTGACAAGCTTACAGTGACGGCGAGACTGGAAGCCGTCGGCTATTGATGCGCTGATTTCAGCGCTGTTTGGGCTGCTGGATCTCTCGGCGCACAAGGCCAAACTGGTCGCGACCTGGCTCGCTCATCACAAGCGTGCTCGCTGGCACCTGCACTTCACACCAACTAGTGCAGTAATTTCGTTTTAATGGGTGATTGTCTCGAGGGCTACGCGACCTCGGCTCACCTTCTCGAGGATGCTCTCGGCTGAAGCGACCCACACGAAGGGCTTGGGATCATCGTTGCCCGCGTTGAGGTGGTTCTCGATCGCGCTGACAAGATCGGGCACCGAAGGAAAGACGCCGCGACGAATGGCCTTGTCGGTGATCTCTCGGAACCAGCGCTCGACGAGGTTGAGCCACGAGCTCGAGGTCGGCGTGAAGTGCAAATGAAAGCGGGGATGCTTGGCGAGCCGGCTCTTCACGTCGGGGTGCTTGTGAATGCCGTAGTTGTCGAGGATCAGATGGACCTGGAGGGTCTTGGGGACTTCGCGGTCGATCTTGCTTAGGAACTTCAAGAACTCTTCGTGGCGGTGGCGGGCTCGGCACTCACCGATCACGGCCCCGGTGAGCACGTTGAGGGCAGCGAAGAGCATGGTGGTGCCGTGGCGTTTGCAGTCGTCGGTCATGGTGCCCGCGCGCCCCTTCTTCATCGGCAGCGAGGGCTGGGTCCGGTCCAGGGCCTGAATCTAGCTCTTTTCGTCCATGCACAGCACGACGGCCTGGTCCGGCGGGTTCGACTACACCCAGGGCAGTTATCTCGAAGGTTTTGAATTCACCGCCAACAGTTCGATCTCGATCACCAAACTCGGCACGTATGATTCAAATCTCTCGACTGTGGACGTCGCGTACGAGAATACCGGGAGCGAGACCTTCGCAACCGTGCCAGTGGCGCTGTACGACATTAGTACGAACAAGCGCTTAGGGAAGGTCAAGGTCAGCGCCTCCGACTCGCCGATCGGTGTCTACCGTTACGCGGCACTCTCCAGTCCCATCACCTTGAACCAGACCGACACCTACGCGATCGTCTGGATTTCGCTCTCGAACTACTACATCGCCTCACCTGCACTGGTCGCCTCGGATGTGAATCCCGCCATCAACTATGTCGCCTTTGCCGGCTACGCTCCCGGTGGACTCACGACGACCGAAAAGATGGTGGAGCCTAACTGGTTCTCCACCGAAAGCGCATCTGTCGGCCGTCAGCTACGACCTGGGACTGAACTTCATGTTCACGACGTCCCACTGACGGGCTCGGCTGACGCCCGTTGGTGCGTCATCGTCGCGATGACACTCTTGATTCTTCGCTTTCGTTGACGATGAACCCGGCCGTCCTCTTGCCTCACACGCGCACCGACAGGATGGCCGGCGATTACGCACGGTCACGCCTGAACGCCGGCGAATTAAAACCCCAATATTCCAAACAAATACGGCCACCGGCGAACGTCAGCGAACTGAGAACGACCGCTTGGCAAGCAGAGTCAGGGGTCGCACGGAAACCAGTGCGTTATACCTCGCCAGTTGTTCAGTCGGTCTTCGACAACAACGCCGAAAAGAACGGGACGGACCAGTGCCCGAGGAGTTCGCCGTGACGTCATAGCAGTACGAAAAAGAACAATTCCAATCCATGATCTCGGACTGACTCGTGCCCAACGAGATGTACCTAACTTCCACCCGTGGCCTTGAAACCGGCGCCGCCGAGGCTGACCACGATGGGCTCACCACCTTCAGGTCGATGTCCAGGACCACCCGCCCACGCCGCACCTGACGTTGGTTCAACCCAGAGCCCATGACGGGCCAACTGAGTTGTCGACCGTCTGATCGCATCGTTATCGACCGTCCGCGCTTCGCCACCGGTCTCCTCGATTGCCTTCAAGATCTGAAGGATCCTGCGAGGTGCACTGATTGCTATCCCGTCCGCAAGCGGCTTGGCGTCGCCGTGGGTCAAGTCCCCCGTCAGTGGCGACCACCCTTTTGCTTGGACCGCGACCATCTTCGGAATTCGCGATGTTAGACCGTGTTCAAAGAGATAGCGGAAGCCGCGGTACGCACCAAGGAAGAGACTCCCGTTACCAACAGCAATCACGACCTCGGCGGGGGCGTCACCCAGTTGTTCCCAGACCTCGAATGCCCACGTCTGAGTGCCTTCCAGGAAAAATGGATTCTCCACGTGGCTGGCGTAGAACGTGCCTTGTTCCGAAGCCAATGACAAAGCGAGTTCCGTTGCTGCCGAGCGTGCACCTTCTACTGTCTTAACCTCCGCGCCATATGCCCGGGACTGATGGAGCTTCTGGGCGGGTGCACTCGCTGGCGCGACGACGATGCAGGGCACTCCAATCCTCGCACAATGTGCGGCCATCGCCGCACCCGCATTCCCAGAACTATCGACGACGACTCTCTTCGCTCCAAGACGGAGCGAGAGCGCGGCCAGCACCTGTGCTCCCCGATCCTTAAAGGAACCGCTCGGCATGATGTAATCGCACTTTACGAATACCGAACCGCCCATCGGGAGAATAGGTGTTCTCGCTGAACCCAAATAAGCGTCGTCAAGGCGATGGATATCGATGGCGATGGCTTCACGATACCGGGACAGTCCCACCCCCCTGCCTGACAGCGAAGAGGGAAATGCGGACGGGCTAAAGACGATATCGAGCACGCCATTGCAGTCACAGCAGATGCGGTCGAGAGCTACTTCGTACTCAACGCCACAACTTGAGCACCGGTATCGAACGTTGTCGGAAAGAGAATCGCCCATGATCTAAAGACTATGCCCTACCTGAAGTCGATCGTCACGTCGGCGCGCGAAATGGATCCTCTCCACGACGCGACCATCTCGAACGCCGTACGGATCTCCCTTTTGGTCCATCCAAAC
Organism: Acidimicrobiaceae bacterium; assembly: GCA_003132205.1. Classification (GTDB taxonomy): domain Bacteria; phylum Actinomycetota; class Acidimicrobiia; order Acidimicrobiales; family RAAP-2; genus RAAP-2. Next base: position 66,160 of record PKWY01000029.1, read on the forward strand.
CCCCGCTCTCTAGCCAGCGGAATGGGCTGATGCCGATTTAGGAGTCGGGTTGACCTGACTTCGACCTCCGTGACCTTGGCGGCACAAGTTTCCGACAGCACCATCGTCCAGTTGCCACCTGGGCATGTCAGGACTCTTGTGAGTCTTGACATGCGGCCGCAGAGCAAGACCCTTGCACTGCGCACAGGCAGCCATCCGTTCGATGTTTCTATCGACGATATCGAGAGTGATAAGAACCGCCGGTGTATTCGGCAGCTCGCTATCGATATGCACCGGCAACTCCGTTCCTTCAGCCAGGGCAACAGGGAGGTCAACCATCACGAAACGACAACCGATGTCTTGATCTGAACAAATCCGCGCAGCCCTTCAGCACCCTTCTCGCGTCCGTAGCCGGACTCCTTGAACCCACCGAAGGGCAACTCAACGCCCCCAGATGCTCCGTACGCGTTGACAAAGACCTGACCGGAAATGACTTCGCGGACCATGCGCTGCGCAGTATTGATATTGGTCGTCCAAACACCGGCGACCAGGGCGTAGTTCGTCGCGTTGGCGAATTCGATTGCTTCATCGACCCCGTCGAATGGCGTCACCACGAGCACGGGGCCAAAGATCTCCTCCTGGAAGACCCTGCTTTCGGGCGAGATCCCGTCAAGGATCGTCGGCTCAACGAAGTACCCCTGGCCAAACTTCCCTCCGCTCAGCCGCTTGCCGCCGCAGACCAACTGCCCCTCAGAGGAACCGATTTCTACATAGTTCAGTACGCGGTCCCGCTGGTTAGAGCTGATCAACGGGCCGAGTGTCGGGTCCTCCAGGGCTGAACCGATCTCGACACCGGCGAAGATCTCCTGCAGACGGCCAACGAGGTCATCGTGAATCGAACGCTCCACGAGGAGGCGCGATCCAGCCGAACAGGTCTGCCCGCCCATTTGCAGAATCGCATTGGCGATTGTCGGTGCTGCCATGTCGAGATCAGCATCGGCGAAGACAATGTTCGGGCTCTTCCCACCCAATTCCAGAGTCGCAGGAATAAGGAGATCCGCTGCGGCGTGCGCGATAATCCTTCCAACTTCCACGGAACCAGTGAACGAGATGTGCGATATCCCGGGATGAGCAGTTAATGCCGCACCCGCGGTCTCGCCCATTCCAGGGACGACATTCATGGCGCCTTCCGGCAGCCCAGCCTCCAGCACCAGTTCAGCCAGTTTAAGCGCCGTCAATGGCGCTTCCTCGGCAGGCTTCACAACAGTGCAGTTGCCCGTGGCGAGGGCGGGAGCCAGCGATCGCCCAAGGATTTGCAGCGGGTAATTCCACGGAATGATGTGAGCGGTGACGCCATGCGGCTCGAAAGTCGTAACGACTTGAGTTCTCTCGCCAAGAGTGAACGCGGTGCCATAGAACGTTTCGACGGCGCTAGCGTAGAAGTCGAAGTACCGTGCGGTGAGTTCGGTGTCACGTCGCGCCTGAGAGAGCGGCTTCCCGGTTTGAAGGCACTCGAGTTCGGCCAACTCGTCCCAGTCGCGAAGGATGAGGACCGAGACGTTGCGTAGCAGTCGCGCCCTCTCCGCTACGGCCACCTTCTTCCACGCGCGCTGGGCCGCCGCGGCGGCTTGGACAGCTAGGTCGATCTCGTATGGTCCGCAGTCGACAGTGACGGCGAGCAATTCACCGCTAGAGGGGTTGATGACGTCTACCGTTCGGTCGACTTCCACACGCTTGCCGCCAATAAACGCTGGATGCACTGGATGACTCATTATATTACTCCTTGTTTTTGACCTGAAGATTGATTCAAAGACTGGGATAGAAACGCGTGCAGATCATGTGCGGAGCAGCCCGCTTCGGAGCCACGCATCAACGAAACTGCTCGCCTCCAGTACGGCTCCCATGACAACGGCGCGGTCCTTAAGCAGACTCGGGACAACGAGTATCTCCGGCAGTTGCTCCTCAAGAGTTGCTGAAAAGACCTCGTAGGCCTGGCTGAGTCCTCCCCCCAAGACCACAACCTCCGGATCGCAGAGGAGCGACAGGCGCTGGATGGTCTGCACAATTTCCTGCGCCGCCCAGTCGAGCACACTCACGGCCTCGGGCTCACCTCCGCGCGCGACCTCGACAAGTCCGAGGCCGTCATGGATGGGGAAGTGGCCCTCCCGGTTACGGTACTGCTGGACCAGTCCGGGGGTCGTGAGCACCTCGCCCAGCGTGCCTCCAGGCAAGTAGTCGTTCGCGACGCTAGGAGGCCAGCCGGCGATCCTGCCGAAGCGACCGTGGAAGCCCGGCAGCGGCTGGCCGTTGAGGCACATGCCAACTCCGATTCCGTAGCCAATTTCGAGCACGAGTAGGGAACTTGCTCCAGGATACGAGCCAAGTTCGCTGCTCTCGGCCAAGGCCGAGTAGTGGTCGTCCTGTTGAACCGCGACCGGACACCCCAGGACGTCCTCCAACTCGTGCGAGAGCCTCAGGCCTTCGTACTGCTGAAGCACGGGCAGGCCATGCAACTCCCCCGTACCAGGGTCGACCGAGGCCGAAACCCCGATACCAACGCCAACCAAGGGCACGTCACCCGCACCTTGTTGGTCCTGCATCCTCAGAATGGCCTCCGAGAGGACGGACGGAAGCTTCGCCCCCAGATCACTCGTACGAAATGAGAGTGAAGCGCGCTCGACAAAGTTGAGTTCAGTAAGGATTATTCGCGTGGTCCCATTGCCGATATCAACTCCGGCGAGGAAGCCCGCATCTTCATGGAAGCGGTAGATCGCCGCGGGGCGGCCGATGGCGGCCGACTCCGATGCGGGACCATCCTCGTTGACCAGTCCCGCCGCCACAAGCTCCGACATGAGTCGGTGCACGGCGGGTACGGAAAGACCAAGCTTGCGCGCCACATCCGAGTGCGACATGCCATTGGCTCCACGGAGGGCGGCGATTATTTTGAGGCTGTTGGATACCCTTAGATCAGAAGGAAGCATCGACTGCCGTTCACGGATTACCATTTTGAATCTACTTTGCCGTGAATCCGCCATCTAGAACAAGGCAGCTACCGACCGCGAACGAGCTTTCGTCGCTCGCCAGGAAGAGGGCCCCTTGCGCAATTTCATGGGGGTCCGCCACGCGCATGATTGGTGCCCAACTCGCCTGTTCCGCCGCAGTCTTTTCTGGATTTAGTGAATTGTCCACCTCGGCCTGAAGAAGGGGCGTTCTCGTGATTCCCGGACAGAGCGAGTTGACCCTGATGTTATAGCGGATGAGATCGATTGCGATCGACTTCGTGAACATGATCACGGCCCCCTTCGAGGCGCAATACGCCGGCGACTCGGGCACCGTAACGATCCCCATTTCGGAGCCGAGGGTGACAATCTTGCCGCCACCCTGAGCCTTCATATGGGGAATTGCAGACTTAATCAGCGTGTACATCCCCTTAACGTTGGTCGAGAGGACAGCGTCCCACTCATCCTCCTCGAGCTGCTCGATGGGCATCACACTCGTGATTCCCGCGTTGCAGACCAGGACGTCAATGGCACCGTAGAGCTCGACCGTGCGCTCGACCATCTTGGCGGCATCGGCCATCGAACGAACGTCACCGACGACGCCCTGCACCTTGCCCAAGGAAGACAGTTCCTTGACGGCCTGCTCGAGCATGGGGGCGTTGATGTCGCTTATCACAACCGAAGCTCCCGCTTCGAGGAAGACCTCGGCTATCGCACGGCCAATTCCCGACGCGCCTCCGCTGATCAATGTAGCTTTGTTTGTAAGTTTCATGACTTCCAACTTTCTAGATTTGACATTTCAAACTCTCATAACGTTCTACGAACCCTGAGGTTCTGGCACGCCAACGTCATTGGGCAGAATCTCCAGCATGTCCGGCTCAGCGAATACAGTCTCGGGAACCATAAACATGACCCTGCCGAGACGGACCGGCTCGTTGTGCCCTGTCACTTCGGCGGTAATGCGGTCCGTCATTTTGTCCCCTTGGCCGTGTTATTTACGGAACATTAATTAGAAACCCCGACCCTGTCAAATCAGTTTTCAGAATTCTTTCCTGCTTTCCTACACTTTTGCCGCAGGAGGAACCTCGTCTAGTGAGAAAATTCTTTATGATAGATAAAAAACCTGGATTGCAACGCTATCCACCAAGGAGATTGCCGTGACAAATCCCCCCATCCTGATTTCGCGCGAGGAGGTCCAGGCACTTCTTGACTGGCAAGCCGTCTACGACGCCACCAGAGAGGGCCTCATCGCGAGCGAGACCGCGCCAGACTCGTCCGCCGTGTCTGCGCAGGTTCTCTACGATCAAGGTTCCCTGCACCTCAAGGCAGCATCGCTGGAGAGTGGAAGGATCCTCTCGGTCAAAGCGAACCTTCGCCCTAACCAAGGAGGGGTCAGCGGGGTTCTCCTCGCTTACGACCTCGACACGCAGCGGCTGGCGGGCATCATCGACGCAGGGTTAATGACGGCTCGCCGAACAGGGGCGATCGCCGCGGTCGCCGCCGAGCGCCTTAACACCGTTGCTCCAGTCACGGTTGCTGTTCTTGGACTTGGTCCTGTCGGCATGGAGTGCGCCCGGGCTCTGCTGCGCGTTCTCGACGTGGTGGAGTTACGACTCTGGAGTCCCAACATCACCGCCACCGAGCAGGCAGCGATCTCTATTGCCGGACCGGAACGAGTCATCGCCTGTCGAACGTCGACAGAGGCGATTTCCGGGGCGAACATTGTTGTTACGGCGACGCCTTCGACGACACCGATTCTCACGGCCGAGGGGCTCAGCCCTGGGACCCTGATTCTCGCCATGGGTGCCGATACCGCTGGCAAGAGGGAGCTGGACTCTACGGTGCTCGATAACGCGGACGTGGTTGCCGATGTTCCATTTGATGCACTTCGGGTTGGAGAAAGCGCCTATCTGCCCGCTGGGCGCCAAGCTGAGGTGACTGCAATCTCGCAACTGCTCGCATCGTCACATCAACTGCGAAGAGGCCACCCCTATCTGATTTTCGATTCCGTCGGCTCGTCATACGTCGACGCTGCGATTACAAGCATCATCATGACTCGGGCGCGGGAGCGGGGCATCGGCAGTGAGATCCACCTGTGGCGCTAGATGCAAATATCTATCGCAATTCAAGTCATGAATTTTCAGCCGCCACGATGATGGGACCACTTGACGGGGTTTTGTCAAAGCAAGGCTCACCTCATGATTTGGGTGTCCCAATAGTGGATTAATTTGGATTTAGAGCGAGTGTCAAGAAGGAGCAACCGATGGAGGGTATTGATCCGAGGATTACCTTGCCGAACCCCGAGTTGGTGAAATCTGCAAGAGAGGCGGCCCTTGGCTCTGCGATCGCGTGTGGGATTGAGATCGAGGACGCGGTGGACCTTGATGCTATAGAAGAAGTGCGCAGCATCGTGCGCACTATCTGGGGCCCGGAAATCGTGCCCCCACGCAATTTTCTGAAGGCGATTACTCTCGCAGGTTCTTGTGTCTTACTCGCCCGTCGCAATAACGAAACAGTCGGTTTTGGAATCGGAATTGTGGGATGGGACAATGGACTGCATTTTCACTCCCATCAAATCGGTATCGTTGCCCCGGAACGGGGTTCCGGTATCGGATTCGCCCTGAAGCTGGCGCAGCGTGCAAGGTGCCTCGCCCATGGAATCACTGAGATGCGATGGACGTTCGATCCTCTTCTTTCTTCCAATGCTCACTTCAATCTTGAGCGTCTTGGAGCGACGGTAATTGACTTTCATCCCAATTGTTACGGTTCACGTACGGATGCATTCAATACGGACGATGTAACGGACCGTATCAGGGTGTCCTGGAAGTTGGACCAGCCAGTAGGTCTCATCACCCCGACATCGAGTCCGAAGGGACCTGCGCTCATTGAAACGACTCCTGATGTGTGCCGGTCGTTTGAATCTCCTATCGCGGGTGCGTATATCTCAATTCCCGACGACTACCAACGCCTCCGCACCAATGACCGTGCGACGGCCGATTCTTGGCGAGTTGCGGTAGGCACGGCGATGAGGGATGTGTTTGCGACTGGTCTTGGACTCTGCGGATTCGGAGAATTCGGATACGCCGTTTCGGGCCAAACGCTCGAGCGTGATTCACGATGAGGATCGAGGCGGCCGAAATCGTGCGGCTCTCGATGCCGCTCGTTCGACCCTTTCGGACGTCCTTTGGAGCACAGTCGCACCGCGATGTCTTACTGGTACACCTCCTTACGGACGTGGGAGAGGGTTGGGGTGAATGTGCAGCTCATGAAGGTCCTTTTTACAACGACGAATTTGTAGACGCTTCTGACATTGTGCTCGAGCGGTGGATGCTCCCGGCGGTATTCGAGATGAGTGACATTTCCGGTAGCGAAGTCGCGACTGCCATTGGACACGTGAAAGGGTACGCTGCAGCAAAGGCGGCAACCGAGATGGCTGTCATTGACGCGGAACTTCATGGTGAAGGCAGGAGTCTGGCCGATTATCTCGGTGGAGATCGAGATCGCGTCGAAGTCGGAGTCTCCGTAGGCATCACAGATTCGATCCCTCAGCTGCTTGAGGCAGTGCGAGGCTATGTCGATCAAAGTTACAGACGAGTGAAACTGAAGATTGAGCCGGGTTGGGACATTGAGCCGGTTCGTGCGGTTCGCCAGCAGTTCAAGGACCTGGCACTCCAAGTCGATGCCAACGCGTCATACTCGCCAACGGCAATAGGTCACTTGACGCAGCTCGACCGCCTGGATCTGCTCATGATCGAGCAGCCATTCGCCGCAGACGACCTAGGGGCCCACGCCCAACTCTCATCTCTTATCTCCACGCCCATTTGCCTAGACGAGTCGATTCTTTCAACTCGCTCAGTGATCACAGCCCTTGATTCTGGGGCATGCTCCATCGTCAATATCAAGGTGGGTCGAGTCGGCGGCCTTTTGGAGGCCAAGCGGATCCACGACCTATGTCGCTCACGGAACGTTGATGTGTGGTGCGGTGGGATGCTGGAGACGGGGATTGGGCGCGCCGCGAACGTCGCGCTCGCATCTCTGCCCGGTTTCACCTACCCGGGAGACATCTCCGGGAGCGACCGATACTTCGAATTCGATATCACTGAACCATTTGTAGTGCACGACTCCGAGATAGACGTACCGACTGGACCTGGTCTCGGAGTGTCCGTCAATGAAGCCGCACTCGCGGAATACGGCGCGGTGCGACGGGCGATATTGCCGCTGTGACCCCATCACTTGACGCCATGGTCAAAGACTTGATTTCTCTGGTTGAAGTCGAATCCCCTTCAAACGATCTCCCGGCACTTCATCGATGCGCCGAACAGCTTTGCAGACTCGCCACAGAGAGAACGGGCCTCGCTGTCGAGCGAATGGAGATTGCGGGACGACCTGTCGTGCGAATCGGCAGATTCGATGCGCCGATCTTGCTGCTCGGTCATCTGGACACAGTTCACCCAATCGGATCTCTCGAACGAGCACCCTGCCGCGTTATCGCGAATCGGATGACCGGACCTGGTGTGCTTGACATGAAATCAGGTCTCGTGATTGCACTCCACTCACTGACCGAAACAAGCGGAGCTTCATTGCTGGTGACCTCTGACGAAGAACTCGGATCACCCAGTTCTCGCGAACTAATTGAGATTGCCGCGACCGGGAAAGTCGCGGTCCTCGTGCCAGAGCCAGCCGCAGGACGATCACTCAAAATTGCCCGAAAGGGTGTTGCTCGATACGTCGTGGAACTTTCGGGCAAGGCGGCTCACGCCGGTCTGGAACCCGGCCTAGGCGCCAACGCATTGATAGGTATGAGTAATGCTGTTCTCGCCACCGCCGCCCTGAGTGACGTAGACCGTGGAACCACCGTTACACCAACGCTTGCTACTGCGGGCACATCGTCCAATACGGTTCCCGAGACAGCATCGTTCAACGTTGACGTCCGAACCTGGGTGACGAGTGAAGCTTGTCGGGTCGACCAGGGACTAAGGGCGCTCGATTCGCGCGTCGATGGTGTCGAGATTCACCTGGTTGAGGGACCTAATCGTCCACCTTTCCAGGCAACCGCATCGGCGACGCTATTTGAAATGGCTCGCCAAGTGGCAGGTCAACTTGGACTGGGATCACTACAGGGAGAGTCAGTTGGCGGTGGTTCCGACGGGAACTTGACAGCTGCCTTGGGCATACCGACTCTTGATGGTTTGGGCGGTGTAGGTGGTGGAGCGCATACGGTCCATGAGTGGTTGGATGTGGGATCACTTGTTGAGAGGTGCAATCTGCTGACAGCTCTCATTTCGCGATGCAATTCTCAATCGCGCAATTGACAACGTCTTGCTACGTTTCAACAAATCCCCCCAGGTGCATCAACAACCTCCAGGGCTCCTTTTTCACGAGCCCGCCAAGTTGCCGCCCCTCGTCTTCTGAAGACGCACCTTGACATCGTGGGACAATTAACCTAGAATAAGTTTTTTCTCTCTCAGAGAAATACTAACCAATTCTGGAAGGAACGTAATGGCAACAACTTCTGACAGGGCATCGCGATCCGAAGAACTCCGCCACTACCGGATGCTCGTTGACGGAGAGTGGGTCGAAGCGTCCTCAGGAGAAACCTTTGAGAGTGTTGATCCTTACACCGGTCGGACATGGGCGACTATCCCAGAAGCGAGCGATAGCGATGTGGACGCTGCGGTCAAGGCGGCTCAACGCGCGTTGGACGGACCGTGGGGTCGGCTAAGTGGCGTTGAGCGAGCCAGGCTGATTCGCCGCCTGGCCGAAGAGATTGATGCCCACGCTGAACAGCTAGCGGTGACCGAGACCACTGACAATGGCAAGGTCATTCGGGAGATGCTGGGGCAGCTCAAGAACCTCCCCGAGTGGTACTACTACTTTGCAGGAGCCGCAGACAAAATCCAAGGCGAAACGATCCCTAGCTCGATTCCAAATTACTTCATTTATACGCTCAGGGAACCGGTCGGTGTCATTGGTGCCATCACGCCGTGGAACTCCCCATTGCTGGTGACTTCGTACAAACTCGCACCAGCCCTCGCAGCGGGTTGCACCTTTGTGCTGAAACCGGCTGAGCAGACATCTGCCTCGGCATTGGAATTTGGCAAACTTTTCGAGGCTGCCGGCTTTCCTCCCGGTGTCTTCAACGTGGTGACGGGTCATGGTCCCACAACAGGAGGCGCCCTCGCCAAGAATCCCGGTGTGCAGAAGGTTGTGTTCACCGGTTCGAGTGCGACGGGTCGTCAGGTAATGAAGGATGCCAGTGATCACCTTGCGCAAGTCACTCTCGAACTTGGCGGCAAATCCCCCAACATCGTGTTCGCGGACGCCGATCTCGAAGCAGCCGCAAACGGGGCGATCGCCGGTATCTTCGCCGCCGCCGGCCAGACCTGCGTTGCCGGCTCCCGACTTCTCGTGCAAGCTGAAGTCTATGACGAGCTCATCGACCGCGTTGTCGCCAAGGCTCGGGCAATTCAACTAGGTGACCCGCTACTCCAAGAAACGGAAATGGGACCGATCGCCTTCCGAGAGCAGTGGGAGAAGATCAAGGATTACATCGCAATCGGAGAGAACGAAGGTGCAACCCTCGCCTACGGTGGAAGGGTCCCCGACCGGAGCGATCTGCAAGAAGGTTTCTTTCTTGAGCCAACCGTCTTCACCGATGTCGACAACCAGATGCGTGTGGCGCGAGAAGAGATCTTCGGTCCGGTCCTCACCGTGATCCCATTTGAGAACGAAGAGAAGGCTCTCGAAATTGCCAACGACAGCGTCTACGGCCTTGCTGCAGGCGTCTGGACGTCCAACCTCCAGCGCGGGCACCGGATGGCGCAAGCACTGCAGGCTGGAACGGTCTGGCTCAACTCCTATCGGAACATCGGCTTCAACGTTCCCTTCGGAGGCTATAAAGAGAGCGGCATTGGCCGCGAGAACGGCCTCGAGGCGATTCACGAATTCACGCAAGTGAAATCAGTCTGGGTCGAACTGTCCGGCGCAACCCGGGACCCATTTCGGCTGGGCTGAAATCTTCGACAGGCATCGCCTTACGGCATTCAAGGGCCCTCGTAGATATCTCTAGTCGATTCCTGTGATGGCAACTCGGAACCTCTCAAGCATGAGTGGCTCAGGAAATGGGGTCCTGCTCGTCATTCTGATCGAGTTGGTCCTCTGAAAGCAGGCAACAGTCGGTCATAACAAAGCCACTTTATTCGCAATTGACTGCTCGATGAACTGATCGGCCACGAGCAAGCCCCCAATAACTACCGAATTACTTCCGATAGAGGTCGCACGGATCTCTGGAGGATACGTCAGTACCGACAAGGCTTCTCGAATTTCCTGCTCAAACAGGTCGAAACTGCCAGCGAAACCTCCACCCAAGATCATGTACTCGGGATCGAACATGGTTGCCAATCGAAGAAATACTCCAGCGAGGCTCTTGCCAGCCCGGCTGACGATCTTCATTGCGAGCGGATCTTCCGCTCGTGCCAATTCGCACAAGCCTTCACCGTCGACCACAAGATTCGATCCCCCTTCTGCTCGGAATGCAGCCAGCATGGCATCGGGAGTGATTTCATCACCAATGGTTACGCCGGGTGACGCATCCGACGGCCAATGCGCGATACGCCCTGAACGACCATGGACCCCCTTGATAACGACACCGTCAATCATTGCGCCGGCGCCAATTCCTCGGCCATAATCGACCTCAACAACCGGATTGGCACCCGGTACCGTGCCCCGATCACTGACTTCGGCCAAGACCGAGAGATGGTCATCCTGCTCGAGCACGACTGGACAGGCGAGTCGTTTCTCCAGGAGCATCTTCATAGGCACCCCAACCCAAGATTGATGAATAGAGGTTCGGGTCACGATGCCAGTGAGTGAATCGACCGTTCCCGCGATACCTATCCCCGCCCCGACGAGCGGACCAACATCACTCAAGCTCGACGACATTATTGAAGCGATAGTGGAGCCAATTTTTCCCGGCAAATCTTCCGCAACCTGCGAGGTAAGCAGCGACCGGAAACCAACAATCGTCCCATCGGCAGTGGCGATTGTTACGCGAGTCGTTTCATTTCCGATATCCACTCCCGCAACCGACAGCACTGACCGATTAAAATAGTAGAGACTGGACCGCCGCCCTATCCTGCCCGTTGCGAGAGTTGAAGGACTCTCAACGACCAGGCCACTTTGAAGCAGGGCCGTCAGCAGTCTGTGGACCGTCGGAACAGCGAGCCCGGTACGCGTTGCGAGGTCACTACGAGTCAGGTTGTTGGAGCGACGGAGTTCTCGCAGGAGGATCAGCATGTTCTCCTTTCGCCCGTCCAAAACCCTGCCCGGTCGAGGCGTGAACTTGAGTTGATTGGCCATCACCCGCTGTCCGGATTCGAGACCGGCGTAATCAACGCCATGAGCTGCAGTGGGTTTCTTCATGTTCATGAGACTATGTATCCGCCGTCGAACTCCTGGCAACTGCCAACTGCACATGAACGTTCACTGCTGACGTGGAATAGTGCGCCATGCGTGATCTCGCTCGGGTCGGTAATGCGCATGTTCGCCACCCACTCGCCCATTCCTGAGCACTTTCATCCGGATCGAGCCTAGGTTCGACCTCAGGCTGCGGTAGCGACGTCTTGGTGGCACCCCAGCAAAGCGAGTTGAGACGAATGTCGCAACGGATTAGGTCAACATCGGTCGCGCGGGTGTGTTCGATGACCCCGCCCCCATTGGAGTAGGCCGGAGAGTCGAGCATGACTACGCTCCCAAACTCAGAACGCTTGGCAGTGATGACACCCCGGGACGGCACCTGCGCTACGCCAAACTTCACCATGGTGAACATGCCCTTGAGATCCGTGTCAATGAACGCGTCCCACTGTTCCTCGCTGAACTCGGACAAAGCGTCACCCTTGGCATGCCGACATTGCAGAGCAATCTGCGAAGACAGCCAAAGTAGTCCACGGTGTTCTGGACCATGGTGGGCGCATCCTGCATCGACCGCACGGCCCAGGCTGCGCCGACGACATCGGTGCAAACGTCGCGCAAGTCCGCAGCCGCCTGCTCGAGCATCTCCTGAGTGAGGTCGCTTGTCATGGCCATAGCTCCCTCTTCCTGAAACAGCCGAGCCGCAGCTGTGATCCCCGACGCTCCCCCAGCAATCAGCACGCTTCGACCTTCGAGCCCACCTTCCGTCCGCACCATGAATCTCTCCGTTTTAACGAGCCAACCAGGTCGCTCCACGTCGTCTTCTGAGCGTGCCCGCCTTAACAACCCGGCCTTATACAACCTAGAAGAACACCCTAGAAGAACACCCTAGAAGAATATTCTTCTCTTGCAGAGAAATACTAACGAAATCTTCCGGGAAATTCAACAGGTTGGGTCGAAATCTGGTCTTAGCTTAAGTAAGGGCCTTGACAGCCAAACACAATCCGACTACAGTCCATTTTATTCTTTCTCAGAGAGATAATACTTAAACACAAAGAGCATCGTCAAATAGGGGGGCAATGATGTCATCATCAAGTAGCGCGAAACCGGGGGGCGACGGAGTGGAAACCCTGCGGGCCGGAATTGAGTACGGCGAACTACGCAGAAACTCTTTGGGGCTCCCGAGCGCCCTCGCAATGTCAATGGCGTTTCTTTGCCCCACCATAAACGTCATCTTCATTGCTCCACTTATTGCGAAAGAAGCCGGCATTGCCGCACCGCTCGCCATGCTCCTCGGGACGCTCGGAATAGGGCTAATGGCCTTCGCTTTGGCCAATTTTGCGTCGCGGGTCTCATCGGCTGGTTCCTTCTACAGCTTCATAACGCATGGTCTGGGGTCTTCCGCTGGCTTCGTCATGGGGTGGCTCTTCTTGTTCGCATACGCGCTCCAGAGTCCGTTGAACACGAATCTTTTCGGGTACTTCGTCAGTGATTTCATCAAGTCCGAAACAGGGATAAACATTCCGTGGTGGGTATTGATGACCTTCATCGTCGCCGTCGTCGGTGCTCTGGGCTGGTGGTCAATCCACGAATCCATGCGGGTGGATTTAGTGTTCGTCGTCGTCGAGCTCACGATCATCGGGATCCTGGTGCTGCTCATCATCTTCAAGGGAGGAGCCCAAGGTCAGGTTGGAGGGGCTTTCAGTTTCAAAAGCATACCAACCGGCTTTTCGGGATTAGGTCTCGCGTTCATATATGTGGTGTTTGCGTTCTTTGGATTCGAATCGTCAACCACCGTCGCCGAAGAGGTGCGCAATCCACGTCGCAATATTCCTATCGCACTGATCGGCTCGGTCGTTTTCTCTGGTATCTACATGGCGCTTTGCATCTATGGCATTGTCGTCGGTTACGGCCCAAGCCATATCGGCGCACTCTCTAGTTCATCATCACCAATAATTGGTCTCGCGACTCGTTACATCGGGCACTGGTACGCGACGCTCGTGTCGCTCGCAGCCATATCGGCGTCGATCGCCAACCTTATTGCCATCCACAATGCGAATTTCCGCATCTTCTACGCGATGGGTCGTGAGCGGCTCATACCTCGAGCGCTAGGCAAGACGCACCCACGCCACCAGACCCCGCATATCGCAATCGTCTCATACTCAATCCTCGCGCTCGGCCTAGGTCTCCTATTCGGAAGCCTGTGGGGGCCTGTCGCAGCCTTCGGCGACGTAGGGTACTTTTCCTCGCTCGGCATCATGCCCATCTACATCATGGTCTGCGTGGCTCTAATAGCCTTCATCTGGCGCAAGCGGCGTGCCGAATTTAATTGGCTCGCCCACGGCCTGTGTCCGATACTGGCCATCGCGATCATGGTCTTCGGGCTGTACACGAGTGTTCACCCGCTGCCCGCGTATCCTGAGAACTTCATGCCATTCTTCGTAATCGGATGGTTCCTGATTGGCTTGGGATGGATGCTCTACTTGCGTAAGAAGAATCCTCAGAAGTTGGCACTGATTGGACAGGTTGTGTTCAACGACGTTCCACTAAAGACCGTGCAGTCTGAGGAAACGGGAGTGGCGTCATGAACAAAATCTTCCTTCCCGTCGATCACTTCGAACATTCGCAGCGGGCAATCACAATGGCAGCAGATCTCGCCAAGTCCTCGAATGCAGAAGTCCGTGTCTTTCATTTCCGAGAGCGGGAGCCTTCGAAGGCCGGCCTGGTGACGTTCGAGACACCGGACGACGCAATCTCCCTCGTGGACCAAACGGTCGACCAGCTGAAGGCCCTCCAGGTCAACGCATCAGGGGAGACGCGAGTCGGATTAATCGGAGGAATAGCGCGTGCCATCGTGGAAGAAGCTGGCGAGTTCGGGGCTGACCTGATCGTCATGGGTTCACGCGATTTGTCAGAATCCGTGGCCATCCTCATTGGAGGCGCCACGTACAAAGTCCTCCACTTGACGAAATGTCCCGTGCTAGTTGTGCCTTAACCTGGACTATCGCNNCACTTGGCTAGAACGGCGCCGCCGTCTCCTGGCGCTTGTCGAGAACCCCACCCCGCGCTGGAGGTTGGTCCGAGCCAGAGTCCTTTCCCTGCCAACTCGATGGCCGTGACTGGTCGTTCGGCCATAGTCTCCACATGGTGAAGGTGCGGAGACGGGTAATGCACGAAAGACCATTGCTGACGACTACTCATGAACACCATTCGCAACGATGTTCTGAACTGCGGATTCCGGGGGTTTCCGG
>PKWY01000005.1 GCA_003132205.1 Acidimicrobiaceae bacterium
GCCATGTTGTAGCCGCAGAACGGCAGCATGGCGAAGGGGTCTCGACGCAGGTTGCCCACGACGCCGGTCGCCGCCGCCGTCGTCTCCGAAGCCATGATCGAGCCGAGGAACACGCCGTGCTCCCAGTTGCGCGACTGGAACACCAGGGGCACGACGCTTTCACGACGCCCGCCAAAGAGGATCGCGTCGATCGGCACCCCGGCCGGGTCCTCCCACTCGGGGGCGATGCAGGGGTCCTGTCCCGCGGGGGCGGTGAAGCGCGAGTTCGGGTGCGCGGCGGGCGTGCCCAACTCCTTCGACCAGGGCTGGCCGACCCAGTCGGTGAGACCCGCCGGTGGCTCGCTCATTCCCTCCCACCACACGTCGCCGTCGGCGGTGAGGGCGGTGTTCGTGAAGATGGTGTTCGCCTCGATCGAGAGCATGGCGTTCGGGTTCGTGTGCATGTTGGTTCCGGGCGCGACGCCGAAGAAGCCCGCCTCGGGGTTGATCGCGTACAGCCGCCCGTCGGGCCCCGGCTTCATCCAGCAGATGTCGTCACCGATGGTCTCGACCTTCCAGCCCGGCAGCGAGGGAATGAGCATCGCGAGGTTCGTCTTGCCGCACGCGCTCGGAAATGCCCCGGTGACGTAACGCGTTTCGCCAGCCGGGTTCGTGAGCTTCAAGATCAGCATGTGCTCGGCGAGCCAGCCGGCGTCCCTCGCGAGCACCGACGCGATGCGCAGGGCGAAGCACTTCTTTCCGAGCAGCGCGTTCCCGCCGTAGCCCGAGCCGTACGAGATGATCTCGTGGGTCTCGGGGAATTGGACGATGTACTTGTTCTCGGCGTCGCACGGCCACTTGGCGTCCTGCTGTCCCGCCTCGAGCGGCATGCCCACCGAGTGCAGGCACGGCACGAACGCTCCGTCATCGCCCAGAACGTCGAGGGCGCCCGTGCCCATGCGCGTCATGATGCGCATGGAAACCGCGACGTAGGGCGAGTCGGTGATCTCGACGCCGATGTGCGAGATCCTGGATCCGAGCGGCCCCATGGAGAAGGGGACCACGTACATGGTGCGGCCCTTCATCGAGCCCTTGAAGAGCCCCTTCAACTTGTCGCGCATCTCGGAGGGCTCGCACCAGTTGTTGGTCGGGCCGGCGTCGATCTCGCGCTCGGAGCAGATGAACGTCCGGTCCTCGACGCGGGCGACGTCGCCCGGGTCCGAGGTCGCGTAGTAGCTGTTCGGACGCTTGGCGTCCGAGAGCTTGGTGAAGGTTCCTTGGTCGACGAGAAGTTGGCACAGATCGTCGTACTCCTGCGCAGATCCGTCGCACCATTGGATACGATCGGGTGTAGTGAGTTGCGCTACCTCTTCAACCCAGTCGATCAACTTCTTGTTACGGGTCGGATACGTCACGTATGGTCCCTCCACTTCCAACCCGCCGCGTCCTTGCGACGGTGACCTAGAACTATAGAGTCATGCCTACGCCGGTAGATCCATCTGCCCTCACGGGAGAGCGCGCCCGACGTGAAGACGACGTATTGGAGCGTATCGTCACAATCGTTGGGCGCCACACCGTCCCCAAGGGAGAAATCCACATCGGCGACGACGCGGCGGTGCTGGCCCCCTTTGTCGGCGAAGCACTGATCAGCACCGACGTCGCGGTACTGGGCGTTCACCTTGATGAGAAGCTATTTCCACTGGAGGACTTGGGATATAAGGCCCTGGCCTCGGCGGTGTCGGACCTCGCGGCGATGGGGGGACGCCCACGGGGCGCGGTCATCGCCGTCAGCTCGCCGGTCGGTACGGACTTGGAGGAGTTGCATCGCGGCATCGCCGACGCCGCCGCGATGACCGGCTGTCCGATCGTCGGGGGAGACCTCACCACCGCCCACGACGTTTCGGTCGCCGTGACCGTGTTCGGGGAATGCCCGGGCCGCGGGGCGGTGCTTCGAAGCGGTGCCCGCGCCGGCGACGAGATCTTGGTGACCGGTCCGCTCGGCCGCTCCGCCGCCGGGCTTCGCCGCCGCCGCGAGGGTGCTTCGCTCGACGATGAACTGGTCGTCGCCCATCGCCGTCCCTGGCCCCGCTTGAGCGAAGGCGTCGCCGCGCGAAGCGCCGGTGCCAGCGCCATGATGGACCTGAGCGACGGCATTGGAATTGATCTGCACCGTTTGGCCGACGCGTCCAAGGTGGGATTCGAGCTCGACGAGATTCCGGTCGCACGGGGCGCCACGCCGGAAGAAGCGATCAGCGGCGGGGAAGACTACGAGTTGCTCATCGTGACGAGCGATCCGGATCGACTGCGGATGATCTTTCTCGACCGCGGCCTGAGGGCCCCGCTGAGCGTTGGTCGAGTCGTCGCGGACGCGAAGGTTCGCACGCTACGGGGCGAGGATTTCGAACGAAGGGGTTGGCAGCACCGGCTCTAGCGAGCCGCAAGACTAGGCGACGCTCTTGCGGCTCGCTGGCTTGGTGACCTTGCCCGAGCGCAGGCAACCGGTGCAGACGTTCACGCGCGTAGGCGTCCCGCTGACGATCGCGCGCACGCGCTGAATGTTGGGGTTCCAACGGCGCTTGGTGCGACGGTGGGAGTG
>PKWY01000010.1 GCA_003132205.1 Acidimicrobiaceae bacterium
TGAGCTACTACCTGAATGGCGATACCCGTCGCCGGGGAATGGCGTTGTGGAGATTCCAAGACGCCTACCGGAGTGCCGGGCAGGAGGTGGTCCAAGGCGAGCTGCCCGACTACCTTCCTGCGTTGTTGGAGTTTGCGGCGACGGGAGGACTGCATCCCGCGACCCAATTGATGAATGAACACCGGGCTGGTATCCTCGTGCTGCTCGAGGCGCTCGAAGAAATCGACTCACCCTACGCGGGGATTGTTCGAGCAGTCGATTCGCTGCTTCCGCCACGCGAGGATCGAGTGATCTCTGACGCGGAGCGGCTCGTGTTCGAAGGTCCGCCGTCGGAGCTCGTGGGGATCGACGACGTCGAGGCATTCGAACCTTACGGCACGCAGAGTTCGTGCAAGAGTTGCGCAACGCCAGACACGTTCGGTGCCGTCTCTCCCGGGCCTGCGGTTATGGAGCGACCATGAAAACCTTCCTGTGGATCATTTTTCCGTACATCTGCCTGACTTCATTCGTCTTGGGCCATTTCTGGCGCTACAAGTACGACAAGTTCGGCTGGACCAGCAGGTCTTCCGAGCTTTACGAGAAGAAGATTCTCTCTTGGGGGTCTCCGCTCTTTCACTTTGGAATACTCGGCGTGTTCGCCGGCCACGTAGTTGGTCTGCTCGTGCCCGAAAGCTGGACGAACGACATAGGCATCTCGGAGCATACGTATCATCTGGTGGCCGTCATTATGGGTACAGCAGCAGGAATCGCCACCGTGACGGGCTTGGTGCTACTGATTTATCGTCGGCGTACCACCCCTTCGGTGTTCCGGGTTACTTCAGCGACAGACAAGATCATGTACCCGCTGGTGGGTGTGGTTATCGCACTGGGATTGGTCAATACGATCGGCGTGAATCTATTCGGCATGGGTGGGTATTCGGGTGGCTACAACTACCGGTACTCGGTCGCAGTTTGGTTCCGAGACGTCCTCACTTTTCATCCAAGTGCCGCCCCGATGATTGGGGCGCCGTGGAGCTTCGAGTCGCATGCGCTTTTCGCCATGTTGCTGCTTGGAGTCTGGCCCTACACGCGACTGGTTCACGTGCTCGCCGCGCCAGTTGGCTATGTGTATCGTCCCTATATTGTGTACCGAAGTAGGGAAGCGCAGGGGGCCTCGCGCGCACCCAGACGCGGTTGGGAGAGGGTTGACCAGCGCGTCGATGTCAAGCGTGGACGCCACTAAGGCCGAGGTGGGAATCATGGCTATCCGCCGACGGTTCTCGGGCGACGTCCCAGGTGCCAGGTATGATCACAACCATGACTGGACCCGCAGCAGTGTGGCTCGCTGCCTTCGCCGAGCAACTCGGAATCGATGCACCGAGCGAAGCGGAAGTCGATGCCCTTCTCGCGTTGGCGGGCACGGCTGCGCATGCCTCGGAACGAACTGCGGCGCCGGTCGCGTGCTGGCTCGCGGCGCGGGCTGGCATCACTCCCAGCGAGGCTCGAGAGCTGGCGCTCAAGGTGACGGTACCGGAGCCAAACGCCAACTGAGTTCAATCGGGTCCGGGGCATCACCGCACCGCTCTGTTCTGTTCGCCGTGCGCATCAGGAAAGAACTGCGATGCTCTAGGAGCAACCCAATGCCATTCTCCAAGGGTGGCCCCGACTGGCCCTCGGATGCTGAATCCCTCGAGATGCTGCAGTCCGTCCACAATGGCCAGTATGGGCCTGTGCACCGGGCCGCCGTGTTGCGTTTCGCTGCTGATTGTTGTGGTCCCGGTGAAACTGGATCGTCGTCATGGTGAGCCCTCTGTCCTCCGTCGTACCCGTTGCGCTCAGAGCCAAGCCGTTGGTGAAATGGAAGCCAAACGGGCCAGGTGGTGATGCAGCGTCGATGCCGATCGACGGGCCGCTCGTCGATCGCTACGGCCGCGTCCACACTGACTTGAGGCTGTCCGTGACTGATCGCTGCAATTTCCGATGCGTTTACTGCATGCCTGAAGAGGGTGTCACTTTTCTACCTCGGGCAGAGATCCTTTCGTTCGAGGAGATTACGCGGGTGGCCCGGGTGGCCCGTGGCCTGGGAGTCAGCTCGGTGCGGTTGACCGGGGGCGAGCCACTCGTACGCAAGGGCATCGTCGAACTGGTGCGTCAGGTGGCAGCTGTTGGCTTCGACGACGTCTCACTCACCACCAACGGCGCAGGCTTAGCGCTCCTCGCCAAGCCCCTCGCGCAAGCCGGACTGCAACGGGTGAACATCAGTTGTGACTCGCTGCGACCCGACCGCTTTGCCCAGATTCGTCGGCGAGGAGAACTCGGCGTGGTGCTCGAGGCCATGGACGCTGCTGAGGCCGCGGGCCTGACCCCTCTCAAGGTGAACGTCGTCGTGATGGCGGGCGTGAACGACGACGAGGTGATTGACTTTTGCGCCTTCGCTCGAGAACACGATCGGGTGGTGCGCTTCATTGAGTACATGCCGCTCGATGGTGATGGTCACTGGGACCGTTCCCAAGTCGTCGCAGCGGACGAACTGCTCGGCCGAATTACCGAGGAGTGGCCCCTGGTCGCATGTGACCCGACGGGCCTCGATTCGGCTCCGGCGGAGCGTTACCGATTCGCCGATGGACGAGGTGAGATTGGAGTGGTCGCGAGTGTCACTCGTCCGTTCTGTGGCACCTGTGACCGTTTGCGTTTGACTGCGGATGGTGCCATACGCAATTGTCTATTCTCCGACAACGAGCTCTCGGTGCGCGAGGTGCTGCGCAGCGAAGGTACCGACGGGGAGTTGGGCGCCGTGCTGCGCCGGGCAGTCTGGGGGAAACTCCCGGGCCACGGCATCAATGACCCAGGCTTCTTGCGACCGGTGCGTTCAATGTCAATGATCGGCGGGTGAGCCCGCTTTAGGACTTCGGTGCATTCCAGGTATGCGAGGTGACGTACGAGACCACGTTGGGGTGCTCGATCGAGATGCCCAGACTGGGCGAACCTGTGAGATTGGTCAGCGCCGGTTCGGCTGTCAACAGCAGGGGCCGGTACTGATGGACAGTGTCTGGCCCCTCAATATGAGGATCACCCGCCGCGGCACTCGAGAGTCTCGACGCGGTCCGAGGCGTCATTACTCGCGCGTTGTAACTGCCTTGCGGAGCGGGAGGGTCACCCGCCACATATTGGTGGCAGAACGGCAATTTCGCCGTAGGGACCAACCGAAGTGTTCGAATCCACTGCCTCTCGGTTCACCCAGATCTGGCTGGCGGCGAGCACCTGTTCGAACGCTGCTCCGTAGCGAGCTGCTGCTTCTTTAAGAACAGCTGCGACGGTCTCGCCATCGATCACATCGTTGCGCGTTCCCGCCGCCTAGCGGGCTGGTCCTAACAAGAGAATGCGTGGCATCCGCCATCGATTCTGCACTTGGTTCGTGCGAGTTGTTGATCGTTAGGCCGGTTAGTGACGTGGTGCGCTCGCTCAGTGCGCGCTGATCGGGGTAAGAGTACGTCGGGGCATCGGGCGCAGACACTACCGCGCAGAACACCGAAAACTCGTATCTCTCCATCGGGATGGAAACTGTTGCGAAGTGCGACGTCAGCCGCGGTAAGAATCCGGTGGCGGAGACGGAGAAGAGAAACGCGAGCTGCAAGGAAGCAATCAATGAGTGGCTCTCCTTCAGGTTGTACTGACAGGTGATCATGACGTCGTCGTGGTCGACTTGGTTGCTCGAGAACCGGTACCTTCGTACTTACGACGGTGACCACTCCGTGGT
>PKWY01000038.1 GCA_003132205.1 Acidimicrobiaceae bacterium
CCCATCTGATCCATGTGGACAAACGGGTCCAAGTCACGCATGCTCACGCCGGCGAAGGCCCGGCGAACCGGGAAGCCTTCCCCCTCGAAGCCGCTCGGCGCAGTCGTCACCGATTTCACCGGCCGTTGAATCGACCCTTCCACGTTTGGACAGACCACTCGGGGCAGATCAAGCCAGTTGTCTGGCGTGACAGTAGGCATAGAAAACTCCTCTTCTGGAACCAGTACCGAGTATGGCACCGGCGTTGCACGAGCGTCGGGTGAGGCAGCGAGGCTACTCGGGTCCGATCGTGAAACTGCTTGTTCGACACCCAGTCACCAGGCCACGGTGAGGAAACGGCCATTGCCGGCCCCGACAGTGTCTTTGAAGTGGCCAAAGAGCCGTGGCCATCTTCGACAACCCCTTGGCTTGACGACGGAGGACTCCTGCCCATGGGTCGAGGAGTATTGCCGTCACCCCGACCCCCCCTTAGAGCCCGAAACTGGAACATTGATCCTCGGGGACGAGATCCAGGTACTGCTCTGGATGATCTGCGATGAACTTGCGAACGTAGCGGCAAAAGGGCAACACGAAGAGCCCCCCTCGACGCACGTCGTCCACGGCCCCGGTGACGAGCGTCGCGGCGAGCCCCTGCCAGCGAGCGCCGAGTCGACCTCGGTATGCAGGAAGGAGATGCGATCGCCCGAGATCTCGTACTGCTCAAGACCGGCCAACTTCTCATCATCCAAGATCTCGTAACGACTCTCGGCGCGATTGTCTTTCACAATGACAGGTACGACGTACGACTCCTCTTGGCGTGGAACGCTCGGCGCAAAGGGCCCCGCGAGAACGTGGGCCTTGAGGTTGAGCAAAGTATTACCCCGATTTCTGCGCCTGGCCGAAAGTCGTGAACCGTGGTGCCTCGTTCGGCGCCGAAAAGGACCCACACCAGGATTCGTGACCAGCTGGACGCACCCGGTCATCCGCTAGCACCTGGCGACCTGGGCGAGATTGACTTGGGAACGATGCGGTCGGTCCAAGTTCGCGTCCGTCACGGTGCCATTGAAAACCCTGACGGGCTCCGACTTGATCATTCCCTCTCGTCTGGTGGCCTACGCACCGGCAAGAGGAATGGGTGGGCGGGACATGAGCGGTCCGTACCGAAGCACGAGTAATAATGGCTCTACTGTGACTATCTCTCTCGTTCCCCAGACGGAGGAGCTGACCGACGTCCTGCCATCTGAGCGCCTCTTGACGAACGGAATGGCGATTCCGGAGCTCCGAAAGTCATTTCGCCACATCGAGAACTGGCGCAACGTCCGAGCGGTGACGATGGTCTGGCTCTGGACCGCACTTCTCGCCTATCTCGGCGTGCACCTGGGGATCATTGCCGCCGTCGCCGCGTTCATCCTCATGGGTCCGATGCATGCTCGCTTCGCGATTCTCATGCACGAAGCCGCGCACAAACTCCTCTTCACCAACAAGAAGGCCAATGACTTCGTCGGCAAGTGGCTGATCGCCTACCCGGCGTTCGTGCCCATTTCGCTCTACCGGCGCAGCCACTTCGCGCATCACCGCGAGGAGTTCGGTCCCGAAGAGCCCGACATCGCCTTCTACCATGGTTACCCTTGCGAGCCGGCCGGTCTTGGCCGACGGCTCTTGCGTGACACCATCGGGATCTCGGGCTACAAGAACTTCAAGGCGCTCCTCGTCGCCACCACCAGGTCGTCGAGCCGGCGCGTGGCCTCATCCATCCTCGGCGTCCAGGTCGTCATGGTGGTCCTCTTCTGGCTCCTCACCGGGGCCTGGTGGTCGTACATCGTCTTCTGGTGGTTGCCGTGGATGACCCAGTGGCGGGTCCTCAATCGCCTGCGCGCGATCGCCGAGCACGGCGGGATGTCCAAGAGTGGCGACCGTCGGCTCACCACCCACAACGTCCGCCAGCACTGGTTGGCCCGTTTCTGGTTCGTCCCCTACAACACCGGCTGGCACCTCGCCCACCACGTCGACATGGGTGTGCCGTGGCACAACCTGCCGGCGTACCACCGCGAGCTGGAGCGGGCCGGTTACGTCACTGACGGGATCACGTTCAACAACTATTTCGAGCTCTGGCGCGCGGCCGTCACCCCCGACCCTCAACTGAGCGAATTGTAAAAGTGACTGCTAGGGCAGGATTCGCGAAATTCTGGAGACAGCGGCCGGTACGGAGCCTTTCAGTCCCCCAACGCCTCACCTCGACAGCAGATCTGGCAGTCGCTCGACAGGGAAGCCGGGGCTGCGGTGTCCATCGCGGCCGATCATTGTTCGCCCCGCGACGAGCACGTTCACCACAGTCTCCTCGACGCATTGCACGACTGCCTCGTACAGACTGTCCATCAGTCCCCATGGAACGAACTCCAGACTCGGCAGTTGAGTGATATCAACTGATTGGTCAATACTGCTGTCAAGCATGCCAACGTTCGTAGCGGAGAAAGCAAGAAAGAGATCTCCAGAAAAGTGGCTGCCGGTCGTACCGGTGCGAGCCAAGCCAAGAGGTACCCGACGGGCCAGAGCTTTGCATTGACCGGGCAAGAGCGGCGCGTCGGTGGCGACGATCGCAATACACGATCCCGCCCCGGGGGCGCAATCCAGTCATTGTCCTCCATCGGATTATCCTCTCGAAGTTGCTCGCCCAGCCGATGGCCGGCAATTGTCAGCTCTTTGCGGCTACCGAAATTAGCCTGCAATAGGGTGCCGACGGTGTAGGTGCGGGCTCCGACCCGCACTCGGCGTGACGCAGTGCCCGTGCCACCTTTGAACCCGTAGCAGTTCATGCCAGTCCCTCCGCCGACCGATCCCTCCATGATCGGACCGCTAGTCGCCGCGTTCAGCGCACGCGAAGTAACCGCGGGCGTGACGTGAGGCCCGTTGATGTCATTGAGGTAGCCGTCCCAAGTCTCAGCCACCACCGGCAAGTGCCACCGTGGTGCCAACTCCGGTTTAGTCAGAATCGACCAATCAATTATGCCGCGGTGCACGGCGCCAATCGCGTGCGTGTTCGTGATCCCGACCGGCAGCGACAGAGCGCCTGCTACATCCAGCCAGGCCGTACCGGTCATCTCTCCATTGCCGTTGAGCGAGAACCATCCAGCTGGGCACGACCGGCCCACGCCCTCCCTCCCGAGCGGCAGAACCACGGTGACCCCGGTTCGCACCGGTCCGGTACCGACGAGCAGGTCGCCCTCGCCTTCAACTAGCGTCGAATACCCGACCTCAACGCCTGGCACATCCGTGATCGCATTCCACTCCCCCGGCGTGCCGTCAAATTCGAAGCCGAGGTCTCGTGCTCGAGCACCATCGGTCGCGGGCGTCATTCCACCACCGTGTCATGCGTTCCGGGCGGATCGATTTCCAGGGCCGGACCCATAAGCAGACCGCCCGGCTCATTAGTGGCGTGCGCATCGCGCGGCGCCAGCGGCATGGTCCAGCGCGTTGACCGCCGCGAGTAGAGGTAGGCGTAGTAGTACGCGTACCCGATTCCAAGTGCGATAGCCGCAATGGCCACTTGCCAAGGGTTCGACTTCCATAGTTCGTAGGTGACATATACCAAAGTCATTATGACGAGCACTGGCGCAAGCGGCCACAAGGGCATCTTGTAGTGCGTATGCGCCGTCGTGCCGTTTCGACGACCAACGATGGCCGACAGCGCAACGAATAGATACACAGCGACGACCGTGGCCCCAGTTGCAACAATCAACGCGCTCAGTGGAACAATGGCGGCAACTACCGCTGCCACGCCTCCGGCAAACAGAGTGGCTGGAACTGGAGTCTGCAGTTTCGGGTGCACGTAACTAAAGAGGTTGCTCACCGGGTCAGGAAACGCCCGATCGCGCGCCGCACCAAACAGCGTTCGTCCCGCTTGTAGCGTGATCGCAATAACGGCATTAATGATCGCGATCGCGATCGCGAGGCTTACGACCGTATTCAACCCACTTCCGCCGCGTGCGGTTACAAAGTATTGCATCGGCGTGGAGCTGGATAGCAGATTCTTCATGCTGGGTGTGCCGAGAATTACCGCCGTCATCGGCACCAGTTCGGCGATAACGGTGATTGCTAGCGACCACAAGACAACTCGTGCGATCCCGCGAGAGGCATCGCGTGTCTCCTCTGCGAAGTACACAGCAGCACCGTAGCCGTTGTAGGCGAAAACGGCGGTGGCCATCTGAGCCGTCATAAGCCCGAATGCCACTCCCTTCAGAACACCGTTACCGCCGACAGTCTGGGCGTGGAACAGTGTGGACAGTGGCTGTGTAACGTGGAACAAGCCAAGTGCAGTCAGCACAACGAGGGCAGCCATCTCCAGCATGAGAAACGTACCGGTAACCCACGCATTAGTTCGGATATTAAGCACCGCGACGAAAGTGCAGACCACAATGACCACGACTCCGACCCACTTGGAGTTCGCACCGGAAAATGCCGCAGCCAGATATTGTCCGGTACCTAAGGCAATGACCCCAATGATGAGGATGAGGCTAAGGGCGTTCATCAGGAACAGAGCGAAGCCTGTGGCTTTGCCCAGCACACGTGCCGTAAAGGAATACTCGCCGCCGGCAATCGGGAACGCCGAGGAGAGTTCGGCGTAACAATACGCCATGAAGATGCCGACGACAGCCGAGGCGACGAATGCGATGAACGATGCACCACCGATTGCGGAAAGGACGAATGGAATAATGATGAAGACCCACGATTTCGGGAACGCGACCCGAGTAAGTGGCAGAAGGTCCATGTAGATGCTGTCGATGTGAAGATGCACCTCAATGCACGTAGCGAGGGCCGCATCGGCGTCGATCGTTAGTGCGCGAGGAAGGCTGTCGCTCTCGTAGATCTCAATGACGCATCGCAGGACTCGACTCAGTACGTGTTGGCATTGGGTCATGGCCCGAAGGGCCGCATCACTCGTCCACTCCGCGATGTCGTGCTCGGAGGGCAGCTCCGCCTTTCTCTCCCTTAGCTCGTCGACGACATCTCGCAGGTAGTGGTGCCAATCGGTGTCGTAGATAGATTCGTGATCGTTCATCGAGGGCTCCTGTCACTCTGAGTAGGGATCGTCGTGGTCATCAGTTGGCGTAGGGCAGAAGTTCGTACCCCACGAAGTCAATTTCGCGTTGGCAGTCCAGGCACACGGCCTCGGCGAAGAGAATCGTCGCTCGAGAAGACTCATCGATATCGTCCGGCGCACCAAGTGCGCGAACCGCGTCCTGGACTAGGCGCAAGATGGGCTGGCACCTTTCGATTGCGGCGATGGCGGCTTCGCGGCTCCACTGATCGATGCAGCACCAGGTGGGTAGTTCGAATGCGGCGTCCAGCAGGACTGTGGTCAGGCGGTACACCTTGATGCGTTGGTCGGTCTGTCGATCTTCTGTTACGTATGTCATAGATCCCCTTCAGGGCTAGTAACTCGTCAGCGTTTCTTGGACTTCAATGCGTCACTTCGGCGAGCGCTTTCGCTGCTCGCGGGTAGGACAGTGCTGCCTCCTCTCTCGGCCGAAGCCATCGGGCTCGGGCCCGCCGTACTTCGATTGGCTCGACGGTCATCGTCTGATCATTGAAAACAGGATCACATTGCGCGGATTGGTGATCTCGTGCACTCGCCCCTTAAACCGGAGCCACCGTGGCTGGCGACTGTCCGTTACGGCGATGGTGCAAGTTGTGATGGGTGCTCAATGACCAGCCCCCTTCGGCGCCAAACTTCTCGCGCTGTAGCGCGGTGCTGAAAGGTCGCTAGTAATTGATTCTCAACATCCGAGGGTGATCCATTTCGCCGCGGCACCTGAGTCAGCGGGCAGCGGCGACTTCTGGAAGGGGCTTGCCGGCGTTGCCGTCCCCCTCGTTGCTGATGACTGCACCGTCGCACTCGTGCGCTTCGTACGTCGCCATGACCCACCAGCACCCCACCAAGGTGCGAGTTCATCCGGCAACGAGCGAGGTGGTCGAAGAACCAGCTGGGATGGCGCTAGTCCCGCCTCGCCCACCATTGTGATGTCTCAGTATTGCTGGGACATTCGAACCCCCAGCGACTTCCTCTGTCGCGGTTTTCCGGTAGGTCACTACCGAGGGCTCCCATGATTACGGTGCCCACCACACCCTTGGTCGCGCTGGCCGTTCTTCCATTGATCGGTGAAGCCCCGGCAGGGCTATGGGCACCGATTACGATTGGAGGCGCCGGTAACCATCATTCCATCCACTGCTACGAATTAAAATCGAAGTTAGGACAACTCGTTCAAGGGACGGCTGTATGGGAATGCTCGGCGTGGTCACCATCGGACAAGCTCCGAGAGCCGACCTAGTACCCGATTTCCTGCACCTGTTTGGCGACATTGCGATCCAACAGCGCGGCGCCCTCGACGATCTCGACGAGAAGGGCATCCGGGCGTTGAAGCCCGAGGCCGGCGAACGTGTCCTGTCGACGCTCTTGCGCAACGGTTCGTCGGCGCTGGTGTCCCACGAACGAGTCGCACCCCTCGTTCAGGCAACCGTGGACCAACTCGAGCGGGACGGCGCATCGGCAATCCTCCTCGCCTGTACCGACACCTTCAAAGACCTCCACAGCAACCGGCAACTCTTCCTCCCCGAAGGACTGTTCACGCATGCGGTCACCGCGATGGCGACCGGACACCGCGTCGGCGTGATGTGCCCCGCCGACGAACAGATCCCCGCCGTACGTGAACAATGGGAGGCCCACCTGGGTCCGGTTGACGTCGAGGCTGTGAGCCCCTATGACTTCTCGCCTGAGGTCTTCGCGTCGGCGGGCCAACGTCTCGCGTCGCGGGGTTGCTCACTCATCGTCATGGACTGCATGGCGTACAGCGTGGCAATGAAAACGGCAGTACGCGATTCAACTGGACTACCCGTCCTGCTGTCACGCACGATTACGGCGCGACTCGCCGCCGAATTCCTCGACGTTTAGAAGACATCCCTCCGCGAAGCTTCCGACAATCTAATAGGTGCGCTGGCTATGCGAGAGCCCGAGGTCCACGACCGCTTCGGCAATTCGAATCGTGGCCGGCATTGGGTCGATAACGGGAACTCCGTAGTAACCCGCTTTCTCCAGACCCTCGATTACCGTCCCTGCATGTCCAGACATCAGGGTGCAACCAAACACAATGACGTGAGCGCCATCACGCCGGACCGCCTCTACGGACCGCTCGACGAGAGCATCCGCCACTTGATTTCGATCGTCGTCGAGATCGGCCACTGGAATCGTGATCCACCCGACCGAAGCGAGCATCTCTGAAAGACCGTAGAGTCGAGCGAGGTTCTCGACCGTGGGCACCGACCGTTCCTCTGTGGTCATGATGCTGAATCGGTGTCCCAACATTGACGCAAGGTGCATGCTGGTTTGGGCCGGTCCCAGTATCGGAATCTTGACGCACTCCCTCGCGGCGGCGAGGCCGGGGTCATCCATGCAATCAATAACGACGGCGTCCGCGCCGTTGGCGTCCGCTTCTCGAGCGATTTCAACGATTCCCGGAGCGGCGAGTACCGCGTCGTAGGCGGACTCAATGGTCGTTGGCCCGCTCTCGAGTTGCCTGACGGTGATGTCAGTACCCGATCCACCCATCGCGCGCAGGCCTTCATGATCGGCCACTCCCACGATTGGTATGACAACTGTGATCTTCCTCCGCCTAAGGACATGAGTTCCCCGTGAGGTCTGACTTCGAGGCGACGCTGATTCCATGATCTATCGTGTCCCTTTCATTCTCCAAAGTGCCAGTCTCACTAGATACTTCAACTGCTGTGTAATCAGCCCGGTTGATAGCCGTAGGTCGAGTTCGCGATGTCCAGCGTGAGGTATCCCCCGCGCAGGTCGGCCACGATGCTGTCGTGGACGCGTCCACCGGGCGCGCCCCATCCGCCACCCGAACCGGTGACGATGCGGATGAGGTCGCCACGGTGCACCGTCACCGCCGAGGCCTTGCCGAACTGCTCGCTCGTCGTGCCATTCGCATATTCAATCTCTACGTAGTTCGGAGAGCCCACCGCGCCCCCGTCGACTCCCCACGGCGGGGCATCGTGGCGTCCCATCGCGACGGTGAGGATGGCCTGGTCAGAGAGGATCCGGTACTCGCGGATCAGTCCCCACCCGCCCCGGTGGCGCCCCGCGCCGGCCGCCGGCTGGATGTTGAGCGCGAAGCGCTCGACGAGTATGCCGTAGCGCTGCTCGGCGACCTCGACCGGGATGATGTAAGTCTCGCCGTCGCCGACCGAGACGAGGCCGCTCTGACCGTCGACGTCGAGGCCCGCGCCCCAGCCGCCGGCGTGCGGTTCGACCAGCAGCGCGTCCTCGCCAGTATCGGGGTGTCGGCACGAGAGCGACGTCGAGCAGACCGAGAGGAAGTGCCCGGCGGTTAACCGGTCGGGGCAGGCCGTCGCGAGCGCCTTCCAGACGAGGTCACTCGCGATCTCCGTCGACTCGAAGTAGGCGGCGACCGGCGCGGGACGCTGGGCAGTGAAGAGCGTGCCGGGCGGGCAGGTGATGCGCAGCGGCCGAAACCACCCGTCGGTCGCTGGTTCCACCGGATCGGTGATCGCCTTGAAGACGGTCCGCACCCCCGAGACCAGTCCGCTCCAAGTGCAGTTGATGGGGCCGGGGACCTCGGGGTGGCTCCCCGTAAAGTCGCAGTGAACCCCGTCGGGACCGATCTCGACACGCACGCGAACCGCGAAGGGGCCGTTGCCTACGCCGTCGCGGTCGGCGAGGTCCTCGGCCTCGAAAACGCCGTGGGGCAGCGTCGCGAGCGTCGCCCGGGCCAGGCGCTCGGAACGCTCGAGCACCTCGTGCATCGCGGCGGTCACGGTAGCGACGCCGTATCGGGCACAGAGTTCCTGCACGCGGCGTTCGGCAACTTCAAGACAGGCACCCTGGGCCATGAGGTCGCCGAGCGCCTGCTCGGGCAAGCGGCTGTTGGCCTTGATCATCGCGACGATGTCGTTGTCGAGGCGACCGCCGCGCCACGCGCGTACGAAGGGCAGCTGCAACCCCTCCTGATACACCGAGATCGTGCTCGAGCTCCACGAACCGGGGTCCCGTCCCCCGACGTCGGTCCAGTGGGCCTTCGCCGCGGCGAAGGCGACGAGTTCACCGTCGACGAAGATCGGACGGACCATGGCGACGTCCGAGAGGTGCGTGCCGCCACCGGCGTAGGGATCGTTGGTGACGACGACGTCACCGGGCACGAGGTCGGTAATCCGCTGGAGGGTGGCCTGCACCGCGTCACCGAGCGGTCCGAGAAAACCCGCCACCCCGTTGCCCTGGGAGACGAGCTCGCCCTTCGCGTCAGCGAGGCCAACTCCGAAGTCCAGCACCTCGTAGACGACGGGGCTCTGTGAGGTCCGCTGCAGGGAGACGAACATCTCCTCGGCGACGGCGAGGAAGGCCTCACGCAGGATGTCAAGTGTGAAGCGGTCGGCCTCCATCATTCCTCCAGCACCAGGTTGCCGTGCTCGTCGCGGCGTACGGTCTGACCGGGCAGCACCAGTGTCGTCGATGCCGCCTCCTCGATCACGCAGGGACCGGCCACGACCTCGCCCACCGTCAATGAACGACGGTCGCGCACCACGGCCTCGAGCAATCCTCCGTGACGGTCGAAGTCGACGACGCGGGTCCCGGTCGGGTGACGCGGGACATCGTCGTTGTCATCGGCGACCCACGGCACCGCGATCCCCTGGACCGCGAGCTCGACCCGGGCGGCCACGACCTCCAACGGGGCGTCGAGGCTGAATGCGTACTCGCGCTCCGAACGGCGGTTGAACTCCTCGACGAGGCCGGCGAGCAAGTCGCCCGCCGCGGGCACGGGAATCTCGAGCGTGTGCTCCTGGCCCTGGTAGCGCAGTTCCAGGTAGCGCTGCACAGAGGTGGCCGGCTCGCTGAGTTCAGCCTGCGCATCGCGCTCGACGCGCCGAAGCAAGGCGGCGACGTCAGTCGAGGCCAGCGGACCGACGAAGGTCTGCACCGCCTGGGCGGTCATCGAGCCCTCCAGCATCCCAAAAGCCGAGAAATGGCCCGGTCCTGGTGGGATGACGACGCGGGTGATGCCGAGCTCGCGCGCCAGCAGCGCCGCGTGCAAGGGACCGTTGCCCCCGAAGGCCACCAACGTGAAATCGCGCGGGTCGTGTCCCCGACGCAAGGTCACGAGACGCAGGGCGTTCGCCATCTGGGCGACGGCGAAGCGGAGGACCCCGCGCGCCGCCTCCTCGGTCGCGACGCCGAGGCCGTCGGCGACGCGGGCCATGGCGCGGCTCGCGGCATCGGTCTCGAGTTCGACCGTCCCGCCGAGGAAGTACTCCGCGTCGAGGCGGCCGGTGAGAATGTTGGCGTCGGTGACGGTGGCGTGCTCACCGCCCTTTCCGTAGCAGGCGGGGCCCGGTACTGCGCCCGCGCTGCGCGGTCCGACGTGGAGCCCCCCCGCGGCGTCGACCTCGGCGATCGAGCCACCACCCGTGCCGATCTCGACGATGTCGACGACGGGTACCTGGACCGGGTAGCCCGCGAAGTGTGGCGTCTTCCCGATGTAGTGCAGCGTGTTCACCGGCACGACGCCGTCGATGACGGCCGAGGTCTTGGCGGTGGTGCCGCCGATGTCGAGCGTCAGGAGGTGGCGAATCCCGAGCTGGCGCCCGAGGGCTGCGGCGGCCGTGACCCCGGCCACCGGACCGGACTCGAGCATGGTGATCGGTGCGCGCAGTGCCCGATCGAACGAGCAGACGCCCCCGGCCGACTGCATCGCGTAGAGCTGGGCGTCCACGCCGACCGACTCGAGGCCCGTGGCGAGCGCGGCAAGGTACGTGGCGACAACGGGCTGCACGTAGGCCGACAGCACGGCCGTGTTGCTCCGCTCGTACTCGCGCCACTGGCGAGAAACCTCGTGGCTAGCCACGACCATCACGCCGGGAAGCATCTCTCGCAGCACCAGGGCAACGCGGGCCTCGTGCTGGGGCCGGATCCAAGCGTGCAGGAACGAAACCGCGACGGCGTCAACCTCGAGGTCGCGCAGTTGTTGCGCGACACCCGCAAGTTCAGACTCGTCAAGCGGAGTCAGCACGTCGCCGCGATAGGAGACGCGCTCAGTCACCTCGAGGCGCAAGTGACGCGGGACGAACGGCTCGGGCTTGGCGTAACGCAAGTTGTAGAGGTCGGGTCGGTTCGCTCGAGCTATCTCGAGCACATCACGGAATCCGCGCGTCGTCACGAGTGCCGTGCGTGCACCGCTCCGCTCGGTGATGGCGTTGATCACCACCGTGCTGCCGTGCAGAAACGAGTCGACCGACGCTGGATCAACTCCGCTGCGCGCGAGCACCTCGAGGACCGCCACCTCAAGCGCCTCAGGCGTCGAGTCGGCCTTCGCACGGTGCAGTTCACCGTTGGCATCGATACACACGAGGTCGGTAAACGTGCCCCCGATGTCGACGGCGACCCGCGCTCTGCGTGGCGGCATCACCATCTACTCCTCCATCTCGCGATGGTCCGCCAACTGGTCGACAGTCGGCTTGATGTGGAGTTCGAGGGTTCCCGCCAGCATCTCGGCGCTGCGATGGCAGGCGACGCGCCGGCCATCGCCGATGTCGGCGAGCGTCGGTACCTCGCTGCGACAGCGATCGGTCGCCGTGGGGCAGCGGGGGTGGAAACTACAGCCGCTCGGCAGGTCAGCGGGATTGGCCGGCGTGCCTGGCAGCACTATGCGGGTGCGCGCGCCGCCCGAGAGGTTTACTTCGGGCACCGCCGAGCGCAGCGCCGCGGTGTACGGGTGGGCTGGACGGCCGAGCACCTGGGCCGTAGGGCCGCTCTCGACGACGCGTCCGAGGTAGAGGACGGTAATCGACTCGCAGAGCCGCTCGACGACCGCAAGGTTGTGAGAAATCAGGAGGTAGGCGAGGCCGTGCTGGTCGCGGAGGCGCTCGATGAGGTCGAGTACTTGGGCCTGCACCGAGACGTCGAGGGCGCTGGTCGGCTCGTCGAGAATCAGGAGTTCAGGTGTGAGCGCAAGGGCGCGGGCGATCGACACCCGCTGGCGCTGTCCGCCCGACAGTTGGTGGGGCAGCCGGTCAACGAGTTCGGGAGCTAGGCCCACTTCGGTGAGCAACGAGGTGATCCGTGCGGGCGCCTCAGCACGACTCACGATACGATGCGCCGCGAGCACCTCGGCGAGCGCCGAGCCGACACGCTGACGCGGGTCGAGCGTGCCATCGGGATCCTGGAGCACGACCTGCATCCGGCGGCGAAGCGCCGTGAGCCCGCGACCCTTGAGCGCCAGGACGTCAACGCCGTTGAAGTCGACTCGTCCGGACGAGACGGGCACCAGACGCAGGATCGCTCGCGCGATCGTGGTCTTGCCCGACCCGCTCTCGCCTACGAGGCCCACGCCGAAGGGACCGTCGGGCACGTTGAGGCTGATCGCGTCGACGACCGTGACGCCGGCGAATTCGACTGAAAGGTCGTCGACGTCAAGCACCGGAGCTCCCTCCGCCGAGTGCCGACTTCATCTTTGGCACCGAGGCGAGCAATATCCGGGTGTACTCACTGGTTGGCGTCGAAAGCACCGCGGCGGTCGGGCCGACCTCCACGATCCGGCCAGCCTGCATCACGGCGACGCGATCGGCCACCTCGGCGACGACCCCGAGATCGTGGGTAATTAGCAGCACGGCGAGCCCTCGGGTCCGCAACGTGGTCATCAGTTCCAGAACCTCCGCCTGCACGGTCACGTCGAGTGCGCTGGTCGGCTCGTCGGCCAGCAACACCTCGGCGTCAAGCGCGAGGGCGAGGGCAATGGCCACCCGCTGGAGTTGGCCACCCGAGAGCTGGTGGGGATAGCGGTCGAGCGCCGTCGTGGGCAGGAGGACCTCGGTGAGAGCTCGTTCGGCCCGAGCGCGAGCGTCGCTCCTCGAGGCGACACCGTGGAGTTTGAGCGTCCTGGCGAAGACGTCGCCCACGCGCATGACGGGATTAAAAGCTCCCGAGGGGCTCTGGAAGATCATCGCGATCCGTCGGCCGCGAACGGTGCGCAGCACCGCGTCAGACGCCCCGACCAGTTCCATTCCGTCAAGCGTGATGCTGCCGCGCACCGTGGCCCCCACGCGCTGAGCAAGGCCGAGCACCGCCGAGGCGGTCATCGACTTGCCCGACCCGCTCTCGCCCACGAGGCCCACGATCTCGCCGGCGTCGACGTCAAGTTCCTCCATCTGCACGGTGTGACGCGTGCCGAAGAGGATATCGAGATTGCGGATGGCGAGCTTCATCGCAGGATCCCGTGACGGGGGTCGAGCCGGTCGCGCAAGCCGTCACCGAGGATGTTGAAGGCCAGCGCCGTGAGCAAGATCGCGAGGCCCGGGAAGGTCACAACCCACCAGTTAGTCGTGAAGTAGGTCTGCCCCTCGCTCACCAACAATCCCCAGTCAGGGGTGGGGTCCTGCACGCCGAGGCCGAGGAACGAGAGGGCCGAGGCCGTGAGAATCACGGTGCCGAAGTCGAGCGAGACCTGAACGAGCACGGGAGTGATGGAGTTGGGCAGCACGTGGCGCAGC
This sequence comes from Acidimicrobiaceae bacterium, assembly GCA_003132205.1. Taxonomy (GTDB): domain Bacteria; phylum Actinomycetota; class Acidimicrobiia; order Acidimicrobiales; family RAAP-2; genus RAAP-2. Next base: position 13,537 of record PKWY01000038.1, read on the forward strand.
AGGATCCGCCACCGCGGGAGACCAAGGGCATGGCAACTCTCTATGTAGCGCCGTCCGCGCACCGAGGCGGCCTCCCCGCGCACTAATCGTGCGTACCAGGGCCACCACGTCACCGCGATCGCGAGGATCGTGCTCCCAATGGTCGGCGTGAGCACCGAGGCGAGCGCCAGCGCGAGCAATAACGCGGGCACCGCGAGGAAGACGTCGGTAACGCGCATGACGACGTCGTCGACGACTCCGCCGAAGTAGCCCGCGACGAGTCCGAGCGGCACGCCGACGATCGTGGCGAAGAAGAGCACCACGACGGCGATCAGCGGCGAGATGCGCGCGCCGTAGATGACGCGCGAGAGGATGTCGCGTCCGACCTGGTCGGTACCGAAGGGGTGATGCCACGAGGGCGACCCGAGGATCGACAACGGGTGCGTCGAGGAGCCGGCGTCGCCCGGGAAGGGCGCGAGCCACGGCGCGAAGAGTGCAGAGACGACGATCACGCCCACCGACACGACACCGAAGGTGAGGAGTGGATTCTCACGGGCCCAACGTCGCAGGCGCGCGGCGCGCGACATGCCCGATTCGAGTTCGAGATCGAGGGTCGTCGTCACGCGAGACGCACCCGGGGGTCGAAGAACGCCTGGCCAAGGTCGACGAGGAGGTTGAGCACCACGTAGACCATCGCGACGAAGAGCGTCACGCCCGCGATGGCCGGTACGTCGAGCGCCGAGATCGACTGCGCGGCGTAGTTACCCAGCCCCGGCCAGTCGAAGACCGCCTCGACGAGGAAGGTGTTTACGAGCGAGTAGGCGAGCACCAGGGCGAGCACCTGGACGACCGGGCTCCACGCGAGGCGTAGCGCGAACCGTCCGAGCACCGCGCGCTCGGAGAAGCCGAGCGAGCGCATCATTTGCGAGTGCGTCTCCTCGCTGGTTTCGAGGACCTTCGCACGCACGAGGCGGGTCACGACACCGAGCGGATAGGACGCCACCACGACCGCAGGGAGGATGAGGTGGGTGAACGAGCTCCACGCCAGCGCCCAGTGGCCGGTGAGCACGCCGTCTACGACCGGCATGCCGGTGATCGACGGGACGGGGTGGCTATAGGCGAAGGACGGGTCGTACTCGCCGGCGGTGGGCAGCCAGTGCAGGTGCTGGGCGAAGATCAATTGGACGATGAGCGCCAGCCAGAAGGCGGGCATCGAGACCCCGAGCACCGCGAAGAGGCGGACCAGCTGGTCGGGGGCCTTGCCCTTCCAGCGCGCCGAGAGTACTCCGAGCGGTACGCCAACGATTGCCGCGATGATGAGGGCCGCCCCGACGAGCTCGAACGACGCGGGGACAACGCCGAAGAGGTCGTTGAGCACCGGGCGGTGCGTGCGGATGGCCGTACCCCAATCGCCCGTCGCAATCCCCCAGAAGTAGTGGCCGATCTGGGACCACAGCGGACGGTTCAACCCGAGCGAAATGCGCGCCTGGCGGATCTGGGCCAGGCTCGCGTGAGGTCCGGCCCAGTTGACCGCCGGGTCACCGGGTATGACGTGGGTGATCACGAACGTGATCACCATCACCCCGGCAATCACGACCAGCGACAAGACCGTCCGTCGGAGGACGAACCGGATCACGGGGTCAGGTTGTACGTGAAGACCACGCTCGGGTACGCGGGGTTGTCCACGTAGCCCTTGATGCCCGCGATGAGGACGCGCTGGTAGTTCTCGGTGAGGAGGGTCACGGCCGGAGCGTCGTTATAGAGCGTCTTCTGCATCGTCGAGTAGAGCGCGGCACCCTTGGCCTTGTCGACCGCGAGGACCTGCTCAACACGGTTGATCTGCGCGTCGAGGGTCTTGTTGGAGTAGTAGGCGAGGTTGAAGAAAGGCGACTTCTCCGTCTGGAAGAGGTTCACGAACCACGAGTACGGGTCGGCGTAGTCCGGCCACCAGTACATCAGCGTGATGTCCTGGCGCGCGGACAAGGTCTTCGACTGGGCCTCGGCCCACTGCGCGGTCCACTGCAGGGCGTGGACCTTCACGGTGATGCCGAGGGGCGCGAGCTCGGACTGCATCAGCAAGGAGGCGATTTGCTCGTTGTTATCACCCTGGGTATAGGTGAGGTTGAGGACCGGGTGCTTGCCCGAGTAACCCGACGCCTTCAGGAACTTCTTCGCCGCCGTGAGGTTGAGACGGTACTGCGGCAGCGTCGGGTCGTAGCCGATGAGGCCCTTGGGTACGATGCCCGGCGTGCGAACGCCGGCGCCCTTCAGCGCGGCCAGCAGGCCTTTGTAGTCGATGGCGCTGGCGACGGCCTTGCGGAAGTTGGAGTTCGACATCGGACCGTAGGACGTGTTGAAGAGGGCGAAGAGATTCTGCCACGACGCCGTCGAGGTCGTCTGAAGGCCCGACTGGCCCTTCAGCGAGTTGAAGAGCTGCGGGGTCATCTGCTCGACGAAACTCACCTGGCCGGACTGGACGAGTTGGGCCGCGGTCGAGGCGGTCGGCGTCACGCGAAAGACGACCTGCTTGTAGTGCGAACCCGACCAGCCACCCCAGTACTTGGCGAAGGCCTTCAGCGTGATCTCAACTTCCTTGCCGGCCGCGTAGTTCTGCAGTTGGTACGGGCCGCTGCCAGCCTCGTGTCCGGCGGCGAACCACTTGGCCAGGTCCGCGGTGCCCGCGGCCTGGGTGTCGTAGATGTAGGCGCCGTAGTCCGAAGAACTGATGAGGTCGAGGGGGGCGGCGTACTTCAGGTTGAAGACCAGCGTGTAGGCGCTCGGTGCGGCGATGGACTTCACCGGACCCCAGATGTAGGCGGCGCCCTGGTTGAGCTTGATCGTGCGATCGATGGCGGCCTTGGCGGCGGCGGCGTTGACCGGACGACCGTCGTGGAAGGTGGCGCCGTGGCGCAGCGTGAAGGTCCAGGTCTTGCCCCCGTTCGACGACTTCCACGACGTCGCGAGCAGCGGCGTCACCTGCTTGGTGGTCGCGTCGTAGCGCGTCAGGGTCTCGTACATCTGCTGCATCGCGAGGATCTCGTTCGAGTACTCCGTCGCGGGGTCCCACGCGGTCATCACCTGGGTGTAGGTGTCGTAGGTGAAGGTTTTTGACGCGGCGGCGGCGCCGGCACCACCCGAGGTGAGGGTCAGCGCGCCAATAGAAATCACGAACGCCATTGACAGATTCCGTACACGAAACATGAGTCCCCCTCGATGCCACAGCACAGGCCATCTAATTTTAATATAACTGGTCAAGATGATGTTAACCACTGCCACCGTCAAGAACGGGGAACTTCCGCGACGTCGCTCAGAGCCCGGCGAGCGGTCCGGCGGCTTTGGCGCGCACGCGCACGGCCGGGTTGGTCATGTAGGCGATCGGGATGTCCTCGAGTTCGACGATCTCCACGTAGTGCGGATCGGCGCCCGCGCGCACGGCCTGAGCAATGGCCTCGCTGCGCGCCTCGTCGAGGACCTCGTCGCGGGTGCGCGACGAGGTCTGGTAGATCCGGTCCACCTGACCACTGATCGTGCCGATCGCGGCGCCGACGGCGTTGGCGACATCGAAGTCATCGGGTCGCAACACCTCGCTGATGCCCGGTATTTTGTCGCTCAGTAGCACGCTGCCCCCGCCGACGGCGATGAGGGGGAACTCGCCCTTGGAGAGCTTCACCCGGTCGACGGCGTCGGCCACCATTTCGTCAACGATGGCCAGCGCGCGAGCCATCACCTCACTAGAGGCGACGCCGACCGAGCCGAAGTGCGCGCGCCCGATTGCGACCGCGACGTCGGACACGGTCCAGGTATCGCCGCCGAAGATTCGCGCACGCTCGGTGAGCTGGTAGCCCACGCTGTCGGGGCCGAGGTTCACCACCCCGTCGGCTTCGCGCACGACCGTCCCACCGCCGAGGGCGATGCTCACGAGATCGGGCATCCGAAAGTTGGTCGCGATGCCCCCGATGCTGACGCCGAAGGAGGACTCGCGCGGGAACCCGTTGATCAAGACGCCGACGTCGGTCGAAGTACCGCCGACGTCGACCACGATCGCGTCGCGCACGCCCGTGAGGAACGCCGCGCCGCGGATCGAGTTCGCCGGTCCGCTACCGATAGTGAGGACCGGGAGGCGGACCGCGTCAGCGATCGACATCAGGGTCCCGTCATTCTGGGCGAAGTAGACGACCGCGTGGGCGAGGCCGGTGGACGCGAGTCCCTGCGTGATGGCACTCGTCACCGCCTGGGCGACGCCGACCAGCGCCTCGTTGAGGACCGTAGCGTTCTCGCGTTCGAGGAGCCCGAGGCTGCCGATCTCGTGGCTGAGCGAGACGTGGACGTGATCGCCGCGCAACGCCCGAATGATCTCGGCTGCGGCCAATTCGTGCTCGGCGAGGACCGGTGCGAAGACCGAGGTCACCGCGACGTGGCGCACGTCGTCGGGCAGCGAGCCCACGAAGCGCCGCACGGCGTCGCCGTCGAAGGCGGCCAACTCATCCCCGTTGAACTCCGCGCCGCCGTTCACGATGCACTCGCCGGCCGACACGGCGCGGCGCAGGTCCTCGGGCCAGCCGAAGAGCGGTGGGATCGCGTAGGTGGCCGGGCCCCCGATGCGCAGCACCGCGACGCGTTCGAGCCCGCGACGCTCGAGCACCGCGTTGGTGGCGTGCGTCGTTCCGAGCATCACGTGGGTGATGCGCTCCGGCGCGGCGCCCGAGGAGACGAGCAGCGACGCGATCGCCGTCTCGATGCCCGTCGTGACGTCAACGGTGGTAGCCGTCTTCACCTTGGCGACGATGGAACCTGCGCGATCGAGCAGGACGGCATCGGTGTGAGTACCTCCGACGTCGACGCCGAGGCGAAGATCAGGCCCGGCCACGGTGAATCTCCTCTACCGGACGGAAGTCGAAGTCGTAGCCAAAAGCCCGCGGACTCGTGAGACGTAGTCCCCCCTCGCTGCGCCACACCGGGTCGCAAGGGAAGGCGATGACCGTCACGCGCTGGCCGTAGCGCAGGAGTTCGGTCGAGACCGCGTCGCCGGTCTGCGTGTCGAGCACCGTAATGATGTCGGGCACCGTGGCGAGGACCCGCTCGCCCTCGAGGGCGACGAGGTTCTCGTTCTGCAGCTCGAGCCTGAGTTGGCGCCCGCTGTCGGCACGCAGCCCGTCGATCTGCGCGCTGCCGCGCGTGAAGCCACCAGTCACGCGCCGGTCGACGTCCACGACCTTCCCCTCAATCAGGCGAAAACCATTGACCTCGCGTAGCAGCGCCTCGACTGGGTCGCCCTCGGCGTGGTCGAGGGCCCGGCCGATTCGAATGGCGAGCGACACCGTGCCGCGCACGGCGCCGGTGCGAGCTTCGGCGACGCTCATAAGGTATTCCGACGACACGGCGCGTCCTCCGAAGGCCACCGCCGTGGCACGGCAGAGGCGCTCCAGCCAGGCGCCGTCGGCCGGGTGAACGATGAGCACGTTGCCCCGCTCGTCGCTCATCACGCACGGCGAGGGGCTGATGCCGGCAATCTCCATCGAGACCATGGGCATCTCGGGAAAGGCCCGGCCCATGCCGTCGGCGTCCACGATGGGCAGGCCGAGCGCACCGGCGAACTCCATCGGAAAGAGGCCGTTCGCGCCGCCGATCTCTGATGACATCAGTGCCGCGACCTTTCGCCCGGTGACCTCTTCGACGCGTTCCACGATCCATCGTGCCTCACCGCCGTTGGCAATCTTCTCGACCGCGACCGTCGGCGCGCCGACCATCCCCATCGGCAACACGAGTTCGTCGTCGGGCAAGTCGTCAAGGTCCACCAGCGTCGTCGGGCCGTGTAGCTCGAGCGCGCGCAGCGAGGCGAGAAGTCCCATCGCCGGTGATCCACCGCCACCGGCCCCGAGGATGCCGCACCCGCGAGCCTGCGCGCGCAGGGTGTCAGCATCGAGGAGCATCCGAGAATTGTAACGGACATCGACTACCCGGCCCACTCGACGAGAAGACGGCCGTCGCGCACCACGACCATGGCCTTTTGTCACGACCGGCGGCTACCCTATCGATAATGACCATCCACACCCCTAACCGGGTGCGGGTTCATCCGGCAGTGAGCGATGCGGTCGAAAAACCATCCGGGAAGGCGATAGTCCCCCTTGCCGACTATCGGGTAGTTCGTATCCCGAGGTGACAGATCGAATCAAGTACGGCCAAGAGCCACCAAGAAGACAGCCGCAGAACGCCCATCACTTGCAACCTGAAGGATCACTCAAACCGAATGAGCCCGCAGGTGAGCAAGTCCGGCCGGTACCCCGTCATCCAGGCGATGACCGATTCGGTGGTGTAGCCACCTCTCGGACCGCGCACGAGGACACCGCGGGCCACGAGCGCGCGCGTACCGGTGTCGTCGAGGCCGCTGTACTCCTTCAGTTCACCGGCCGAGATGATCTCTCTACGTTTGCGGCCCCGACGGTCGCACTCCTCCTGGACCGACACCCTCGTCACAAACCTCTTACCTGATGCGTCGGACTCGGCGTCAACGACGATCTTCCCTGACTTAGCCCACTCGCCCATGGAACTGTGACTGACGCCGAGGAAGCTCGCGGCCTCGGCGACCGGCATCGACCTGAGGTGCAGATCCTCGATCCGAGAGAACTCGGTAATGAGCTCACCAGCTTGGTCCCCCGTCAACAGGAGCTGGCGCGAGTAGTTATCCATCACGGTCTGCACGTTGAGACGCTTCACCATGGCGTAGGCCTCGTGGTAGGTGGCGCCGACCTTGTCACAGACATCCTCGATCCGCCACCAACCGTCGAAACGCTCACGGTAGGCCTCGACGTCACCGAGACGGGCCCGCCACTTGCCCTCCAGCTTCACCGCGGGGATCTGGTCGGGAAACAGACGTCGAGTAGCCGTGACCGTCATGGACAAGATCGCCGCCGCCTCGCTGGCCTCGACCCAACCGTCCTCGCACGTGCGCACCTGCCAGCCCCGCTCCTCGAGTGCAGCATCGAGCGTGGCCAGTCGGGCGCGGTCCGCACTCGCCGAGTAGGAAGGTCGAACGGTGGTGGGAACTATCAGGTTTCCGATCGAGTCAGCGATCTCGCGCTCCACTGCGGCGGCCGCCGGCTTCATGGCCTCGCAAAGGCGATCGTCAAGCGTGTAGATGAGGTCGAAGACGTCGCGACCTCCACGGTGGCCCATCGCGCGGCGCTTGACCACATCTTCGAGCCCTGGTGTCCATGCGAGGTCCGTGGCAAAGCCCTTGCGCATGTCGTGAGGTATCACCAGGTTGTCCTCGGCGATGTCCACGCCCGCGACGGCCCGGCTGACCTTCTTCAGGGCGCTGCGGAATCCCGCGGCGCCGCCCCCTTCAGACCGGATCGACGGAATGAGGCGAGCACTCGCGTCGATGACCCCGCTAACCGGATCGGTATGGAAGTCCTCGATCACCTGGCGGATGAGCCTGGACAGCGAGTGCGGCAGGGCGATGAGCCGATAGCCGGCGTTGCTCTTGAGGGTCATCTTTCGAGTGGTGGGCACCGGACGTTCGTCTTCACCGCGCACGAGGTAGGTCCTTCCCCCTTGCGCTTCGACCAGGAGGTAGCCCCACTCCCCGTCGTCTAGGAAGTTCGAGACCAGCAAACCGTACGATTCACCGATGCGAAACCCGGCCACGCGCATCAGCCAGAGAACCAGTTGGTGAATCGCGTGCATCTCGCCCGCGAGGCGGCGCGCCTCGGCGAACGAAATCAGGCCGGCCTTTCGCTTCGTGCGGCCCTTGGGATTCATGGCCGTGACGTCGTTCGTCAGCGCCGGCATCTCGTGGAGCTGGCCCGGGACCACCGCGACCGGGGCGCCCAGGCCGCGGGCGTAGAGGTAAACCTCACTGATGATCCAGAGCAGCTGTCCAACCACCTTCCTGGCGTAGGTCTTCGCCTGGGGATCGACGGGGTCTCCCGGTACGGCCGGGTAGCCCGCCATCTTCCTCGTCCACTCCACCAATTTGGCTCGACCTCTGGCGACGTCGACCTCGATCGGCCCGCCGAACGTCGGCAGTATGTGAAGTTGCAGGTTGCGAAGGACGGCCTGACCGCGCTCTGGTCCGCCGCGGTGCAGCATCACGTACTGCTCGTGGTGCCAGGCGAGTGCGTACTCCTCGAAGGTGAGCCACTCCTGCACTGCGGGCGCCGGTGCCGCTAGCGACGCCTTCGAACCAGCCCGGGACGCTCGACCCTTCCTGGTCGGGCCGACGGCTTCGAGTCCGGACTCGAGTCGGGCGACCTGTTCGGCCATCCACGCGTCGGCGGCCGCATCGGCGTCAGGCGCGAACGTGCCGTAGACCCGCTTTTTCAAGCCTCGTCGGAGTGGCACCGACGCGAGCCACACGCCGTCGTCCATGGTCTTGTATCCAGTGAGAGGCCTTACCATCAGGCCAACCCGGCCTTTCGCAGCGTCGAACGTAGGAACTCGATCTGCTCGTCGGCACTGCGCAAGGCGTCGCGCAGCGCGTCGTGGCGCGATCCGACGACGGCGAGCTCCTGGCGAGCCGACACGAGGTCGCGCTCGGCCCGTGAGCGGCCCGCGACCCCGGTGACGTCGGGCGTGGACAGCAGCGGGTCCAGCAGACCCGCGGCGACGAGGTCGCTCACACTGACCTCGACGGTGCCGTCGGGCCGCTGGCGCGAGTTCGGCAAGTGGCCGCCGCGGCGGTGACGACGGATGGTGTCGCGAGACTTGACGCAGAGCGCGGCGGCCTCGTCCTGGGTCAGGTAGGTGGGCTCGTACATGGTCAACAGCTCCTTGTCGGGGCCGCAGTGACCCCATCCACCCGGACCGTTCGAGACACCATCGAACGAGGCACTCGACGTAGTTATGACGTCGCAGAGGTTCTTTGGAGTGCCGGTTGCCCAGGCCGTGCACGCAGCGGGGGCGCAAGATGGTTGCAACCACTGGGGGGTGCAGGGGTGTGCAGCACGTGCAGTTGCACGGGGGTTTATGGAGTAAACGGGGTCCGGACACCCCTGGAAGGGGCCCCGGACAGGACGAAGGCCCAGGATTTCCCTGGGCCTTCGACTTCGTTTATGGACTTCTTGGTGGCGGGGGCAGGATTTGAACCTGCGACCTTCGGGTTATGAGCCCGACGAGCTACCAGACTGCTCCACCCCGCGCTGAGGTAATTCATTTTACTCGCTCAACCACGATTGCTCCAAATCACGTCGATCTCTCCCGGGTGCCTCGGTCCCCCAACTTCGATCATTCAGTTTCCAGAACCTGCTCTTGAAGGACCTGCGGCCCCTCTTCAGACGCGGGACTCGGGTTCAGATTGAAGTACAGAATGAATCCGAGTGACAGAAGCGCGAGGACCACGAATGCCGCGACCAGCAACTCGAAGACCGACGCCACGGCGTGCGTGCGCCCATCATCCTTCTCGTCCGTTTCGTGATCAAGCAGCAAAACGGCGATCAGCCAACAGCGCTAACCCGGGGAGAGCCCGTGCAGCCTACGAGTCGACGATCTCTCTGCTGGCGGTGAACACGGGCTGGCGCTGGGCGGCTTGTCGACGTTGAAGCGTCGAGCCGAGAGCAGTCGCGAGCACCGCCAACGAAGCGAGCAGGAGGGCATTTCTCGACGTGAAGGTCCATACGGTGGCCCACAGCGAACCGGGCGTTGGTCGCCTGAGCCGGTACCAGGGGGCCATCATGACGAGCGCCGCGCCGACGCACGCGCGCCCGAAGATGTCCGCGAAGCCAATCTCGAAGGGGATCACGAGCAGCAGCGGGACGAAGGAGAAGTAGTGGTCCCACGCCACGGGCGTCGCGATCACGCTGCCCAGCAGCGCCACGACCATTGAACTGAGGGCGAAGCCGCCCAGCCAAAGGTGATGGGAACCCCACAGCGCGACGGCGAGCACGATCACGCAGACGAGCAGTTCCGCGCCCGTGGAGAGGAACCCGACATGGAACGGGGCGCGACTGAAGAAGGAGGCGAGGCTCGAGCTCGCCCGCACCGTCGCGCCTCCGGCGAAGTGCGACAGCTCCTTGTGCCCGAGCAGCATCGTCTTGACGAACTCCTGCATGCTCGAAGGCCAGATGACCCACGCGGCCAGGGTGGGCGCGGCGCCCGACACGACGGCGGTGGATGCCGCGCGCCACTCGCGGCGCACCATCCAGAGAATGATGATCGCCCCCGGATACACCTTGAGCGCGGTCGCGAGCCCGACGAGGACGCCCTTCGACGAACCCGTCACGCAGAGCGCATCCAGCACCACCGCGAGCAGGAGGATCGTCGCGGTCTGGCCCCAGGCGAGGCACTCGGTCACCGGCGGGAAGACGACGATCGAGACCAGCCCGATCCAGATGGCGAGCGCCGCCGAGGCGCGCGGGGTGAGCGCGAAGATCCTTCGAAGGACCAGAGCCAGGGCGACGACGAGAGCCGCGATGCTCAGCAGCGTCCACAGGTACGCGAGGTCGTTGAGCGGAACTACCGCCAGCGGATAAAAGAAGAGGATGGCTCCGGGCGGATAGGTGAACGCCTCCACCCTGAAGGGCACGTAGATGTTGCCCGACCTTTGGAGGTTGCGGATGTTCGCGACACGGCCGAAGAGATCCTCAAACATGCCCATGTGGGGTGCGACCACGTAGGTGACCACCCACGCCGCGGCGAGAACACCCACGACTCCCGCCGCAATCGCGTAGGGCGTGAACCTCTCCACCCGACTCGACATGGACCGCATCACATTCAACTGAAGACCCCGACTGACAACATCTGACCAAAAGCGGTCGACGCGACGAAAGACCGCTCCTCAATCGTAAGGAGTAGTTGTTGCGATCGCGTCACATCCGCCTTAGAAATGCCTGTGACTCTTCGGTGACGCCGAGAAGAACCTCGAGATTCCGAGCGTCATTGCGCTTCGCCGGCGCCAGTGGAACGCCAGAACACGATCCCCGCTCCCACGACCGCGAAGCACTACTTGCCGCTCAGGGCAGTCTGGGCCAGCTGGATCTGTTTGTTCATGGATTCGATGTCGGCTTGATAGGTGCCGAGGTCACCCGCGGTGAGGGCCACCTGCGCCGCGGCGTAGTCGGCGGCGGCCTGTTTCAGATAGAACGAGGCGGTATGCCCGCCGCTCGTCGAGCCGCCACCCGTCGAGCCGCCGCCCGTCGCACCGCCACCCGTCGAGCCGCCGGCGGTGATGTTGGCGCCAAGGACCTGTGACAGAGCACCCGACAGGGTGGACGAGATTCCAACGTCCTGATTGAACACGGCGATGACGTAGCGCAGCTGAGGCAACGGGTTCGAAGAGCTCGACACGTAGAGGGGGCGGATGTAGAGGACGCTCTGATCGAGCGGCACCATCAGGTTGTTGCCGAGCAGCACTTGGGATCCGTGCTGGTCGAGCAGCGTGTCGATCTGACTTACCGCTGACGTCTGTTGGATCTCCGAGTCCGCCTGCACCGGACCCGTCACCGAGGTGCCGCGGGGCGTCACGTAGACGTTGAGCTGCCCGTAGTCGTTCGAATCGCTGGTCGCGATCATGAACGCCGTGAGGCTTTGGACGGTCGATGAGTTGCCTGAAGGCACGAAGGCAATGGATTCAAGTAGTTGTTGCCGATTGGCCTGGGGAAGCGAACCGACCTGGAACACCGGGCTCATCGGCGCGAGTGATGACGACACCACGGTGCCCGCGGCGTTGGTGACCAGGCTCTTCGCCAGCGCCTGGCTCGGAGTGCCGGCACCGGTCGTGGGCGAAATCTCCCAACGGTCCGACGCGGTGTAGAAGCCAGCTGACGAGGTGATGTGGTAGCGGCCTAGGGCGGCGGCCTGGACCGAGAAGAGGTCCGACGGGTAGCGCAGGTGCGCCTTGATGGTCGTCGACATCTTGCTCATGGGCAAGAACATGTTGGGGAACGCCGCCTCGTAGGCCTGGATGATCGGGTCCCGGGGATCGGCGACATAGAACTTCATGGATCCGGTGTAGGCGTTGACGACGACCTTCACGGCGTTGCGCACGTAGTTGGTGTTGTAGGCGAGGTTGCCGCCGGTCACGTTCAGGTTGTTGATGCTCTGCGAGTAGGGGTACTGGCTCGTCGAGGTGTAGCCGTCGAGCACGTACTGCACCTCGCCGTTGGCGATGACGGCGTAGGGCTGGGTGTCGAAAGTCAGGAACGGCGCGGCTTTCTGCGCCATCTGCTGCACGTCGCGAACGAAGAGCACGCGGCTCTTCGGTGTGATCTGGTTCGAGATCAGGAAGTTGAAGTCGCCGAGGCGCAGCGCGAGCGCCGCACGGCTGAGGATGCCCCCGACCGCCACCCCGCCTGATCCCTCGTAGTGCGTCGCCACGTTCTGGCCCGCGTTGGGGCCGCTGTTCACCTGGTAGTCCAGCTCGTTCTGTTTGGTGTTGGCGACGACCCAGCCAGAGTCCTTGATGCCAAAATAGATGCCGGGCTGAGTGAGCGTTGGCATGCCGTTGGTTGACGCCGGCGGGACGTTGGACACCACGAAGACCGGATTCCCGGTCGTGGTGTCAACGGTGTTCGCCGCGATCACCGCGGCACCTTCACCGTGGGTGAACTGCAGGTGCGTGTTGACCCAACTCGGAGAGGGCAGGTTCGCGGTGTTGAGCTGGCGCGCGCCGATCAGCACCGGCGTCACCTTGCCGTTGACCACGTAGCGGTCGACCGACAGGGTCGTGAACGAGTAATACGAGCGGATGGACTGGCGCTTGGTCACCGTCGCCAGGGCGATCTGCGCGGCGGGGTCCCAGAGTCGGATGTTGTTGAGCGTCGCCGAGTCGGCCTTGATCTGGGTGTTCGAGATCGTCGTCGCGCCGGCGAACGTGTGGAACTTGACCTTGTCGAGGTTGAAGCCCCCCCGGGTCGCGTTGATGTTGCGCTGGATATACGGCGCCTCCAGCGAGCCCTGGTTCGGGGTCACCTTCAGCGTCTGGAGGAACGTCGGGTAGAGCACGCCGATCACGAGCGCCACGAACACCCAGAGCCCGACGGCGACCGCGGGAAGCGACCAGCCCTGCGAGCGGACGTTGGCGAGCAGGATCACCGCGGCGGCGAGCGACAAGTAGAAGAGAATCGTCATCGCGGGCATGCGCGCGTGCACGTCGGTGTACCCGGCGCCCTGCACGTAGCCGTTGGAGGAGTTGACGAGCTCCCATTTCGCCACGACGTAGCCAGCCGCCTTCATGAGGGCGATGCCCGCTCCGATCACCGAAAGGTGGGCCTTGACCCGAGGAGCCACCCTGGGCGACACGCGAGTGGCGCGGATGCCGCCGTTCAGGTAGTGGAACACCGAAGTGATGATGAGGATGAAGAACAGCGACACCAGGGTCCAGGTGATGATGAACGAGATGAACGGCAGGGTGAAGACGTAGAAGCTCAGGTCCTTGTGGAACAGGGCGTCCTTGACGTGGAAGGGCTTGCTGTGCGCGAAGAGCAGGAACGTCTGCCACTGGCCGGTGGCGTTGAGCCCGGCGATGAGCCCCGTGACGAGGGCGATGACCGCGTAGATGCGTCCGGCGTAGGGCCGCACGACGTTCTGGAACCGGCGCACCACCTCGTCCTCGGGCTCGAACGAGAGGTCTCGCGCGCCGAAGCGATCGGTGAGGAAGAGGTTCGCCCACATGAGGGCGAAGAAGATGACTCCGAATCCGACCCCGAGGCCGACCTTGGTGACGAAGAGTGTCGAGAAGGCGCTGCCGTAACCGGTCTGGGAGAACCACATCTGGTCGGTCCAGAGCACCGCCAAGCTGCGCAGCGAAAGGAAGGCGAAGAACAGGACGACGACAACCAGCCCGATCCAGAAACGACGCGAGAATCGACCGAGCCGTCGAGGACTCATGGGCACATCAGTGGGGCTACGCACGCTGGAAGCCTAGGTGGTTTTTCAGACAGGCACTACAGCGCACGCGCAGCCCGCGTGCAGCGGCGGATACTGCGAACCGCTGGGGAAGTTCCGTCCCGCCGGATGCTCGCCCGACGCGGCGTCGAGCGCGCACGCGTCGCAGGGTGCGTCGTTCGGGGCCGCGAAGAAGCGAACCGACCGGCCCTGGGAGGCGGTGGCCACGCCGAGATGGAACGCCCGGCGCGCCGCGTCGGTGCACAGCCGCTCCACGCGCGCCCCGCGCCATTCCTTGTAGGCGGCGTTCGCCCGCTCGGCGCCGTCGCCGCTTCCGTCGGCGAGAATGCGTTTGCGCAGGGCCAACACGATCGTAACCGCGAGGTCGGCGGCGCAGTCGTTGAGGGCGGTGCGATTGACCGGCTCACCGTTGGCGCCCGCTTCGTCGAAGGAGAACTGCACTCCCGCCGCCGCGGCGTCGGCGAGCGCGTCGAACGCGGCGTCGGCGTAACGGGCCCGTTGGGCGTGCTCGTCTTCGAGTTCGGTCGTGATCATGCCCTTCACGTCGCGCAGACGCTCGAGCATGATGTTCTGGTCGTCCTGCAGGGCCCGCTTCACCTTGCGCGTGAGGATCGCGAGCGACTCGTCGAGGGCGGCGTCTCGACGGACAAAGAGCTCGCCCACCGGGGTCTCGGGCTTCGCGGGCGAAGGGGCGGCCTTGCGCGGCGCGGGAATCTCGGCGCCGCGCTCTTCGAGGGTGGCCTTGCGAAGTCGGGCGAAGATCTCGTTCACCACGTCGGTTCCCGTGACGTCCTCGCCCAGCAGCTCCGGCTCGGTGTTCGCGGGCCCGCTCGCGGGCTTGGCGGGCTTGCGGGGCTTCTGCTTCGCGACGTCCGACGTCTCGGGCGCCGCCTTCAGATCGGCGTCGGGAACTTGGCGCAACGGGGTGCCGGCGAGCAGCTCTTCTTCGGTGGGCTCGGGAACCGGCGGACGCAGCCGCAGCGCTTCCAGGGCCGCGTGCCTCGCGGCGTCGTCCGACGCGTTGATGCCGTCGATCACGCTGTCGATCTGCTCGCGCAGCGATCCCACGAAGCCACCGAGCGTGTCGCGAGCCGCGCGCAGCTGATCGATCTGAATGTGCAGCGCCTTGCGCTTGACGGCGAGATCGTTCAGGACGGTCTTGCGCGCCTCGTTCGACTGCTCGACGATTGCGAGGCCCTGCTCACGGCCCCGCTCGACCAGGGCCTCGCCGTTCACCTTCGCCGAATCGATCAACCGCTCCGCCGCGAGGCGCGCGTCGTGATCGATCTGGGCGGCGGTGCTCTCGGCTTCGGAGATGAGTACGGTGGCGCGCTCCTGGGCTTCGATGAGCTGCGCGGCGACGCGCTGCTGGCTTTCGGCGAACACCTGGGCGCTGCGCTCCTGCGCCTCGGCCGTGACGCGGCCGGCCTCCTCGTGCGCCGAGCGAAGGATCGTCGCGCTTTGGGCCCCGAGCGCGCTCGCGAGCGTGGCTTCGTCGAACGTGGGGTTGGCGGCCCGGCGCTGCGCGTCGGACAACTGCTCCTGGAGCTCTCGGATCCTGTTCTCCAGGTGGCCCATCTCGCGGGCCACCGATTCGAGGTGGAGTCGAACCTCCTGGGGGTCAACACCACCTTTTCGCTGTGTCGAGAAGTTCGTCCGGACTATTTCGGTCGACGACTGACGCGTGGTGGAGAGAATTCGGCGTTCGTCCATTCCTTAAAGACTACGACCTCGGGCCCATGAAAAATGGCTTAGCGGGGCTTAGTCAGGGCAATCGGCTGGGACCCGCCAATTGCGCGGAGGTCCTTCAGCGCCTGGGCGAGGGTCGTCACGCCGAGGATGTGAAGATCGGGCGAGGCGTTCTCTTTCGCGGTCGCCACTTCGACCTCGGGAACCATGAAGTACTTGGCTCCGGCGTCTTCAACGGCAATGGTCTTCTCGGCGACGCCACCCACGTCGCCGACGTTGCCGTGCTGGTCGATGGTGCCCGTGGCGGCGACCTTGTTGCCGCCGGTCAATGATCCGCGGCTCAATTTGTCGATCAGCGTGAGGGTCATGGCGAGGCCCGCCGAAGGTCCGCCGATGTACTTGGTGTTGATCGAGATGTCACCGGGGAACGCGTAGTTGAACCCGTCCTCCAGCGACAGGCCGAGGTACGAGCGGCTGACGCCTTTCACTTTGGGGCAGGAGGTCAGCGCGAGCGGACTCGGCGCGGCGGCGGTCTTCAAGGTGATACTCACCGGCGAAGCCCACGAGATGACGCCGCCGCCACTGATGTGGGCGCGCTCGAGGCCCAGGGTCACGGGAGTTCCCGGGGCGAGCGAGTGCACGGCGCCCTCGAGGCCGCAGGACGTGGTCACGCTCGTGCCGTTGACCGCGACGATTTCATCGGCCACGTGGATCTTCGCCTTGCTCGCGGGCGAGTGCTCGACCACGGCGTTCACGATCGCGCCCGTGTCGGTGACGGCGATCTTCCACCCGAGCGCCGCGAACGCCGACGCCTCCGCGTCTTGCTTCGAGTCACTCATCTCCAGGTAACCCTGCGCCTCCAGTTCGCTCGGGGAAACCCCCGGCTCGACGAGTTCGCTCCCCGGCACGAACTCGACGTGGCTCTCAAAGTGCATGGTGACGTACTGCCACGCGGTGAGTTGCTGCAGGTAGACGTCCGTGAGCATGATGTCGTCGCGGCGAAGGTCCGTCGAAAGCCCCTGGATCTTCACGAGCGGACCGACCGTGGTCGCGTTGCCCGGGGTCAGGGCGTATTCGTTCAGCGTCCAGTGATCAAGGACGAACGCCGCCGCGATGCCGACGACCACGACCAACAGGAATGGCAGGAATGGGCGAAGGAGGCGGCGAGGTGCTGAGATGTCTTCGTGCAAGGTAATGATCCAACGCTACCGGAGTCCCTCGACGAACAGTTGCTGAGGGCGGGCTTCAGCGCGAACGGGGAGTTCGACGCGCTGATCCTGGAGAATCTCGGCTCCGCCACCGCGCGCCTTCGGATCCTGGCCCTTCGCGCGGGTCTGCGCCGGGGGCTGCTCTCGGGCGATCAACTCCTGGCCGGCGTCACCGACCCCGACGTGGACGTCCGGCGCGAAACGCTGACCCTGCTCGCCCACGAGGAAATCGAATCCGACGCTCTCTTCCGCGCGATGCTCGCGTGCCTCGATGACGACGACGCGTTGGTCGTCGACGGGGCGATCTTCGCCCTGGGCGAGCACCTCTACGTGGGCGCGGTCGATCGGCTTTGCGACATCGCGGCGAATCACGACGACGCGAGATGCCGCGAGTCGGCGATCGCCGCGCTCGGCGAGATCGGCGACGAGAGGGGCCGCGCCGTGGTGCTCGCCGCCCTTGACGACAAGCCGCCCGTTCGCCGGCGCGCCATCGTGGCCCTGACGAACTTCGAGGGCCCCGACATCGACGCCGCGCTCGAGAAGGCGAGCGCGGACCGGGACTGGCAGGTGCGCGCCGCGGTCGATCAACTCACCCGCGGCGAGCCGGACTAACTGTCGGCGCTTCGCAGCAGCCCGTGCAGTGACGACATCTCCTCGAGGCACATCTGCAGGCCTTCAATGATCACGGTGTCGGGGCTCGGCGCGACGCCCACCTCGACCCCGGTGCTGCTCGCTATGAGGTCGGCGAGATCGTTCAACTGCGCGTGTCCGCCCACCAGCGTGAGTCCCCGGGCGCTGACGTCCTGGGAGAGGTCGGGAGGGGCTTCCCCCAGGCAGTCTTGAATCATGCGGACGCTCGCCGCCACGACGTCGTTCAGCGCCGCGTTGACGAGCTCGGCGCTCACCTCAACCTCGACGAGTTCCCCGCGGTCGACGGTGCGAGCCATGACCACCTCGACAAGGCCCCGGGTGGTCGCGAACGCCGACGCCAGGTTGATCTTCAGCATCTCCAGGGTCGCGGGCGCAACGACGACGCCCTGGCGAAGCCGCAGCAGCGAGGCGATGGCGTTGTCGACGTCGTTGCCGCCCAGTCGCCGCGCGCTGCTCGTCACGATGCCGCCGAGCGAGATCAGCGCCGCCTCCGACGCCCCCGCTCCGAGCACGGTCACCGCCGAACCCACGGGGTCCTGCACGGGAAGGCCGAGCCCGATGGCGGCGGCGATCGGGGCCTCGATGAGGCTCACCTCACGCGCGCCCGCCTGCACGGCGGCCTGGCGAAGCGCGCGGCGTTCAATGGAGGTGGCGAGCGAGGGCACGCTCATGACCACGCGGGCGCGGCTCAGTTTGGAGACCCCGGCCCGCTCGAAGAGGCCCGAAATAAGCCGCGCGGTGACGTCGAAGTCGACGGTGGCGCCCTGGGCCAGAGGACGAAAGACGATCACGTGCCGGGGGGTTCGCCCGACCATTTCGAGGGCGCCGTGGCCGACCTCGACGACGTCGCCGGAGTTGGTGTCGATGGCGACGAGGGTCGGTTCATTGAAAAGCAGGCCCCGCTGGGCCGTGGCGAGACGCGTGTGCGAAGTACCGATATCCAGTGCGACGTCAGTGGCCATGGCTCACGATGTTAGGTCGCCCCAGGGCCCGCCCAGATCGGGCGCACCACGCTGAATCTGCCTCTAAGTTGGATGCATGAGCGATAACCCATTAGGCGGGATGTTCGGGGATATCTTCAATCTCCTCGGCCAGCAAGGCCCGGACGCGTGGTTCCAGACTGCCACCCAGCTCGCCCTCAACATAGCGAGGGGCGAGGACGGCGATCCGAATCCGCAACCGGTGGAGCGTCAGCGCCTCGAGGAACTCGCGCCCCTCGTGGGGCGCCACGTCGACGCGCTGTTCGGCGTCTCCAGCGAACCGGTGATCACCGCGGTCAACCGGTCATCACTGACCATCGCGGCGCTCAGCCAGTGGAAGCCGCTCATCGAGCCGATGTTGGCCTCGCCGCCGTCGATGGGCGACAACCTCGAAGTGGCGGCCAACCCAATGATGGCCCAACTCGTCTCGACGCTCGGCCCGCTCTTCACGGGCTTCCAGATGGGCTCGGTCGCGGGGCACTTCTCCGAACGGGCCTGGTCGCTCGCGGTGCTGCCCCTTCCGCGCATCGACGACCAGCGGCTCCTGGTCGTCAACAACCTCGCGAACTTCGCCGAGGCGTGGTCGCTCGATCGCGACGAGGTCTACGTTTTCGCGCTGGCCCAGGAGTTCGTCGCCTCACTGGTACTGACCCAGCCGGGTACCGGTGACGCGCTTCGCGCGCTGCTGATCGACGCGGTCCGTGAAGCGACCGCCGCCCAGAGCGACCTGTTGAGCCGTCTGCAGACGATGATTAACCCCGAAGACCTCACGTCGCTGATGGGCAATCCCGAATCGCTGCTCGACGGCATCGAGATGCCCGAGGAGACCGACGCGACGCGCGCCATCAATGCCGCGGCGAGCGTGCTCAGCGCGTTCTTCGAAAAGGCCGCCCACGACATCACCGAGGCGATCCTCGGACCGCGCCCGGCTCTCGTCGAGGCGTACCAGCGCCATCGTCGTAGCGACGCGAGGGGCGAGGACGCGGCGGCGGCGCTGTTCGGCATCTCGACCCAGGGACCCCATCACGATCAGGCGCGCGACTTCGTCGCGTCGCTCAGTAAGGCGCACGGGCTCGGTGTCTTTGACGCGCTGCTACGCGTCGATGGTCTGCCGAGCGCGACGGAATTGGAGAGCCCCGAAGTCTGGTATCAGCGAGTCACCAGCTCGCCGCTCGCCTAGGCCTCTGATTCGTCGTAGCCGAGGTTCCACTCGACGAGAAGGTTCTCGCGTTCGGCGTCTCGGTTCACACGCTCGCGGTTGCGGCGGAACTGCGGGTCGTGGGGGGGCAGGAAACGAAGGCGCGCGTCGATGCGGTCGACGAAGGCCTGGATCTGCTCCTCGTCGCCAAAGACCATGCGGCACTCCCAGTGGGGGGCGACGGGTCCCAGGTAGATCACTTGGACGTGACCGACGGGTTCGATGACCTCGGTGGTTTCTGTGGTCGGGACCTGGCTCACGGCGCTCCTTCGATTACCTCAAAACTGCTGAACAGCCATTGTACTGGTTCGATTGGCGACGATTCCTGGCCTTCGGACGCCCCACTCGAGCGCACTCGCCCTTTTCCGGCCATTCTCCGGGCGCCTCACTAACCTTGGCAACTGTGCTCGAGTGCGTCATAAATATCTCAGAGGGCCGCGACGTCGCGCTGCTCGACGCGCTTTCGATCTCCGCGGGCCCTTCGCTGCGTGACCGCCACGCGGACCCCTCTCACCACCGTTCGGTCTTCACGCTGATCAACGAGCCCGAAGAACTCGCCCGCGACGTGCGTTCGCTCGTCGCGAAGGCGTTCGAGCTGCTCGATCTTTCGCGCCACCACGGGGTGCACCCGCGCTTCGGGGTCGTCGACGTCGTTCCCTTCGTAGCCCTCGATCCGGCCAAGGAGACCGAGGCCCTGAACCTGCGTGATGCGACGGCGCGGTGGATCGCGGACTCCTTCGCGGTGCCGACCTTCCTTTACGGGCCTCTGGCGAACGCCGCGGCGCGCACCCTGCCCGAGGTGCGAAGGGGGGCTTTCCGCGGGCTCATCCCCGACTTCGGTCCCCACCAGGCATCTGCGACCAAGGGCGCGGTCGCCGTGGGCACGCGGCCGGTGCTCGTCGCCTGGAATCTATGGCTTCACGACGCGACCTTGGAGAAGGCCCGCGAGATCGCCCGGCTCCTGCGCGGCCCCTACGTGCGCTCGTTGGCCTTCGCGGTGGGCGATCAGGTGCAGGTCAGCTGCAACCTCATCGACGTCTCGAAGGTTCGTCCGTCCGAGGTCTACGACCGGGTGCTCGCCGCGCTGTCGGCTGGGGAAGGAATCAGCCGGTCAGAGGTGGTGGGGCTGGTGCCCAGGTCGCTGCTGGAGTCCGAGGACCCCGCTCGATGGGCGCAGCTGGGGCTCGACCCGGGCGCTACGATCGAGGCCCGGAGCTAAGGGGTCAACCGGCCTGCGAACGGCGTTCGATGGCGCGCGCACGGCGCAGTCGGCGGCGCTCGCGCTCGCTCATGCCGCCCCAGATGCCGAACTTCTCACCGTTGTCGAGGGCGAATTCGAGGCAGTCGCCACGAACAACACAACCACGGCAAACCTCTTTGGCTTCACGAGTTGAGGCACCGCGCTCGGGAAAAAACAGATCAGGGTCCACACCCATGCAGTTGGCACGAGCCTGCCAACCGCGATCTTCCATGCCGCTCATCAAGTCAACAATCTCCATGTTGCATTCCTCCCCGTCGGAGGCTCTTCGCCACCGATGTAATTACAACGGTGTCATTGTGTCGGGGTTTCAGCGGAATTGCAAATTGAATTTATGGACTTCCTGATGAACGGTACTTTTAAGAATCACTCAGCCGGCCCGGCGGCTGCGCACGAAGTCGTCGAGGGCGTAAACGCCCAGCTCATCGACCGAGGTGTAGAAAGTCCTGCCTCCGTTGACCCGGCCGATCTGCTCAACGAACGGGAACTGGCTTCTTTCGATGTCGAGGGCGAAGATATTGATCGTGACGCCGGCCTTCGTGCAGCGAAGCACCTCGGCCATGGTCCGCTCGAGCGTCTCGTGGACGGGGGGCCATGAGAAGAACGGCTCGCCGTTGTCCATGAGGTGGGCGGTCGGCTCGCCGTCGGTCACGACCACGATCTGGCGCTCGCCGCGCTCGGCGCGCATCAGGTGTCGGCTGAGCGCGAGGGCGTGCTGCAGGTTGGTGCCGTAGGCGTAGTCGATGGTGAGCGCGGGAATATCCTCGATCCGCAGCTCCTGGGCTGTTTCGCCGAATCCCACGACCGCGACGAAGTCCCTCGGGAACTTGGTGCGGATCAACTGGGTGAGCGCCAGCACCATCTTCTTCGCGGGGACCAGATTGCCGCGCATGGCCATCGAGAGCGAGAGGTCGATCGCAAAGACCGTCGCCGAGCGCCGGGTGGCCTCGTACTCCTCGACTTCGAAGTCGTCCGGGTGCAGCTTCACCGGCGTGCCGGGGCCCTGGCGGAAGATCGCGTTTCGAAGGGTCTTGGGCAGGTGCAGCGCGAATGGCTCGCCGGGCTCCCAGGGCTTCGAGGTCTCCTCGCGGTCCCCCCCGCGCGCCACGGTTGCCTCGCGATGCGATCCGAGCGTCGGCGAATTGCGCAGTTGGGCGAAGAGGTCCTTCAGCGCCTGTTGCCCGATCTGGCGGATCCCCTTCGGGCTGAGTTCGAGGCGTCCGCCGTCACGGTTGACGAAACCCTTGTCCTTCAGTCCCTTCAGAGCCTTCTGCAAGCGCGCCACGTGGGTCGCGGCGTCGTTGCCGAGGTTTCGCCGCACCGCCTCGACGTCGACTTCGGGAAGCCCCTGGGCGGCGTTCGCCCGGCCGAGGAAGTCCTCCAGGTTCTTCAACTCCCCCAGCTGCTCGGCGACCGAAGTGGCGTCGGCGAAGGACGATCCGTCCTGGCCGCGCATGCGGTGCGCGCGGTTCCAGTCGATGTCGGGGGTCGCCTGGCGCAGGTTCGAGACCAGTCGATTCATGGAGAAGTTCAGCTCCATGTTCTCCATCATCTGGCCGAAGAGGGCCCGCAGCTGGCCCTGCTGCTCCGCGGAGAGCGAATTGAACATCGCTTCGGCGGCGGCGGCGCGCTCGGCCATCGCCCGGATGACGTCCTCGAGGTTCTCGGCGCCGGGGAAGAAGTCGCCGAACTTCTCCATGAAGTCGTCGAAGCTCGGATCGAGGTCCTCGCCCCGGCGGTCCTGTTCGATCATGGTCGACAGCGCGTCCATCATCTCGCGCATGCGCGCCAGCTCCTCGGGGTCGGGCTTGCCGAGGAACTCCTTGCTCTGCTCGAAGTAGGTGTTCAGCACGTCCTGTTGAAGCTCGGACATCATCTGCTCGAACTCCTCGCGGGCCTCGGAGGAGACGAACTCGTAGTCGCGGTAGCTCGCAAGGCGCTCGGCGAGGCGCTCGCTCATGAGGTCGCGCTGCATGAACTTCGACTGGACGAGGTCCCTCGTCACCTCCCTTCGCCGCTCGTCGCCAGACTCCTCGGCCTCGGCGAGCAGGTCCTCGAGCTCGCTGCCCTCCAGGGCCTCGATGTCCTCGAGCCAGTCGCGGTAGCGCTGCAGCTCGCCGTCGGGGTCGCCCTGCTGCTCGAGCTCGCGGCGCTTCGCGCGGGTGCGCTCCAGAAGGTCGCGCAACCCCTCGATCCGCTCGCCTTCGGCGTCGGTGAAGCCGTCGCGCAGCAGCCGGTCCATCGCCTCTTCGAGGTCGCCGCTCTCCATGAAATCGTCCGCCAGCAGCCGCAACATCTCCTCCGCGTCGAGGTCGTTGAAGTCGTCGTCGTCGTTGAAGCGACGAAAGCCGTAGCGAACGGGCACTAGCGGTTCCTCGAGCGGTAGAGGGCCCGGGCCCCCGAGGCGTCCTTCGCCAATCGCTTCGTGAGGTACAGGCCCTCGAGGATGAACTCGGTCGCCGACGCCAGCTCGCCGTCCGAGGCGCCCGGACCGGCGACGCGGCGCACGGGTTCTTCGAGGGCGGGCATCGCCGCGAGGACGGCCAGGTAGTCCTTGTCGGGCAGGTCGTCGCCGGTGTGCACGATGGCTTCTGAGCTGAAGGCCTCGACGATCGCGGGCGCCTCCTCGAGCAGCACGTGCTCGGCGAAGCACTGGCGAACGGCGAGCGCGACGAGCGCCGCGATCACCTGGTCGGAGTCGCTGTCATCCATGGTGTCGAACTCGATCTTGCCCTGGGTCGACTGGACCATGGCGCTGAGGTCGCTCACGCGCGGCACGACCGACTCGTCGTGCGTGCGAAGTGTTCGACGCAGCGCGTTCGCGACGACCGTCTCGTAGTTCGCGATCGACAGGCGCACCGACACGCCGGAGCTCTGGGAGATGACGTGGCTCTTGCGCGCGACGTGGCTGACGCGCGCGACGATGTCGTCGATGAACCAGGGGATCTTGATCGGCTTGGGCGACGTCGGCAGCTTCGCCTCCTGGTGGATGATCGCGATCTCGGTCGTGATCTCGTAGGGGTAGTGCGTGCGGATCTGGGAGCCGAAGCGGTCCTTCAGCGGGGTGATGAGCCGTCCCCGGTTGGTGTAGTCCTCGGGATTGGCCGTCGCCACCACCAGCACGTCGATGTCGAGTCGCACCAGGTGCCCGCGGATCTGCACGTCGCGCTCCTCGAGCACGTTGAGCAAGCCCACCTGGATGCGCTCGGAAAGGTCGGGCAGCTCGTTCATCGCGAAGATGCCCCGGTTGGACTTCGGGACGAGCCCGTAGGAGAGCGCGCGGGGATCGTCGAGGAAGAGCCCGCCCGCGACCTTGATGGGGTCGACCTCACCAATGAGGTCGGCCATGGAGGTGTCGGGGGACGCAAGCTTCTCCGCGAAGCGCCTCGTGCGGTGGACCCAGGCGATCGGCGTGTCATCGCCCTTCTGCGCGATCAAGTCGATGGCGTACGCGGAAATCGGCGCGTAGGGGTCGTCGCGGACCTCCGAGCCCTCGACGATCGGCAGCCACTCGTCGAGCAGCTCCACCAGCGAACGGATCATGCGGGTCTTCGCCTGTCCGCGCTCGCCCAGCAGGATGATGTCGTGCCCGGCGAGCAGCGCCGTCTCGAGCTGGGGCAGCACGGAGTCCTCGTAGCCGAGCACCGCCGACATCAGGGGGCGGCCTTCGCTCAGGCGTTGTTCGAGGTTGACGCGCAGCTCTTCGCGAACCGACTTGGACAGGTAGCCCGATTGGCGAAGCGCGCCCAGGGTGGTTGGAAGTTCTTTGGGGGCGATTGGTGTACTCATGTATCTACCTTAGGAGGCACGGAGTTGAGTTGATCTACCTGTCTTGACTGAGGATTCAGCCGGCGCCGGTCGTCGTCGTGGCCCCGGAACCCGTCGTGGTGGTGGTGCTGGAAGTGCCGGTCGTGCCAGTGGTCGTCGTGGTTGTCGTGGTCGTCGTCGAGCGGCAACCCGGACCGGTCAGGTGCAGGCGTTGCGGCTGGACGGCGGTGATCGAGGATCTCACGCCGGGACTCGTCCAGTCGCACGACCAGGAGTTCGGCTCGGCGAGGGCGACGAAGAAGTCCCGCAGCCAGCCGGTCTCGTAGATCGAGGGACTGTGCTCCGACAACGGCAGCTGGACCGCGAACACGCCGCCCGGCGCGTGAAGCGCGGTCTTCGAGGCCCCGAGGATCGGCCAGTACGGATTCATATCGAGTTCCATTCCGCTCACCACCCCGGCGCCGACGAGCGCCTCGCCCAGTTGGGCGATGTCGACGTGGCTCATGGTGGCGACGAAGATCAGATTCCCGTTGGCGTCAACGCCGAGTCCCGTGCGCGGCGTGAGCGGGTTGTGGTTGAGTGGCGACCCCCACTGGGCCCAGTTGGTCGGGTTGGCGCTCGCGCTCAGCCTCGAATTCTGGACGAGCGGTCGAAGATTCTGGCGGTAGGCGATGGCGTGGAAGTCCTTGGCGGGAAACGTCGAGCTGCCCCACACGCCCATGCTCCAGTGGCCGTGCGCGTTGATCGCAATGGTCATGTCCCCGACGACCAATGGCTCGAGGACGACGCCGTCGACGACCGCTCCACCGCTGTTCGCGGCCTTCTTGAAAGCGCCGTTGAAGACCGCCACGACCCCGGCGAGCCCCTCGGAGGGCCAGAAGATCGCCGGACCGGCGTCGGCGGGAACCTCGCCGGACTTGGCGGGCGGATCAATCAAACCGACGTGCCAGCGCAGCAACGTAGTTCGAGCCCGAAGGCGAAGCACACGAAAGGCCGCCGGGCCAACGATCTCGTTCTTGTAGTCGACCATCACGCCGCGCGCCGATGAGCTGGCGACCGCCCAACTCGGCTGCGCTCGTTCCCGTGGCACGGTCGTGGTCGTCGTTGACGACGTCGACGACGTCGACGACGTCGACGTGGTCGCGTTGTTGAAGGCGAAGATCGATCCCAATCCCGCCGCGAGCAGCAGTGCGGCGGCGGGAAGTAGAGCGACTCGGGTCATCCTTCCAGTCTTGCTGATGCCGACCAGGGCGTCGTTCGGCGAAGGCCCGTGTGTCCGAGCGCCCCCGGTCTTCGCCGCGTCAGCGCTTCGCGCGCAGCGTCGTCGCCACCAGCGCCGAACCCGGGCGGTAGGCCAGGTGCGCCGCCCGCGGGGCGTCGAGGATCAACAGGTCGGCGCGCGCGCCCGGCTTCAGATGACCGATATCGTCGCGCCGAAGGGCCCTCGCCCCTCCGAGGGTGGCGCACCAGAGCGCCTCGTCCGGCGTCATCGTCATCTCGCGAACGGCGAGGGCGATGATGAAACCCATGCTCGTGACGTAGGAGCTGCCCGGGTTGCAGTCGGTCGCGATCGCGACCGTGACCCCGGCGTCGATCATTCGCCGCGCCGACGGATACCGGGAACGGGTGGAGAAGTCCGCCCCGGGCAGGAGCGTGGCGACGGTCCCGGACCCCGCGAGCAGCGCGATGTCGGAATCGCTCACGAACGTGCAGTGATCCACGCTCGCCGCGTCGAGCTCGATGGCGAGGCGGATGCCGCCGGTTTCACCCAGCTGGTTGCCGTGCAGGCGCAGCTCGAGTCCCGCCGCGCGCGCGGCGAGCAGCACCTCGCGCGACTCGTCGACGCTGAAGGCCCCGCGGTCGCAGAACACGTCGGCCCACCTCGCGTGGTCCTTGCACGACTCGAGCATCTCCCCCTTCACGAGCTCCACGTACCCGTCGCGATCGTGGGCGAACTCGACGGGCACCACGTGGGCCCCGAGGAAGGTGACCTCGTCGGTGAACTCGGACGCCAGCCCGACGAGGCGGGCCTCTCCGGCGACGTTCAACTCGTAGCCCGACTTGATCTCCATGGTCGTGACCCCGCCGGCGAGCAGCTGCGCGGCCCGATGCGAGGTCAGCGCCCGAAGTTCGTCGCTCGAGGCGGCGCGGGTGGCGTTGACGGTGAGCCCGATGCCGCCGCCGTCGTAGCGCTCCCCCGCCATGCGCGCCTCGAACTCCTCGGAGCGTTCGCCGGCGAAAACGAGGTGCGTGTGCGAGTCAACGAATCCCGGCACGACGGCGCGGCCGCCCGCGTCGATGAATTCGTCCGCGGACGGCGCATCGGCGGAAGGTCCCACCCAGAGGACGCGCTCCTCGTCGAGGACGATGGCGGCGTCGCGCAGTCGCCCCATGAGCGTCTCGTCGCCGAGCGAGGGATCGTTGGTGGTGAGCTCGCCGATGCGGCCAATGACGCGGGTGACCATCAGCCCTCGCGCATCGGAATGCGCACGCCACGCTCGCGGGCGGCCTCGTCGGCCAACTCGTAGCCCGCGTCCACGTGGCGGATGACACCCATGCCCGGGTCGTTCGTGAGGACCCGTTCGAGCTTCTGGCGCGCGAGCGCGGTGCCGTCGGCGACGCAGACCTGGCCCGCATGGATCGAGCGTCCCATCCCGACGCCCCCGCCCTGGTGGATCGAGACCCACGACGCGCCCGACGCCGTGTTCACGAGCGCGTTGAGCAGCGGCCAGTCGGCGATGGCGTCGGATCCGTCGAGCATCGACTCGGTCTCGCGGTAGGGGGACGCGACCGACCCGCTGTCGAGGTGGTCGCGTCCGATGACGATCGGCGCCGACACCTCGCCCGACGCGACGAGGTCGTTGAAGGCGACGCCCGCCTTGTCACGCTCGCCGTAACCGAGCCAGCAGATCCTCGCGGGCAGCCCCTGGAAGGCGACCTTCTCCTGGGCCTTCGTTATCCAACGGTGCAGCCCCTCGTTCTCCGGGAAGAGGTCCAGGACCGCCTGATCGGTCCTCGCGATGTCCTTCGGGTCGCCCGACAAGGCCGCCCAGCGGAAGGGGCCCTTGCCCTCGCAGAAGAGGGGACGTATGTAGGCGGGCACGAATCCCGGAAAGTCGAAGGCGCGCGGGTATCCGCCGAGCTGGGCCTCGCCGCGGATCGAGTTGCCGTAGTCGAAGACCTCCGAACCCCGGTCCATGAAGCCGACCATCGCCTCAACCTGCTTCGCCATCGACTGGCGCGCGCGGTCGGTGAACTCCTCGGGCTTCTTGTCGGCGTAGTCGTGCCAGTCGCCGAGCTCGATGCCCTCGGGAAGGTAGCTCAAGGGATCGTGCGCCGAGGTCTGGTCGGTGACGATGTCCACCTCGACCCCGCGGCGCAGCAGTTCGGCGAAGATCGTCGCGGCGTTGCCGAGCAGCCC
Source organism: Acidimicrobiaceae bacterium (assembly GCA_003132205.1). Lineage (GTDB taxonomy): Bacteria > Actinomycetota > Acidimicrobiia > Acidimicrobiales > RAAP-2 > RAAP-2. The sequence goes on from PKWY01000038.1 coordinate 41,531, forward strand.
GACGCTGAGGGCGCGCCGTTCCTTCTTCGCCGCCAGCACGCGCGAAAGGGCTTCCTCGAGATCGCTCGTCCACTCGTCGAGGTAGCGATGCTGGACCCGGCGCTCGAGTCGCGCGGGATCAACGTCAACGCAGAGGCAGACCCCGTCGTTCATGGTCACCGCGAGCGGCTGGGCGCCGCCCATGCCGCCGGCGCCGCCCGTCAGGGTGAGCGTCCCAGCCAAGGTGCCGTTGAACCTCTTCGCCGCCACCGCGGCGAACGTCTCGTAGGTGCCCTGGAGGATCCCCTGGGTCCCGATGTAGATCCACGAGCCCGCGGTCATCTGGCCGTACATGGTGAGCCCCAACGCCTCGAGACGGCGGAACTCGGGCCACGTCGCCCAGTCCCCCACCAGGTTGGAGTTGGCGATCAGCACTCGCGGCGCCCATTCGTGGGTCTGGAACACCCCGACCGGGCGGCCCGACTGCACCAGCATCGTCTCGTCGCCCTTCAGGGTCTGGAGCGTGCGCACGAGCGCGTCGAAACTTCGCCAGTCCCTCGCGGCCCGGCCGGTTCCCCCGTAGACCACGAGGTCGTCGGGTCGTTCGGCGACCTCGGGATCGAGGTTGTTCTGCAGCATGCGCAGCGCCGCTTCCTGGGGCCAACCGAGGGTCGACAGCGTTGTTCCCCTTGCCGCTCGAACGGGACGGGCACCTTCCATGGCTTCTCCTTAGACGTTCTACACCAGTGTGACAAAGCCACGGACGATCGACAACAGCTCGCCGCTTCGCACGAGCTCGCCCACCGCCTCGATCTCGGGCGACAGCCAACGATCGTGGCCCGGTCCTCCGGTGACGGCGTTCACTTGAATGCTGACCGCGTGCGTGCCCGCAGAGGGCATGAGCGGCTCACGCAGCTCGAGGGCTCGAGCGGCGGCGAGCAGCTCGATCCCGAGCACGTCGCAGAACGCCTCGATCGAACGGCGGAGCTTTCTCGCCGCGTGCCAACCCATCGAGACGTGGTCCTCTTGCATGCCCGACGAGGGAATCGAGTCCACGCTCGCCGGCGACGCGAGCCTCTTCATCTCCGAGACGAGGGCGGCCTGCGAGTACTGGGCGATCATCAGCCCCGAGTCGACCCCGGCGTGATGGGCGAGGAACGGCGGAAGCCCGTAGCTCCGGTTCACGTCGAGCAGGCGGTCGGTGCGCCGCTCGGAGATCGACGCCACGTCGGCGAGGGCGATCGCGAGGAAGTCCAGCACGTAGCCAATCGGCGCGCCGTGGAAGTTCCCGTTGGAGACGAGCGTGCCGTCGGCGAGCACCGAGGGGTTATCGATCGCCGAGGCGAGCTCGATGTCGGCGACCATCGTCGCGTGGGCGAAGGTGTCACGGGCCGCTCCGTGGACCTGGGGAGCGCATCGCAGCGAGTAGGCGTCCTGCACCTGGGACGAGTCGTCGAGGTGCGAGTTCACGATTGGCGAGTTCTCGAGCAGCGCCGCCAGGTTCGCCGCGCTGTCGCGCTGGCCGCGGTGCGGTCGAAGCGCGTGGATCTCGGCGAGGAAGGTGCGGTCGGTGCCGCGAAGCGCCTGGATCGAGAGCGCCGCCGCGACGTCGGCGAGGGCGAGCAACGAGAGTCCGTCCTCGATGGCCATGATCAGCTGGCCAAGCATTCCATCGGTGCCGTTGATGAGCGCGAGCCCTTCTTTTTCAGCGAGCACCACCGGCTCGAGGCCGGCGTCTCGAAGGGCCTCGGCGGCGCTCGTGCGCCGTCCCCCGCGCTCTCGCACATCGCCCTCGCCCATCAGGGCCAACGCGACGTGGGCGAGCGGCGCAAGGTCGCCCGAGCAGCCGAGCGACCCGAACTCGTGCACGACCGGGGTGATGCCCTCGTTCAAGAGCGCGAGGTAGGCCAGCGCCGTCGACGGACGCACCCCCGACACACCCGAGCAGAGATTGGTCAAGCGCGACACCATCATCGCGCGAACGACTTCGGTCTCGACTTCGGGCCCCACACCCGCGGCGTGGGAGCGGATGAGCGAGCGCTGCAGGTCGCGGCGCTGGTCGGGCGAGATGAACGTCGTCGCGAGTGATCCGAAGCCGGTCGAGAGTCCGTAGACCGGAGCTCCGCTCGAGACCAGTGCGTCGATCGCCTCGCGCTGGGTGGCGAGCCGCGCGAGCACGCCGTCATCGAGCTGGAGCGTCTCGAACTCCCTCGCCACGCGCAAGAGCTCACGCCTCGTCATTGATCCTGTGCCAAGTACAACCGTCATTCTTCTCTCCTCATGACACCGCTGAGCGCCTCTAACACGAGCACCGCGGCCAATCGAATCGTCCGCTGGTCAGCGCTGTCGCGCTCGACGTCGATCTCGGTGATGTCGAGCGCGTAGACCATCGGATGCGACGTCAACGCGCGGACAAACCGGCGCATCTCGTCGGCGCTGAAGCCGCCCGGGGCCGCGGCGGGGCAGCCAGGCACGGCCGCGCGGTCGGCCGCGTCGACGTCAATGTCGACGTAGATGCGCCTTGCGCCCTCGCCGGCGATTGCGAGGGCCCTCTGCGCGATCTCCTCAATCGACGTGCGCCGCGCTTCGTCGCGGCTGATCACCGTGACGTGGCGCGCGCGTGCTTGGCGGGCGTAGTGGGGTGAATTCGAGAAGTCCGCGAGGCCGACCTGCACGACGTGACGGCCGTCCAGTCCCTCGTCGAGGAGCTGGCGCACGGGCGAACCATTCGAGACGCCGTCGCGCATGTCGAGATGCGCGTCGAGCGTGATCAGCCCGTAGGAAGAGAGTTCCGGGCCCGCGAGCGCGCGAAGCGCGTGCCACGTCAGCGCGTTGTCGCCTCCGAGAAAGATGCGAAGCGACAGAGAATCGTCGAACTTCGCGATCGCGCTCGCGAAACGGTCCCGTGCGTCGTCACCGTCGGGGTTTTCGACGTCGCCGTAGTCAACAACGCTCAGATGCTCGGCGAGGTCGCATTGGTCGCTGTAGGACCAGGTTGAGAATCGCGTCAGGGCTTCACGGATGGCCTCGGGGGTGCTCGTCTTCGAGCGAGGAGTCACCGACGTCAGGCAGGTGTGGGCGCCCAGGAGCCCGACGGCCCGATGGCCCGGTAGCGCACTCTCGCCGAGCAGGGTCGCCGCTAGGGGCCAGTTCGGGTCCGGTGAATGCTGCACAACGCCCATGCTACGCACGGCGCCAGTGCTGATTGGAGCCGCGCCAGGTCGCGGTGAACTGCGCTACCGAGGAACGACGGCCCTTGGAGGGTTCAGCGTTCGACGGTGCGAACGCCTGATTCGCCGGCCTGCTCGGGTTCGTCGACGACGAAGTCCGGCACCGGGGTGGCGTCGAGCTCGGCGTGCACGTCGTCCACGTAGACGGGCGCCGGCGTCGCAATGTACTCACCCTCGGCGGTGCGGGTGACCACGTTGGTGGTCTTGCGCTTCCCACCGCCCTGCACGGCTTGGAGCTCCTTGCAGATCTTCCAGGCGAGGGGGTACGCGACGAACGGCGACAGGATGACGAAGAATCGCATACCCCAGAGGACCTCGTTGAGCGGAAGACGGAAGAAGTTGGCGATGACGTCCGTTGAACTCGCGATGAACAGGGTCGACATCAACGCAAGGACCGCGACACCCGCGGCGGTGCGCTTGGGTCGATTGCTCGGTCGGTCAAGCAGGTTGTGCATTGCGTGGTCATTGGTGAACTTGCGCTCCAGTGCGGGCCACAGGTAGGCGATGTTGAAGAGGAGGCCGGGAAGCACCACCGACGGTATGAAGACCTCGAGGGGAATCGTGTAGCCGAAACTATGGAACGACCACGACGGCCAGATACGAAGCGCGCCGTCGAGGAAGCCCATGTAGAAGTCCGGCTGGACGGCGTACGAGATCCGTGACGCCTCGTAGGGACCGAACTGCCAGATGGGGTTGATCTGGGCGAACGCCCCAAGGAGGGCGGTGACGCCGGCGACGATGAACAAGAAACCGGTGGTCTTGGCCATGAAGACCGGAAACATCGGCGTTCCCACCACGTTGTTCTCGGTGCGGCCCTTGCCGGGGAACTGCGTGTGCTTCTGGCGAACGAGCAGGAAGAGGTGCGCTCCGACGAGTCCGACGATTATTGCCGGCACGATCAGCACGTGCAGGATGTAGAACCTCGGGATGATGGTCGCACCGGGGTAGTTGCCCCCGAAGAGGAAGAACGCGAGGTACGAGCCCACGAACGGTATCGACTCGAGGATCGAGAAGGCGATTCGGATACCGGTGCCCGAGACCAGGTCGTCGGGCAGCGAGTAGCCGAGGAACCCGTTACCGATTGCGAGGATCAGCAGCGTCGTGCCGATGGTCCAGTTGAGCTCGCGGGGCTTGCGGAACGCCCCGGTGAAGAAGACGCGTGCCATGTGCACGACCATGGCACCAACGAAGATGTCGCAGGACCAGTGGTGCATCTGACGCATGAGAAGCCCGGCGCGCACCGCGAACGACAGATTCACCGATGAGGCGTACGCCTCGGTGACACGCTGGCCGTCGAGCGGCAGGTAACTGCCGTGGTACGTGACGAGCGCGGTGCTCGGGATGTAGTACAGCGTCAGGAAGACGCCGGTGACCAGCAGGATGACGAACGAGTAGAGCGCGATCTCACCCAGCATGAACGACCAGTGGTCGGGGAAGATCTTGTCCATGAACGAGCGTCCGCCCTTGGCAACCCCCAGGCGGTCGTCGAGTTCGTTGAGCACCTGGCCAACCTTGCCGTAAGGGCCGGCGGCTTGGCTCTTCGCGCGCTTGGTGTCAACGACGTCCGTCATGAGCGCTCCCAAAATCCAGGGCCAACCGGCTGGTCGTAGTCATTCTGCGAACGAATGTAACCCGACGCGTCCACGTAGAGCGGCAGCTGGGGAAGCGGTCGCGGGGCCGGCCCGAAGTTGGGGATCGCGCCGTTGGTGACGTTGAACATCGACTGGTGGCACGGGCAGACGAGGAGCTGGAGTTCCTGCTCGTAGAGCCCGACGGGACAGCCCAGGTGCGTGCAGAGCTTCGAGTACGCGACGTAGCCGTGGGGTCCCCACGTCTCGCGACCCTTCTGAGTCGTGAAGTTCTCGTTGGAGATTCGGATCAGGACCGTCTGGTCAACGGCCTGGCCGCGGTCGGTCTCCTGGGTTCCCTCGGGGTACACCGTCACGATCGAGCCGACCGCCAGGTCGCCCACGTGGACGCGGCGCCCCGTGATGTCGACCGCGTAGGTTCCCTCGCGCCAGTCGGTGTGGAAGAGCGTGCCCTTGGGCAGCGGCCCGAGGCTTCGAAGCAGCGGGAAGATCGCCACGACGCCGAAGATCCCGAGTCCACCGCCGAGCAGGCCCCCGAGCATCTTGCGTCGCTTGATGACGCTGCCGCCGCGCTCGACGATGGCGGCGGCGAAGGCGTCGCGATCGGCGTCAGAGTTGGCGAGGGTGTGGCGCTCTTCGACGAAGGGGCCCTTCGGCATGAGGTACTTGCCCCACGCGACGAGTCCGACGCCTAAGAAGAACAGTCCACCACCCATTGTGGCGCCGAGAATCCACGGCTTGGCGTCCACCCAGTAACTGGCACCGAAGCCGGCCACCAGCACGACACCGAGGAACAAGGTCACCGCGATGACCCGCTCGACCAACTCGGGGTTGCGCGCAGCGGGCTGCAGATGCGGGTCGTTCGCGCTCAGTCCCTTCAGCGAGACCGGCGTTGCGTGATCGTGATGCTCGCTCACTGGCGCTCTCCTACCCAAAAGCCGACGAGGGCCAAGAGGCCGACGCCAATCAACAGTCCAACAAAGCCCTCAGCAACCGGGCCGAGTCCCCCGAGGCCGAATCCACCCGGGTTCTGGGGGTGCTGAATCTCGGTGGTGACGTATCCCACGATGTCGCGAACCTGCTTGTCGCTCAAGTTGCCGGTGAAGCGGGGCATGTTCCCTGGACCGGTGCGAATGGCTTCGACAACCTGGAAGGCTGGAATGTTGCGAAGCGACGGCGCGAACGTGCCCTGGGCCAATGCGTCGCCGTCACCTTCGATGGTGTGGCACGCCGCGCAGTTGAGCGCGAACAGCGCCGCCCCGTCGGAGAGGTTGGCGTGCTTCAGGTGGGGAGTCGGGATGTCGGGGTAGCTCGGGTCGAGCGAATTCACCCACGCAGCGATCGCGAGCGCCTGCTTCGCGTCGAGGCGCGCGACGCGGCGGTTGGCCTCGACGGCACGCGGATCGGCGGCGGGCATGCGGCCCGAGTCGATCCAGAAGTCGATCGTCGCGGGTCCCACTCCCACCAGGTTGGGGTACGCGCCCGAGGTGCCGTTCACGGGCACGCCGTTGGCCTCGGTGCCGTGGCACGAAGCGCAGTTCTGCAGAAAGAGCGCCCGTCCGAGCGTCACGAGCGACGAGGGCGGCACGTTGTAGGTAATCGCGCTGTTGCCGTAGCTGATGACGACGCCGGTCTTCGGGTCGATCGTCACGTTGGACGCCTTTGGCGTGCCGGCGTTCTTGCGCGTGGTTTGGTACGCGGTGTGCGCTGAGGCGCCCGCACTGCCGACGAACAGCAGGATCGGGCCCATGGCGAACATCGAAACGATGGACAGCATCGCGACACGCCGGAGATGAGTGAACGTCAAAGCCCGACCTACTTGAGGAGGAAGAGGGCCGAGTAGAGCCCAATCCAGACGACGTCAACGAAGTGCCAGTAGTAGCTCACGCCTTGGAAGGTCGAGAGCTCACCGGGATCACCTTCGGTTCCGCGCATACGAAACAACAGGAACGCCATGGCCACGAGGCCGAGAAACACGTGCAGACCGTGGATGCCGGTGGTGATGAAGAACACCGAGCCGTACGAGTTCGTGTACCAGCGCGTCGCGAGGTGCGTCCACTCGTAGACCTGGTTGCTGACGAAGAGCGTGCCCATGACCATCGTGATGATGATCCAACGACGGGCCTCGGCACGACGACGGTGTTCGATGAGCCACACGGCCCATTGCATCGTGAACGACGACGCCACCAGAATGACGGTGAAGATGCCTGACTGCAGGACGTCAAGGTGGGTGCCGACCGGGGGCCACGCCGCCAGATGTGCGCGGATGGTAAATAATGCGGCGAAGAGTCCCGAGAAGAACATCAGCTCGCTGCCGAGCCAAATCATCACGCCAATGGCCAGCATTGGTGGACGATCGTGGACGATCTTCTCTTGCTTCGCCAGGCTATTGAGGGGAATCGCCTGACTCACGCCTACATTTCTAGTAGAAATCGCGCACCCGGTGCTAACACCCTGCTGAGAACTCTTACAGCAGAGTCTCGGGCAGAGCTCCAGCAGCGACTATGGCGAGTCGACGGGTGGGACGGGTCATGGCCACGTAGAGGGTCCGCAGTCCCCGCGGGCTGGTCCTGGTTGGGTCCTCAGAACCGCGACTGGCGATCTGACCCGGCTCGACGACGATGGTCGCGTCGAACTCAAGTCCGTTGGCACCCTCGGCGGCGAGCACCACGAGGTCGGCACCCAAACCCTTCGACTCGCTCTCGCGCGGGTCGATCGCGTCGATGCCGTTGCTCGTGAGGATGGCGATGATCTCGTCGACGCGCCGTCCGGTGACGATCACCGCCACCCGCCCGGGTGCGACCATCTCGACCTCCCGGCGAGTGGCGTTCACGAGCGTCGCGGCGAAGTCGTCCGGGCTCACGATCTCGACGATGGGCATGAAACCGGCACGGCGAACGGGACGCGGCGGCTCGAGGCCCGGGGACGCGGCGAGCAGCGTGGGCGCGGCGAAGTCGAGCACCTCTTCGGGCGTGCGGTAACTGACCGTCAGGTCCACCCGCGTTGGTTCGCGTCGCGGATCGAGGACTTCGAGCACCGAGTTCCACGAGGCCGACGACGACGCAGTGGTGGCTTGTCCCATGTCGCCCACGATGGTCATGGAACCAGTGAGGTCACGGCGCTTCAGTACCCGAAGCTCCATGGGCGACAGGTCCTGGGCTTCGTCGACCACGATGTGACCGTAGGTCACGAACTCCGCCTCGTCGAGCTCGGTGCTCTGCGCAGGGGCCAGTCGCTGCGCCTCTCGAAGGGCCGCCGCGCGCACGTCGCCCTGATACGAATCAAGGTCGATGCCGTCGAGGATCCCCGACTCGCCCAGCTTCACCGGCGGACGCGGGCGCCGTCGGGGTCCGAGCAGGATTCGCGCCTCGTCGATGAGCGCGGCGTCGGCCTTCGTCCACTCGATCTCCTCGAGCGTCGCCGATCGCTCGCGGGCCAGCAGTTCGAGTTCGTTCTCGCCGAAGAGGCCCTTGCCCGCGGCACGCAGCAGCGCGGGGGCCCCGAAGAGGTCGTGCAGGAGTTCCTGGCCCGAGAGCCGCGGCCAGATGCGCTGCAAGGCCTCTTGGAACTCGGTCTTCGAACGGATGATGTCGGCGAGCTCGCTGACGCCCGCGACCTCGTCCATTCCTTCGCGCACGAAGCGCTGGTAGTACTCCTGGGCGAGGCGGTTCGCGAGCTCGCGACCGACCGCCGAACGGCGTTGATTGTGGTTTCCCGGACGACGTCGGGCCCGCTCGACCGCGTCGGCGGTGTAGCGGGCCTTCAAGACCACGATGGCCCTGCCGACCGGGATGCGTACGTCGTCGCGCAGCGGCCGCTGACGAGTGCGAAGGGCGCGGGCGATCAAGGTGACCATGCGTGCGTCACCCTTCAGCTGATCGACCTCTTCGGTGTCGCGACCGCGGATCTCGACGTTCGTGACCAGGCCCGAGATCGTCGAAAGGGTGACACCGGACTCGCCGAGCGACGGCAGCACGTTCTCGATGTAGTTCAAAAAGAGCGGATTCGGACCCACGACGAGGACGCCCTGGCGTTCGAGCGTGGCTCGAAAGGTGAAGAGCAGGTACGCGGCCCGGTGCAGGGCCACCGCCGTCTTTCCCGTGCCCGGACCACCCTGGACGAGCAGCACACCCGCGAGCGGACTACGGATGATCCGGTCCTGCTCGCCCTGGATCGTCGCGACGATGTCGCCCATGCGTCCGGTTCGGGCGCGCCCGAGCGCGGCGAGGAGGGCACCGGGTCCACCGAGGGCGAGACCGCCTTCGATCAGGCCTTCCTCGGTGGCTGAGCGGACCTCGTCCTCGGGCAGCATCAGTTCGCCATTGGCGTCGGCGAAGTACTCGTCCTCGACGCTGATGACCTCGTGACCACGAATCGCGACGTGGCGGCGACGGGTGAGGCCCAGCGATTCGACGCCGGTGGCGCGGTAGAACGCCTCGGCGACCGGGGCTCGCCAGTCAACGACCAGCGGGTTCAGCTGGTCGTCCGACACCGCGAGGCGGCCCACGTGGTAGCTGTCCGCCTGACCCGACTCGTCGGGCAGGTAATCGATCCGTCCAAAGAAGAGGGACTGGTCGCCTATCGCCAATTGGTCGAGGCGGTTGAGCGCGGTGCCCATGACGACGTCGCGCTCGACGAGGTCTCCCGCGCCGCGCATGTTGGCGACCGCGGCGCTGTCACGAAGCGAGCGGGCCTCGTCGCGCATATGGTCAAGCGCCACCAGGGCCAGATCGAGGAACGCCTGTTCCTCTTTGACCTCGCGCCGGTGTGCCATAGTGCCCTCTCGTCATCCCCTAATTGGGGTCTGACAAGTCTAATGGGAATGCGCAACATTGTCGGAAAGGGGTGTCGGGGGCCAGATGACCTCGGACACGAGTCGTTCGCGAGGTTCCAACATCGCACTCCCCTAGATTGAGAGGGACCAAAAAGGAGCGAAGTGAGCGACCCAGATTTCTTGAGGGCCTGTCGTGGCGAAGAGGTGGACCACGTACCCGTGTGGTTCATGCGCCAAGCGGGACGCTCGCTGCCCGAGTACCGGGCGCTTCGCGGCACCGGTTCGATACTGGACGCCATTGCGGACCCGGCGCTCGCCTGCGAGGTCACGATGCAGCCCGTTCGCCGTTACGGCCTCGACGCCGCGATTCTCTTCTCGGACATCGTCGTCCCCTACCACGCCATTGGCTTCGGCGTCGAGGTGGTGCCCGGGCGCGGCCCGGTCATCGCGCAGCCCTTCTCCAGCGCGAGCGACCTCGAACGGCTGCGCGACCTGGAGGCCGCCGACATCATCCACGTCACCCAGACCGTCGACCTCGTCGTCAAGGAACTCGAGTCGACGAAGACGCCGCTCATTGGCTTCGCCGGAGCGCCCTTCACGGTCGCGAGCTACCTCGTCGAGGGCGCGCCGACGCGCGACTTCGCCGTCATCAAGAGCCTGATGCACCGCGACCCCACGCTCTTCGATCAGCTGCTCGACCGCCTCGTTGACATCACGGTCTCGTTCCTCAGGTCCCAAGTCGAGCACGGCGCCCGGGCGCTGCAGCTCTTCGACTCGTGGGCGGGCTCTCTCACGCGCGACGAGTACCGCCGCTACGCCCTTCCCGCCACCACCCGCGTCTTCGAAGGGGTCGCCGATCTCAACGTGCCGACGATCCTCTTCGGAGTCGGCACCGGTGAGCTGCTCGGCCTGATGAGCTCGGCCGGCAGTTCGGTGATGGGCATTGACTGGCACGTCGACCTCGACGAGGGCCGTCGACGGGTCGGCGACAAGCCCGTGCAGGGAAACCTCGATCCCGCGCGCTGCATGAGCGGTGAGGAGCTCGGCATCGAAGCCGCCCGCGAGATCCTCAAACGCGCGGGCACCTCAGCGGGCCACATCTTCAATCTGGGACACGGCGTGCTGCCTTCGACCGACCCGGCGGTCCTCGAGGCCGTGGTGCGCGTCGTTCACGAAGAGGGCAAGGCGGGGGTTCGATGAAGACCGGCGTCCTGGTCATGGCGTACGGCACGCCGACGACGCCCGATGACGTCGAGGCGTACTACACGCGGATCCGCCACGGGCGCGCCCCGACCCCGGAACTCCTCAGCGACCTCGTCCGGCGCTACAACGCCATCGGCGGCACGTCGCCGCTCGCGAAGCGGACCGGCGACCAGGTGCGGGGCATCGCCGCGGCGCTCGAGGCCTCGAGCCCGGAGTCCTTCGACGTCCGCTTCGGCTCCAAGTACGAGCCTCCGATGCTCGAAGATGCCGCCGAGTCGTTTCGCAACGACGGTTTCACCAAGGTGATCGGACTGGTCCTCGCGCCGCACTCCTCATCGATGTCCACCGCCCAGTACATGTCGCGCGCGCGCGAGACCCTCGGCGAGGCCGTGCAGTTCATCGAGGTCGGCGAATGGTACGAGGCGCCGGGATTCCTCGAACTCATCGCGTCGAGGGTCAACGAAGCCCTCGCCAAGGTTCCGAGTGACCGCTTGTCGACCACGGAGGTTCTCTTCTCCGCGCACTCGCTTCCCGAGAGGATCCTCGCCGCCGGCGACAACTACCCCGACCAGCTGCGCGAGAGCGCGGCGCAGGCCGCCGCCGTCGCCGGGGTCGCCGCGTGGGACATCGCGTGGCAGTCGGCGGGGCGAACGGCCGACCCCTGGATCGGGCCCGACATCCTGCAGGTGCTGCGCGACAAGAGGGCGGCTGGCGTGACCGACATCGTCTCGTGCCCCATTGGCTTCGTCGCCGACCACCTCGAGGTGCTCTTCGACATCGACATCGAGGCGAGGGGCGTCGCGAACGAGATCGGACTCAATCTGGTGCGCACCGAGTCGCTGAACGACGATCGCGCGTTCATGGAGATCCTCGCCAACGTCGTCAGAAGCGCGACGTAGGTGACGAGACCGTCGGTCGTCATCGTTGGCGGGGGGATCAGCGGACTCAGCGCCGCCTGGGAGCTGACCGGCGGGGTCGATGGCCCGGACGAGAACACACCGCGCGTCGAGGTCATCGAGGCGAGCGACCATCTCGGCGGGGCGCTCGTCACCACCTCGTTCGCCGGACGCACCATCGACCTCGGCGCGGACGGATTCCTCGCCAGGCGTCCCGAGGCGGTGACCCTGGTCCGTGAGCTCGGGCTCGAGGACCAACTCGAGGCGATCAACGCGAGCGGCGCCTCGATCTGGCTCAACGGGGCCCTCGATCAACTCCCCGACGGCCTCGTGCTCGGCTTCCCCGCCTACTCCAAGACCCTGAAGACGCTGAAGGGGCTTTCGTGGAAGGCGAAGTTGGCGGCCAGGCGCGACGAATGGCTGCCCCGGCGCCTGAGTGTCGGCGACGACGCGACGATCGGCACCATCGCGCGCGCCAAATTGGGCCGCGAGCTCACCTACCAGTTCATCGAGCCGATGATCGGCGGCATCCAGGCTGGCCGGATCGACGACCTCTCGGCGAAGTCCGTCTTTCCCCCGTTGCTCGACGCCGCGCGAAAGGGCGGATCGCTCATGAAGGCAATCCGTGCGAGCGGTCCGGTGAGCCCCGGTCCCGCCTCAGCGACCGTGAGCACCGGACCCGCCTTCTATTCGCTGCTCGGCGGCGTTGGTTCGCTCCCGGTGGAGCTGGCGCGTCAGCTGCGCGAACGAGGCGTCGAGCTTCGCACCGGCGTCGCCGTGAGCGCCGTTCGACGCACCCCGGCGGGAACCTACCCGTGGGAAGTCGACACCGAGACCACCTCCACGCTCGCCAACGCGGTGATCTTCGCCGCGCCGGCCCCCGTCGTCGCCGAACTGGTCGGCGAACTCGACCACAACCTCGACCAGCTCCGCGTCGTTGCGAGCGCCGGGGCCGCGATGGTGACCTTCGATCTGCTGCGAAGCGAGATCACGCTGCCCGACAGCGGGACCGGCGTGCTCGTGCCGCTGGGCACGCGCTGGTCGGGCGAGGGAACCCTCATGGTGACCGCCATCACGTTCCTCGACCGCAAGTGGCCCCGCTTAGCGCGCGACGAGGACGTCGTGCTGCGCGCCCACGTGGGGCGCATCGACGACGACCGCTGGGCCTCGATGAGCGACGAGGAGCTCACGAGCCGCGTCGCGAGCGAACTCGCGGTGCTGCTGCCACGATTCGGGACCGCCCGCGAGACGAGGGTGCAGCGTTGGCCCCAGGGGCTCCCCCAGTACTACCTCGGCCACGACCTGCTCGTCGCTTCCGCCAGGGAGTCGGCGGCGAAGCTCAGCATCGCCCTCGCGGGCAGCGCCTACGACGGCGTGGGGATCCCGGCGAGCATCGGCTCGGGGCGCCGCAGCGCACGCGAAGTGCTCGCCCGGCTGAAGAGCTAGTTCAGCTCGGACGGTAACCGATCACCGGGCGGAACTCGGGCTTGTGGAACACCATCTGGACGTCCGAGACGTGGCGCTCGAGGAACGCCCCCTCGCAGTAGCGCAGGTACATGACCCACAGCCGCCTGAAGCGTTCATCGAAGCCGAGGGCGCGTATCTCGACGAAGCGCTCCTCGACGCTCTGTCCCCACAGGCGCAGGGTCTTCGCGTAGTGCAGTCCAATGTCGTCGAGGTCGACGAGCGTAAGGTCGGTGGCGATCACGATGGAGTTCATGATCGCCGTGATGCTCGGCAGGCATCCCCCGGGAAAGATCAGATCGCGGATGAAGTCCTCCTGGAGCTTCGCGCGCTCGAAGCTCTGGTCGGCGATAGTGATCGCCTGGAGGGCCATGCGTCCCTTGTCCGACAACAGCGAGGAGCACTTCTTGAAGAACTCGTCGTAGTCGCGCCAACTCACCGCCTCGATCATCTCCACCGAGACCAGCGCGTCGTACGTGCCCGTGAGGTCCTCGTAATGGTCGCCAAGGACGTTCACCAGGTGGCTCAGCCCAGCCTCGCTGATGCGCTTGATCGCCCCGTCGCGCTGGTTCTGCGAGATCGTGGTCGTGGTCACGCGCGCCCCGTAGCGGCTGGCGGCGTGCATCGCGAACCCTCCCCATCCGGCGCCGATCTCGAGGACGTGGTCGTTCGGCCCGAGCTCGAGCTTGCGACATATCCGGTCGAACTTCTCCACCTGGGCGTCGTGAAGCGACGTCGAATCATCTCGGAAAATCGCACACGAGTAGGCCATCGTCTCGTCGAGCATGATCTCGAAGAACTCGTTCGAGAGGTCGTAGTGCGCGTGGATGTTCTTCCGGTCAGTCACCTTCGATGGCTTCGCGCGAAGGAGTCCTTTCGTGAGGGCCCGACACGCCAGCGGCGCGAGGCTCCAAAGGGAACGCCGCCGACGCGCGCGCCGGTCCTGGCGAACGCGAATGGGCTGGGTCGCGCGGAACAGGAACCGCACGAGCGACGTCATGTCCGAGGTCTCCCACTGCCCGTTCACGTAGCTGCGGCCCATGCCGCGAGAGCCCTCGTAGACGAGAGCCGCGTAGGCAGCCCGGTCCTTCACCGTGATGTCCGCCTTGAGGTCGCCTCGACCAATCGTCCTTTCCGTGCGGTGCGGTCCCCACTCTTCGACAACGCGCAGCGTCCCGACGCCCTCGATCTTCTTTCGCCCAACGATGCGCAGGAAGATCCGCCGGGCCAGACCCTCGAGGCGCTGGAAATGAAGCGGCAGGAAGTCCTTTGGCGCAATGGTGTCGTTAGTGGGTTCGGAAATCATCGGAGCCTTTCAAGCCGCGTGGCGGGTGTACAACGTATCTATCACGCTTCGCGAACAGTTGTGAAGCTTGGACGAAGACGCGCAGGCTCGCCCCCATGGCCAAGTCGGTATGGCGGCGCAGTGCGCGCGCGCCCCGAGTGATTGAGTGGTGATTATGTGGTGGGTTACCGATCGTGGCGGCGCCCGCACATTATGAACGGGAACGGCCAGAACAGTTACTCTCGGTCCATCCCACTCTCTTCGTCACGGTGGTGAAACATGGGTGAAGCAATGGCCTGAAAGAGGATCCCGATGACGACAAAGCAACTTCAACGAAGAGCCGGTCCTCGACACCTTCCCCGCTTGGCAGCCCCGGCGTTAGCTGCCGCGATGCTGCTGGGGCTTGGGAGCCCTGTCGCCGCAGTCACGCCGCCGTGGGTGGCGCTCAGTATTGCCAAGTACGCGGTGGCCACCGCTACGCACGATAGGCCCGCCCACGTCGTCACCGCGGCCGAAGTCAGCAATGCCGTTGGCCTGACCTCAGTGAACACCAAGAACCTCTCTCTGTTGTTCAACCTGGGTGATGTGTTCGGATTCTCGAGAGTTATCCTGCTCTTTGACCAGAAACCCTTCTCCGACACCTGCATCGACTTCCCAAACACGGTCGGGGGTGCCCCGCGAGTAATCCCCTGCCCGCACCAAGCCCAGGGGCTATGGAATAGCCGTCCTGGCGTGATGAACGCAAGCGGTGACGCCATCGCCGCAGCCGCGGCACGCGGGGAAGCCGTGTCCGGCGCCGACGTCGTGAAAGCCAACGCGGCCTGGCACTTGTCGTTGGTTCCCACGCCAACCTTCGCGGCGGGCCAGGGTGGCAAGGTGAAGTTCGGCACGCTGGTCGAAATGCCTCCCAACTTGAAGTTCACGGTCTACATCTGCGTGCAGTTTCCGAAGACCGCCTACGGCATTCCGGTCCAGGTGGCTTGTTAAGTGCTGCGCCTTGCGTCGTCATAGGTGTGACAACTCACGCCCGAAGGATTGGGTGTCCGGACGGGTCACGCGAGCATGCGGGCGTAGGTTTTCAGGCTGCCCGGCGTGACAAGACCACTCAGCCTGGTCCAGCTACCTCGAGATGTTTCCCACTATCCAGATGACGAGAAAGAGGGCGGTGGCCATTCCAAGGCCGAGGTCAACAGCAATGGCTATGCGACTTGACGGAGTTTGATGACCCCACCTTCGGCAAACAGTGACCCAATGGCGTACGACAAATGTCACACCAAGTGCCGATACTGATCGGGTGACCACGCCCGTCCTCGAACGCACGTCGACCTCAACGGAGAGTGTCGTCACTCGGGCCTACGTCTACGCGATCGACCCCACCCCCGAGCAGGCCAAGCTGCTTCGCAGCCACGTCGGAGGCTCGCGCTTCGCCTATAACGCCTTGCTCGGGCTCGTCGTCGCCAACTGGGCCGAGAACCGTGCGAAAAAGGAAGCGGGCATCGAAGTCGCCCAGGAGGATTGGGTCGACACCAGTCACTTCGGCCTGCTCCGACTCTGGGCGAAACACCGCGACGAGCTGGCCCCATGGTGGCCGGAGAACGGCGCCAGCACCTACAACGACGCCGCGCAGCGCCTCGCCAAGGCCATCGACAACTGGCGCAAGGGTCGCGCCAAGTTCCCCACGTTCAAACGCAAGGGTCAAGGTGGCTCAGTCCGATTCACGAACCAAGCAGTGCGCATCGTCGACTCGCACCATGTGCGTATTGTTCGCATTGGCGATGTCAAGACCTACGAGTCGACCCGCAAGATCTACCGGCACCTCGAACGCGGAACCGCCAAGATCATGGCCGCCACGGTGACGCAACGTTCGGGCAAGTGGCAGGTCTCGTTCACGGTCGAGGTGATCCGCCAGTTCCCCGCCACGCGGGCGCCGGGGAGGATTGTCGGTGTCGACGTCGGCCTCACTACCCTCTACACCGGCGCCACCACAGACGGCGCGCACGTCCTCAACGTCGCCAACCCGCGCCATTTCGTGAAGGCAGAGAAGAAGCTGGCCCACGCCCAGCGCATTGCTTCGCGGCGTCAGGGCCCGAAGAAGGGCGTTGCACCGTCGAAGCGCTGGAAGATGGCCAACGCCCGGGTCCACAAGGTCCACGCCGGCGTACGCAACGCCCGCAAGAACCTCATCAACGAGACGACGACACGCCTCGCGAAGGACTACGACGTCATCGTGATCGAGGACCTGAACGTAGCCGGCATGGTGAAGAACCACTCCCTCGCTAAGCACATCGAGGACGCCGCCTGGGGCGAGTTCGGCCGCCAACTCGAGTACAAGACCAAATGGTACGGGTCCACGCTCGTGCGCGTCGACACGTTCTACCCCTCTTCAAAGACCTGCAGTCAGTGCGGGGCAGTGAAAGCCAAACTGCCCCTTGACGAACGGTTGTACCACTGCGGGGCCTGTGGCCTCGTGCTCGACCGCGATCTCAACGCGGCCATCAACCTGGCCCGGATGGGCCTGCCGGGGACAAGCTCCGGTACTGGACGTGGAGGGGAGGTAAGACCCGCGCAGCAGAAACTTGTTGCAACGGCACACCCCGACGAAGCGTCAACCGACCCGTCGTCCGACGACGGTGTAGGAGATACTTCGGTTTAGAACTCGGTCTGGTGGGTAATTACCGTACGCCAGGAGGTCCCTGTTTGCCGAAGGAGGATGACCCCATTGCACAAGACCCCAGGTACTTAGAGCCACAATGAGTACGAGGAGGAGAGGCGGCATCAGGATACTCACGGCAAAGCCCAGCAGAAACGCCACGACGACCCACGGCCACAGTGAAGTGGTGCCCGGTCGATGAACGCTTTGAGCCTTTGACATCTAGTGCCTCCTTGTGTCCACGACGCAGCAAACCGGCATTTCATTCATGGCGTACGGACGCCGTCGCGATCAGCAACCCTTCTACTTAATCACTACTCAATCACGCGGGGGCCGAGGCGATCCTCGGCTTCGAAGAGGGTGACGTCATGGTGATCACTCAGGGGGTACGAGTTGCTGAGACCGCTGACCCGCACCCAAATGGCGATCTTCACTCGTCAACCCTCAGAACCGCAGCACCGCCCGGCGCCGATCGGGGGTAGTCCTCAGGGCCGAGCGGTTCCTTGCCCCTACAGGTAGTAGCCCGAGTGGATGTAGATGCACGGGACGCCCTCGCTCACGTACATCGCGTGGTTCTTCGGGTCGTCGTCGAGCGCGAGTTGTATCGAGAAGCCGTGGTCGATGAGGTCGCGCAGCGCGCCGCGCTTGAACCGGTCGACGCCCGAGTAATCGCCGTACTCGCGCATGATCAGCAGGTCCCATCGCAGCCCGTAGCGCTCGAGCCACGCGAGCGTCGGACCCTGGACCCGCCGGGGCCGCCCAGTCAGAAGAACTATAGAGAGCGAGTCGTCGAGCAGCTCGAGGAGGCGTTCGATCTCCTCGATGACGGGATCGTCGCCGCAGGCGTCGAAGAAGCTCTTCCAATCGCCCCAGTCGAGGTAGTGCTGACGCCCCGCGGCGTCGGCGAGGACTCCGTCGATGTCGAAGATGACGGCGCGTCCGGGCTCGATCGACGCGTCGCGCCAGTACCAGTTCTCTCGTACGTAGTCGGTTGTCATCAGTGGATTTGCCCCCTCGGCGCTCACCGGGGTGATGTCTGCGAGAATAGACGCCGTGGGATCGACCGAACGACAAACACTACCGATCCCGTACGGACACCACGTCTACGTGGTCAGCGACCTGTCGCTCTCGCCCACCACCGACGTGGCGAGCCGTCCGGTTCGCGAGTTCATCGACCTCCTCGATGACATCGACGACGCCGCCGTCGTCATCGTCGCGGGCAACCTCTTCTACCCCGACGCCACGTCCGACCTCGCCAAGTTCATCGACGCCACGCTCCAGGCGCTGCCCGCGGTGGCGGCCGCGATCACGGGGTTCTGCTCGAGGGACACCCACCGGTTCGTCGTGCTGCCCGGAAGCGACGACCGCGAGCTGGACAGCAACGAGCGCGCCCAGGCGAAGCTCGAGGCGCTCGGCGTATCGCTCGCGACCGACCTCATCCTCCAGGTCGCCACCGCCGACGGCGTTCGCGACCTTGGGGTCGGGGCCGGAACCTGCCGCGTCGACGCGGCGCGCGCCGACGTGAACGACCGCGCCGATGCCGACCGGCTCGAGGACCCGCCCTCGCTCTCGCGCTTCGTCTCGTCGAGGGTCCTCTACCGCCGGCTCGGCGCCTGGGTCTGGCTGCCGGTCCTCGCCATGCTCGGCTTCGACCTCTTCAACTCGATCACGAAGGTGATCAGCCACTTCACCCACCACCGTTACCACGTGCACGCCCCGCACACGCAGAGCTTCTGGGGCAACTTGATGCTGAACATCCTCATCATCGTTGTCTGCGAGGCGCTGGTGGTGGGCGTGGCCGGCCTCATGGTCCGGCGCCGGTTCGATCGCACCTCGAGGGAGAGTGAGGCGCCAACGCTCTCCGAGCCGCTTTCCCTGACCAGTGTCAACGGCGTCGACGCGATCGAGATAGCGAGGCGCATCGGCGAACGCGGCGGCGCGGGCGCCATCATCGGCGGGGCGCCGCGTCCCGCGCTCGCCTTCCTCGACCGCGGCGTCTGCGCGGCGCCGGGACCTTCGCGCACCGTCCTCACCGAGCGGCGCGGACGCTTCGGGCTGCCCCCGGTATTCAGCTCGGTCGACCGTCTGGGCGTCGTCGAGGTCGAAGCGGCGAGCACCGTGCGAGTGCGCCTCTACGCCGCCGAGACGCGGCTTCGCAGGGGCACGCTCCTCGAGCGGTTGGTGGCGGGACGCGCCGTGCAGCCACCGCCTCCGCAGTTCACCACGATCGTCGGATCGTGGCCAGCGGGCAACCCCTTCCCGGTCACCGTCGAACGGCTCGCCGAGCAGCGCCGCCAGCGCACGATACGGCGCTGG
The DNA here is from genome assembly GCA_003132205.1 of Acidimicrobiaceae bacterium. Classification (GTDB taxonomy): domain Bacteria; phylum Actinomycetota; class Acidimicrobiia; order Acidimicrobiales; family RAAP-2; genus RAAP-2. Next base: position 60,917 of record PKWY01000038.1, read on the forward strand.
GCGAGCGGCCTGTTGTTCCTCGACGGCCTCATCAACATCGCCGTCACCGCTGCGCCGCCGCTGCGCAGCCGGCTCCACCTCGTGCTCTCGATCCTGCCGCTCGGGGTCGCCCAGTCGGCCGCCGCCCTGACCGCCGTCGCGGGCATCGGCATGATCATGATGGCGAGGGGCGTTCGACGCGGCCAGCGGCGCGCCTGGTTCCTGGCGGTCGCGGCGCTGGCGTTCACGGTCGTGACCCACCTGGCCCGGGGCGGTAGCATCGTGTCGTCGCTGGTCGCGGCGGCTATCTTGATCCTGATCGTGGTCGAGCGCCGTTACTTCCAGGCGACGACCGACCGCTCGAGCCTGCAGGCGGCGCTTCCGCGACTCGGACTCATCGCGGGCCTCTCGGTCGTCGCGGCGACGCTCGGCATCGAAGCGTCCCCGGCTCGCCACCATCTGCCGTCACTCGGGGTGGTGCTGGTCGCGTGCGTCGAGCGCCTCATTGGCCAGTACAACATCACCCTGCCCGACCGCGTCGACGACTTCATCGACCCGACGCTGCTCACCATCGGCGTGTCGCTCATCGTCTCGCTGTTCTACCTCCTCACCCGTCCCGTCGTCGACCGCCGTCTCTCCCAGAAGGGCACGAGCACCGAGCGCCGCCTCGCCGAACTGCGCGCGAGGGAGATAGTCCGGCGCCACGGCCGGGGCACGCTCGACTACTTCGCCCTGCGCGACGACAAGCAGTTCTTCTTCTTCCGCGACTCGCTCGTCGCCTACGCCGTCTACGGCGGCGTGGCGCTGATCTCGCCCGACCCCATCGGGCCCGAGGCCGAGCGCAGCGAGGTCTTCAGCGCCTTTCGTTCCTACGCCGAGGCCCGGGGCTGGACCATCGGCGTCATGGGCGCGGGCGAGGAGTGGCTCTCGACCTACCACGCCGCGGGTATGCACTACCTCTACCTCGGCGACGAGGCGATCGTCGACTGCCGGGCCTTCTCGCTCGAGGGCGGCAAGATGAAGGGGCTGCGCCAGGCCTGCACCCGGCTGGCCCGTCACGGCTACACCGTCCAGTTCCTCGACCCCGCTTCCATCGATCCGAGCCACGTCACCGACATCCTGGACCTGATTACCATGCTGCGCAGGGGCGAGGCCGAGCGCGGCTTCTCCATGATGCTCGGGCGGCTCTTCAACCCGAAGGACAAGGGGCTCCTGCTCACCATCGTCAACGGCCCCGACGGCAAGCCCGCCGCGGTCTGCCAGTTCGTGCCCTCGCCCGCCATCAACGGGTACTCGCTCGACCTCATGCGCCGCGACCCCGGCGAGCACCCCAACGGGCTCATCGACTACGCGCTCTGCTCGACGATCGCGCACCTGCGCGAGCAGGGCGCCCGTGGGCTCAGCCTCAACTTCGCGGCCTTCCGCTCGGTGCTCGAAGGCGACAAGGGCGACGGGGCGTTCACGCGCGTCGAGCGATGGGCCCTCAAGCGCCTGTCGGGGATCCTGCCCATCGAGACGTTATGGACCTTCAATTCGAAGTACCAGCCGACGTGGCTGCCGCGCCACCTGGTCTATCCCGCCGCCGAGAGCTTCGTGCCGGTCGTCGCCGCGGTGTTTCGCGCCGAGTCGATCACCGAGCTGCCGGTCCTCGGCCGGTTCCTCGCGAACGATCCCACCAACCGGCCGGGCACCGTCGTGCCCGCGGAGATCCTCGAGGCGGCGAAGGCCGTCGACGAGGTGACCGCGAGGAAGTGACCTCGACGAGGTGACGTCCGCTTAGAGGCGGCGCGCGATCGCCTTCGCGAGCCGGCCCGGGGCCGCGTCGTCGAAGGACAGGAACAGCGAGGGCTCCACCAGCTCGAGCTCCATCAACGCCCAGCCCTCGGGAGTCTGCACGACGTCGACGCGCGCGTAGAGGAGCCTCCCGAAGCCGAGCCCCGTGAGTATCTCCTCGGCGAACGCGACCGCGTCGGGCTCCGCCTTCGCCACCGACATCTGCTCCCAGCGATAGAGCGCGTTGCGGTCGTATTCCTCGACGTTCAGCATCGCGCCCTTGGTCATGGCGTGGGAGAACTCGCCGTCGATGAAGATGATCGCGCGCTCGCCCATCTCGTCGACCGACGAGACGTAGGGCTGGATGATGACGTCGCGGCCCATGTCGTGGAGACGCCGGACGTGGCCGCGCGCGCCCTCGGTCTCGTAGGCCTTGTAGCGCGCGGCCTCGATCGAGCCCGCGCCGACGCTCGGCTTGACGACGAAGTCGCCGTCGGGGAACGTGGGGTCCACGCCGACGTCCGCGAAGAAGGAAGAGACCACGCGGTGCCCGCGCGTCGCGATGTCGCCCAGGTAGTGCTTGTCGAGCGAGTAGCGCACGACCTCGTAAGGGTTGTAGAGCCGCGCCACGTCCTTCGCCCATTCGAGGTAGCTCAGGTGCTTCGAGGCGTAGTCCCAGGTGGAACGGATGACCGTGAGCTCGAACTCGTCCCACTTCACGCTCGGGTCGTCCCAGACCGCGAGCTGCGCGTCGATGCCCTCGTTGGCGAGGGCGCGCAGGAGCAGCGGGGTGTCGGGATCGACGTTCTCGCCGGTGCAGGTGGCTATCGCGATAAGGGTCATGGCGCGAAGAGTACCGTCGCGTGCTGGGCGAGGGCCGCAAGGGGCCCGGGCCACACGCCGAAGACCAGCGTCATCGCGACGCCGAGCCCGATCACGATGCCGGTCGACGCAGGGACGACCACGCGGGTCGCCTCGATCGTGTCCTCGGCGTACAGCGCCATGGTCCAGCGCAGGTAGAAGAAGGCGGCAACGGCGGCGCTGAGCAGCGCGATCAGGGCGACCGAGGCGCCGCCGGAATCGAGCGCCGACGCGAGGACCGCGTACTTGGCGTAGAAGCCGGTCGTCAGCGGGGCGCCCAGCTGGCTCAGGAGCAGCACCCCGAGCGATGCGCCGAGCCAGGGTTGGCGACGCGCGAGGCCCCGGTAACTGTCGATGGAGTGGTTCTCGTCGCCGAGGCCGCCCATCAGGGTCACGATGGCGAACGTGGCGACCACGGTCGGCGCGTAGGTCAGCATGTAGAAGAGCGTGCCCGCGATGCCGCGAACGGTCCCCGCCCAGACGCCGACGAGCATGAAGCCCGCGTGGTTGATCGACGAGTACGCGAGCATGCGCTTGGCGTTTCGCTGCACGAGCGCGAGGCTCGCGCCGACGAGTGTCGTGAGCACGATCAGCACCCAGAGGATGGGGCGCCAGGTGTCCATCTGCGTGCCGAGCGCGGAGACCAGCACGCGAACGAGCGCGGCGAAGGCGCCGACCTTGACGACCGACGCCATGAAGCCGGTGACCGGCGTGGGCGCGCCCTCGTAGACGTCGGGCGACCAGAGGTGGAACGGGACCGCCGCCACCTTGAAGGCGAAGCCCACGAGCAGCAACGCCCCGCCGGCGTAGAGCAGGCCCGGACGCAGCAGCACGTTCGATCCGAGGAAGTACGAGATCGACGCCAGGTTCGTCGAACCCGTGGCACCGTAGACGAGGGCCGCCCCGTAGATGAAGATCGCCGAGGCGAAGCTACCGAGCAGGAAGTACTTGAGCGCCGCTTCGGCGGACGTGGCGCGATGGCGGTCGAAGGCGACCAGCACGTACAGTCCGATCGAGAGGATCTCGAGTCCGAGGAAGATCACGACGAGGTCGTTCGCCTGGGTCATCAGGACCGCGCCCGCGGTCGACGCGAGCGCGAGGATCTGGTACTCGACGCCGGCGATCCGCTCGCGCACCGCCCAGTCGTGCGCGACGAGCGAGGCCATCAGGAGGCTCGCGGCGATGACGCCGGTCGCCACCACCGAGAAGCCGTCGAGCACGATCGCGTGCGCGATGGTCGTCGTGGCGCCCACCTGGTCGATGCAGCGCCACTGGAAGTAGGTGACGACCAGCACCGCCGCCGACGCGGTCACGGTCACCAGCGTGGCGATCCTCTGGGAGACCTTGGTGCGAACGAGCGCGGTCGCGAACAGGAGCACGAGGGCCGCGCCGAAGAGGATCAGCACCGGCGCGATGGCGAGGTAGTGGATGTGGGGAATGGCGATCTTCACTTCGAAACTCCGCTCGGAGCGACGTGCTCGATCAACTGCTGGACCGACGGCGAGATCCGGTCAAGGACGGGCTTGGGAAACACGCCGAGCGCCACGATCAGGACGACGACGGGGACCAGTACCCAGCGCTCCTTCGAGGTGACGTCGGTCATGGTCGCGTTCGCGCCGACCGCGCGGCCGTGAAAGACCCGCTGGTAGGCCCAGAGCAGGTAGAGCGCGGCGGCGACGACACCGAAGGCACCGAAGACGCCCCACCACGCGTGGGTGGCGAACGTGCCGATCAGGATGAGGTACTCGCTCACGAAGCCCGACAGTCCCGGCAGGCCGATCGAGGCGAGCATGACCACCGTGAAGATCGCCGCCATCACCGGTGCCGGTCCCTGGAGGCCGTTGAAGTCGCGGATCTGGATGCTGCCCCGGCGGGTCTCGATGTAGCCAATGATGAGGAAGAACCCGATGGTGATGATGCCGTGGTTGAACATCAAGAGCACCGCGCCCACCGTGGCGATCTTCGATCCCGCCATGACGCCGAGCGTGATGAAGCCCATCTGGGCGAGCGACGAGTACGCGACGAACCGCTTGAGGTCGAGCGCCACGCAGGCGAGCGCCGATCCGTAGAGGATCCCGATCACCGCGAGCGTCATGACGACCGGGCGCATGTCGGGCAGCGCCAGGGGGAGCAGCCCGACGGCGAAGCGCAGCAGCCCGTACGAGCCCAGCTTCGCGAGCAGGGCCGAGAGCTCGATCGAACCGGCCGTCGGCGCCTCGGCGTACGTGAGAGGCGACCACGTGTGCAGCGGCCAGATCGGCGCCTTCGCGCCAAAGGCGATGGCGAAGGCGACGAAGAGCCAGATCGCCGTCGAGTGGGTCATCGACGTCGCCGACAACGTCCCGTAGGCGAAGCTGAGCGCGCCCCCGGTCTGGTGCTGGTGCAGGAAGCCCAGGTACAGGACGCCGATCAGCAGGAACGCCGACGCGGTGAAGGTGTAGATGAAGAACTTGAGCGCGGCCTTGCCCCGCTCGGCGCCGCCCCACTGGGAGATGATGAAGTAGCAGGGAATGAGCGTCAGCTCGAAGAAGATGAAGAACAGCAGCAGGTCGTGGGCGATGAAGCTGCCCATCGTCATGCTCGTGAGGATCAGGAGCCACGACACGAAGGCCGGCTCGCGGCGGCGATCACGCCCGCCGAGCAGCGCCAGCAGCACGACGATCGCGGTCAGCACCACCATCAGCAGCGAGATGCCGTCGAGCGCGACGTCGTAGGCGAGTCCGAAGGGTGCCGCGAGCACGTGGCGCGTCGCGAAGTCGAAGGTCTGGGCCTTCGCGATGTGGTCGTTGTAGAGCACCGCGACGATCAGCGCCAGCACCATCTCGACGCTCGCCGTCACGACGGCGACGAGGTACGCGCGGCCCTCCTTGTCGCGCACGAGCATCGCCAACAGCGCGCCCGCGAGGGGCACGACCAGCAGCGCGGTTAACCAGAGTGACGAATGCATGACTAACCAACCCTCGCGACGAGGTACACGACGATGACGGCGACGCCGAGCACGGTGGCGAGCGCGTAGTGGCGAACGAAGCCGGACTGGATCTTGCGAACGCCCTCGGCGCTGTGGCGAACCCCCACCGCGAGGCCCATCACGCCGCCGTCAATGACCTTGTCCTCGATGACCGCATCGCTGAACGCGGCGGCCTTCTCGAGCGGGCGGCCAATGGTGGCGTCGTAGAAGTCGTCCCAGTGCCACACGTGCTCGAAGAACGGCGACTCGAAGCGGGCCGACTCGGAGATCCCGCGCCAGATGGTGAACGCGGCGAAGAGCCCGATGACCGCCGCGGCGACGTCGACCGCCGCGAGGCCCCACTGGGCCAGCGTCGTGGCCGCCGCGGTCGGCGCGACGTAGCCGAACGTGGGGCTCAGGAAGCCCGCGAGCGAGTCGTGGTGGATCCAGGGCAGGTCCAGCATCCCGCCGAGCACAGAGAGGGCGGCGAGGACGACCAGCGGGGCGGTCATGACCCACGGTGATTCGTGGGGATCGTGCCCGTGGGTCTCCTCGCGGAAGCGCTCGGCGCCGCGGAATGTCAAGATGAAGAGGCGGCTCATGTAATAGGCAGTGAGGATCGCCGTCAGCACCGCCAGGATCCAGAGGATCTTGTTGTGCGCGAAGACGTTGGTGAGCACGTCACCCTTCGCCCAGAATCCGGCGAACGGCGGTATGCCCGAGATGGCGAGCCAGCCGATCAGGAACGTCGGGAAGGTCAGCGGCAGGTACTTCTGGAGCCCGCCCATCTTTCGCATGTCCTGCTCGCCGTTGAGCGAGTGAATGACCGACCCCGAGCCGAGGAAGAGCAGGGCCTTGAAGAAGGCGTGGCTCACCATCAAGAAGATGGCGGCCGAGTAGGCGCCGACCCCGACGGCGAGCACCATGTAGCCGATCTGGGAGACCGTCGAGAAGGCGAGCACCTTCTTGATGTCCTTCTGGGACGTGGCGATGGTGGCGGCGACGAAGGCCGTGAGGGCCCCGATCACCGCGATCGTGGTGCGACCGGACTCCGAGAGGGCGAGCACGGGCGACATGCGCACGAGCAGGTAGACACCCGCGGTGACCATGGTCGCCGCGTGGATCAGCGCCGACACCGGGGTGGGGCCTTCCATGGCGTCCGGGAGCCAGTTGAAGAGCGGTATCTGCGCGCTCTTGCCGGTCGCGGCGAGCAGGAGCGCGAGCACGGTCAGCGTCGCGACGGTCGGCGAGAGCGTGCCGGCCAGGTGGAAGATGCCGAGGTAGGTCAGCGTGCCGGTGTGCGAGAAGAGCAGGAACATCGCGATCAGCAGCCCGACGTCGCCGACGCGGTTGTAGATGAACGCCTTCTTGCCGGCCGAGGCGGCCGAGTCGCGGTCGAAGTAGAAGCTCACGAGCCAGTACGAGCAGAGCCCGACGCCCTCCCATCCGACGAAGGTGAGGACCAGGTTGTTCGCGAGCACGAGGGTGAGCATCGAGAACACGAAGAGGTTGAGGTACAGGAAGAACTTGCGGTAGTCCTTCTCGCCGTGCATGTAGCCGATCGAATAGAGGTGGATCAACGTCGAGATTCCGGTGACGAAGAGGCACATCGTGATCGACAGGGGGTCCACCAGTAGGGCCGCCGGCACGTGCAGCGTGCCGACGTCGATCCACGTGAACAGGTGCACCGTGACCTCGCGGGTGTGCTGGTGCAGGAGCAGGACGAACGCGGTCACCGCGGCGACGAAACTGAGCCCCACGACCCCGGTCGCCGCGTAACCGATCTGGGACTCGTTCATGCTCTTTCCGTTCAGCAGAACGAAGACGAAACCCACCAAGGGCAGCAGCAGGATAAGTGTCGCGAAATGTGCCATCTCAGCCCTTCAACTCCGAAAGTTCATCGACCGAGGTCGACGAACGACGTCGAAAGACCGCCACGACGATGCCGAGTCCGACCGTGACCTCCGCCGCGGCGACGACCATGACGAAGAACACGCTGGCCTGTCCCCCGACGTCGCTGAGCGTTCGTGAGAAGGTCACGAAGGTCAGGTTGACGGCGTTGAGCATGAGCTCGATGCACATGAACATGATCAGCGCGCTGCGCCGGGTCAAGAGGCCGAAGGAGCCGATGCCGAAGAGCACGGCGGCGAGTATCAGGTACCACGCGGCGGGTACGTTCATGCGTCCACCTCGACTTCTTCGTCATGCACCGAGCGCTCGCGCCGCGCGAGCAGGACCGCGCCGACGACGGCGATGACCAGCAGCGCGGCCGTGGCCTCGAACGCGAAGAGATAGGTCGTGAAGATCGCGGTGCCGAGCTGCTTCACGTTGGCCTGTCCCGTCGCGAGCGCCACGCCCTTCGTGGAGACCGACATGGCGCCGGTGACCCAGTGTGAACGGGCCATCAGGACGACGAGTCCGCCGACCGTGATGGCGGCACCCACCGCGGCGAACGCGCGCTGGCCGACGAGCGGCTCGACGTGGACGTGTTCCCTGCGATCCACGCCGAGGAACATGATGACGAACAGGAAGAGCACGACGATCGCGCCCGCGTAGACGATGATCTGCACCGCGGCGAGGAAGTCAGCCGACTGGGCGACGAAGGCGATGGCCACGCCGAAGAGCGTCATGATCAGGCTCAATGCGCTGTGCACCGGGTTCTTCAGGGCGATGACGCCGATGGCGCCGACCAGGATCAGCAGTGCCGCGGTCGCGAAGACCAGGACGCTGGCGAGGGCGTAGGCGCCGGCAATCATCACTTCTCTCCTCGTCGACGACGCGGCATTTTTTCCCGCGCGTTCTTCATCAATCCTTGCAGGCCCCGCTGGTCGAGCGGCACGTCGACCGGATTGAGGTGCCTCGCGAACACGTTGCGGATCTGCTTCGAGCCGGTGGCGTCGTCGTCGCGGTTCTCCGACTGTCCGGCTTCGGGCGCGCGCACTCCCGCTCCGAGGTCGCCGGTCCACTGGACGACGCCCTCGAACGACGCGTCGCCCGCTGGCGACGTGGCGCGCATCCAGCCGCCGGTCATCGCGGCCTCGCCTTCGCGCCAGTCCTCCCACGGCAGGCGTTGCGGCAAGCCCTGGTCGTCGACGAGGAGCTCGGCCTTCGTGTAGATCGCGTCGGAACGGTTGGTGAAGGAGAACTCGAACATCTTGGACTCGGTGATCGCCTGGGTCGGGCACGCCTCGACGCAGAGGTCGCAGTGGATGCAGCGCAGGTAGTTGATCTCGTAGACGTAGCCGTAACGCTCGCCGGGGCTCACCGGGTGGTCGGGCGGGTTGTCCAGGCCTCGAACGTAGATGCAGTTGACCGGACAGGCGCCGGCGCACAGCTCGCAGCCGATGCACTTCTCCATCCCGTCCTCGTAGCGGCTGAGGACGTGGCGGCCGTGCTGGCGCGGCTGCTTGGGTCGCTTCACCTTCGGGTAGCTGTTGGTCACCCGGGGGCGAACCAGGTGCTGCAGGGTGAGCTTGAAGCCACCAAAGAAGTCGAACGGCTGGGCCATCAGCTCTCTCCGTCCGTGAGTTTGCGGATGATGCGGCCCGGGATCGGCCGCTCGCCGACTACCGGCAGCACCGCTTCGCTGCCGACCTCGCGCGACTGGCCGAGTGTGAACGCCCTCGTGAGCAGCGTCCAGGAGAGGAACACCGCCGCGGCCATCAGGAATCCCCAGCCCGGGGCGATCAGGAAGCCCGCGACGATGAGCATCCAGCCGAGGCTGAGCGGAATGAGTCGCTTCCAGCCGAGGTCCATGAGCTGGTCGTAGCGAAAGCGTGGCAGCGCGCCGCGGAACCACACGTAAGCGAAGGCGAAGCCGGAGGTCTTCAGCACGAACCAGATGATCGGGAAGATCCACTTGAAGTGCGCGACCGGCGGGATCCAACCGGCCGGACCGCCGAGGAAGAGCGTCACGATGATCGCCGACATGGTGATGGTGTTCATGAACTCGGCGAGGTAGAAGAGGCCGAAGCGGATCGACGAGTACTCCGTGTGGAACCCGCCGACGAGCTCGCTCTCCGCCTCGACGACGTCGAAGGGAGGCCGGTTCAGTTCGGCGGTGATCGAGATGAGGAACACCACGAAGGGCACCACGCCCAGGCGGATCAGGTTCCAGTGCCAGACGCCGCCGCCCTGGGAGGTGACGATGTTGTGCGTCGAGAGCGATCCGGTGGCGAGGATGATCGTCACGATCGTCATGCCGAGGGCCGCCTCGTAGCTGATCATCTGGGCGCTCGCGCGCACCGAGGAGAGCAGCGGGTACTTCGATCCCGACGACCAGCCCGCGAGCATGACGCCGTAGACCGAGATGCCCGACATCGCGAGCATCAGCAGGATCCCCATGGGAGGGTTCGCCACCTGCAGCATCACGGCGTGGCCCGCCACGTGGATCGTTCCGCCCAGGGGGACGAGAGCGAACGTGATGAGCGCCGGCACCACGACGAGATAGGGGGCCAGCTTGAAGACGAAGCGGTCGGCCTCGCTGGGAACCAGGTCCTCCTTGCCAATGAGCTTGAGTCCGTCAGCCAAGGTCTGGAACAGCCCGAACGGTCCCCAGCGCTGGGGACCGATGCGGCTCTGCATGTCCGATATCGCCTTGCGCTCGAACCAGATCATGATGGTGACCGCGCCCATGATGGCGCCAAATCCCACCAGGACCTTGATCAGCACGATCAACAGAACCACGCCGGTGACCCCGTGGGCGAACAGCGGGTCACCGGATGCGAGCAGCGGATTCATCGCGTCTCCAATCGAACCTGGGTGATGACGCTCGAACTGTCGATGAGTTCCTTCACCACGTTCTCGCCGGACTCGTCGAGGGTGCCAAAGACGATCTCGGTGGTGCCCCTCGCGACGCCTTCGTTGAGCACGACCGGTAGCTCCAGCGCGCCCTTCGGACCGTTCACCTTCACCACGTCGCCGCTCTCGACGCCGAGGCGGTCGAGGTCGAAGTGGTTGAGGTGCAGCGTCGTCGTGGGGATCAGGTCGTGCAGCGCCGGCGACCCCTGCATCGCGATTCCGCGGTCGTAGAGCCGGCGGCTCAGCACCACGCGCAGCGCGTAGGCGTCGGCCAGGGGAACGTCGAGTCCGCGTCCCGCGCGAACGTCGCTCCAGGTGGCGCTCGAGGTCGTCGCGGATCCGGTGGCGTTGGTGACGACCGTCGAGCCGGTGTGCGAACCGAGGCCCACGGTGTCCGCCGAACGGATGCCGGGAACGGCCATCGGGTCGAGCGTGCGCCGAGGCGATGGGGTGACGTTGCGTCCGACGACGACGCCGTCATACACCTCGTCGTTCATCACCGAGAGCGCGGGGTAACCCGTCGTCTCTTCGATGGCCCGCGAAGTCTCCTCGACCGACGTGAGCCCGATGCTCTGGCCGAACTCCTCGGCGAGTTCGGCGGCGATCGCGACGTCGGGCCACGCGGAACCGGGAGGAACGATCTTCGGCGAGACGGTGGAGACGCGGCCTTCGATGTTGGTGACGGTGCCGCTTCGCTCGTGCTGGATGGCGGCGGGCAGGACGACGTTGGCGTAGGCCAGTGTCGCGCCGCCGTGTCCGGTGACGACCACGACGTCGGCCGCCTCGAGCGCCTTCTGCGCACCCTCCAGGTCGGCGACGTTGCCGAGCAGGCACCCGCCGAGGAGCAGCACGGCCCACTGGTCGCCCTTGCGAAGGGCCTCGAGCTGGCTCAGCGTGTCGCGCCCCCCGTTGATCGCGTTGAAACCGCGCCCGGGACGAAGGTTCGGGCTGAGCCCCATGTCGAGGGCGCCCATCACGTTCGACCTTCGAAGCGCCGGCAGGAACTTGGCGTCGGGGAAGCGCTCGGCGAGGGTGCGGATCGCCGTCTCCATTACCCGGGCGTCTTCGGCCAGGTTGGGGCGTCCGACGACGAAGACCACGCCCTCGCCGCTCTCGCCAATGAGGCGACGGGCTTCGCCGAGTTCTTCCTCGCCGAAGGCGACGCCGACGGGGACTTCCGATCCGCTCGCGATGGCTTTGGCGACGATGTGGGCTTCACCCGGGCGAACGACGAGCGAGACGCGCGCGAGCGAGCGAAGGGCGCTCGGACCAAAGGCGAACTCGACGATCGAGTTCGACTTCTTCACGGCGCTCTCGCGCAGCCGCAGGAAGAGGATGGGCAGCTCCTCGCGCAGGTCGCCCGTCAGCGTCACGACCGTGCAGGCGCTGGCCGCCTCGTCGATGGTCGCCATGGGCAGCGCCTGCAGCAGCACGGCGTCGAGGCCGTCGCCGTACTGCGCGTCAATACTGTCGCTGCCGAGGACGCCGCGCACGAATCGTTCCCACGCGAACGCGCCCTCGTTCGTAAGGGCCGCGCCGCCGATGGCGCCGACGCCACCGGGCGTCGCCGAGGCTTCACGGAGCAGCGACGCGGCTTCGGCGAGGGCCCGGCCCCAGCTCACTGGGACGAGCTCGCCGTTGCGCCGGATGAGGGGCTCGGTGATGCGCGTGGTCGCCTTCAGCGGATCGAACGAGAGGATGTTCCCATCGACCGACTCGAGGGTGAAGCGTCCCTTGTCGCACAGCCAGCCGTGGTTCACGGGGTCGCTGTCGACGCCCAGGACACGGGTGAGCCGGTTGCCCGACGACTGCACGGCGACGCGGCATCCCACCGCGCACGTCGTGCAGGTGCTCTCGACCTGCTCGAGGTCCCACGGACGAGCGGAGAAGCGATAGGGCTTCGCGGTGAGCGCCCCGACGGGGCAGATCTGGACCACGTTGCCCGAGAAGACCGAGTCGAAGGGCTGCGTGGGGGACGTCGCGACCTCAATCAGGTCGCCGCGTCCGGCGAAGGCGATCTGGGCGTCGCCCGCGACTTCGCTCGCGAAACGGGTGCAGCGCGAGCACTGGATGCAGCGTTCGCGGTCGAGGAGCACGAGCTCGCCGATCTCGACGGGCTTGACGAAGTGGCGCTTCTCCTCGATGAAGCGGGTCTCGCCCGATCCGTGCGCCAGCGTCTGGTCCTGCAGGGGGCACTCGCCGCCCTTGTCGCAGACCGGGCAGTCGAGGGGGTGGTTGGCGAGCAGGAACTCGAGCACGCCGTCCTGGGCCTTCTTGACCTTCTCGGAATCGGTCACGATGTTCATGCCGTCGCTCACCCGCAGGTAGCAGGCGGGCTGCAACGTGGCGCCGCGGGGGCTGTCGACCTCGACGAGGCACATGCGGCACACCCCGACGGGCTCCATGCGCGGGTGGTAGCAGAAGCGCGGGATGTAGGTGCCGGCGCGCTCGCAGGCCTCGATCAGGAGCTCGCCCGGCTTCGCCTCGATGGCGCGCCCGTCGAGCGTGATCTGAACCGATGTGCGCGTCACGTCACTCATGGGGACACCCTCCGTGTTGAACGTGCGCCACGAAATCGTCGCGGAACATTTGGATCGCCGAATGCACCGACGACGGGATCGATGGTCCGAGCACGCAGATCGTCGTCTGCTGGGGCGGCCAGGTGAGGCCGGGCGCGATGTTGTCGCAGAGGTCCAGCAGCAGATCGATGTCTTCCATCCGTCCGCCGCCGTGCTCGAGCCGGTACATCGCGCGCTCGATCCAGCCGGATCCCTCGCGGCACGGCGTGCACTGGCCGCACGATTCGCGCGAGAAGAACTTCGTGATCCGCCAGACCGCGCGCACCACGCAGCTCGTCTCGTCCATCACGACGATCGATCCCGAACCGAGCATCGAGCCCTCGCCCGCCACTTCGTCCTGGCCGAGTGGCAGGTCCAGGAGCTCGGGCCCGAACCACGGGGCGGAGACGCCGCCGGGGATGAAGGCCTTGATCTGCTTGTCGTCGATGATGCCGCCGCCCAATCGGGGGTCGTAGATGAGGTCGCGGAAGGTGTTCTTCACCATCTCGATCTCGTAGACACCGGGATTCTTCACGCGTCCCGCCAGGGCGAAGAGCCGCGTGCCGGCGGAGCGTCCCCCGCCGAGGGCCGCGAACGCGGCGCCGCCGTTGTTGACGATCCACGGCAGGTTCGACATCGTCTCGACGTTGTTCACGACCGTGGGCTCGCCGTAGAGGCCGGTGACCGCCGGAAAGAACGGGGGCTTGATGCGGGGGAACCCGCGCTTGCCCTCGAGCGCCTCGATGAGCGCGGTCTCCTCGCCGCAGATGTAGGCGCCGGCTCCGGGGTGCACGACGACGTCGAGCGAGAAGTCCGAGCCGAAAATCTTGGATCCGAGGGCGCCGTGCGCGTAGGCGTCGTTGAGCGCCTGCTGGACCCGTTCGAGCCCGAGCGCGAACTCACCGCGCATGAAGATGAAGGCCTGGTTGACCTGGAGCGCGTACGCCGCGATGATCACGCCTTCGACCAGCTGGTGCGGGTCGCGTTCGACGAGGTAGTGGTCCTTGAAGGTGGCGGGCTCGGACTCGTCGCCGTTCACGACGAGGTACGAGATGGGCGACTTTCGAAGCATCGACCACTTGCGCCCCGCGGGAAATCCCGCGCCGCCGCGCCCGAGCAACGACGCGGCGTCGACTTCGGCGGCGACCGCTTCGGGGAACATGGTGAGCGCCTTCTTCAAGGCGACGTAGCCCCCGGTGTCGAGGTAGCGAGCGAGCGTGAAGGAGTCGGCGAAGTCCTTGCGCGAGGTGACGATACGCGGAGCGTCGAGCGTAGCCACTACTTCGCCTCGCTTTCGATTCGTTGGTCGCGGGCGGCCTTCGCGGCGATGCGCTGGTCGGCGACTTCCTGGCGCGACGCGCGCAGTCCACCGCTTCGGCGCACGCGGATCAGCGTGCCGTGCGAGGGCACGTCGTGGTCGAGCTTGCCGTCGCGCAGCTCGTCGATCATGGCGTCGAAGGTCTCGGGGGTCGTGGTGCGCACGTAACGGTGGTTCACCTGCACGACCGGGGCGATATTGCAGTCGGCGAGGCACTCGGTCTCTTCCAGCGTGAACAGGCCGTCTTCGGAGGTGGAACCCACCGAGCAACCCAGCTTCTTCGACGCGTGCTCGAGGAACTCCTCGCCGCCCGCCAGCAGGCAGGCGATGTTCGTGCAGACGCCGACGACGTACTTGCCGACCGGCTCGAGGTGGAACATGTCGTAGAACGACGCGGTCCCGCGCACGTCGGCGGGCGTCGTGCCCGTCAGTTCGGCGACCTCGGCGATGCCCTCGTCGCTCAGGTAACCGTCCTGCTCCTGGGCGAGGTGCAGGAGGGGCAGCATCGCCGAGCGTGGACGCGGGTAGAGGGCGACGAGGTCTTCGGCGCGTTGGTGAATTTCGCTTCGAAAGTGGCTCATCGGTCAACTTCTCCCATGACGGGGTCGATGGTGGAGATGACGGTGATCGTGTCGGACATCGATCCCCCGCGCATCAGGAGGGACACGGCCTGCAGGTTCACGAAGCTCGGCCCGCGCACGTGCAGCCGGTACGGCTTGGGTCCTCCATCGGAGACGATGTAGCAGCCGATCTCGCCGCGCGGCGATTCGACCGCCGAGTAGACCTCGCCGACCGGGACGTGGAAGCCCTCGGTGAACAGCTTGAAGTGGTGGATGAGCGCTTCCATCGACTCGCCGATGCGCGCGCGTGGCGGCGGGGTGACCTTCGGGTCCTGGCTGCGGTAGTCGCCGCCCGGCATCATGTCGAGGCACTGGCGCACGATCCGCACCGACTCGCGGATCTCGTTGAGCCGGATGGCGTAGCGGTCGAAATTGTCGCCGTAGGTGCCGACGATGACGTCGAATTCCACCTGGTCGTAGGCTAGATACGGCATCGAGCGGCGCAGGTCCCACGCGACGCCCGTCGAGCGCAGCAGGGGCCCGGTGAGGCTCAAGGCCAAGGCCTCCTCGGCGGTGATCGGGGCGACGCCGATGAGGCGCTGGCGGAAGATGGGCTGGCCCGTGAGGAGCTGGTCGTACTCGAAGCTGCGCTCGTAGATCGTGTCGCAGATGACCTGGATGTCGTCCTGCCAGCCGTCGGGCAGGTCCGCCGCCACGCCGCCGGGGCGCACGTAGTTCAGGTTCATGCGAAGACCGGCCGTCTTCTCGAAGAAGGCGAGGATCAGCTCGCGTTCGCGCAGCCCGTAGATCATCATCGACGTCGAGCCGAGGTCCATGCCGTTGGTCGCCATCCACACCAGGTGCGAGGAGATGCGGTTGAGCTCGCTCATCATCATGCGGATCCACACCGCGCGCTCGGGCACCTCGATGCCGAGCAGCTTCTCGACGGCCATCGAGTACGAGAGCTCGTTGATGACCGGCGAGAGGTAGTCCATGCGCGTCACGTTCGTGGCGCCCTGGACGTAGCTCAGTTCCTCGGCGGTCTTCTCCATGCCGGTGTGCAGGTAGCCGATCACGGGCTTGGTGCGAAGGACGAACTCGCCGTCGAGCTCGAGCATCAGGCGCAGCACGCCGTGGGTCGACGGGTGCGACGGACCCATGTTGATGATCATGGTCTCGTCGTCGCGGCGGTCGTAGTCGACCGAGTTGAGGTCGACGTTGAGGCCCTGGACGCGCAGCACCGCTCCGACCTCGCGACCGAGCTCGTCGGACCGGGTGTCGGCGCGGCGCTTCAGTTCCTGCGCGCCCTCCGAGGTCTCGGCGGCGAGGAGCTCGACGCGCTCCGCGGCGCGAACGGTGGGATCGATCACCGGGGACCCGGCGCTTCCTTGAACTGGACGGGCACGCGCGCCGCTCCGTAGTCCTTGCGAAGGGGGTGGCCCTCCCAGTCCTCGGGCATCAGGATGCGCGTGAGGTCGGGGTGGTTCGTGAAGATGATGCCGTACATGTCGAAGACCTCGCGTTCGAGGGCCTCGGTGCCGGGGTAGAGGGCGAAGAGCGAGTCGACCTCGGGCTCCTCGTTGCCCGCCTGCACGCGGATGCGCACGCGGCGCTTCTTCGAGAGGCTGAGCAGGTTGGTCACGACCTCGAAACGGGTCGCGACCACCTCGTCGGGCAGCGGACGGTCGAAGTGCTCGAGGTAGTCGACCGCGGTCACGTCCACGCACATCTCGAAACCGTCGTTCTTGAACGATTCGACGAGGGCGAAGTACTGCTCGCGCGTCGGGAAGCAGAGCAAGTCGGCGGCGAGACCATCGCTGGTCACTACGCCTGGGGGGGCCAACGGAGAAAGGGACATCACTTCGGCGTTCCCACCCTCACTGCGACAGGCACCTCGGGAGTCCAGAGGTTCTGCGCGTCCTCAACGTGCGTTGGTCGGCCCTCGCTGCGGCGCTTCATGATCTCGCCGGTGCGGATCTGCTCGTGGAGGGTGAGGATCGCGTGCATCAGGGTCTCGGGGCTCGGCGGACAGCCCGGCGCGTAGACGTCGACGGGGACGATCTGGTCGACGCCCTGGACGATCGCGTAGTTGTTGAACAGCCCGCCCGTCGAGGCGCAGACGCCCATCGAGATGACCCACTTGGGCTCCATCATCTGGTCGTAGACCTGGCGAAGCACCGGGGCCATCTTCTGGGAGACCCGTCCGGCGACGATCATGAGGTCGGCCTGGCGCGGTGAGTTGCGAAAGACCTCCATGCCGTAGCGGGCGAGGTCGAAGTCGGCGCCGCCGGCGGCCATCATCTCGATGGCGCAGCACGCGAGGCCGAAGGAGGCCGGCCACACCGAGGCGCGGCGCGCCCACCTCACGAGGTCCTCGAGCTGGCCCGTCAGGAAGTTGTGCTGGAGATCCTCGAGAGCCATTGGCTAGGCCGCCTGTTCGGAGTCGGCGCCGATGCGCACGATGGTCGAAGAGCTCGTGCGCGAGGGCATGCCCGGGGTCAGGTGCTTCACGGGGCCCCACGACAGGGCGCCCTCGCTGACGAGGAAGAGCAGCGCGCCAAAGACGGTGAGGGAGAACGCGACGACTTCGATGAGGCCGAAGAGGCCCAGCTGGCGAAAGACCACGGCGAACGGGTACATGAAGACGACTTCGATGTCGAAGATCACGAAGATCATGGCGACCAGATAGAAGCGAACGGGGAAGCGCTGAGGCGGTTCGTATTCGGGGACAATCCCGCACTCGTAGGGAGCAAGTTTCGCGTCAGTCGGTCGCTTGTGCGGTGCCAGCCAAGCTGACATCACGAGCGACCCCGATGCGAACAGCACCCCGAGAATCAGGAGCCCCAGTATTGGTAAGTACTGGTCCACGTCCATCATTTCTATCAGACGCCGAAGGCAGTGAACTGAGATGACCCTAGGGACCAACGACATAGGCTTGTCAAGTGACACGACTCGGCGAAACTGTTTCCAAGCCAACTCTCTTTGACGTCGTCATTGTCGGCGCCGGCCCCTCGGGCTCGGCGTGCGCGTACTGGCTCAGCCGGGCGGGCTGGTCGGTCTGCCTGATCGAGAAGAAACAGTTCCCTCGCGAAAAGACCTGCGGCGATGGGCTCACCCCGCGCTCGGTCTACCAGCTCCAGCAGATGGGCCTCGAGCCTGAGGTGGCGGCGAACGGCCACCGCTACAACGGTCTTCGCGCCTTCGGCTTCGGCGCCTCGCTCGAGATGAACTGGCCCGATCACCCGATCTTTCCCAACTACGGCTACACCATCACCCGCTTCAACCTGGACGGACTGGTGGCCGAGCGGGCCGAGCAAGACGGCGCCGTGCTGTTGAACGGCGTCGAGGTCGTCGCGCTGCTCGAGCCCACCCCGGGCGGCGAAGGCGCCTTGAAAGGCGCCCAGGGCGTCATCGTGAAGGAAAAGGAGACCGGCACCACCGCCGAGATCCGCGCACGCTTCGTGGTCGTCGGCGACGGCCAGAACTCGCGCATCGGGCGCGAGCTCGGCACCACGCGCAAGCGCTCATGGCCCATGGGCATGGCGCTTCGCGGCTACTACACGAGCGAGCGACACGCCGAGCCGTGGATCGACTCGCACCTCGACATCCGAGACTCGAAGGGCGAGGTCGTGCCCGGTTACGGCTGGATCTTCCCCCTCGGCGACGGACGGGTCAACGTGGGCGTCGGACTGCTCTCGACCGGAGGGGCCTGGAAGGGCGTGAACACCACGAAGCTGCAGGAGTACTTCGTCGCCCAGACCGCGGACGCCTGGGGCCTCAACGACGAGACGTGCTGCGGTCCCGCGACCGGGGGTCGACTCCCCATGGGCCTCGCCATCGGACCGCGGGTCGGGGCGAACACCCTCACGATCGGCGACGCCACCGCAACGGTCAACCCCTTCAACGGCGAAGGCATCGCCTACGCCTACGAATCGGGCCGCCTCGCAGCGGGCGTGCTCGGCGAGGCGCTGCTGGCCAACGACCCGACGGCGCTCGCGCTCTACGAGGTCCGGCTCGAAGAGGCCTACGGCGACTACTACAAGGTCGCGAGGGCCTTCGTGCGGGTTATCTCCGAGCCGAGGATCATGTCCGCCTGCGTCGGGCTGGGCCTGCGCATCGAGCCCCTGATGAAGGAGCTGCTCGCGATAATGTCCAACCTCATGAGCAACGACCAGAAGGGTCCCGCGGAGATCGGTTACCGCGCCCTCGTGCGCCTCGCCGACGTGATCCCCGAGCGGGCCTACGCGCTGCTGCTCGGCGACAGCGCGTCCGATGACTGAGTTGAGCGGGACGACGATCATGCCGGGCGACCCTGACCGGCCTGCCCGTTAGCCTGAACCCGTGATGTTTGACCACTGCGCCAACATGGTGACCAGGTGATACCAACCTTCGTGATTTTCCTGCGCGAGGGCATCGAGGCGTCGATGATCGTCGCGATCCTGCTGTCGTACCTCAGCCGGATCAACAAGCGCGAGCACTTCCGCGACGTCTTTGTCGGGGTGGGCGCCGCGTTCGTGCTGGTCCTCTTCGGCGGCGTGGGCGCGTACTTCCTCATCAAGCAGTACGACGGCTCGAACATCCAGACCTACTTCGAGACCGCGACCTACGTCATCGCGGCGGGCTTTCTCACCTGGATGACCTTCTGGATGCACAAGCACGCCCACACCATGGCGAAGGAGCTCCAGGAGCGCAGCGACGTGGCCCTCAGCAAGGGCACCCGCTTCGGTCTCGGCGTGCTGGCGTTCCAGGCGGTCGGACGCGAGGGGCTCGAGACGATGGTCTTCACCCTCGCGATCGTCTTCGCGAGCTCGCGCCAGGCGGCGACGCCGGTGCACGGGAACCTGCTGCTGCTCGGCGCCGCGCTCGGCCTCATCGTCGCGCTCGCCCTCGCGTTCGCGATGTACAAGATGGGGACGAAGTTGAATCTCAAGATCTTCTTCCGCGTGCTCGGGATCGTGCTGATGTTCTTCGCCGCGGGCCTGCTCGCGGACGCCGTCGAGAACATGCAGCAGCTGGGCTGGCTCTCGATCGGCACCCACGTGATGTGGAACACCAGCAACGCCGTCACCGAGTCCTCGAGCGTGGGCGACGTCCTGCACTCGCTCGTGGGCTACGCGGACCATCCCACCGTGATGCAGGGGATCGTCTGGCTGGTCTACATCGTGGTCAGCGTGAGCGCGTTCATCGGGTTCGGGCGAAGCCACCACCGCAGCCAGCGCCACTCGACGAAGCTGAACTCCTGAGGCTCTAGACGGCGGCCGAGTTGCCCGCAGTGATGCGCGACTTCAGCGTGTTCACGAGGCCCGCGATCAGCGACTTCGTCTCGGGCCACTTCTCGACGAGCGCGGCGAACGTCACCTCGTAGTGCCCGGCCGTGGCGACGACCGTGACCAGGTGCAGGGTTGCGGTAACCCCCGGTTCGCTCAACGTGGTGATCCCGCCGCGGGCCCAGCCGTGCACGAACGTGAGCGGCTTCCAGTCGGTCCCCGCTGGCACCGACGGGACGTTGCTCTTGTACTGCGAGAGAATGAGCGCGGCGTTCGACGCCACGAGGCATCCGCCGAACTTCTTCATCGACATCTCGGCGGTGTCCTTCTTCACCATGGTCGTGGTGCGGTAGTACTGGGTGAGGTCCGCGACCTCGATCCCGCCGTCGGTCTGCGAGCCGAAGATCCGCGACGATACCTGGTAGTCGGGTTGCTGGCCGGCTTCGCCGAAGACGCGGTCCTTCCTCGCAGACACCCCGAGGCAACTCTGGAACTGCGCCGACACCTGGGTCCAGGCGGAGTTCGCCTTCGGGGCGGTCGTCGATGTCGACGTGATGACGTCCTTCGCAGGGGGAAAGAGGTACTCGAGGAACGATCCGTTGGTCGTGTACCAGCCCGACGGGAAGTCCCGCTGCGTGAGGTTGACGGCCTTCGCGTCGGTGAGCTCCTGGTCCTTCGACGATCCCGAGAAGAAGGCCCCGATGCTTCCGGCGAGCGAGGCGACGAGCACCACCGCCGCGACCGCGATGACGCCGGCGCGGCGCTTTCGACGGATCACCTTGCCGCCGTGCTCGACTACGACCTCGGCGACGACGTCGTAGTCGCGCCGGTTGTTCGTGCGCCAGCAGTAGCGCACGCCGTCGATGGTGGCGACGAGCGCCATGCCCCTCGCGACGCGCAGCAGCTGGATCGAGGACAGCTCACTCCACGGGCTCTGCCACGCCACCGGCGGGTTTCCCGACAGCTGCGTAAGTCCGTGCTCGTCGCCGAGCAGGGTGACCGGCGCCGTCGCGCCGTGGGGCACGAAACTGGGCCGCACCGCCCAGCCTTCGCTGCGAAACGTGGTCATGCGTCCGCCGCCACCTTCGCGGCCCGCGCCGCGCATTCGATGGTCTGGGTGAAGTCGTCGTCGCTGTGCGCCATCGAGACGAAGAGGATCTCGTACGCGCCAGGCGCCAGCGCCACGCCGCGCTCGAGCATGGCGTGGAAGAACGGCCGGTAGAGGCCGTTTTCGCAGAGCACCTTCGCCTCGGCGAAGTTCGTCGGCGCGGTCGTCTCTTCGCGCGAGAGGTACAGCCCGAGCAGCGGACCCTGCGTCGGGGTGAGCGCGAACAGCCCCGCGGACTCGATCGCGTCCTTGAGCCCGGTCGCGAACTGCTCCACCCGGTTGACGAGCGTCAGGTAGTCGTCGCGGGTGACCGTACTGAGCACCTTCACGCCCGCGGCGGTCGCGAGGGGGTTGCCCGAAAGCGTGCCCGCCTGGTAGACCGGCCCGAGCGGGGCCAGCGATGAGAGGACTTTGCTCGATCCCCCGAAGGCCCCGACCGGAAGCCCGCCGCCGATCACCTTGCCGAAGCACCAGAGGTCGGGGGTGACGCCGAAGAACTCCTCGGCTCCGCCGTAGCTGAGGCGGAACCCGGTGATCACCTCGTCGAAGATCAGCAGCGCGCCCACGCGTTCGCACTCGTCGCGAAGCCCCTGCAGGAAGCCCGGCAACGGCGCGACCAGGTTCATGTTCGCGGCGACCGGCTCCACGAGCACGGCCGCGATCGAGTCGTCAAGGGTCGGCACCGCGTTGTAGGGCGCGACGATGGTGTCACCGACCGCGCCCGCGGTGACGCCCGCGGAGCCGGGCAGGCCCAGTTGGGCGACGCCACTGCCGCCGGCGACGAGCAACGCGTCGGAGTGCCCGTGGTAGCAGCCGTCGAACTTCACGATCTTGTCGCGCCCGGTAGCCCCTCGGGCCAGGCGCACGGCGCTCATGACCGCTTCGGTACCCGAGGAGACGAGGCGGATCTGGTCGAGCCCCGAGACCCGCGACGTGATGGCTTCGGCGAGCAGCACCTCGCCCGGGGTGGGAGCGCCGAACGTGGTTCCCTCCCCCACGGCGTGGCGCAGCACCTCGACGACGTCGGGGTGCGCGTGGCCGAGCAGCGACGCGCCGTAGGACTGGACGTAGTCGAGGTAACGGGTGCCCTCGACGTCCTCCACGTAGGCGCCTTTTCCACGCACGACGGTGTAGGGGGTCCCACCCACCGAGCGGAACGAACGCACCGGGGAGTCGACGCCACCGGGAATGACGCGTAGCGCGCGGTCGAACCACGCCTGATTCAGATTCGTCAACGTCCGAGCTCCTCGGCGATCTCGCGGGCGAAGTACGTCAGCACGAAATCCGCCCCCGCGCGGCGCACGGCGGTCAGCTGCTCGATGGCGACGGCCTTCTCGTCGATCCAACCGTTCGCGCCGGCCGCCTTGATCATGGCGTACTCGCCACTCACGTGGTAGGCGCACAGCGGCACGTCGAGCTCGGCTCGAAGGTCGCTCACGATGTCGAGGTAGGTCATGGCCGGCTTCACCATCACGATGTCCGCGCCCTGCTCGACATCGGCGCGCGCCTCTCGAAGAGCCTCACGGCGATTGCGCGAGTCCTGCTGGTAGCCGCGGCGGTCGCCACCGTTCGCGATCTCCACGCCCACCGCCTCGCGGAACGGCCCGTAGAGGCCGCTCGCGTACTTGGCGGCGTAGGCCATGATGATGGTCTCCTCGAAACCGGCATCGTCGAGCGCCGCGCGGATGGCGCCGACCTGTCCGTCCATCATCCCGCTCGGGGCGACGACGGCGGCCCCGGCTTCGGCCTGGGCGACCGCGGTGCGCCCGTAGAGCTCGAGCGTGGCGTCGTTGTCGACGGTGCCGTCGCTTCGAAGCACCCCGCAGTGTCCGTGGCTCGTGTACTCGTCGAGGCAGAGGTCGGCCATGACCACCAAATCGTCGCCGAACTCGTCGCGCAGCGACCGAAGCGCCACTTGGGCGATGCCCCGCGGGTCCCAGGCCCCGCTTCCGAATTCGTCCTTCTCCTCGGGAACGCCGAAGAGGATGACGCCGCCGACGCCCGCGGCGTGAAGCGCGCGGACCTCCTCGTGCAGCGAGGAGAGCGTGTGCTGGAAATGTCCGGGCAGCGCGTTGATGGCGCGGGGCTCGTCGCGCCCTTCGGCGACGAAGAGCGGGGCGACGAAGTCAACCGGCGACAGGGTCGTCTCGGCTACGAGGCGACGCAGTGCGGGCGTTCGACGGAGTCGACGTGGTCGTTCAGCGGGAAACACATCGCCAGCCTATTACCCGCTCCCCAACTCTTTTCGGGCGGATCAGTCCTCGAGGGTCGCAAGGATGTCGCGAAGCGAGGGCTCCCAGCCCTCGATGACGCGCTCGTGGGTCGCGCGCACTTGCGCGCCGGTGGTGAGGCCGGGCACGACCACCCACGTCGAGGGGGCAATGAATTCTTGAGCCACGTGCCACGCCGACGGCGCGCCAATGAAGACGGCGTCGGCGTGTCGAAGCGTCGCCATGGCTTCAGGGTCGAGCTCGACCGGGAGGGTTTCGTAGCACGCGACGTGTGCGATTCTTAGGCCATGTTTATGCAGCGCCTCGGGCAACTCGTCGCGAATGACGCCCGCGCCGAGCAGCAGGACGGGACCACGACCAATGACGTCGCCCAGCTCCGCCGCGGACCCTTCGGACTCCGCCGTGACGGTGATGCCCTCATTTACGAGCACCCGGGTGGTTGCCCTGCCCACCGAGTAGACCTGCGCGTTGGGTGCGAGGGCGCCACGCGCGACGCCCAGGTACTCCTTGCTGCGCGGGCTGGTGACGACGAGCGCGCGGAACTTGCCGTAGTCATGATTCGCCCTCAACTCCTCGTCGACGTGATCGACCGAGAAGTAGCCGGTCGTGGTGAGCGGAACCTCGACGACGTCGGCGCCGGCGGGGACGAGCGGGCGGAGCATTTCGTTGTGACCGGTCTCTCGGGTGAGAACGACCTTCACGGTTAGAGGCGGTCCCAGCCCGGAAGCAACGCGCCGCCCAGTTCATCGCGAAGCGTGATCGCGAGCTCCTGGCCCAACTGCGAGGGCGGCCCTCCGCTCAGCGAAGCGCGTACGCTCCTCGATCCGTCCACGCCGATCATCGCGCCGTGCACGTGGATGACGTCGCCGACGAGGCGCGCGTAGGCCCCCGCGGGAATCGAGCACCCCGTGCCGAGCTCGGCGAGGAAGGCTCGTTCGGTCACGAGGGCGGTCATGGCCTCATCATTGTTGATTTTCGCGAGCAGCGCCAGGGTCGCCACGTCGTCGCTTCGCGCTTCGAGCGCGAGGGCTCCCTGGCCCACCTGGGGCACGAACCACGTGGGATCGAGGC
The DNA here is from genome assembly GCA_003132205.1 of Acidimicrobiaceae bacterium. GTDB lineage: Bacteria > Actinomycetota > Acidimicrobiia > Acidimicrobiales > RAAP-2 > RAAP-2. Next base: position 85,390 of record PKWY01000038.1, read on the forward strand.
GCTCGGCGATGAGCTCGCTCTGGCCCAGCCGTTCCAGGGCCGCCGCCGCCGCGACGATCGCGTCGACGCCCCCCGTGCCGGGCGTGGCGAGGCGCGTGGCCATGTTGCCCCGCAGCTCGACCACTTGGAGGTCGGGTCGACGTTCGAGCAGTAAGGCGCGCCGGCGAGGCGAGCCCGTTGCCACGGTCGCTCCCGGACCGAGCCCCGCGAGCGAGCGCCCGACGAGCACGTCAACCGGGTCGCGACGTTCGGGGACACAGACGATCTCGAGGCCGTCGGGGCACTGACTGGGCAGATCCTTGGCGCTGTGCACCGCCACGTCGGCTTCGCCTCGAAGAAGCGCTCGTTGAATCTCCACCGCGAAGACCCCTTGCCCGCCGAGTACCGAGAGCGGAACGTCGAGTGAGCGGTCGCCGCTCGTCTCGATGAGGACCAGTTCGGTCTGCACGCCGTGGCGCTCCAGGTTCGAGCGGACGAGTTCGGCCTGCAGAAGCGCGAGCGGCGAGCGGCGCGTCGCGAGGCGAACCGCGCTCATAGGTCAAAGAGCGAGCGGGTGGCCTCGTTGAGTCGAATGCCCTGATCGGTGCCGGCCGACTCCTTCAATGCCACGGTGGGGCGGTGGGCGATCTTCGCGACGACCGAGCGGATGAGCGAGCGGACCCTCTCCTGCTGTTCTTCGCTGAGATCGGAAAGGTCGCCCTCGCGACGATGCAGCTCGGTGTCAACGATGTCGTCGAAGTACTCGCGCAGTTCGCTCACAATGGCGGCGGCGCCGCGCGCGCGCTGGTCGTGGAGGTACTTCTCGACGTCGTGCTCGACAATGGCGCGGGCCTCGTCGGCCGCCCCGTGACGCTCGCCGAGCACCTGCTCGATGCGCAGGTGCAGGTCGCCGATGTCGACGCGACGCACGTGACCCAGTTCCTCGACGTCCACCGCGACGGCCCTGGGGACCCCGAGGTCGACGAGCAGAAGCGGGTGCGCGGAGCCCTCGAGGTGCGCACGCGTGATGACCGGCGTCGTGGTTTCGACACAGATGATGGCGAGCCGCGCGAGGCGGAGCCTGGCTTCGATGTCGTCGAGGCCGCTCGCGAGCACGCGGGTGTCGCCAATCTCATCGCGCAGCGACTGCGCCTTTTCAATCGTTCGATTGCAGATGGTGACGGTCGCGATCTGATCCGCCGAGCCCAGCAGGCTCTTCGCGACACCGGCGGCGAGCTGTCCCGCGCCGACGACGACGACGTCGGCGCCGTGCATCTCCTCGCCCAGTTCCTCGAGCGCCATGGCGACCGAGGCCTGGGCGAAGCTCGTCGTTCCCCGAGCGATTCCCGTTTCAGCGCGTACGCGCCTCCCCGCGGTGAGGGCCCGCTGGAACAGATCGGTCAGCTCCGCTCCGGCAGTGTGCTCCTCGGAGGCGAGCTCGAGCGCGCGGCGAAGTTGGCCGAGGATCTCGAACTCGCCGGGGACGACGGACTTCAGGCCGGCGGCGACGCTGAACAGATGGTTTGCCACCCCCCGGTCGAAGTGGACCGTCAGCTTGTCTTCGAACTCGCCAGCGTCAAGGCCGGTCGCGTCGGAGAGCGTCGTCGTGATCTCCTCGATGGCCCCGTGGAAGCGGTCGATCACGGCGACGACTTCGGTGCGCAGGCACGTCGAGACGAAGACCGCCTCGTGGATGTTGCGCTGGCTCAGCAGCGTGCGAAGGACCTTGTTCCACTCGTGCTCGAGGACGGTGACGCGCTCGAGCAAGTCGAGCGATGCGTGTTCGTGGTCGATGCCAACCGAAATCAGTGCCACGGAGTCTCCACAATGAAGGCCATGCTAGGTGGCCCGCAGGGGGTTCGCCGTGGCGATGCCGAGCGAGTGCAGCAGGCCCCCGCCGAGCGGTCCCGTGCCGTTGTTGAGGTGGTACATCAGGATCTGCAGCTCGATGGAGAAGTCCACGTAGTGCACCGCCGTGCCGAGCGGCACCGTTATCACCTGCTGGGCGAAGTTCAGCAGGGCGTGGATATCGGCGCTCACCAGCCGATCCGCGACCTCCTGGGCCGCTACCGCGGGCACGCAGATGACCCCGACGGTCGCCTTCGCGATGGGCCCGTTCAAGGGCTTGACGAGGTGACCCGCCACCTCGGTGCCGATGACCTCGGGGTCGTTGTCGTAGACATCCGCGAGCTGGGCGCCGCGGATCAGGAAGTTGGAGGAGTTGACGAGCGCCCGGCCCAGGTTGCCGATGCCCACGACGGCCACGTCGTATTTGCGGTCGTGTCCGAGGGCTTCGCCGATTCGTTCATTGAGCACATTGACGTCGTACCCGGCGCCGCGCGTTCCAAAGGAGCCGAGTCCCGCGAGGTCACGGCGCACGGTCGTCGCGGTGACGCCAGCGAGCTCGCCGATCTGCTGGGAATCGATCCGCGTGAGCCCCCGGCGCCGCCAGCCTTCAGCAATGCGTTGGTAGACCGGCAGGCGTGCGATGGTCGGTTCGGACAGTTTCCTCGCTCTGAGACGTGTGGTGACGGCCATTGCTCAACGTTACTAGCGGCCCTTAACGGCCCAACTGACGGCTTCGCTCGGCGGCCGAGGCGACAGCTTCCAAGAATGCGGCTCGCACCGCTCGCCCTTCGAGCATGCGAAGCCCCGCCGCGGTGACCCCGCCGGGAGAGGTCACCTGGGAGCGAAGCTCCTCGGGTGACTCGCCCGTCGCCGCCAAGAGCGCCGCCGATCCCTCGAAGGTCCCCACGACCAACTGACGCGACACGTCGCGCGAGAGCCCCTGGTGGACGCCGGCTTCGATGAGCGATTCGACGACGAGGTACAGGTACGCCGGCATCGCGCCGGAAAGCCCCGACACCGCGTCGAGGTTCACTTCGGTCACCCGCACGACCGTGCCGACCGCTCCGAGGATCGACTCGGCCCAGTCGAGGTCGTCCTTCGTGACGTGCGCTCCGCCCGCAATGGCGCTGACGCCCTTGCGCACGAGCACCGGGGTATTGGGCATCGAGCGGATCACCGCGATCGGACCGGGGAAGACCGCTTCGATGCGGGCCGTCGAGAGCCCCGCCACCACCGACAGAAGTCGCCGAACCCCGGCGATGCCGCAGACTCGCGCCGCGGACTCCGCGTGAATGGGCTTCACGCAAAGGACGGCGCCCGTGGTATCGCCCACGTGCTCGAGCTCGAGCGAGGCGAGAATCGTGACGCCGGGCAGGCGGGCTTTCAGCGACTCGCGCTGTTCCACCGAGCTTTCGATGACGGCGAGCTGCTCGGGCGTACACCACGAAGCGCTGACCAGTCCTTCGGCGAGCGCCGATCCCATGTGCCCGCCGCCGACGATGATTAGTTCAAAAGCCATATTTCAAGGCTACAGCGTGGCTCTCACTCTCTCCTGGGGCGGCGCCGATACAGCGTACCCAGCCCCATCGACATGGCGGTCGGAAAGATCTCGTCGACGTAGTGCACCGTCGCCCCGACGAGTTCGTCCAGTCGCTCGAGGGTGACGTCGGCGATGGGAAGCTGCGCGACCAGATAGACGCCGTCCTCTGGCCCAATGGCGAGGTGCAGGTCGCGCAGGTCGGCGTTCTTCACAAGCAGATACCGGTAGAGGGCCTCGCGGTTCTCCTCGGGGGCGGGCATGATCTGGGATTCGAAGTGCACGGTGCGTTGGCGCAGCGTCAGCCAGAGCGCGATGACGTCCTTCTCGTCGCCGCGAAGACGAATCATCCAATGGAAGTGGCCGCGGTCATCGCTGTGGGGCGCGTGCTCCACCTCTCCGACCAGCCCGCTCGCCCGCCACTGGGCTTCCCATTCTCGCACGATCTCGTCCAGACGAAGCGCCGCATCCTCTTCGCCGATCGGAGCCGACATCTAGCAGCGCACGAGGCCCGAGAGGCTCAGCTGCTCGGTGAGGCTCGCGAGCGACTCCGCGGCCGAGCGCCAGGTGTACCGGCGCGCGAGCAGGACGGCGCTGTTGGACATCGCGGTGGTCGTCTCGGGATTGGTCGCCACCTCGACGGCGTCAGCCCAGGCGCTCGGGTCACGTTGCGAGACCAGGAATCCGTTGACGCCGGGCTCGATCAACGTGATCAGTCCCCCGACCTCGCTAGCGACGACCGGCGTGCCGCACGCGGAAGACTCCAGCGCCACCAGCCCGAAACTCTCCGAACGCGACGGCACGAGGGTCACGTCGGCCGCCCGCATCCACGACGAAAGCAGTTGATGGGCCTGCGGCGCGACGAAGCTCACGTGCTCGATGACGCCCGCCTCGGCGACGCGCTCGTGGAGCTTCGCGAGGGTCTCTCTTCCGTCGGCGCCCGACGGCCCGCCGATGATCGCCAGCATGGCGTTTCGGCCTCGGGCGCGAAGCTCGATCAGCGTCTCGAGGGCGAGGTCCACGCCCTTCAGGGCTTGGAGGCGTCCGACGAACAAAAGCAGCGTCTGGTCGGCGTCGAGCCCGAGGGCCCGGCGGGCCTGCGGACGGTATCCCGGAGCGAAGAACGCGTGCTCGACGCCGAGGGGCACGATGTGCACCCGCGCCGGATCGGCGTTGTAGAAACGGACGAACTGCTCGGCCTCCACCTCGCAGCTGGCGAGGACCGCGTCGGCGCAGGCGAAGATCGCGGCCTCCTGCAGCGCGCGTTCCTCGGACTCGGCCTCGAAGTGGTCGGCCTTCACCCGTTCCAGCGTGTGGAACGTCATGATCAGAGGAATGTTCATCTCGTGCTTCAACCGGTGGCCGGCGAGTCCGCTCAGCCAGTAGTTCGCGTGGATCGCGTCGGGCTTGCCGGAACTTCGAAACGACGCCGCGACCCCGTCGGTGAACTCTCCGATGTGGTCCGCCAACGCCTCGCGCTCGAGCGGGACCGGGGGGCCGGCAGTGACGTGGTGGACCCGAAAACCCGGTTCGACCTGCTCGATGTCGCGCAGCTGAGGACTGTCGCGCCGGGTATAGACGTCGACTTCGTGACCGAACCGGGCCAACGCGCTCGAGAGTTCGCGGACGTAGACGTTCATGCCGCCACCGTCGCCGGTGCCCGGCTGGGCCAGGGGCGACGTGTGATACGACAGGACGCTGAGACGGGACATGCGCAAAGCCTACCGGTCGAGTCATCATTCCGTCAGGGGCGGATATTCCCTTGTCAGGCTTGGCTTCTCGGCACGATCCACACGACGTCGCGGCTCGGGACCAGTCCGAAGTCCCGCGAGTCGGTCGAAACGCCGGCGTTGTCGCCGCGAAGGTCGAGCTGGCTCCCTTTGCGCCCGACGCATCGCTTCAAGAGCCAGCGACCGGGATCCCTCGGGTCGCGCACGACGACCACGTCGCCGACGCGCACCGGCCGCCACCGGCGGATGGCCGTGAGGCGTTCACCCGGCAGGTACGTCGGCATCATCGACTGACCGTCGACGGCGACTCGACGAAAGAGGAACTCCACGATCCGGGACACAAAAATGAACGATAGACGAGCGGTCTGGCTAACCTTCTATTTGAAGAACTGGTCAGCGTCCTCGTTGGCCGCGACAATCGAAAGGCGAAGCCATGACGCTTCTTTCCCGTATCAACAAAGCACTCGACGCGAGCACCACCCCGCTCGTGGTGTCGGCCCACTGCGACCTGCCCTGTGGCGTGTACGACCCCGCCCAGGCGAGGATCGAAGCCCAGTCGGTGAAGGCCTGCATGGAGAAGTACAACGCGTCGGAGGACGCCGACTTCAAGGTCCGCGCCACCATCATCAAGGAAGAGCGCTGCGACCTCGTCAAGCACCACCTGTGGGTCCTGTGGACCGACTACTTCAAGGTCGACCACCTGAAGGAGTTCCCCAACCTGCACGACCTCTTCTGGATGGCCACCAAGACCGCCGGCGACGCGAAGAAGTCCAACGACGTCACCGTCGCCGACCGTCTCCTCAGCGAGATCGACGCGATCGCCGAACTCTTCTGGGCGACCAAGAAGTAAGCGACGTCCCACAGCAGAAGACCCGGTGGCTCAGGCCACCGGGTCTTCTGCTTTCAAGCGCAGCGACTACGCGAGTTCCGGATGGGCCGGACAGTTCGACAGCAGCGGATTGGCGATGAGGTCGGCGTCAGAGATGGGCGTGGCGCAGACCTGGCAGGCGCGATAGGTGCCGACCCGCAGGCGCTCGAGAGCGCGGTCCACCTCGTTAAGCGTGGTTTCGATGGCGATGACGCTCTCGTTGCTGAACTCGGACATGGCCTAGAACTTACTCGCTCGGTCCCTACGGAACTCTGGAGGCGACGACCGTCGTGCCCGCCGTGCCGTGAAGGAGTTCGAGCGAGTCGTCGAAGGATCCAATGGCCGATCGCCCTCCGGTGGCCTCCACGAACCGGCAGGCGGCTTCCACTTTCGGGCCCATGGACCCGGCGGGAAAACTCAGGGCGCGCAGTTCACTGACGGTCGCCGAATGGATCGGGTGCTCGCTCACGGTTCCGTAGCCGGCGAGCACGGCCGGCACGTCGGTGAGGATCAGCATGGCGTCCGCGTTGACGTCGCGGGCGATCACCGCCGTGGCGAGGTCCTTGTCGATGACCGCCTCGACGCCGTGAAGGTTCCCCATCGCGTCGCGCGCCACGGGTACTCCCCCGCCTCCGGCGCAGACCACGATCGTGCCCGAGGCCACGAGCTCCTTGATCGTCGCGATCTCCACCACTTCCATTGGCTCGGGCGACGCCACGACGCGGCGCCACAGCGGTCCGTCCTGCTTCATGGTCCACCCGGTCCCCGCCGTGGGGCGGGCCTCGTCCGCCGCGTAGCCCCGTCCCACGAACTTGGTGGGGTTCGAAAAGGCCGGATCGTTGAGGTCGACCACCGTCTGGGTGACGAGTGCGACCGCCCGTCGGGTGGGGAGCGCGTTGGCCAACGCCTGGGCCAACCAGTAGCCGATCATCCCCTGGGTCTGGGCCCCGAGCGCGTCGAACGGGAAGGGGTGATCGAGCACGGGATCGCTGGCGCTCTCGACCGCGAGCATGCCGACCTGGGGACCATTCCCGTGGGTGACGATCAGCGTGTTGCCTTCGGCGACTCTGACCAGATGCGCGACCGCGTCGAGAACGTGGTGCTCCTGGATCTCCGCCGCCGGCCTCTCGCCGCGCTGCAGCAAGGCATTGCCGCCGAGGGCGACGACGATCAGGATCTCAACCTCCGGCCAGCGTCGCGACCATGATGGCCTTGATGGTGTGCAGGCGATTCTCCGCCTGATCGAACACGATCGACGCCGGAGACTCGAAGACCTCGTCGGTCACTTCGAGCGCGCTGACCCCGTAGATCTTCGCGAGCTCGTCGCCGATCTCGGTCTCGCAGTTGTGCAGGGCCGGCAGGCAGTGCAGGAACTTGACGTCGGGATTCCTACTGGACTCGAGCAATGCCGCGTTCACCTGGTACGCCAGCAACTGCTCGATGCGCGACCCCCACGCCTCTTCGGGCTCGCCCATCGACAGCCACACGTCGGTGTAGATGAAGTCGGCGCCGGTGACGGCTTCGCTCGCGCTCTCGGTGATGGTGATCCGGGCGTTCGAGTGCTCCGCCAAGGACCTGGCGAGCTTCTGGACGTCGTCGGACGGCTGCAGCACGCCCGGGGCGCCGATCCGGATCTCCATGCCGAGCAGCGCCGCTACCACCAGTATCGAGTTCGCCGTGTTGTTGCGCGCGTCGCCCACGTAGGAGAGGACGACCTGTTCTATCGGCTTCGCGGTGTGGTCGAGGATTGTCATGACGTCCGCGAGCAACTGCGTCGGGTGCCACTCGTTGGTGAGACCGTTCCACACCGGAACACCCGCGAACTCGGCCAGCTTCTCCACGTCGGCGTGGGCAAACCCACGGAACTCGATGCCGTCGTACATGCGCCCGAGCGCGCGGGCCGTGTCCTTCACGGACTCCTTCTTGCCCAGCTGGGTCTCGCCGGGCCCCATGTAGGTGACGTGCGCGCCCTGATCGTGCGCGGCGACCTCGAAGGCCGAGCGCGTCCTCGTCGAGGTCTTCTCGAAGATCAGCGCGATGTTCTTGCCCTTCAGGCGCTTCTTCTCGATGCCGGTCCACTTCTCTTGACGCAGCAGGAACGCCAGGTCGATGAGGGCCATGAACTCCTTCTTCGTGAGGTCGGCGTCCTGCAGGAGGCTTCGCCCCTTCAGGCCATTCAGGTACTTTGATTTGCTCATTACGCTCGGTCTCTTTCGATAGGACAGGTCATGCACCTCGGGCCACCTCGGCCGCGGCCGAGCTCGCTGCCATCAATGGTGATGACCTCGATGCCCGCGCGGCGCAGCATGGTGTTGGTTGCCACATTACGGTCGTAGCCCATGATCACGCCCGGGGCGACGGCGAGGAAGTTCGTCCCGTCGTCCCACTGCTCGCGCTCGGCGGCCCGCTCGTCCTCGTCGGTCGAGAGCACTGTCACCCGGTCGACCTTCAGGGCCTGCGCCAGGGTCTCCCAGAGGTCCTCGTTCTGGGTGAGGCGCAACTCGCCCGGCTCATCGGCGGCGATGACCGTCCAACTGCGCAGGTTGCGGTCGAAGTACGGGTACAGCACGAACGTCGACGTGTCGATCATGGTCATCACCGTGTCGAGGTGCATGAAGGCGTGGCTGCGCGGCAGCTCGATCGCGATCACGCGCGTCGCCTGACCCGATTCGAAGAGCCGGCGCGCCAGGATCTCGACGGCGATCGCCGAAGTCCGCTCGCCCATCCCGATCAAGACCATCCCGTGGCCGAGGACGTGGACGTCGCCGCCCTCGAGCGTGGCCTGGTGATGCGTGACCTCCTCGTCGAGGTAGACCTCGAACTTCTCGTCGCGGAACATCGGATGGAAGTTGTAGATGGCCCTCGTGTGCAACGACTCGCGCTGGCGCGCTGGCTTCGCCATCGGATTGATGGTCACCCCCGCGTAGATCCAGCTCGAGTTGTCGCGCTGGAAGAGGTGGTTGGGCAGCGGGGGCAGCACGAAGTCGTCGGCGCGCAACTGCTCCCACGAAAGGCTCCTCGTCTTCAGCGGATGCAGGTCGGACTTCAGGATGCCGCCGATCAGAATGTCCGCCAACTGGCCTCCGTCGAGGTCGTCCAGAAGCTTGCGAACCGGCTTCACGAGCGAGGGGCCAAGCTGATCGTTCGTGCAGAGCCGGTCGAGCACGAACGCCCTGCCGGCCTTTTCGTTCAAGACCTCGCCCAGGAGCTCGGCGAAGTAGTGGACCTTCACGTCCCTGTCGCGAAGCGCCTCGGCAAAGGCGTCATGCTCCTCCTTGGCCTTCTTCGCCCACAGCACGTCGTCGAACAGCAGACTCTCGACGTTCGACGGCGTCAGCCTCGAAAGTTCCAGCCCCGGGCGGTGGATTATTGCTTGGCGCAACCGGCCAACCTCTGAATCAACATGAAACGTCATCGCGTTCCCTTCTCTCACATTCCCTTATGACTTGTCATTCTCGTGCGCAGTCTTCGCTGTCCGTGGACGCCTACACCTCTGCGGGGAGGTCCACCGGCTCACTCGCCTCGCCCAAACGCTCGCGGCGGGCGTTCAAGAAGGCGTAGAGCACCAGCCCGATGAGCAGCACCACCAGGGCCTGGTACACGACCTGGTAACCCGACGCGAACGTCACCCACATCGAGAACAGCACGCTCGTCCCCGCGATCGAAAGGTCGCGCGCCAACTGCCATCCCTGCACGCGACGGCGACGCGACACCAGGAACGTCAACTGCGCGATCGCGGAGAAGAAGTACGGGATAGCCACGGTCACTACGCTGAGGTCCACCAGGTAGGTGAAGACCGTAAGCCCCGAACTGGTCGAATAGCGCCACGCCATCAGGATCGAAGGCAGCGCCGTGCCGACGAGGATCCCGAACCAGGCCGTCCCCTTCTTGTCGGTCCACGCGAATGGCCGCGGGAAGAGGTCGTCCTGGGCGACCGCCCGCGACGTCTCGGTCACGATCAGCGTCCAACCGTTCAGCGCCCCGATCCCCGAGACGACGGCGAGCCCGGCGATGAAGCGACCGGCCCACGCGCTGTGGGGGAACATCGTCTGGAAGGCGTTGACGAACGGCGAGCCGGTGCCCACCAGCGTGTGGTGCGCCACGAGCCCCATCACGACGGCCGTCACCAGCACGTAGAGCAGAGCGCTCGCGACCGTGCCGAGCACCGACGCGCGCATCACGTTTGTGCGGGGATCCCTCACCCGCTTCGCGGAGACCGCGGCGGCTTCGACCCCGATGAAGGAGAAGAGCGCCACACCGGCGGCAATGCCGATGCCGCTGTAGAGGCTGCCGCCCGACGCGTTGAAGGGACCGAAGTTGGCCTTTTGGACGAAGAACCATCCGGCGACGCCGACGAACAGCAGCGGCAGGAACTTCAGCACCACGCTGACGTTCTGGAACCAGGCCATCTGGNNACCGTGATGTTCTGGAACCAGGCCATCTGGCGCACGCCCGCGAGGTTGACGGCGGCGGGAACCCAGAGTCCGACCATCGCGATTCCCCAGTTACCCAAGCCGCTCGGGTGGCTGAAGTTGAAGAGCGCGTCCACGTAGAAGACCCACGAGGAGACGATAGCCGCGTTGCCGGCCCACGTCTGGATCCAGTAGCACCAGCCAACGAGGTACCCGGCGAAGTCACCGAACTCGTGGCGCGCGTACGCGTACACGCCACCGTCGCTGTTGGGAACACGCTTGGTGAGTTGACCGAAGAGGACGGCCAGCAGCATCGCGCCGAGCGCGATCACGCCGAGCACGATGATGCTCATCGTTCCCGCACCGGCCATCACGGCCGGCATGGTGAACACGCCGGTTCCCACGATGCTGCCCACCACCAGAGCGGTCGCGGACGTCAGTCCCAAGGCGTGGGCTTTCTCCGAGTTTCGCCTCGAAAGCGGGAGATCGGAGGAATCCAATCTTCCAGGTGACTGATCACTGGTTGACGACATGATGCCTCCTCAAGAGAGACGCTGCGCGCGACACAACGCCCTTACGAAATTGTCCCATCGATTGTTCGCGTCTCACCGGTGAGACTAAGGTCGAAAGTCATCAATCTGCAAGAGATCAAAGGCTTTTACCCAACTCATCTCGACACATTGCGCTCACACATCAATCACTTCGGCACCGGCTCTTCGACCGGCACCTGTGAACTTCGAGGAACTCCAATTTCGACACTCGATGTCGCGGCTGCGAACGGCCTCCACCTCGCCAGCGTGCGACGAACGGTGAAGCCCGTCGGGCTCTGATCGAACGGAACAACGCCACCGCGGCGCCCCTTGCTCAGAGGTGTGGTATCCCTACCACTGGGTAACTCAATCGAGAGGAGACCGTGGTGGAACAGCCCGGACGTGAGGACCTGATCAGATGGAAAGAGGCGAAGGCCTCCAACTTCTTCACGGCGCTGTCCGACATCGCGTCAGTGCTGGAGTTGCGAATGCGACATCCGCTTGCGCCGTCCCAGTACGAGGAACTCAGCGCCTTCGGCGAAACGGTCGCGACGGTGATCGAGCCGGCGGTGCAGGTGCTTGAACGGAGTCGCGAGTTCCCGAAGCTTCGCCCCTACGACGAACTCGGCCGGCACATCGACGAGATCGAGTTCCACCCGGCACAGCTCGAAGCCGCGCGAGCCGCGTGGGGATCTCGAATGCTCGCGACGTCGCTCGACTTCGAGGGCGCCTTCGAGCTCGCGGCGAAGTTCCTCCTGCTGTCGCACGTCGGCGAGGGGGGTCAGGCTTGTCCGATCGTCTGCACCATAGGGCTGCGTCGGGCCATTGAGCATCGCGCTTCCGATGAGATCAAGGAGCGCTACCTGCCGGGTCTTGCCAACGCTGATGCCGACGTCGCACTTCGAGGATCGCAGTTCCTCACCGAGGTGCAGGGCGGCTCCGACGTCGGCGCCAACGTCACGAGAGCCACCCTCGACCCGAATACTCCCGGTGCGTGGCGGATCAGCGGCGAGAAGTGGTTCTGCTCGGTCGCCGACGCCGATCTCTTCGCGATCACGGCTCGACCCGACAACGCCGAACCGGGGACCAAGGGGCTCGCCTGCTTCGTGGTTCCGCGGTCCATCGATGGCACGACACCGAACGGCTTTCGCCTGCGTCGACTGAAGGACAAGCTCGGTACCCGAGCGCTCGCGTCGGCGGAGATCGATTTCGACGATGCCCTGGCGTGGCCCATCGGGGAACTCGGCGACGGCTTCAAGATCGCCGTCACCGAACTCCTCAACACGTCGCGGTGGCTGAACGCCGTCGGATCCGCGGGGATCATGTGCCGCGCGTACCTGGAGGCGTCGAGTTTCGCCCAGCACCGTGAAGCCTTCGGTGAGAGGATCGCCTCGTTCCCCGCTGTTCGCGAACAGCTCGCCCTCATCAAGACCGAGACCGCGGCCTCGCTGGCGTCCACCTTCGCGCTGACCGAGTTCGTCGCCAAGATCGACGAGGGAACCGCGACGGAGAGTGACGTCGCGATCCACCGGTTCCTGGTGAACGCCAATAAATACGTGACATCCATCGCCGCGTCGGACGTCGTGCACCGGGCCATCGAGGTCCTCGGGGGCAACGGCACTATCGAGGACTTCTCCCCGCTTCCGCGCCTCTACCGTGACGCCGTTGTCTTCGAGAGTTGGGAGGGCACCCACAACGTGCTTTGCGCCCAGGTCTACCGCGACTGCGCTCGATTGGGTCTTGTCGACTCGGTCGCCGCGTGGATTGAAGATGAACTCTCGAAGCTGACGAATCCAGACGGTAAGAATCCAACCCAGGTGCTGGTCTCCTTGGGCGATCTTCGGCCACGGCTCGCGAAGTCGTTCGACGATCCCGACTACTCGGCGAAGCACTTTCGCCGGCAACTGACAGCATTGATGGACGTCATCCAAGCGACGTGCCTCCTGCGAGAGGCCGATCAAATGACGTCGAGCCTGGAGAAGTCGGCAGTCGCAAAACTCTTCATCAGACGCCACTTGACCGTGAAGAAGCCCAATGAGGAGCCTTCATGGACGAAGTTCGTCGATCGTGTCCTCGGCGCGGACGCCCCGCAGTGGCAGGCCGATTCTGAAGAAGTCGCTGAAGAGACCGAATGAACCACACTTCGTAGGGAACATGGCAAAGTAGTTCCAGTGCCTGGTGGGGCGTCAAATTGGTGAGTCAATCGAAAAGATTCACTACCAGATGAGACTGCGGCAAAGCGAGACCTGCTTGACAAGAACGGTGTCACGCGCCCGGTCGGGCCGCACTCAAACAGATTGAGCATCGAGCCGCGCGAGCCTCAGGAGGGTCGCATGGTGCCTTCCTGCAGGAAGCGCGCGTGCCACGAGAGCGCCTCCTCGATCAGGTGCGGTGTGTGCTTGCCGGGGGCCATCGCGCTCGCGCGGTCGAAGTAGTCCTGCAGCATCGGCCGGTAGTCGGGGTGCGCGCAGTTGTCGATAATCTTCTGGGCGCGCCGGCGCGGCGCCAGGCCGCGCAGGTCCGCTACGCCCTGCTCAGTGATGACGACGTGCACGTCGTGCTCGGTGTGGTCCACGTGGCTGACCATCGGCACGATTGAGGAAATCGCGCCGTTCTTGGCGGTCGACGGCGTGAGGAACATCGCGATGTAGGCGTTGCGGGCGAAGTCACCCGAGCCGCCGATGCCGTTCATGATGCTCGAGCCCATGATGTGGGTGGAGTTGATGTTGCCGNNAGATGTCGGCCTCGATGGCGCCATTCATCGCCAGGCAACCGAGACGGCGTATCACCTCGGGGTGGTTGCTGATCTCCTGGGGCCGAAGGATGATCCGGTCGTGGTAGTCGGCGATGTTGGCATGCAGGTCGGCCGCGCCTTCGTCGCTGAGCGAAAAGGCCGTTGCCGAGATGGTGCTCATCGTGCCAGAACTCAGGAGCGCGAGCATGCCGTCCTGAATGACCTCCGTGTACGCGGTCAATGGACGGAAAGGCCCGCCGTCGAGTCCTTGAAGGACAGCGTTGGCGATGTTGCCAACACCAGATTGCAGGGGCAGTAGCGACGCGGGCAGGCGCCCTCCCTTCACCTCGTACGCCAGGAACTCCAGCAGGTTCTCGGCGATCCGCTGCGAGTTGTCGTCGACCGGTTTGAACGCCGTATTGCGATCAGGTGAGTTCGTCTCGACAACGGCGACGATCTTCTCGGGTGGGCAGTGGAAATAAGGCACGCCGATGCGGTCAGACGGCTGGAGGATCTGGATGGGTTTACGGTTTGGCGGTAGTGCCGTGCCGTAATAGATATCGTGCATTCCCTCGAGCGCGGCGGGCTGCCACGAGTTCACCTCAAGGATGACGCGGTCCGCCATATCAATCCATGTCTTGTTGTTGCCGACCGAGGACGACGGAATCAGTTCGCCGTCCGCGGTGACACCGGCCACCTCTATAACGGCGACGTCGAGGTGTCCGAAGGCGCCCTCCCAGACCATCTGTGCGACGTGCGAGAGATGCATATCCAGGTAGTCGAGGAGCCCGGCGTTGATCTTGGCGCGGCTCACTGGGTCTGACTGATACGGCATGCGCATGTCGATCGCGTCGACCGCCGCGAGTGCACCGTCAAGCTCGGGAGCCGTCGACGCCCCTGTCCAGACACTCACCGCGAAGTGGTCACCTCGCTCGGCCGCGTCCTTGACGCGTCGCACGAGAGCCCCTGGCACCTTCTTGGGATAGCCAGCTCCCGTAAAGCCACTCATCCCGACGTTGTCACCCGGTCGTATGAATTGGGCTGCCTCATCGGTCGACATGATGCGATCAGCGATTGACGAGTTCTTGATTCGAGACTGGTCCGTAAAGATCACTTTAGAAGCCTAACGCCGCTGAATTGCGGCACCTATGCGAGTGTTAGCACTAACGCACTGACTAGTCAGCACTACCCACCTTTCACCGTCGATGTGTCGCATCCAATGACAGAGCTTGCAACTGAATATCGTGACTCAACAGTGCCTGCACTTTGGATCTCGACGGCCAACTACAGAGTGCCAAGACGGCGCAGACTTCGAAGAACTTACAGAGCATTTGACTCTCCAAAATGGAGTTGGGAGGCAGACACTTCGATCGAATGAAGAACTCTGCAAGGCAATCCGATGAACTACTCTTGTTGGTCCGGGGATTGAGCATTTCACAATGCAAATCTCCATCCACCGGGCCGCTAGCTCATCGGGAAGAGCAGGGGACTTTTAATCCCAAGGTGCCGGGATCGAGACCCGGGCGGCCCACCAGTAAAACAAAGGGTTATGGAGCGATTTAGGACTCCAATCCCAATGGCATCCCTAAATAAACCCTAACTTTTCCGAAAGTTGCATAGCATGTGATCCGTGAGCGGAACCCTGCGAGAAAAAGAGCCTGGCGTCTGGGAGGTCAGGTTCATGGCCGGCCGCGATCCAGTCACCGGCAGGAATCGCCAGTTGAGTAAGACGGTTCGCGGCAGTAAGACCCAAGCTCGCCAGAGGCTCAATGCCCTGGTTGCCGAGGCCCAGTCCGGTCGTTACGACGGCACGTCGGCGACCTTCGAGCAACTCGCCAACAAGTGGCTTGACCTCGTCGAAGACGATCTAAGCCCGACGACTCTTCGTGGTTATCGGAACAAACTGAAGGTGAGGATCTTCCCGGCCATCGGAGATCGCCCGGTCAATAAGATCACCACCGACGACCTGGATCAGCTCTATCGAGGACTCGTCAATCAGATCGGACTTTCGCCCACAACGGTGCGCCAAATCAACGCCATCATTAGACGGGCGTTCCGTCAGGCCGTCATCTTGGGTTGGATAGCGACCAACCCCGCTGTCAACGTCACCCCGCCTCGGATGACCAAGCCCAAACTCTCGCCGCCTAATGCGGCTCAGGTTGATGAGTTGCTCAATTACACACGGCGACAGAACCCCGAACTGGGCCACTTCTTGCACATCGCCGCATCGACCGGTGCGCGCCGAGGAGAGATGTGCGCGCTTCGTTGGAGCAACCTTGATCCGAAGCGCATGACCCTCACCATCGAGCGCTCGATTGCCGAAGTGCCGGGCGGGATCAGAGAGAAGAGCACTAAGACCCACGCAGAACGTCGTATCTCGCTCGACCCCGACACGCTCGCGGTATTCGAGGCACAGAAAGCCATCGTCACA
>PKWY01000051.1 GCA_003132205.1 Acidimicrobiaceae bacterium
TTCTTGCGTCGGCGTCGCTTGAATCGATAGTTTCAGCAGTTAGTCAAAGTGCCCGACGCTCGAGCCGGTCACCTTGATATTCTTAGCCTTTCGACAGGATGGGAACCCGTGAGCACAGATCAAACTTTGGCGATTGGACCTTGGCTGGAAAGACTTTGGGACCAAGGTGGTAGCGACCTGTTGCTCTCTGGAGACTCAGCTCCGCGCATCCGAGTCGATGGCAAACTCCGTCCGCTGGAAGGCGCTCCAGTATTGACGGGAGCGCAGATTGACGAGATTGCACTCCCTCTGCTGACTCCCGGCCAGCTGGCGATCTTCAAGGATCAGCTGGATGTCGACTTCGCCTTCTCATGGCTGGACCGAGCTCGAATCCGTGGCAGTATCTTCACACAGAGGGGCCAGACGGCTCTGGCGCTTCGCGTCATTCCCGCCCGGATCCCGAACTTCGACGATCTGGGGCTCCCGCCCGCCGCAACCTGGGTCTCCGAACAGCCTCGTGGTTTCGTTTTGGTGACCGGTCCAACTGGTTCGGGGAAGTCCACGACGTTGGCGTCCATCATCGACAGGATCAACGAGACGAGGGCGGCGCACATCCTCACCATCGAAGACCCCGTTGAGTACGTTCACCACCACAAGACGTCCGCGGTCTCCCAACGTGAAATCGGTCTCGACAGTCCTTCCTTCGACCGGGCCCTGCGCTCGGCGTTGCGCGAAGACCCCGATGTCCTCCTGATCGGCGAGATGCGCGACATTGACTCGATCCAGATCGCCCTCACCATGGCCGAAACCGGCCACTTGGTGTTCGCGACGTTGCACACCAACGATGCCCCCCAGGCCATTGACCGAATCATTGACGTGTTTCCAGCGTGGCGCCAAGAACAGACGAGAGTCCAGCTCGCGGCTTCGCTCAGCGCGATAATCGCCCAACGCCTGGTCCCAAGGATCGGGGGCGGCATGGTCGCCGCGTACGAGGTGCTCATCGCCACCAACCCGGTGCGAAACCTCATCCGTGAAGGCCGGTCCAACCAGCTCGCGAACGTGATGTTCACCAACACCAAGGAGGGGATGCAGACTTTGGAGTTCAGCCTCGCGACGCTCATCACCGACGGAGTGGTCACCTACGAGGACGCGATGAGTGTCTGCGCACATCCGAAGGAGTTGATACGCACACTTGAGCAGATGGGAATGACTCGCGCTAAGGCGCAAGGGTAAAGGTGAGCGCCAGACGCGGACCAGATCTGCCCTATTCAGTTGTGTGTGGAGTGACACCATCGCGTAAGAAGTGGCTCGTGGCGAGCGCCAAGACTGCGGGCTCTACGTTCGCTCCCGAGCCTCTCAAGGTCTATGACTCGTTTATCGAAGTGCTCGACGAGCGTCCTTCCTTCTCGTCAATTGTGGTGAATGCACCCATTGGCTATCGCGATTCACCGGAGATGGGTCCTCGGCACTGCGACTTGGAAGCGAGGGCTCTCCTACACCACCGTGGAAGATTTGTGCACAATGCGCCGACGTATCTGACGATGAATAGAGGGTCAGCGGCGCCAGAGGATCACCTTGACGCCATCACCGCCATGCTCCTGCCGAGTTACCTCGAGGTTTCGCGAGAGATGTTCGCGTACCGCCAGCGTGTCGTGTACGAAGGAAACCCCGAACTCAGCTTCTATCAGCTCAACGGCGACGTACCGCTGCGCCGGTCCAAGAAGCTCGAAGACGGGCGCGACGAGCGGCGTGTGATCCTGGAGAACAAAGTACCGAACGTCGACAAGATCATCGATGCCGAGCTCGACGGGGTGCCACGCCGACATCTCCTGGATGTCGCGGCGCTGTTATGGACCGCCCGGCGGGTCTTCTCTCGCGGCGCCAAACGCATACCGGAAGATGCTGAGTGGGATAGTGAAGGCCTGCGCATGGAGTACGTCTACTAGGGACCTTTCGACCCGGCAGGCCTACTGGAACCGCTGGAACGGCGCGAGGAGCTCGGGTCCGGCGAAGATTGCCAGCGCCGATCCGAGCGCCAGGAACACGCCGTAGGGGATCTGCTGGTCGCGGCGCATTCGCTTGGTGGCGATCAGCGCGATTCCAATGACCGCCCCGATCAGGTTTCCGGAGAAGAACCCCAGCACGACGTAGCGCCACCCGAGCCATCCGAGCCCCAGGCCGAGAATTGGAGCGAGGCGCACGTCCCCGAAGCCCAGGATCCGCGGACTGGCGAAGTTCATGACGAAGAAGAGTAGGAACCAGGCAACGGCGCAGATCCCCGCGACGAGCAGGTTGTGCCACTCGCCGGTCATCGCCGCGGCGAGCACCAAAAGGCCGCCAACCATCAGAAGCGTGGGGTAAATGATCTTCTTCGGAAGCAGAAGATGCTCGAGGTCGATGCAGGCGAGCGCGAGGAGGCTCGCGAGCAGCACGAGGATGGCCGGAAGGGCCCAGTTGTAGCCAAGACGGGCAGCGGCCCCGGCGAAGAGGGCGCCTCCCGCCAACTCAACGAGTGGATAGCGCGCAGAGATCGGGGAGTGGCAGTTTCGACACTTGCCTCTAAGGAGAAGCCAAGAAAGCACTGGTATGTTGTCGCGCTCGCGAATGGGCATCGAGCACGTGGGGCACTTCGAGCGCGGCGACACTATCGACTCGTTACGGGGCACTCGGTAGATGACCACGTTCAAGAATGAACCGACGGCCAGGCCGAACAGCGCGCAAGTACCAATGAGTAGGGCTAACACAGTGCCGACTTTCTCCGCTTGATTACCACGCTAATCAAGGACTTCGTTTGAACTTGACGTCGATGCCACTCGTCGATGGATGAATCTGGATGCTCGGCCCAAGACGAGATCTCTCATCTGCAGAGAAAATAGTGGACGCAGTGATTGCAACGGACCTGATTTTCACCCCCGTGGTGGGACCTGGACCGAAGGCTCCCCCAATTCGATAGGCATCCGAATTATAGTTTGTGAGGAAAACGTGTAACTCCGGATTTGTTACCAGCCCGTTCGTAGTGTCGAGAGGATCGCCAGTGGGAAACGTAGTCAGTCGCAGGTATCGATACGGCTCGAGTTTCGTGGACCAGGCGTCGGGAGTTCGTTTCGAAGGCCATCACCCCTACGAGCGTCCTGACCTGTGGCAGCTCTACCTGAACGGAGCCGAGGGAATCTACCGAAATCGAGGTTTCGAAGAGACCCTCCGTAGGAAGGACTTCGAGGACGGGACCGGGGTCGCCCTCTTCTTCCTGGGTTTTGACGCCAAAGGCGATGCGGTGGCGGGCGTGAGGTTCCACGGTCCCTTGGAGGGAAGCCATCAGGCATTCCTGATGGAGGAGATGGCGTCGTCTCCCGAGATCGACGACATCGGTCGCCTTATTGACAAGGAGGTCCGCCTCGGCGCCTTGGAGAGCAAGGGCGCGTGGTCCAAAGGTGAAGCCGTCACCGGCCACAGCCTTGTCCTGGCCCTCTCCAGGTGCTTCGTGCACGCGATGAACTGGTTGGGCGCGGAGTTCGCGATCGCGGCGGTGTCGGACCGTTTGCTGCCGGTGGGGGACCTGACCGGGGCCCGGATGGTGGGCACCTGCTGGGTCCCTTTTCCAGATGAGAGGTACCGTACCGTCGCCGTTGAGTACCGTCGGACGCTCAGCTACGAGTTGAGCTCGCCGGACAACCAGCAGGCGCTGCGTCTGGAGGGAGAGCAGCTCTCGCGCGGCCCCATGATGATCGGGGCGGGAACAGTTGATGACAACTCGACCGCGATGCGCTCGAGGCGTCCGCTGTTGCTCGACGTTGGTGAGCGGAACCATCGCGAGGTCCTGAGGGTGCTGCGCGAGGATCCTTCGCTGCAGATTGTGGACCGCCTCGAAGAGCAGCGCGAGCAGCTCGCCGAGATCAAGCCGACGCCGGTGCGTCCGCTGCTCGACGAGGGTCACCGCTGGGTCTACTACCCGTGGCGTCGAGCCGTCGTGCGCCTCCTCGGGCCTCGGGCCTTCTCGGCGCTGCGCCTCGACCGCAACCACAACAAGGTGACCCGCGAGGAGCAGGCGAGGCTTCGCACGCTGCGCATCGGCGTCGTCGGGGTCAGTGCGGGCCACTCCATCGCCCATATCCTGGCGATGGAAGGGCTCGCGGGAGAGCTCCGCCTGGCGGACTTCGACAACGTTGAGTTGTCCAACCTCAACCGCATTCCGGGCAGCGTCCTCGACCTCGGGGTCAACAAGGCGGTCGTCGCGGCGCGACGCATCGCCGAGATCGACCCCTATCTGCGAGTCGTCGTCGTTCCAGAGGGAATCACCCACGACAACCTGGGAACGTTCCTCGACGGCCTTGACCTCGTGATCGAAGAGTGCGACTCGCTGGACGTGAAGTTCCTCGTCCGAGAGGCCGCTCGTGAACGGGGCATTCCGGTCGTGATGGAAACCAGCGACCGCGGCGTCTTGGACGTCGAACGATTCGACCTCGAGCCCGAGCGACCAATCTTTCACGGGCTCTTGGGCGACATGGACTCCACGAAACTGGCGGGCCTGACATTGGCGGAGAAGGGCCCGTACGTCCTTCGCATGCTCGGAGCGAGCGAGGTGTCCTCACGAGGGGCGGCGTCGCTCTTCGAGCTCGGCCAGACCGTCACCGGGTGGCCGCAACTCGCCAGCGAAGTGACGCTCGGCGCGGTCACGACCGCCGCGGCTGTTCGACGGTTCGGACTTCTGGGCGACCTGCCCTCGGGTCGAGTCCGTTTCGACGTCGAAGATGTGCTTTCCGGCCTTTCGCCAGTGGTGGTGGACCGTACCGCTGAGGCTGAGTTGCAACTGCCGCCTCCCGAGGACCCCGCGTCCCTGAGCTCGGATCCGATCGATCTCATCGTCGACGCCGCTCGCAGGGCTCCTTCGGGCGGCAACGTCCAGCCATGGCGTTTCGAGGCGGACTCCCAGGAGATTCGCTTCTACCTCGTTCCCGAGCGAAGCCATTCGTCCATGGACGTACGCTTGCGGGGAAGCTACGTCGGAGTCGGCGCGGCGATCTTCAACGCCCGCGTCGCCGCGGCGTCGCTCAAGACCCTTGGTCCGGTGAAACTCCTCCCCGAGGGTCCGAACTCCCTGCACGTGGCAACCATCTACCTCGGCTCGTCGACCGATGCGGAACTGGCGAAGTTGCAGCCTTCCATCCATACCAGGGTCGCCAATCGGAAAATGGGGCGGCCTTCGCCAATAGACGCCGCAACCGTCGCGATGCTCAGTCGGGGAGTCGAACGAGAAGGCGCACGCCTGAGATTTGTGACTGATCGTGACCGGATAGAGGAGTGCGCCCAGTTGCTCGCCGAGTGCGACCGGCTGCGATTCCTCATTCCCGCAGTGCATCAAGAGATGCTCGGCGAGATTCGCTGGCCCGGACGCGATTCGCTCGAAGAGGGAATGGACGTGCGCACGCTGGAGATGGATCCGGCCGGCATGGGGACCCTGGACCTGCTGCGCCGGACCGACGTGATGGGGCATCTGTCCGACTGGCGCGCGGGCCAGGTGCTTGGGATGCGAACACGTGTGATGGTTGGATCAAGTTCCGGGCTGGCCGTCGTGACGGTTCCGAGGGCTGACCCGACCTGGTACCTGCGCGGTGGCGCCGCTATGGAGCGATTCTGGCTCACCACCGAGTCCCAGGGACTCGCGGTCCAGCCCGTGGCGCCGCTGTTCATCTTCGCGACCGACGAGAAGGACCTGCTGGGCCTCGGAGGGGAGCGTCATCTCGACGAGATGCACCGGCTTTCGCAGCGATTCGGTGAGGTCTTGGACCTCGAAGATGGAGAGACCATGGTCATGGTCATGCGGGTGCTCCACGCTTCTCCACCCTCGGTGCGAAGTATTCGCAGGCCTCTGGGACATGTCTTGAACCGCCACCAGGATTCGGCAGTGGCGTGATCGCCCGAAAATGCATACGAATTGTTGGATTCTTGTTGGATTCTCGTGTTTCGATGGCCATTTTCCTTGCAAAATAGCCTCTTTCAATTGAAAGATGGTGCTGCTATCCTCATGATTCAGACCAAATAGCGTTGGAGGCGGTCGGCTGTGGGAAATTTCAGACACGCAGACACCATGAATGTTGGTGCGGAGGCTCGGCTCATCGTCGAGACGCTTCGCCAAGTCACCCCCCGGGCTGAAATAGTCGCCGTGATCACCGCTTCTGGTCGAAGCATGTCCGGCATTGAGATCGAACCACTGGTCGGGCCGAAGTCGAAGAACGCCTTCGAGTCCATTCGCGAGCGGGTGGAGGGGCAACTCGCCGGTAAGGAACCGCTCGGCTCGTTCACGTGGGTTCTCGATGACGTCGAATGGGGTGTCCTCATCGACGCCATTGAGCTGCTGGACGGCCAGATAATCGGCGCCCTGGTCGTCGCGCGTCATGGCCGCGCCTGGTCCCAGCGCGAGTGCTCACTCATCAGGGCCTTTGGCGGAGTGTTCAGCCAAGTCGCCACGCTCGCGAACCGCGAAGGGGTGCTGCTTCATCAGCGCCGGCTCGACGAACTCGTGAGCCAGGTCGCCGAGAGGCTGATGTCGGCCACCGCGGCGAACCATAAAGAGGTGCTGAACTGGACCACTCGCGTCCTCGCGGAGTTCCTCCACTCGGATGTCGCCTTCCTGCGCCGAAACGACCACGTCAGGGGCGTCAGCATCCTTGAAGCAGAGTGGCCCATTCGTGACGACATACCCGATCCCGACCCGCTCGGAGAGGTCCGGTTCGATAACGACCCCATCTTCATGGCCACGAAGGACCTTCGCGAGCCGTTCCTGCCAGGCTTTGAGGACACCACCGAGAACTACATGCAGCGCGTCGAGGATGGGTCCGGCGAGACCTTGATCGCCGGTGCCGCGGTTCCTCTGCTCCTCGGCGACTCGACGTGGGGTGTCCTCGGTTTCATCCACTTCGCGCTTCGTTCGTGGGTGCCCGCCGAGATCAACGCCCTGCAGGCGGTCGCGTCGATGCTGGTGCAGCTCCAGGCGCGAATCGACGCCGAGGAGCGCACGGCCTACAACGCGTACCACGACGACCTGACCGATCTGCCGAACCGGCGGGCGCTGCTGCGCGAGCTGACGCACCGCCTGGGCACCCGTCGTGACACGGCGGTCCTGATTCTCGACCTGGACCGGTTCAAGGTGATGAACGACTTCCTCGGCCACGCGACCGGCGACCGGCTGCTGATCACCATCGCCGACCGGATCCGCACCAGCATCCGGGCGAGCGACTACGTCGCTCGACTCGGGGGCGACGAGTTCGTGGTGCTCTTGGATGAAGCCAGCAGCGAGATGGAAGTCCAAGCCAGCGCCTACCGGCTTCTCGGTATCGTCGCCGGACCGGTGAACATCGGCGGTCAATTCGTGAGCCACACAGCGAGCATCGGCATCGCCATCGCCCTAGCGGGCTCCAACGAGGCCGGCCTGGACCTGCTCAGCTGGGCGGACGGGGCGATGTACGTGGCGAAGGCGCGCGGGCGAAACCAGGCGGTGGTCTTCGACGAAGTGTTGCGCCAGGCCGCCAATGAGCGTTCCAGCATGGAGTTGATGCTGCGCGAGGCCGTCGAAGGCGACGGATTGCGGCTCCACTACCAGCCCGAGGTCGACCTGCGCACGGGACGTCTGCTCTCGGTCGAGGCGCTGGTTCGCTGGCAGCACCCGACCCAGGGCCTCTTGGCGGCGGCGAAGTTCATCAATGTCGCCGAGGAGACGGGGCTGGTGCTCGAGATCGGGCGCTGGGTCTTCGCCGAGGCGTGCCGTCAGCTCGCCATCTGGCGCCGCGACTATCCCGATCTTCCACTCATTGTCCGCGTCAACATGTCCCCGGCGGAGTTCGCGGCGTCCGACCTCGTGGCGTTCGTCGAGAAGTGCATGCTCGACAACAACGTTCCCGGCGACCGTCTCTGCATCGAGATCACCGAACACGCCGTCGTCGACGAGGCGGACAAGGTCGCGAATATCCTGCGGGGCTTCCAGGATCTCGGCGTGGAGGTGGCCCTCGACGACTTCGGCACGGGATTCGCATCGATGACCGAGTTGAAGTACCTGCCGGTGGACCTCTTGAAACTGGACATGAGCTTCGTCGAGGGCATCACGACTGACGATTACGACCGGGCGATTGTGGAGTCGATCATCCGACTGGGCCAAGCGCTTCACCTGAGCGTCACCGCCGAGGGCATCGAATGTACCGAGATCGTCGAGAAGCTGCTTGAACTAGGATGCGACCGCGGTCAGGGATATCTCATCTCGCGCCCAATCGGCTCAGAGGAGCTCAGGCCGATGCTGAAGGCGGGCGGAGTACCGATGTCCCTGCTGCGACCAGCCAAACCAACTCTTGAGTTTGCGAGCACACTATCTTGACCTCGACCAACGATGCAGCAGCAGAAGAAGACGTGGAGACCACCGAGACCAACTACGAGCCTTGGCTGTTCCAAACGATGCTTGACGAGCTCTCCGTCAGCGAGTTGGGCATTGGTTTTGTCTACTCGGTCCTCGATTTGCTCGCCGAGCGATACAAACTGAAGGACGTCGTCGTAAGTCTCACGCACGAGTCCTTCGGGACCCAGATGTTCCGCCTCGGCGGCAAAGCGGTAAGCGCCGATCTCGCCGCTCGAATCGGAACAGCCCCGGGCGTCTACTGCGATCCCGATATCGTTCCCTCTTTCGAGCGTGATGCCGTTCGCACGGCGTGCCAGCTCTCGCTCTCGCTGCACCTGGCGCGCTTCTGGGCCGGCCATGACGCGCTGACGAATCTGGCCAACCGGCGCACCTTCGACGTTGCGCTCGATGACGCCTGTTCTCGCAGCGCGCGCTACGGCTGGGCGTTCACGTTGGTGATGATCGACCTTGATGGTTTCAAGGCGATCAATGACAACCTGGGTCACGCCGCCGGCGACGATCTCCTGCGCCAGTTCGGCCTGGCGATGCGACGCTCGGTGCGCAGCGGCGACATCGTCGCCCGTTTCGGGGGCGACGAGTTCGCGGTGATTCTCAGCAACGCCGAAGGCCACGAGGCGGAGGGTTTCACCGACCGGTTACGTTGCAACCTGGGGCCGGCGAGTGAGATCATTGGTTTCACCATCGGCACCGCCACCTCGCCGCGCGAATCAACGGATCCAAAAGAGGTCTTCCGAAAAGCCGACGACCGGCTGCGCGAGAAGAAGGGTAATGATCGATGATGTCACCTACTGAAGAAGACTTCGAACTCGAGTTGCGATCCCTTCCAGGGGTACTGAACGTCGAGATTCGACACCGCGAGAATGGTGACGTGGACACGGTCACCCTTATCGTCCATGGCCAGGACCCCAGCGATATTCGAATCATGGCCAAGCAGATCGTCAGCCTCTACTTCGCCGAAGCTTCGGTGGTCGTCGAGGACGCCAGCGCTAGCCTCTCGCCCCGTGAATCGCAGGCCATCAGGGTTGCGCTCATTGGCGCGACCTTTAACCCCGAGAACGGCTCGTGTCAGGTCGAACTCAACTACGCCGGTCGGATTGGCCTCGGTAACGCCGGGAGTGGTCAACTCTTCGGCGGCGCCGAGGCGACACTCGGAGCGCTACGCGACCTGGGATTTAACGTCCCCTTCTACCTGCTTTCGGTAGTGAATGTGGCGACGGCGAGGGGCTGGCCCGTGATTGCCACGTTGCGGCCATTCTCAGAGGGAGCGGACCTGTTCGGTATCGCTCAAGCCGAAGGTGACGTGACGTCGTCCGCCATGGCGACGCTCAACGCACTGAACCGCTTCTTGTCGATGTCGTCGAACCAGGTGTAGTCCGTTCAAGAGGCCTTAGGTTTCGGTCTCTGGACGGCGTCGGGCACCACGGCCGGTTACCCCAGACGACCGACCCCTTGTCGCCCACCCTGCTGGAAGCGCTGAGGAGGGACCCGGCACGGGTCACGTCTTCAGGTCGCGCACACCAAGAAGAGATTGAAGTGAAGTTCAGAATTCTTGGGGGAGAGCACACGGAATAGGGTGGCGCACTCCGTAGAATGGCATTATGCAAAGCTCCACACGTCGTGCCGCATTGGCTTTCGTCAGGTGCGTTGATTCCAAAGCGACGTCGAGCCGACGCGCCATTTCCCGGAACCACAATTTGATGGTTGGTTCGACATGACGAAGATCCTCGTCGTCGACGATGATCCAGAGATCACGAAGCTCCTCGACAAATACCTCTCGGGTGAGGGCTACGAAGTCTTGCTGGCGGCGAATGGGGCCGCCGCGCTGAGTGCAACCTCCTCGTTCAGCCCCGATCTCGTGATTCTTGACATCGTGCTCGGAGACGAAGACGGTCGCGACGTGCTGCGCGAACTTCGATTGATAAGCGACGTGCCGACCATATTCCTGACGGGACGGGGCCTCGAGGCCGAACGAATTACCGGCCTGAAGATGGGCGCCGATGACTACATCGTGAAGCCCTTCTCCTTGGGGGAGATGGCGGCTCGAATCGAATCGGTCCTGCGCCGATCCGGCGTCAATCCCTTGCTGCACCAAATCGAGGCACCGAACATAGTGTTCGCGGACCTGCAGATCAATGAGAGCACCCACGAGGTGAGACTGCGCGGCGAACTGTTGGATCTCACATCCAAAGAGTTCGCGTTGTTGGCGTTCATGGCGTCGTCCCCTCGACAGGTGTACTCGCGCGCCCAACTGCTCGAGCACGTCTGGTCCTCGTCGGCGGAGTGGCAGAATGAAGCCACGGTGACCGAGCACATCCGTCGTCTGCGCGCCAAGATCGAAGTTGATCCCGACCATCCACTTTGGATCAAGACCATACGCGGCGTTGGTTACCGTTTCGAACCGCCAGTTGAGAAGCAGTAGGGGTACTTCGGAGTCGACGCATCTCGTGCGCCTCGTTTCGTGATCCTCCGCTCCTGGCGTCCTCCATCGAGCTTCGGGATCGCGCTGCGAATCCCCGGCCAATCAATCGCGAGAGAGTATCTCGTGTACCTGGTCGATGAGTTCGCTCGGGCGAAAGGGCTTCGCGAGAAAGGCATTGTTGCCTGGGAGGAGCTCATCGAGGACTGTCGCATCTGCGGTGCCCGACATCATGAGTACCCGCAGCGCCGGGTTCGCGGACTGCAGGGTTCTTGCCAGCTCGGGTCCGGTGACGTTTCCCATGATGACGTCGCTGATCAGCAGATCGAACTCGCCGTCGAACTCGTGGGCCAGTTGAAGGGCTTGTTCGCCAGTCTCGGCCTCGAGGATTCGGTAACCGTTGCGACCTAGCACCTGGGTGATGAGACGCCGCAGTTCGCCGTCGTCTTCGGCCAACAGAACCGTGGCAGACCCGCGAGGCCTCGTCACTTTGGCGGGCGGGCGTTCCTCGATCTCAGCACCTTCGAACGCGGGAAGGAGGATTTCGAACGTCGTTCCGACACCAACCTCGCTTCGACAGGCTATCGACCCGCCGCTTTCCTCGACGAGCCGGCGAGCGGCGGCGAGCCCCATTCCGGTTCCCTTGAAGGGGTCCTTGGTCGTGAAGAAAGGTTCGAAGCATCGCCGGCGCGTCTCTTCGGCCATGCCCACGCCGGTGTCGGCGACGAGAATCACCACGTACTCTCCCTCGGGCACTTCGAGAACGTCACGTTCATTCGCGCTGACTGTCCTCGTATCGACGCCAATCGTGAGGTCTCCCCCCGACGCCATCGCGTCACGGGCATTGATGACGAGATTAAGGATCATCTGCTCGAACTGACCGGCGTCCGCGCGGACATGTCCGGCCTTCATGTTGAGCGCCCAGGTCAGTCCGATGTCCCTGCCGACGATCCGCTCGATCACCTCGGCGTTCGATTGGAGCACCGCAACGGGGTCGAGCACGACCGGCTGGAGCGATTTCGTTCGGCCAATTGTCTGCAGCTGCGCGGTGAGAAGCGACGCGCGAGACGCCGTCGCCTGGATGTCCTTCACCATCTCGAGTGACCGCTCGTCTTCGCTGAGGTCCCGGGTGAGGATCTCGGCGTAACCCGAGATGAGCGTGAGCAGGTTATTGAAGTCATGGGCGATGCTGCTTGCTACCTGGCCACGCGTTTCCATCTGCTGGGCGTGGCGCACTTCGGCCTTTAGTTGCCGATGGTCGGTCACATCATCGACCAGCATCAGAATGCTTCGCTCCTCGCTGTCGATGGTGGGCAGTAAGGCGGCTGAGGCGGTCAGTTCGCGACGCCTGCCTTTGATCTCAACCTCCAGGTAGTCGCGCCCGCTGGTCGGAGCGCCGCCGAGCACTTCGGCCCAGATCGACGCCAGTTCAGGCTGGGCCGATTCGGGGAAGGGTGGTGGGTGATCCGCAGTGTCTTGATCGAAACCGGGCCAGGCGAAGATCCTGCTCGCTGTCTGATTCCACCATCGGGGATTTCCCTCGAGGTCCACTTCGACGATGCCGGCCGGTGCGGTTTCTACGAGGATGCGCCACCGCGCTTCGCTGTGTCGGATGCTTCGACTCAGCTCGGCGGCTGCGAGCGAAGTGGCGGCCATCTGGGCGAGTAAGGTCAGAACCTCATCGTCCTCGGCGAGGAATTCAGACCTCGATCGACGAACTGCGACGACTCCTTTCGAATGGCCACGGCGCTCGAGTATTGGCGCCACCAGCCAATCGTTTTCACGCCACGGAACGTTGCTGTCGAGGCCGGACGTTGGAAGGCCGTTGGCCAGGTCGTCATCGGGCCCAACGCACGTCGCCGGCCCCCCTCGTCGGGCGACTCCTCGTAACGGAGCCGCGGGCCCCGCATCGATTGAGACGGTGGCGACATCGGCGTCGAACACCCTTCGCGTACTGCCAGCGAGGCTCGTGAGGATCTCCGACTCATCACGAAGTCCCGCGACGGTGATCGAGACGGCGATGAGTTGGTGGAGCTGGCTGGCGATCTTTTGGGTACCGCGTACGGCGGCTCGAGCATCCTGATGCAGCGCGGCCCGCTCTATGGCGTTTCCGAAGCCGCCGACGACTTCCTCTGCGATCGCGAGCTCCACGGTTCCGTAGCCAGCGTTTTGCTCGTCAACGATGAAGGAGACCACCGCGAAGGGCTGGTCCCTTATCCGCAGTCCGACGATCACGCCCCAGGGAAGCCCCGCGGAGCCCACGCCGGGCGACACCTCGCTACGCCCGCTCGAAATGGCGCGACGCGCGACTTCATCGAGATCATGCGCGAGCTTCACCAACGCGGGCGAGCACTGGCCGTGGTCTTGGTCGTTCGGTGATCCTTTGCAGCCGAGGTGGCGCACCGCGAGTCGTCTCAGATCGCCGTTCTCGTCGACGACGTCGATCGCGACCCAGTCGGCGAACAACGGTACGGCGAGATCGAGCAGTTCGATGAGAACCGCCTCGTAGTCCGCGGAGGCGGCCAATGACTCGGTGCTCGCGCGCGCACTCATGTAGCGATCCCTGAACGCCATCGCGCGGCCGGGCCTTCCCTCGAGCGTCGCTGGCGCAGTCACGTCAACAGATGAGGGAGCCTCGTCACGACCCTTCTCCTTCTTCTTCGATGCTCGGTCCTTGGGCGTCACGAACGTGGACTCGGATTCATCACGCCCTAGAGCGGCTTTCCAGAGAAGATCGCGAAGTCCTCGAGAAATCGGTCGATCTCCTCCGCTTCGTGGGGAACCGAGAAGAGGTAACCCTGTCCGATATCCACCTCTTCAATTTGCAACTTTGCGCGCTGGTCGGCGTTCTCGATCCCCGAGGCGATTATCTGCAGGTGGCGCGACTTGCTCAGTTGAACCAAGTCATGAACGAGAGTCGGCGCGCTCGGTGAGCTTGAGATCCCCGCGATGAACTCTCGGTCGAGTTTGACGATGTCGATGTCGAACTCCTGGAGGGCGTCAACAGCGGACAGTCCCGGCTCGAAGTCGTCAACGGCGAGCCGCACACCTAAAGCCTTGAGACGTTTCAAGCGAGGCACCGCAAGCTTCTCACTCTCCACTAGCGACGCCTGGGAGAACTCGAGCACCAAGAGACCGGGGTCGAACCGGCTCGACGAGATCGCGTCGGTGACGTCGTCGATGAACTCTCGCGATTCGAACTGCTTGGATGACACGTTTACGGAGACGAAGAACCGGTAGCCCCTGTCGTGCCAGGTGGCGCCTTGCGCGCACGCGACGCCGAGGGCCCACCGTCCGACGGGTACGATCAGACCGCTCGCCTCGAGTTCGTTGAGGAAGAGGAGGGGACTCACCACTCCGCGCTGCGGGTGGCGCCAACGAATCAGAGCTTCGACGCCCGCGAACGCGTTGGTCTGCAAGTCAATCGTTGGCTGGTATACCAAGAAGAACTCGTCGTTCTCGAGCGCTCGGGCGAGGTCAGCCGCCAGGTCGCCGTCAGCGTGCTCCGCGCCAGAAGTAGCAGGTGGTTTTGCCATGTTGTATCGCTTCCTCGAAGCCCTTCGACGACCAAAAAAGAACAATAATTCCTTGGAACTCCCCATTTGAGACGCTACCAGTTGCTCGCCGAATTGAAAGAGGAGGCTGGATATCCTGAGTTGAGACGTCTCGGGAGACCGCTGGCGACTCATTGGGCAACCCAGCTTCGACGCCTCCATCGAACGAGAGGGCAGATTCGCCCATTGATCGCATCCACCAGCACATGTGCAAGCTCTCAACCCCCGCCGTGTTACATTCCTCGAGTGATCGAAATCATCGTCATCGATGCGCGGACGTAGTTCGCATGCCTCTGACCGGTGTAGTCGATGAGCGCACCAGGGGGTTGTTGTGAGGGTTCTCGTCACTGGGGCCGCCGGATTCATTGGATCGACGACTGCCGAGCTGCTTCTCTCGAAGGGTCACGACGTCGTCGCAATTGACAATCTGGTTTCCGGTCGGATCGAGAATGTGCCAACCGGTGCGACGTTCGTGGAAGGGGACTGCGGCGATTTCGAACTCGTTCGATCGCTCGGCTCGTTCGACGCCTGCGTTCACTTCGCTGCTCGAATCGAACCTGGCGAGTCGATGAAGTACCCCGAGGTCTTCTTTTCGAACAACGTGGCGTCGACGTTTCGCCTCCTGGACGCCCTGATAAAATCCGGGGTCGGGCGATTCGTCTTCTCGTCGTCGTGTGCGGTCTACGGCAATCAAGTCGAGATGCCCATCGACGAAAGTCGGTCGATCCAGCCCCACAGCCCCTACGGACAGTCCAAGCGGATGGTGGAAGAGGGCCTCAACTGGTTGGTCTCCACCGGTCGGCTCCGCGCCGCGTCGATGCGGTACTTCAACGCGGCCGGGGGAACGGTGGCGCATCCCGAGAACCATCGTCCCGAGATTCATCTGATACCTATCGCCCTTGACGTGGCTGATGGTCGTCGTGACTATCTCGAGATCTACGGTGATGACTATCCGACGCCAGACGGTACGTGCATCCGTGACTACATCCACGTGTGCGATCTCGCCGAGGCCCACGTCTTGGCGATCACCGCGCTCGAGGATCATGCCGAACTGATCCTGAATCTCGGCTCCGGGGTTGGCTACTCCAATCGAGAGGTGGCCGAAACCGTCAAGAGGGTCACGGGCCGGGAGTTCGAGATTCGCTACACCGGGCGCCGACCCGGAGACCCCGCGGCAGCCGTTGCCAGTAACGGACGCGCACGTGAGATGCTGGGTTGGCGACCTGAGCGGTCGGACCTTGAAGTGATTATCGCTGACGCGTGGACGGCGCACCAGTCCATCTAGCGACTTTCGACCCCGCCCACACGGCATCGAGATCGTGAGGGCCCGCGGAACCCGATTCGACGTCGGTCTGAAATTTGCAACGTGAGGCCGAATCGAGACGGCTTCTGTGCATTGGCGTGAAAGCGCTTCCGTCCGAAGTGCTCGGAGATTCTAGAACCACACGGCATCGGGACAAGGGCCTGAACCCCTGAGAGACGCCCGCCTCCAAGATGAATCTCGTTCTTGGTGCATGGCGGTGCTTGGGCGCTCCTGTTGGGCGCAGTTCGACCCTCAGCTAGGACCCGCAAACGGGCTTTTGGTCCAAGTCAGCGGTCGATGGTCTTCGTGTCACCGGGCCCGAAACCGGGTGATTTGCCGGTAAACACCGGCCGTTCATCTAGGGGCAGAGAGTTGTCTGTTTGTTGAGAAGCAGTAGGCGGCAGTGTGTTTTGGGACTGCGAATTTGGAACCATGAACAAGGGCGCATGCATCCAGTTTCTCAAGGGAGAGACCACCCACCGGTTCCCAAAGATGGTGACGCTTGCTGTCGCTTCAACGGTTCTCGTTGCCATGGTGACTCTCGACGCTTCGGCCGCCACGAAGGGGTACAGCAGACTAACCGCGACCGGCGAGTCTTCGTCGGTGGCGTCGTCTACGGGTGACCGCTTGGGGTCATTCCGTCATCACGGCGCGCCGACCACCACCACGTCGCTCGTCGGGAACAACACGACCAGCGCGCCGACCACGACGTCGACCAGCGCGCCGACCACGACGACCAACGCGCCGACCACGACGACCAACGCGCCGCCCACGACGACCAACGCGCCGACCACGACCACGACCAACGCGCCGACCACGACGACGACCGCACCTGCGGCTCCAGCTTCGCCGACCTCGGCCTACCCAACTGGCACTGTGGACGGCTCCGAGCCTTCCGGTTACGCCCCCCCCGGCGCCAACGCGCTCGCTGGCTACAACCAGTCATACGTGACCGATTTCACTGGCAGCACGTTGCCTACGGCGTGGGATCCCTACGAAGGGCAGCCGGGCGGGGATCCGGGAGCGCAGTTCGACGCAGCACACCTGGCCGTCGGCGGAGGCTTGTTGAATATCAATACGTATCAGGACCCCGCATTCAATAACAAGTGGGTCACGGGCGGAACGTGCCTCTGTGGAATCACCAGTCAGACATACGGTGCCTACTTCGTTCGATCTCGCGTGACCGGCGCCGGACCGACGGGGGTTGAACTGCTGTGGCCGGCCGGTAATACCTGGCCACCCGAGATTGACTTCAACGAGACGTACGGCGACACGGCCGGTT
The DNA here is from genome assembly GCA_003132205.1 of Acidimicrobiaceae bacterium. GTDB lineage: Bacteria > Actinomycetota > Acidimicrobiia > Acidimicrobiales > RAAP-2 > RAAP-2. Next base: position 16,936 of record PKWY01000051.1, read on the forward strand.
CATCGGCGACCCTGCACTACGGCGCGTCGAACAGTCAGATCCAGAGGACGTTGACCATCAACATGACGCAGTGGCACACTTGGGGCGTGATTTGGACACCGACTTCGATCACCTACACCGTCGACGGGAATGTGTGGGGAACGGTGACCAACGCGAACGCTATCCCGAACGGCCCGATGTACATCAGCCTGCAGTCACAGACGTGGTGTTCTTCAAACTGGGCATGCCCCACCACACCTCAGTCGATGCAGGTGGACTGGGTAGCTCAGTACAAGGCGAACTAAGCGTTGATCAACGGGACACGGCAGTAGGTCGGGTCCCCTCGGCGAGCTGCTGATTCTGGTTCGGGTGCGGGCTATTCGAATCGCTGATTGGCAGAGGCCGACTGGGCGGTCACGAGACGCTGAACGGAATCCGCGATACTGAGCGACCAACCGCGCAGTAACCGGAGGTGAACCTCGAGTCTTCCGAGTTCGTCGCCGCGACCGCGGTCGCTGGGAAAGCGGACGTCAGTCCGTGAAGACTGCGAGCCCGCGATCTGACCGATGCGGCAGGGTTGCTTTGCAAGGTCGCTACAGATCAGAGACCTCGCGAGCGCGACTGAGTGGGGGAACCAAGCGGGTCCCCTCCGATAAACATGACGGGAGCCTGGCGATCACTCGCGCGTCACTTCCGTAGAAGTCCCTCGCCTCCCTCCCAAAGCCCAAATTGGGCCCGGCCCCCTCCTACTCAACCTGCAAGGTGATTCATCAGATCCGGCATTGGGCCATAATCGGCCCCGTTCCAGGCATTGCGGGCTTCTGCGAACGTCTTCGGTCACCGGATTTCCAAGATTCGGTGGGTTGGCAAGTGACCGAATTGATTCAGGTGACCGGTGAGAAACGTTACGGCTGACCTGCCTGTTCAGAGTTGAGCATATGTTGAGCATATGTAGTTGGCGCGTTGCTTTTGGCCTGACAGTTTGTAGTCATGAGCAAGGGCATTTCTCTACAGTGTCTCGAGGACGACGACACACTCGGGTATCCAACAAGGGCGACCGTGGTTGGGACCTCGCGCGGCTCCAGTGGCCCAACTTCCGTCAGGACCCACGGGCGATCGACAACGAAGCCGTTCGATCGGCGCACCCGCGGGGCGAGTGGTGGCGACTCGGATTCCCGATTCGCCCTCGAACGCCTCCGGCCACTGGAACCTGGGCGCGAGCCACGGCGCACCGATCAACAGGATTCGAAACTCCTCGTCACGAGTCCTTCGCAACCGGGCGAAGCACGGGTCGCGCGAAAGTGTCATTCTGTTAACGAAGTTCCTCAACGCTCTTGCAAGTTACACGTAGTGCCGCGGCAGTTGACAATTTATACGGAGTCTGTAATCATATGAAGTTGCGGGGGCTGATGAGGAGGAATGGCGTGCTGCTGGTCCAGCCAGAAGCAGCTGGGAACCGCGTGGAGAGTCGGCCAGAACGTACGGATTCTCGTGCTACAGCCACCGTATCGGTCATAATCCCTACGTTAAACGAGGCATGGAACCTTGCCTTCGTTCTGAACACCATTCCGCAATGGGTGGATGAGGTCGTCATCGTCGATGGTCGTTCGCTCGACGACACTGAGCGTGTTGCCAGAGTGCTGCGTCCGGATGTGAAGGTGGTTGCGCAGACGCGCCGTGGCAAAGGGGCCGCCCTTCGTGCTGGATTGGCCGCTGCCACGGGAGAGATTCTCGTCATCATGGACGCCGACGGGTCCATGAATGGGGAGGAAATCGGGGCATTTAGAGACGCGTTGCTCTCGGGTGCGGACTACGCGAAGGGGAGCCGCTTCTGTAAGGGAGGGGGTTCGGTCGACATCACGAGACTTCGTCGGTTCGGAGACTGGGGTATTTGCCTACTGATTCGAGTGTTGTTCGGCGCTCGCTATACGGACGGAACCTACGGCTTCAAAGCGGTGTGGGCCGACCAGCTGAAGTTCATTCGGATAGATACCGACGGCTTCGAGGTTGAGTTGCTCATTGATATTCGCGCACATCGTGCGGGGCTGCGAACCGTCGAGGTTCCATGTTTTGAGACCCACCGAATTTACGGGACCAGTAATCTGAACGCTGCTCGAGATGGGCTGCGATGCTTACGAGTGATCGTGCGAGAGAGACTGCGAGGATACAGTGTCCCGTCATTCTGAAGTGCAGTCGCAGAATCCCGTGAACAACGAGAGGGAGGATCGGCCGAGGGTCGTTGTCGCAGGTCCTGGCTCGTCGCTCACCATTCCCGGGATCATTGTTTCCGAGATAACGCAGTCATTGGCTCAATTTGCACCAGTCACTCGGATTCAGGTGGACCTCGACACCGATCTGATGGTGAGCCTTCATCGTGCACCTTCATTGGCGGCGGCCCACGATGCGCTCCGGGGCGCGGATATCGTTCGCCATCAGGCCCCGATGAACGCTCGTTTGCGATCGCAAGCATTCAAGAATTGGATCGGGCCCGATGTCGGCACGGCAGTCGCCTATGCCTGGCCGGGCATCAACAACAGTTGGATCTGGCAGTTCATTCAGGTGGCCAAGGCGGCGGGCGCCTCAGCTGTCGTCCTCTGCGCCAGTCTCCCGAAGTCCAGCCACGCGAATGCGGTCATGCTGGCTGAAATCATGTCCCAAGCCGATTTCATCATCGTCGGCGAAGCATCCGACGCGGCCGAGCTCCACGCGGAGTACGGCACAACTGGTCCGGTTATCGACACGCATCGGGCGCTATCGCTCGGAGGTCGCAGCGGCAACTCGTCAGTCCAGCAAATCACGGCGTTCCTTCCCAAGGACGGGAGCGATTCGCTCGCCACACTTCTCGCGGCTTTCGACGCCATTCCCGAGGCGGGCATCGAAGCGTTTGGCCTTCAGGTGGTCATGCGCTACTCCGGTCCGGAAATGCCCGATCTGGTCGCCAGCAGTTATCACGCGGGTCACGTTCAGTTGATCGGCGATGACATCTCCGCTAAGGACCTGGAGAAGCTCTGCTCCACTTCGTCAGCGCTGAGTGTTGTCGAACCATCCTTCGATTCACGGGCCTTCTCAACTGCGGTGGCATGTGGCATTGCTACGGTCGTGGTGGCGAACTCGCACTTACCCGAAGTTGGTCGCGGCTACGTTGGAGGACTTCTCGCGGAACGTTTTCGTCCGGCGTCGGTCCATGTCGCCCTAGCTCACGCCCTGAGACTCGAGGAGCTCGGATTCCCGAGTCCCGATGCCTGGGATGGGTTAGCCCAGCGAATCAATCCAACGCGTCATCTCGAACTCCGCTCCTTCGTTCTTCGTGCGCCTGCCACTCACATCGGATGAGGGTCTCAGTTGTCATTTGTGCTTACACCATGGATAGGTGGGACTCTCTCGTCGCTTCGGTGAACTCGAGTTTCGATCAGACTCTCCAACCAATCGAGGTGATTGTCGTCATCGATCACAATGGGGAGCTCTATCAGCGAGCAACGGGCGAGTTCCCCGACGCCCTCGTCGTGGCGAACAAATCCACCAAAGGCCTGTCGGGGGCTCGCAATACCGGCGTGGCGTTGTCGTTGGGTGAGGTGGTCGCTTTTCTCGACGATGACGCCTACGCCGAGACGACATGGTTGGAACGTCTGGTGGCGCCCTTCGAGGACGAGAAGGTCGCTGGTGTCGGAGGATGGATTCTCCCTCATTGGGAGGGCGCGTCGGCGCCTTGGTTCCCCAAGACCTTCTACTGGATCCTGGGATGCAGTTACGAGGGTCTGCCAGACACCAATGCCACGATACGGAACCCAATCGGGGCGAATATGGCGATCCGACGAGGTGTTTTCACGATGGTCGGCGGCTTCACATCCGGAATCGGTCGGATTGGCCTGACGCCTCTCGGATGTGAAGAGACCGAACTCTGCATTCGCTACACGAAGCGCTTCGCGAACGAGCGGATCGTCCTCACCCGCGACGCAGTCGTGCATCACCGCGTGCCCGCTTCTCGACTCACCTGGCACTATTTCTGGACCCGATGCTGGGCCGAAGGACTCTCGAAGGCGGCGGTGTCCACGCTGGTCGGCCCGGATCTCGGTCTCGCCACCGAGCGTCGCCACGTACTTACGGCGTTGCCGCGAGAACTCGCTCGAAGCCTCGTGGCGATGAGGCAGGATCCTCGTGCTGGTGCGACGCGCTTCGCTCTGGTCGTCGCAGGCTCCGTCGTCGCCGCAGCGGGGCTGGTGCGAGGTCGCATCGCTCTCGTGCGCAACCCCATTGAGATCACGAGCGATCAACTGGGCCTTCTGACGCCGGAGTCCGCGAAGGGGGTGGAACCTCCCGAGCCGCCGCGCCCGACGCCGAGAACGCCATTTGCGCCTTTCGGCTGGCGTGGCGCGCCGAAAGAGGCTCGCAACGATCTAGCGGGGACTTCGGTACATCCCTGGCGTCCCGTCGAGCAGATCCAATTCGACGTCGATGCACCGTCAGAGACGCTGAGGCTGCCCGCCGAGCCCGGCGAGCGCGTGTGGATCGAGGTGTTCAAGCGTGGCCAAGTGGTCGGGGTGATCGAGGCGTGTGGTGGCAACGTCGCACGTGCGGACTCGATCAAGTCCGAGTTGACGAGTGCGTTCGCGGACATCGAACCGTCGCCTTTCCGGTCGGTCCCGGACGAACAGCTGCCGAGCGTGACGGTCGTCGTGCCCACCATCGGTCGCCAACCGGCGCGGCTCGTCCGGACCGTGGAGTCGTTGCTCGCGTTGGACTACCCGGACTTCGAGATCATCGTCGTCGACAATCGGACGGGGTTCCACAATGAGCCGCTGCCGGCGTTCCCGGGAGGTGACAAGGTGCGCGTCGAGCTCGAAGCAAAGCCCGGCATCGCCGCGGCGCGCAACCGAGGGGTCGCTTCGGCCAAGGGTGAGATCATCGCCTTCACCGACGACGACGTGCTCGTCGACGCGCTGTGGCTTCGCGCACTGGGAGCTCGCTTCGTGCTGGACGCTGAAGTCGAAGGGGTCGGAGGACTGGTCCTGCCGAGTGAACTGGCGACCGAACCGCAGCTCTGGTTCGAGGAGTTCTACGGTGGCTTCAGCCAATCCTTCCGTTCGGAGACCACGAGCGTCGCACGCAACTCGAAGACCGACGGACTCTTCCCCTACGCGCCCGGACGATTCGGTGCCGGGTGCAACATGGCGTTTCGCCGTTCGACGCTGGAGCGGGTCGGCGGATTCAACGAGCTGCTCGGGACTGGCACTGCGGCCAGGGGCGGTGAGGATCTGGCTATCTTCATCAACGTCCTGCTCGGCGGCGGGACGCTCGCCTTCGAGCCGGCCGCGCTCGTGCGCCACGCCCACCGTCGCACCGAGTCAGAGTTCATGAGCCAGGTGTTCGGATACGGGGTCGGCCTTACTGCCATGTACACCGCGCTTGTCGTCAGCGATCCGCGTCACCTGGTCGCGATGCTGCGAAGAATCCCCGCCGGTGTACGGCTTCTGACCCGTCCTTCTGCGAGCCGATCGGCGAGTTCGACGACGGGCTATCCTCGTCGCACGTACGGTAACCAAATGCTTGGAATGGCCTACGGGCCAGTTGCATATCTTCGAAGCGTGATCAAGGCCAGATGAGGGTGGATCGAACAAAGGTCACATGTCTTGTCATAACTCAGTGCAGGAATAGAATGGTGTCGGAGAGTCGCGATTGGGCACGTGGCGCTTCGCCAGGCCTCGAAGCGCCCGCACAGCGGCGCAAACGAGGACGGGATATCTTCACTGCCTCTGCTCGGTAGGCGTAGACATGACGGACTCGAATGATCGCAGGAATCGGGCTCACCAGACGTGGCCCCTTGCTCAACTCCTGGAGGATCTGGCGCAGAAGGAATCGGGCCTTGGTTTCGTGTACGCGGCCCTCGACCTGCTGGCGAAGCGCTACGGGCTGAAGGATGTGGTCGTCATACTTGCCAATGAATCACACGGAACGCAGATATTCCGTCTCGGTGGAAAGGCCGTAACGGCCGACATCGCGGCTCGGATCAACGCCCCACCCGGTGTGTACTGCGACCCGGACATTGTGCCCGAACGTGAGCGCGACGCCGTGCACGCCGCGTGCGATTCTTCGTACTCTCGTCATCTCTTGGAGTTCACGGCCACTCGCGACGCCGAGCGGGGCAATCCGTCACCGACGGCCTCCGATGAGATTCGCGACGACGAGGCCGTCCGAGATCGACCTAGGTGGAAATCAGTCCTCGACGCCGCAATGGACGTGAATCATTATCGAGCGTTGGCCAAGTACCTTCGACGTCAGGAATCGCGGGTCCTGGTCTCCAAAGCCACTTTGTTCGCCGACTGTCTGGTATTTCTTCTGACGATTGGCGACGTGCATGGTCCGATCCGGTTCGTCTTTGGGCTCGTCCTGGGTCTTTTTATTCCAGGTTGGTCGGTGGTCGGCCTCCTCAAGCTGCGAAATGCGGCGCTGGAACTGGGGCTCGCAATCGCGGTGAGCCTCGCACTCCTGATGGTGGCTGCTCAACTCCTGATCACGTTGGACCTATGGCACCCGGTGACCCTCGAGGAGTTGACGTGTCTCGCGTGCCTGCCGTCGCTGATTTTCCAATCCAATATTGATCTGCGAGCGATGGGTGCCCGATGAGCGGCATCCTCCTGGCCGGCGTCGGCGCGCTTGCTTCGTATCAGATCGTGCTCGTGACGCTCGTGGCGTGTATTGTCCTGCTTTGCGTTCGCACGTGGCTGGGGGTCATGGGTATCGTGCTGTTCCGACGAGTGACCGTGCTGCTCAACATTTCGGTGATTGTCTTGCTGACTTCCTTTCTGCTTGTCGTCATCCTTCGGTTCAAGACTCTTGCTTAGGCGCGGCGGACAAATGAAGCCCTGGGACCTGGCGCTCCGTGACGTGCGTCGACTTTCACGCGACTGGCTCGGGAGCGGTCTGGCGGCCGTTGGCATGGTGCTTTGGCTCTGCGCCATCTACCGAGCCAACTTCCTTCAAATGGGCCCGCTGGGTCTCGTGTCGATCCTCGGCTGGACGTACTTTGTCGGGCTTGGGCTCGTGGTAGTGGGTTTCTCCTTCGAACTGCTGCACACTCCACTTCGCCAGAAACGACTCATCTTCCTCATCATCGCGCTCGTCCTCATCCTTTACGCCACGGCTTCGGCGGTGGAGCCGGTGGCATCCCTGCCGGACTCGTGGATCCACGCCGGGTTTGTCCAGTACTTTGTTCAGCACGGGCGCCCCCTCAATAGCTTCGATGCCCGATTCTCCTGGCCGGGGGGGTTCTCGCTTGGCGCGGTACTCGTCGCGTTCACGGGTCAGGTCAACGCTTTTGGTTTCCTCAGATGGTTCCCGGTCGCCATTGAACTGGCATACCTCGCACCACTGCTCGTCATCGCCAAGTTCAGCGGTGTCAATAGGCGCGCAGGTTGGCTGGGGGTGGCGCTCTACTACTCGACGAACTGGATCTACCAGGACTACTTTTCGCCGCAGGCGCTCGACTACCTTTTTTTCCTGGTGGCCATCGCGGTGGTACTCGCTATCTGGCGGCCCAAGCGACCCGCTCGGCTCGGCGCAACCCGCGGTTATTGGTTGGAGCGGATCAGACAGAGTCGCGAAGTGCTGAGCATCGCTCGGCTGGAGGGTCATGACGCGACCACCACATGGGGTAGCGCGGCCACCCTGTGGCTGCTCGGATTGCTAGGGCTGATCTGTCTCGCGCTGGCCATGAGTCACCAACTCACGCCGTATGCGCTGATCCTGTCCTTGGGGGCATGCCTCGCCACCAGGCGTCTCGGTCGTCCGGAGTTGATTGTCGTCGCGGGGCTTCTCGCAGTCGGATGGCTCAGCTTGGGGGCGAGCAACTTCTGGCTTGGTCACTTGAGCGTTATCTTCGGATCCGTTGGCCAAATCAGTAGCACCATCGGGTCGAACGTTACGAGTCGTGTCTCCGGAAGCGTCAGTCACTTGATGATAGTCAAGGTTCGTATGCTCATTACCGCAGGTCTCTTCTTCTTCGCGGGAATCGGTGTCCTGCGACGCCACGCGGACTCGCGCACGCTTGAAGCATTATCGGTAGTGCCCTTCGCCCTTCTGGTAGCGCAGAACTACGGCGGTGAGGGGCTGCTGCGGGTCGTCCTCTACAGTCTCCCGTTCGCGTCCCTGCTCGCCGCGTCGGCGATCTTGCCCGACACTTCAGGAACGATTCGAGCCTTTGCGCCGAGGCTGCGAAACGGACGAAGAGTTCGCACCCTGCTGCGCCTTGCGGTAGTCATCGTCGTGCTCGGATTCGCCGTCGTTTCCACGATCGTGCGCGGAGGTAATGATTCCTACGAAGCGTTCTCCACGGGTGAACTCGCAGCGGTCAACTACGCCTACGCCCACGTACGTCCCGGCCAGATCATTGGAGTCGTCACCCCATTTCTCCCTGTCGAAATACGCGACGTTGGATCAGTCATCATCTACGCCTCAAGTGGTGGAAGCACATTTCCGACGCTAAAGCAAGAGGGCTCGATGCTGATCAAGGCGAAACCCGCAGTCATCGTTCTTTCGCAGTCTCAAGAGGCGTGGGGCGAACTGATCGCGGGCTACCCGAAGGGATGGGAGGCGGTCGTCGAGGTTGACCTTGTCCAGCATGGCTACCGAGTGGTGGCGAGCTGGCCCACGGCCACGGTCCTTGAACCCCCGCCATCGGTGGGCTGAGGAGACGTCAGCGTACCGGCGGCTCGGCGTGGGCCTTGGTGCGGGGCGAATCCACGTGGGCAGAGTATGCACTCGCACTATTTTTGTGCGAAGTTCGATCTTGTTGGGCTTCGATTGAGGAGCGTCGGATTTCTCGAACGGGGACCATCATCGAGACGATCGCGGAAGCGGGCGACCTCGAGAATGTCGGGCTTCTCCCGTGAAACGTGACCGATTCGACGTCTCTTTACCCGTGTTGATGCCCTTCGAAAGGGAGTCGGCACTCCTCTCTTGACTCGCATCGGAAATCCAGAATCCGGCTCTCTTGATCAGATCGCCCACGTCCAATTCGTCGTCATTCGGATTCGGCGTGCTCAAGACTTGGGAATCGCCTTGGAACTGTACTCAGCAATCCAATCAACCAGCATGGAAACCGGACTCGTTGGACACTGTCGACCCAGTTGGCACATGGCTCTTTGCTCCAAGTCGAGCGTCATTGGCACCGATGGGACCTCGTACGCGGACTTGATCGATGACCAGACTTGCCCGTCGACGATGTACAGAATCTTGGCCGGCGTCCAGACGACCCCCCAGGTATGCCACTGACTCATGTCTATGAAGATGTTTCGCTGGTCGAACAAATTGATCGTACTGAAATGCACGGTGGAAGATGTGGAGGAAAGCGACCCCCCACTTTCGTTGAAGTCAATCTCCGGCGGCCACACGTTAGAAGCCGGCCACAGCAGCTCAACTTCGTTGGGCCCAGACCCCGTCACTCGCGAATGCACGAAGTACGCACCGTACGTCTTGGCAAGCTTGCATTGGCAGAGACCGCCGGTTACCCACTTGTTCTGGTAGTGGGAGTCCTTCCACGTGTTGAGTTGAAGTAGTCCGCCGCTCACGACGACATGGCTTGCTCCAAATTGTCCGCCCGGATCTCCGCCCGGTTCACCGGTAAAGACCAACCACCCAGGCGGGAGTGATGTTCCTAGGAAGTCGTTCACGTACGTTTGTGTATAGCCCGCGAAGGCGTTCGCGCCAGGGGGAGACTCTCCAGATGGCTCAGAACTATCAGGAATTCCCTGAGGGTACACAAAATGGCTTGTCGACTTCGGTGGTGCGTAAGGTGCGTTCGCGGAGTTGTGAAAGGCAAACCATAGAGACACTCCTAGTGCCAGCCCCGAAGCTAGGAGCGTGACAATCGTGACTCGGGTGTTCCAGGGACTCTTGTGTTCGAAGGGAGGATTCGCGTAGGAGGACTGTGGAAGATCGTTCATACTGAGTATGAGGATAGCGAGTTGATTCCAGGGGGGCGATGCTCTGACGGCCCGGCACCCGGCATCACTTCGTGGGACAAAAGATGTGGTTTTCCTCGAGAACTGCGCCCGGGAATCTTCGTTGATCCGGTCAAGAAGTGCACGAGCAGGTCCAACGACGGCGTGACCTTCGAGTGAATCTCTGGCAGGAACGATTCTTGCGATTCGCTCGAGTCAATGGCCGGGCGGCTCATTGCGGTACATCTTGCGGCTGCGATGATAGGCACTAGGGCCACGCAGATACGCGAGGTATTCATCCCTGACTAGTTCTGAAGGATAGAGCTGGGCCTCCTCGCCCCTGGCTGCTCTGTCTGAACGAGATTCTCGAATTCGCTTGGCTGCTTGAAGAATCTTGCGTCGCAGCGCTGAGGGAAGTTGCGAGAGGAGGCTCAAGAGGTGGCGCCGGTCGCCTCGCGCAAGCGACGTCAACATCGCGGTGAAACCCAGGCCGTAGCCCTTCAGTTGGTTCACCAACTCGGAATACTCGCGGCGATGCTGGTGATACACGAACGCGCCAGGTTCGTACCCCACTTGGCCGTCTCCCCACAAGATCGAAATAATCGCGGCAAGGTCTTCGCCCCCTCGCGCAGGCGTGCCCGGGCCTAGCGCATTGTTGAACCCTCCAATCCGCTCGAGAGAGGATCTTCGAAAGGCCATATTGGCTCCTGCGACATATGCTCCAATCCCGTAAACCGATGAACGACGTACTTCACTTTGCGACGAGTCGCGAACCAGAATTCGGCTTCCTCGTAACGAGGGACGAACATTGTGGTCGGTTACCAGCGTCAGTGGAGTGAACGTCCTCAGTCCACCGAAGCCGCCGTAATAGCGTTCGAACCAGATCTGAGCGGGGGTCTCAAGCTCCGCGGGCAGTATGAGTCCTGTCACCGCATCTAACTGGGGGTTCATTGCGAAACGTGTTCCGATTGCGCGCAACCACTCGCGATCTACCCGAACGTCATCGTCGGTGAAGGCGACAATGACCCCTTTGGCTTGCGCTAGGCCAGCATTGCGAGCCGCCGAGGCCCCCGGTATTTCCTCGCGGATGACGCGTAACCAAGGCCGACCGTGAACGAGGGGCAGCAGGGGGTCCTGCGCCGGTAGTTCTCGGCGATTGTCGACAAGCAAGACTTCGAAGTCTGGATAATCGATATTTCCGAGGAAGTCAATGCAGCGACCGAGTTCTTCGATTCTCTCAATGATGGAAGCCACGACCACCGTGATGCTGGGGAGTTTGTTGTCAGCCAAGGGTGGGGGTTCGGGAGCCCGCAATTCATTCTTCGCCAAGAACTCTTGCAAACTGATCTTGACAGCGCCGGGACCTGTCGTGAGGTCGACTTCGACCATGGCGATCGGCACATTGTTCTTCAGCAGTACTACCCAGGCGTCAGTGTGATGATCGTCTGGCTGAAGTTCAGGAAATGGCTCTTCAATGTTCAGAGTCACAATTCGGGTTGGTCGAGCGTGAGATACCAGGGAGGGCGGAAGGAGTGAGAAGTCTTCTGACTTCACGGAGTGAGTCGATGTCTTCTGGCGATTCCTACCGAGCATCCACTCATCCTACGTTTGGCGGTGCACGGCTCTTGTCTTAGAAGAAACTGCCAAGAGATCCTGGGGAACCTCAGTTTCAAGAACGGCGTTGACCGTGGATAGGTGCCTTCTCGAGTGTTGGAGACCGACGCCCACTGTGCGACCACGCCAGATGATCTGAGTTAGTCCCGGGAATGGGCGGGCACGATGTCCTGGTGTGGCCGGGCCTTGGCTGGCGGATGTTGCCAGGAGCGAAACAACACTTCAAGAAATCCGAATCCACTGGCGACCGATGGTCATCCTCTGTGCCGGCTGAACTTCAGCAGAACCTGCTCAATACCAGTCACGTGCTCGTCAAATGGAAAGCGTGTCTCAACCCAGTCGACACAAGCCGATTCGAGTTCGGGTTCCCTGGTGCGCCAATCCAAGAGTGAAGCGATTCGAGCTTCGAGATCGTCCGCGTTCCGCGGCTCGACGGTGAAGCGTTCCATTGGACCGGAAAGGATTTCAGGTACGCCGCCAGTACGTGAAGCAACGACCGGCCGTCCGGTCGCCATGCCTTCAATGATGACGCGACCGAAAGCTTCGTTGGCCCACGTGGGGAAGGCGACGATGTCGGCCGCATGGAGGAAGGGGATCACGTTCGACTGCATTGGAAACCAACGAATGTTCTTTGAATTGAGTGCTCCGAGTTTGCGATTGAATTCTGGATCTTCGAAGGGCGACGGTGAACCGACCAGCAAGAGAAGTGCCTCGGCACCTCTCGATTCGAGACCCGCCCAGGAATCCAATAGAGTCTCGAAGCCCTTCTCCTTGGTGATTCGACCGTAGTAGAGAACGACCGGAATATCTGAGGGGATGCCCAGTTCACTTCTGGCCGCTGCACGCTCAACGACTCCACCGCGGGGGTATTCGTTCTTGGGCAAGGCATTACTGACAATGCTTATGCGTTCAGGGCGAATTCCTTCATCGATCCAGGCCTGTCGGATAAAGCTTGATACCGCGATGAAGTGGGAGACGCCGTGGCTTAGCAGCGCCGTTCGTCGAAAATTTGGCATGTGGTGCAGGTGGCACACAATGGGGGACCTGGACCACAATGCAACAGATTCAGCCCAAAAGATGTGCTCAAATCTATTGAGCCATAGAACGTCGGGTTTCCACGATCGTGCCATTTGTGCAGGTCTCACAAAACTGGCAAATCCCTTCAAAGGATGATCTTTCTCAAAGCCAAAGGAGACCGGCCCTTCAAGCGTGATGCCGGCCTCTTCGTACCGAGGGCGGAACGCTCCATCGGCACCGTACATCAGATCGACCGAATGCCCTCGTGCGGCGAGAGCTTCGCAGTCTTGGACCGCACATAGTTCGACGCCACCAAGAGGTTCGAGCGACACTGACTGAGTCAGAATCCGTAAGGCGCGGTAGTCCGAATTGCCACCCTCTTCACTTCGAATCCTGACTGGCATCGGGTCCTTACTCTGGAATCCACAAATTGAGTTGCGAGGACTGCACGAACGGAGATCTTGGTAATTGAACTATCCAAACATCGCAATATTTTTATCACAGATTCGTTGAGCATTTGCCATTCATGGCCGATCGTCAACAGCATCTTCCATTGCGAATCGGCTCACTCGCGGAATCGCTCGATGTTCCAGATGTTGACGACGTTACGGGCGTGGGGCGCTCAGCAATCGACGTCGCGTCACGTCGCCCGGTGAGACCGCATCGTCGGACTCGGTGCGGTGCGTTAGTGTGACCAGGTCCCTTGATGGGTTGGACTACAGTCGACCACATGCCGAGCCACGCCTCGATCATAATCCCAGCGTACAATGAAGAAACGCGGATCCGTGGCCTCCTCGACACACTTTCGGACCCCTCGATCAGGGGTGCCTACGACGTCTACGTGGTGTGCAACGGATGCACCGATAGGACGCGTCAAGTGGCCGAGGAGTACGCGGGGGTGCTGGCGGTCGAGATTGACGGCGCCGGAAAGCATCTGGCACTCAACGAGGGCGATCGACTCGCCGGTGACGTCTATCCGAGACTCTATTGCGATGCCGACATTCGAATATCCCCATCTTCGATCGTCGCCCTCGTCGAAGCGCTCACCACTGAAGAGGTCAAGGTCGCGGCGCCCGTGGTCCGCTACGCCGTCGAGGAATCGACGTGGATGGTGAAAATGTTCTTTCGTGCGCTCGAGAGTCCGGTAATCACGCGGTGGCATAGCGAGCATCTGGTCGGACGAGGGCTCTATGGCGCCAGTCGCGCGGCGCGACGTCGCTTCGAATCCTTCCCGGCCTTGTTCGCCGACGACTTGTTCTTCGACTCGCAGTTCGGCCCAACGGAGAAGGCGACACCACCGGACGCCATTGCGACGGTCTGGGTCCCGGTCAACCTTCGTCAACTGATCAGAGGGGAGGTCAGAGTCGCTGAGGGAAATAAGCAGTATCGGGCCGCCGAGTGGGATGAGGGTGTCATTACCGACCACGTTGTGACGCGCCATGATCGATTCGAACTCAGGCTGGGAGATCGGATCACGGCGCTCCGGCGTTGGCGGCGAGATCTGCGCGGCGGCGACCTCGTACCAGTCTTCGTCTACCTTGGCATCGTTGCGGCGGCGAGGATGTCCTTGGCCGTCAAGAAGTTGCGAGGACACCAGATCCACTGGCGCTGAGCGAGGAGACAGTTCAAGCCTCTAGTCATCGAAAGGCGAAAAACTGGGCGTTCCCGATTGCCTCGACCACCCCGCCCCGTCGCGTCATGGCCGGGAGTTGTTGTCGTGAGGCTCTTGCGAGGCTGGCGAGTTTCATGATCGAAGCAGGCTTACACTCAGAGAGGAGCGTCCACACGCCAATATCGTTCCGTACCACGCATCGTCGCGTCGAACCCCTTACGGAAGCTCTGTCGGGTCGGGGCGTACTGTGACGCATAGAGGCCCATCGCCCGCTGCTTGATGCCGGGTTCGCCGTCGTACGGATCGAACTCTACGAGCTGGACGCGTCGACTGACCGTCGCCATGCGCCTCGATAAGACTCTTCGGCTTGCCAATCCGTAGGGCAGGTCCATGTAGAGGTACCACGTGAACGGTGAGTTGATCGCGAGCTCGAGGCACGCCTCGCTCACGGCCAGATGATCAGCATGCATCAGCCCGAGCGGCGCGAAAACGGACATCGGACGCGTTTCGTTGAGCACCCGACCGATCTCGTCTTGGATCACGTCGCCGTAGTCTGTCGGTGGTCGATACGCGGCGTAGTCGGCGTCCAGCAGGTCCAGCCAGACCGGCGTTGCACCCAGGAAGTCCATGGCTTTGCGGTCTTCGTCCCGTCGAACGCCGATCGCGTCAGGCGCGTACGACTTGCCCGTGGTCTTGCTGTTATAGCCTTCGTGAAGCGCATCGGGTGCGCCAGCCAAGACCGTCACGACGGTGGTTGAGGGATTTGCGTACAGGAAGTGGCCGCACGAGAGCACCGCGTCGTCCAAGTGCGGGGAGAGCACCAACACCGGTTCCAGGGGCTCAAACTTCGACATTTACCAGCCATCCCCACGGGACCGCAGCCCGGGCCACGGGGGCCATCACCGCGGGCCGTACGGTGGCCGTCCTCACCTGGGGACGGTGCTCAGCACCTTCAAGGGCGATCAGGTTGCACCGACCGTGAAGCTGAGGCACGCGTGACCGCATCTATGCCAACCCTTCGCCGCATTCGAATCTTCAGTCGCAGAATCCTAGGCTATTCTCGTCGAGCGTTCACGGAACCTCTGCTCGCATGCCCTCAGCCATGATGATGCCCAGCGTCGGCGTCACCGGTCACGCTACAGGCTCCTCGACCTCGACCTCGACCGACGAGCGACACCCCGCGCACCGAGATGAGAGCCTCAGCTGGGCAGGTTCGAGGTTGAGCCTTGACGAGGTTAGTTATGATCGAGGGATGGTCGATGACGCATCGCCGTCCATTGTCGATGAGAATGGGCGCAATCATATAGACCAGTTGCGTTCGACCTTGACCAAACTACATCTGATTGGTATCGCGCGCTTCATCGATCGATTGGCGCGCCAGCTGATCTTCAAGAGCATCTACCTGCTCAGGAAGCTAGCGCGATTCCCTCTGATCGGGCCCGGATTAGACCCTCTGCTCGCTCGAGTTGATCGACGCGATCGCCTCCATTTTGAGTTGGCGGAACTCTTACGAGTGTGTCATGCGCTGAGTGATGAGGATCTCGCCTATTGGGTTGCCGGGGGGTGGGGCCTGGACGTCTTGGTCGGCTGTGAGACGCGGCGTCATGGCGATCTGGACTTCGTCCTGGACCGCTTCCGGGAGAACCTGCCCAAGGTCGCGGCGCTCCTCACGGGTCTCGGTTACCAGCGCAAGACACCGCTCGGCGGCACCGAGTGGTTCCCCGACGCTGAAGTCTACGAAGACGATCGGGGGCATCGCATTGAGGTCCTCAACATCAACTGGGAAGTCCTTTCCATGGCGGAGACGCTGTTCAGTTCGCTACCGCCTCGCGAACCTGAGTCGACCGGTGAGCTGAATCGGGCGACGCCACAGTTTCTAAGACAGTGCACGGCGACGGGCACGCTCGATGGTGTCTCCATACCGGTGCTATCCGTCAAGGCCCAGCAACTCGTCCACCTCGGTTATCAGCGCCGCCCGGAGGATTGGCACGCCGAAGACGTCATTCGTCTCATCTCCGTGGGACGGGACGAAGGGATTGATTCGTTGAGCCAGGCTGCGCCGCGACTTTCGAACCAGGAGTCTCCAAAGCCGTCGACGCTCCTGCTGGTACCGATCTTCACGCTCCCACCTGACCTCATGAGGCTCTGCAGGCTCTACCGCAGCGACCTGGACCTGATACCTCCTCACGTCACACTGGCGTTTCCGTTCCTGCCCCTCGAATCAATTACGGCCGAGGTGGTGCGACAGCTGTCGGAGTTTTTCGACGAGACCCCCGCGTTCGACTTCGACCTAAGCCAGGTCCGGTGGTTCGACACCGACGTCGTCTACCTGGAGCCATCGAAGAGCGATACCTTCCGTTCGATCATCGAAACGCTTCAGCGGATGTTTCCCGATTTTCATCCGTACGACGACGCGTTCGATTCGGTGACGCCCCACGTGACCCTCTCCGAGCACGGCTCGCTCGCCGACCGTCGCGTGCTGGGTCGACACGCACCCAAGTACCTGCCAATATCCGCACGCGCCACACACGTGTGGATGATGAGCAACGAGCGACGGCCCGATGAGTGGTCCATCGTCAAGATCTTTGGCCTGGGCTCCACGTCTCCGGCCCGGCCAAACGGCCATCGTGCGTAAGAAGCACACGAGCACTTCACGCCAGCAGTGCATTATCAGTCGCGTCCCCCACTCAGCCCTTCCTCAGACGCCGAATCAATAGTCCCAACGATGTGATTTATTTTCAACGCCATTCCGGTTTCGCCGGTGATCGGCCAGACCGCGCTCACGCTTGAGGATTTTTGATATACATCGTGAAAGTCCACGTCCAAAGAAGTAGTAAGAATTCTCAGCCCCGGAGGAGACATTCGATGATCAGCGACCACTGGACGCGAGGGAACACGGTTCGCGTTGTGTCAAAGTGCCTCGTAGCCATCGCGTTGATGACGTCAGTCTTCGCCGTCGGACTCGAAAGTGCGGTACACGCCTCGCCAGTAATTTCCGAAGCCGCAGGTTTCCCGGTCTCCGCTGAAGTCCAAAGAGGGACCACGCTGACGATCGATCCACTGAAGCTGGGCGACCTGATCATCTTCGAGTCGCAGTTGCACTCGACCTCCATCACGGTCACCGGGGTGAACTGCCCCGGGACGGGAGCGTGGACCCTCGCCAAGCGATACATCGAAGTATCTAGTTGCACTGTGGTGCGAGCTGCGAAAAATTGGTACGATCTCCAAGTGGCGGCCGTTTTCTGGTCTCCCGGAGCCAAACAAGTGGGAGTCTAATGAAGACCGGAACAGTACGTGGATTTCGTCGGCTATTCGTTCGTTACGCCGCGATCACCCTCCTTACGACAACCGTACTCTCGGTGGGAATCGCAGGGACGGCATCAGCCGCATCCGCCACTCTCACTCCGGTGGGATCGTTCGCCACAACCCCTGCAAGTTCAACGGGCCTAACGACCGCAAACGCCACTCTCGTGAACCCTGGGGACGTGCTCGCGATCTGGGTGCAAGCGAGGGCCGCGGTCACCGCCGGACACGTAACGGGCATTACTGCCACCTCAGGACCAGGAGCCATCGGTACTGCTGTCAAGGCGATCGCGTACACCACCGTTGACCACGGCCCTCCTTATAACGACGACGAGATTTGGTACGCGCCCGTCACGACGGCGGGCGCGGTAACGCTGACCTTCGCGTGGTCGGGAACCACGTCAGGCGTCAATTTCGAATATTCGACACAGGAGTTCCAGCCTTCGTCGACTGCCACATACACAACCGATGCTGGTGCGACTTCCCTCGAGGTCTCGGCGGCATCGGGGACCGTTGATTTCCCCTCGGTGACGCCAACTGGTGCTGGCGAGCTCTACCTCGGTTACAACAGCAACAACACGTCTGGTGCTTACACCTCGCCGACAACGTCGGGGTACACCCCCGAAAGCGGAGGGACGGGCGACGCCATTATCTTTAACGGCGACGCCGGGTCGGGAGCGCAGGCGCCGAGCACGACCGCCACGAGTGGAACTTCGCCGCAAAGCGCCATAGGTGCGATGATTATCGCCACTGCCACCACCGGCTACACCGTCACATTCAACGCGAACGGCGGTACGGGCACGATGACGAACGAGACTGCCACCACGTCGACGGCACTCACGGCCAACGGCTACATCTTCACCGGCCACACTTTTACGGGTTGGAACACGTTGGCCGATGGTACGGGCACCGCCTACGCCCCTGGCGCCAATTATCCCTTCACTTCGAGCACGACCCTGTACGCCCAGTGGACGGCGAACACCAACCACACCGTCACCTTCGACGCGAACACCGGCACGGGCACTCAGGCCACCGAGACCCATAACACCGCGACGGCGCTGACCCTGCTCAGTTCGGGGAGCATCGCCAAGACCGGCTTCACCTTCACCGGCTGGAACACGTTGGCCGATGGTACGGGCACCGCCTACGCCGACGGCGCGAGCTACCCCTTCAGCGCGAGCACGACCCTGTACGCCCAGTGGACGGTGTCCGTCATCTCGACACCCCCCACCAGCTACACCGTCACCTTCAACGGCAACGGCTCGACCGGCGGATCGATGGCGACTGAGACCGACAGCGCGGCGACGGCCCTCACCGCCAACGCCTTCACCCGCACCGGCTACACCTTCGCCGGCTGGAACACCGCCGCGAACGGCTCGGGCACC
>PKWY01000019.1 GCA_003132205.1 Acidimicrobiaceae bacterium
CAACGCTGTCACCGGTCGGAGCGTCGACTGCGTCGTCATTGTCGTGATGTCGTCCCTCCGGAATAGGTACCACCAGGCTCCCGTCGGGATTTCGGATGATCTCCATGTCGTCACTCCTTTTGGACACCACTTCGTGCCCGTCACTGCCAACCTAAAGGGTGCGTCTCGAACCACAATCGTTATCGATATTGACTATCAATTATCCGTCAGCAGTCTCAAGGGATCGGGTCTTGTTGATGTCGGTGGCCCGACGCAACAGGAATGCCACCTTGCACTGGAGACTTGGCCTTGTTATTCGAGCCGCACCTCAAATACCGATTCCCATGATCGACAAGAAACGGTCGGGGCTCGCGCCGAACGAATAGACGACCCCGGCGGATAATGACGCCAGGGCGTTGGCCCCTCTTGGCAGTCGTTCAACTCTGCGCTTGGATTATCGCCACTACTTCGTCGCTGCGGTAACCCTGTTGTCGGGCGAAGTCCAAGAGTTCGATAATGCGTACGAGCACGGCACTCTGTTGCGGAGTTCCCACCACTCGCACACCGCGACCTCTGGTGAAATCCAGCAGACCTTCATCGCGCAGAATGTGCAGCGCTCGTATCACGGTGTTCTTATTCACGCCCAGTACTTCGGCCAAGTCAATAGCTGGCGGGAGACGCTCACCCGGGGCAGCCTCACCGTCGGCAATCGCTCGGCGTATCTCGGCGGCCACCTGGCTATAGAGAGAAACCGCCCCGTTCTTATTGACCTCTGGAATTCTCATAGTACTATCTCTCATAGTACTATATTCTTACAGTTGCGTAAGGAACTCCGATGACTACCCCCCTCACTGAACACGATGCTCCATACGAGAGTTCAGACCCCACCGAACTACTTATCAAAGAGGCCCGACAGAAGGCACTTCGGCGTCGTCTGACGGCAGGCGTAATGCTTCTCGCGGTGGTCATCGTCGTCATCGCGGCAGTTCTCATCGCCGTCACGCGCGGACCTGCGACCAAGACGGTTACCTCGGCACCGCCGACGTGTCTGCGGTCGCAACTTCGCGTGGCATTCGTCGGTGTCAGCGGTGGTCTCGGACATGAGGGCAGTGTGATTCAAGTCACCAACGTGAGTGGCGAGGCGTGTTCGCTCACGGGTTATCCGAGGGTCATGGGGGTTTTTGCTTCAGGCGTTCAGAGGATTTTCAAGGACACGGTAGATGGATATCTCGGAGGTATCAGCTACAACCCGTTGAGTAAGGTCAAACTGCCAGTCGTAACGCTGCGCGCGCGCCACGGAATTGCGTCGTCAATGGAGGAATCTGTTCTGCACCTGAGGTGTCCGAGTTTCACCTCGTACGTCGTTTCGCTACCTCACGTCACTGGCGGGACTTACACGTTCCACCTCCATTGGTCGGACCGGTACTGCTTCCAACCGGAAGTTCATCCCTTCGTTCCCGGCTCTACCGGCTCGCTAAATGAAGTCGCCTAAGGCGCGTAACAAGGAGTTTCGATGATTATTGCGCCCGCCAAACACGACGCACCGAATGAGGCTCCTGACCCCGGGCGCTCAACTTCTGCTGTCGACATCGCCATTACAACTCGATTCGCGTAGTTCGAGACATCAACCTCGAATAAATGACAACATAGTCCCGACCCGTCGAACTGTCTCTGACTGAATACATGTTCAGCAGTTCGCTCGGTCAGGAGCGGCAATCACCTTCTGGGGCCCGACGTCATCGATCTGCTACCAGCCATTGGCGGCTGCCTAACTGATCGGGGCTCGTGACGTAGGGCGGCAGCACATGATCTTCAACTGGGCCTGGTGTGTGGTAGCGGGAGGGTTAACCCTTGGCCGAGTCCCTGAGGACTGGGTTTGTAAGTTCGGGGACAGCTCGGAGATGAGCAAGCTGTGAGCCGTAGATGAGCGTGCTGGGAGATCCGCCGATGAAGGTTGCGAATAGGGCGAGCACCGCGAAGATTCGGCTGGTGATTGTTGCCGTCGTCCTCGCGGTCGTCTTGGGAGGGGCCCTCTACTGGGTGCTGCGGCCCGCTCCGACGTGGCCATCCGCCTTCTGTCAGCCGGTGGTCCGTGTTGTGGGGACCGACGCCGTAACCATCGTCAAGCTCAGGCCCAGTACCTCGTCCGAGGTCGGGGTCCTGGCGGAGTTCATGCGACTTCAGCGTGATGTCGAGGCGTCTCTCGCCCACGCGCCGACGCCTCAACTGCACTCCGAGCTCACCAGCTGCGACCGGAGCATCCGAAACGCCAAGACCGCCGAGCAATTCTCGCATGCCCTGAGCCGGTTCGACATCCTGGCCCGGACCCAGTTGGAGCGCTGTGGGGTCCGTCCAATCGGCGGGTAGCAAGTCCGCCGATTGGGCTCACCGTGCTGGTTCAGGTCTGTGGCCCGACGTGACAAGAGTGCAACCTTGCATTGGAGGCTTGAGACAGGGGCAGGCGATTCGTTTGAATTAGGCGACCGCGACCGTCATGACGAATTAGTTGCGCTGGAGAGTGACTCCCCAGAAGCCGAATGCGTTAGCTCTTCTTCCATCCGAGTTGACTGACCCCGAGCCCGCAGGCGATATCAAGTGAGAGGCCTTGGACGATAACCGAACCGGCCGAGTCGGGTAAGTCGAAGGTCAAGAACGTGTAGGTGTTGGCGGCGATGACCTTCTGGATCTTGACCCGTCCGCCTGTGTTCAGCGCGTTGCATAAACTGCCTGTAGCCAACATGAGTTCTCCGGCCATTCGAGGCGCCAGAACCGTTGGTGCAAGGTGTAGGTCCGCGACGTTCTCGTGAACGGCAGGTAGTTCATGCGTTTCGTTGCCTCTCGTTCCTTCAATCTTCGGGTAGCCGGAAAGTCGACAGGACGTGTGGCCCACGTTTATGAACGCAACGTTGTAGAAGCTGGTGCCGCCAGCGCCGTTTCGACCGACGAGCCCAGCCCAGAGATTTACCCCACTGCAAGGGGCTGGCAGGGCGTTAGATGCGGAGGAAACTGAGCTCGCAACACCAATCACCGAGAGACCGACGGCGAGACCGATTGTCACCAATACCGATCGAACGAAGAACTGTGCTGAGACGAGTTTCATTGTGCATCTCCACGAAGTAATTGAGGTAGTCCCCTCGTTGGAGAATCTAACTACACAAGCAATGCGGGCGCATGATGCAGTTACAGGTGTCGGAGGCCCGACGACACAGAAATGCAACCCTTCATTGGCGTTTGGTATAGACCGTGTGGGTTCAGTTTTCTGGCCCGACGTGAAGCCAGTGCAACCCTGCACTGGCTGGCCATCTAGAGCACGTCAGTGTTGAAAGTCCGGTTTCAACCGTGCGCAACCGGTAAGTAACTACCCCGCACCGAGAAGTCCAACTGGAGCATGTTCACAACCATCACCGCGGGGTGAAATCCGAAGGGCGGGCGAACCGTCCGCAAGCGGCGGCTCTGATCAAGCCCGGAGATCGCCCGGTCCGAACGGGACGTCGACGGCGTGTTCACGTAGAGCTTCAAGAGGCACGATCTCGAGGGCGCGTTCGTGCGTCGAGGCGAGGACCACGTAGGCCGCCGCCCCGTCGCGATGGGAACGGAGCCAGTTGACGGCGGTCACACACCACCGGTCGCCGGGCACCAATCCCGGGAACCCGTATTGAGGCATCGGTGTTGTCAGGTCGTTACCGATGGTCCTTTGATGTTCGAGAAACTCGGCGGTGACCACGGCGCAGATCGTGTGACTCCCGAGGTCCTCGGGTCCTGTCGTGCAACACCCGTCACGGTAGAAGCCCGTGACCGGGTCGGTGCCGCACGGCTCCAGTGCCCCACCCATGACGTTTCGATCGACCATGGACCCATTATCACTGATGAACCGGACCCGGCGGGCGACTTCGATCGTCAGTAGGACAGCGCCCTACGGCGATCCATTCGCCGGCCCAACGTCACCGGTCTGCCACCTCGTGCTCGCGCCTCGTACCACTTGGGTCCCGATAGGTGTCTGGGGCCTAACGCGACGGACGCCGACCACTGGCGACTCGTGCCCCCCCCTCCCCCTCTTTGGCCTTACTAGCCACAGTCCGAACTCAATAATCTCTGGCTCGAGGATCTAGGTATGGATCTCAGCCGGCACTGTTCGCATCCTCTGGCGCCCTGAATGAGACTCAGGCTGTTCGAAGAGACACGAACCATACAGCGACGTCCCGAGGCGATATCCAGTAGTCCAAATCCAGATCGACTCATCATGCGCAACGCCGAGGCGTTATGCTGACGCGATCCATTGCTTCAACCGTGAATCTGTGCTCCGTGACATCGGAGTCGTGCTGCAACACGTTATTTGGGGATCCGAGTTCGGGTCTGAGGGAGCGGCGGTGCAACGTTCGAAATCAATCTTGAGTCCGACCGCCATGGCGACACAATCTGCTGCGCAGCGCCACGCGACGAAAGAACGAGTGGCCTACTCTTGCACGGACCTTCTGAAGAACATTTGCCTATGAGCAGGTTGCCCGCCAAGACAATCTGGCTCGCCGTTGGATTGATGATCATCTCAATCAACCTGCGACCCGCGATCGTGGCCGTTTCGCCACTGCTCACGGAGATCCAGGCGACGTTCGGACTCTCGGGTGCCGGCGTGGGTCTGCTCTCGACGCTTCCGCTTCTGTGCTTTGGGCTGCTCGCCCCCCTCGCCCCGCGACTTGTGCATCGCTTTGGGTCTGGCGCCGTCCTACTCGGCTGCCTCTTCACACTTCTCGCCGGTGTGCTGGTTCGTTCGCTCCCGACCCTGGCTGGTCTCTTCTCTGGCACACTTCTCATCGGAATCGGCGTGGCGATCGCCAACGTGCTCATGCCCGGGATCTTGAAGCAGGACTTCCCCGGCCACATCGGGATCATGACCGGGCTCTACACGATGATGTTGAGTGGCGGCGCGGCGCTTGCGGCTGGAACGACGGTTCCCCTCTACCGGGTGCTGGGCAAGAACTGGCACCTCGCCGTTGGCCTCTGGGCACTGCCCGTAGCGTTGGCGATCGTTCTCTGGCTGCCGTCACGCGCCCTCGGTCGTCGCACGACCGCGTTCGACCAACGACGGCCGATAAGTGGACTCTGGCGCAGTTCGGTGGCTTGGTCGCTCACGATCTTCATGGGCCTGCAGTCTCTCGAGTTCTACGCGACCGTGACCTGGCTGCCCACAATCTTTCGCGACCGTGGCACACCGAGTGAGACCGCTGGCTTTCTGCTCGCGCTGGTCAGCATTGTGGGGATGCTAGGCGCCTTTGTCGCACCATGGATCGCCCACAAGATGACCGATCAACGTCTCGGAGTGGCGATTGGTGCCGTTGCCATGGCGCTCGCCATTGCGGGGCTACTCGTGGATCCCCACCACCTCGACGTCCTATGGGCGGTGCTGTTGGGTTGGGGACAGGGTTCTTCGATCGGTCTGGCTCTCATGATGATGGTCGTGCGAGCCTCGAGCCGTGACGAAGCGATGGCACTTTCAGGTATGGCACAAGGATTGGGTTACTTGATTGCGTCGGTGGGTCCTGTGTTGGTCGGTGCCCTCTTCGACTTCTCGCACGGCTGGTCGGTGCCGCTCATCGTGCTGCTGGTGCTCCTCGGTTTTCAAGCAATTGCCGGTGATTACGCGGCCCGAGATCGCACAGTCGGTTCAGCGTTGGCGAAGGTCTGATAACAAACACGGGCGCTTAGCCCATTGAATTCAACACCGTAGAACGGTCGGGGCGTATTACGTGGCTAAGACCGGCCAGGTGCTTTTAGCGCAGCGGCAAGAACTTCACACCGGTTCAGCTGCTTCGCAAATCTTGAACTCTGCTGGCGTTGACCGACGTCTGGAGGGGATCGATGCATGAGATTGTTGACGTCGGAGGCCCGACGTGACCGAAATGCCACGTTCCACTGGCGACTGATCGTCTAGGGCCGCTTAAGGCGCGCGAGAAGACGGCGAATGTAGTTGCGACGGTTGTGAATCTGACTTGGAGCTGTAATCGTGATCGGATTGCTCCAGATCCAAGAGAGGGACCGGAGTATTCGGTTGCGAGGATGCCGGTGACGGACCGCCCATGGAAGTCGCCGCGACTGATTCGTTGGCTCCGATGCAAACGATTCTGAGCCCGCCATGTCCTTACGATACGGCGTGAAGAGGGCACTGAAACCGACGAACGAAATTTAGGTCACCGGCCCGGCGCAACAGAAATGACTGCAACCCTTCACTGGCGGCTCATCTGAACCAACTATCTCAAACGATTGCCTTTGTTGTCGCCAAGAATCAAACGTTGAACTCGCCAAATGCAACGTTGGAAGAAGTTGAAATGCCTCGGAATGGGCGGATGGAATCGGTGGCGCAGCCGCCTGAGTCTCTTCTCTCGCGAGGAGGTTGGACCACAGGAGGCAGATCCGTAGTTCATTAGTCGAAACCTAATCAAACCACTTCACTTCAGAGAAGACCAAGCCTGGCCGCAAGGCCAACGTGCACAATCTAATGGCGAATTACACCGTGGTGCCAAGCATGAGGTTGTGCTTCCTACTCATTCGATCTCAGCTCTCGCAGGATCTCTGCACGGGCGTCCTGGAGGCTCAATGGAAGATGTAGAGATGTTTCCTCGCGCCGCGCCGCGCACTGCTTGGGGCACTGACTCCACACGAGGAGTTCATGGTCCCGTGTCGTCTGAGACGACCTTCCAACCAGTGAGCGGCATCTTCGCGAGGGTGGCGAAAGTGGATCCGGCTTCTGTCACTGGGTACGGCTTGTGCTTGACGTGCACCATCACCGCCGCGGTCGCATTCTTTGGAACCACACCGACGTAGCCGCTCTTGCCACCATCAGGATTTCTGCACCAGTGCACACCGATTGACTCTTGTTTGACATTGAGCACCGTCTCTTGGTTCTTGTAAATGGTGATCGGTGTGAGGTGCCTGGCGGCGTAGTACTTCTTGAGTGCCGCTACGACGTCCGCGGCGACAGGCTTGACCGGCCATTTCGCGATAACGGGACAGGCGGGCAGCGTCGCACCGCTTGCCGCCGGAGTTGACGCTATAGACATCGTGAGCATCATCGCCATGGTCGCCGCAACGACGGTACTTGCACGAAGGAGGATCGCTCGGTTCGTCAGGTCTACCTCAGACCTTTGCGGCACGGTCGACCTCTGGCGCCGGGCGCCACAGCAGCGCATCCGGTCAAACTGCTCGCGAAGCCCGAGCCACGTGGTCGTGAGACCGCCGCGAAACGTGGCTAGCCTTCTCGTTGACCTATTCTGTCCCATCTCAGCCTCCATCCGTTCGGCATATACGCTTCAATCTCGAGCAATATGCGTCCCTTCAATTCGGAAGATAGCTATCCGGGAAGCGCGAGACAAGAGGTCGAATGTCACAGAGAACCGCAATCCGAGCGTTGAAGGTCTGTCCACCGCTGCCTTTCGAATAGGACCTTTTCGTTCGCTACAGGGATTGGTCCAGGGAGCCAGAAGTTCTGGCTCCAGTGACGATCAGCGGACCAACCTCCCTTCTCTTGACTGCTACCTTTCTGGCGCCGGACGCTAACTTCTGAAATCGCACTCACAAGGAGCAAATAGATCGCGACCGGTCTCGTCGAGACCCTCCAACCATCTCGGCGCGATTCAACCCTCTTGATTGCTAAGAATCTTTGCAAGTGTCCGGTCCCGCCGAAATTGCCGCTTGGTCCGATAATTCTGGCCGTGGCCCTACGCGCCAGTCCCAGATTGTTGAGGTCGGCCTACTGACTCAACGGTTCGCCCACGGCGTACTCGTCAACCGGAGATTGTTTGGGTCGGAGGGCCGACCTCAACAATCTCCGACGCTGGCGACTCAGCGATTGGAATCGAACGGGTTGAGAAGACCAGTGAGCGAACGCCACCCTTCAGAACGCCGACCAGCAGTCCCCTTTTCGCTGAGAAGTGCGCTCCTCCTCACTAAGTGAGAAGTTTCGCCAGCGGCCTCCTCAATCAGTTCTGAACTACTAACAGACCGGTCGACACGGGCCGCTCATTCCCATGCGAGGGGCTGTCAAACACGCGCCCCCTCGCATAGAGAGTTGTGGACTTACCGCCATCGAGGTCGAGAGCGGTCACTACGTTGAGGGACTGAAGCAGGCTGACTAGCTGGTGCGCCGTGGCGCCGGACTTACCATCCTTGCCGTCGACAGTCATGATGACGGTCTCGCCCGACGCCGTCCAACCGATGACGGTGCGTGCATACGATTTGGCCATGTAGGTATCTGCCGGAGCAATTGGCGCAACCACGCCGTGATTGAGGAGGATCGGGTGTCCTCCAATGCTGTCGCACCCGGCGGTGGAGGTTGTTGTCATGGTCACGATGTCGCCAACCTGCAGGGTTGCGAGCGTTGATCCCGTAGACGCGGAGATATCGACCTGACCTGCGGTGGCGTTCACCGCCTTTGTCGTCTTCGCCACGAATTCGAGTTCAGTCGTCGTGTTGATTGTCGTTGGACTGACAGAGCTATCAACCTGAGTGAACTCGTACGTGACCCACCCCGCCGCGGACGGGGTTCGCAAGGCGTACGAAGGGGTGAAGAGCAGGGTCCCGGCCAACGGGAGATGGACCTTAACGTACGACATCGGTAGTTCCAGGTTGATGGCGGTGATCGGTACGCTGGCGCCGTTGACGTCGACGGTGCTACTCCAGTTGAGGCCCTCGCTGACCGACTGTGCATCGAGATTGGCCTGCTGGTGCGCGATCTCTGGGGTATGAAGAAGGACGCAGTTTTGAATGATCCCGCCCACCTCGTCGCCGGGGTCGGGCAGACCACGGTGCGTCATGTCAAAGTAGTCACCGTTGACGGCCGCCACGCAGCCAGCTGTGGTCTGGCACATGGTGCTGGGGGTCTGCCTACCCCCGTCGATGGAGTGGTTGGCGATGTCAATCTTGACCGTGTACTGAGACCCACTAAAGGTCAGGACGTGAATTCCTGTGAACACGCCGTACTGGCGACCATTGATTGCGAATACGTGGAGCCCATTCGTACTGGTCTTACCGTAGGCAGCCGAGGTGACACTTGCTGCGGTGGTGACCACGGAGAGCGGCGCCGCGGTGGACGGTGCCACACCGGTCATCGCGACAAGAACAGCAGTGACGGCCGCTGTGCGCCAACAGCGGCCACGAGTAATCTTTCGCGGATCTCTCAGTGGTGGTGAAAACCCGCGGGAGAACGGCGTCTTCGGAGTGAGGTTCACCTCCTCACGATAGGACAGCGCTGATATGTCGTCAGTATCACAAGACTCGCAAACCCTCTCCATCAATGTGGTAGTAGCACTGCGTGAAAGTACTGGCTTTCCCCGCACTGGAGACTCGGAGTATGGGAGGGCCGACGTGCACAATATCCGACTGGAGAATCAAGCTTTGGTCGGACACCTGAGGCTTCCGATCTTCCGGCTCCTCGGTTCTCAGTGAGTTACCGGGGCAGACTGAGTTGAGTCCGGAGCGTTTACTTGATGACCTCCTCTGGGTCCACGATCTTGCAAGCACGGTTCAGAGCGGTGCCTTCATTAACCGCTTCCCACTTCTCCGGGCGCTGCCGCGCGTCGTCAGCGACGGAAAAGGGGTCAGTCGCAGGTCAGGGCACGCTGATACCAGGTGCCTGGTCGGCCGCCGGGCTCAGCGGGGCCAGCGGGGACGAACCCAGCCTTGGTCAGCACCTTCTGGGACGCGACGTTTTCATAGGTGGTCGCTGCCCTGAGCGTGCGCAGCCCGTACTGCACGGCCGCGAGCTGACACAGTTCTCGCACGGTCGCGGTCGCCACACCGCGACCCGCGACGTGCTGCTCGACCCGGTACCCGAGCTCGGCCGTGCCGTCGTGAAGATCGACCAGATTGAAACGGCCGAGCACCGTGCCGTCCTCGTCGACGAGCACGTGAAAGACGTAGGTTCCTGTCTCCTGCTCGGCCAGCAGGGCGTTGTACTGCTCGGTGAAGTGTAGGTAGAACTCATCGCCGCGGTCGGAGACAAAGGCGGCAAAGTAGGAGCGATTCGCCAGTTCGAAGGCCAAGACTGCCGGGGCGTGGTCGGCGCGCAGACGCTGCAATTCTGGCACGTGCCAATCGTAGTCAGACGGCGTAAGGCCGTGGCGCGACTTTTGGCCCGAGATGACTTCGAGCGACCCTCGAAGCTCCCATGTCAGTCAAGCCGGTGGCCCGACGTGACAGGAGTACAACCTTCCACTGGCGGCTTTCGAATCAAGGCACTGCTCTACGCTGAAAAGCGTAACTGGTCACTGCTCGCGACGATCAAACCGCGTTGAAATCCGAAGTCCCCTCAAAGTGGACGATTACCCACTGAGGATTCAGGCGAGGAGATAGCGCTCCTTGGCGGTGTCAACATGCTGTTGGAACCGAATGACTTTTCCACCGTCGAGGGTCCACACGTGCGCCATCTTGACTTCGGCGGGCTCGCCGGAGCCCTTGCGGTTCCAGGTGTAGGTGCCAAGGCCCACCACGGTGTCGCCATCGGCGACTAACTGAGTGACATTGAGCGTGAAGTTGTCGCCAATCTCCCCGAGCCGCATAAATACTCCGTCGACGATCGCTTGCGGGCCGACCAACGTGCCGCTGTAAAGCGGCCATCCCTCAGCCTCTGTCCACTCGATCTTGGGATCCATCACGGCCAGTACGGCTGGCACGTCACCCTTCGCGAAACTCGCGTAGGCCGCTTCAATGATCTCTTTGTTGGTTGGCATAGAACTCCTCATAGTCGACGATCATGGCAGTTTCACATGTTCGCGCGTCCGTAGCAACTGGCCGAGGGGCACTCACTAATCGCGAGGCGTTGGAGAGGCGAGCTTCGGCGGCCCGACGTGACAGGTATGCAACCCTTCACTGGCGACTCGGAGAAATTCCAGATTGGTCGTCCCTGAAACAACAATTGGCTTAAGGTCATTGCGAGAAGGCCATACGTCTTCAATGGAGGGTTTTCATGTCTTCGATTTCAGGTGCAATCCTCGGAAGCGATGCGGTGGTATTTATCGCAATCATGTTCCTGCTGCTCATTTCGGGCGTCGGATCGATTATGACGTACGTCATCATCGTGATCGCCAATCGAGCAGACCCGGACCCGTCGGGCAAGCGGCCGATGGCCGCGTACTTGTTCGGCGGCTCGTTCCTCTCGCTTTGGATCGCCTACATGGGTTCGATCATCGTCGTCGAGGCGTTGGTAAGCCTCATGCACTCCAGCACGCCTAGTTCCAACACCGTTGCGCGAATGGTGGTCGTCGGATTCCTTATGGTTCTGGTCGGCGGTGTCGCCCACATGCTCCACCGACAGCGGGGTTTGGCCCTTTCCGATTCCGAGACGGATCCATCGAGTCCGACCAAGCGAGTCATGCGGAGTTACGTGGCCGCAGTCAGTTTCATCTCAGTGCTCATCGTCCTCATCTCGACCATGGTCCTCGGGTACCTCATTTTCCAGCTCGTGGCGCCGGGCGTCTTCGGGGCGGCCGGATCGCGTGTCGACACGCTGTCGTCGATTATCGATTTGGTGTACATAGTCGGTGCGACGGCGTTTGTCTTCTTCGTCCATCAGGCGCTGGCGCCGTCGGCCCTGCGACTTCTGCCGCGCGGTTCGTCGACGCCGAGTGCCGCCGTAAACGTCGAAGAGTAAGGATGCCGGCGACGCGGGCGGTATGTCGTGGCCGTCTGGCTTTGCAGCGACCTTAGTCAAGGCGCCACTTTCGTTGAATTTTCCACCGACTAGTTGGCTCGTGCACCTGTCTAGATCTTTGACATTCAAGAAAGCGAGACCCACGCAAGGCTGCAAACCCGTGATGTCGGAGGGCCGGTGACGTGCACACTCTCCGACTGGCGAGTCGAAGAGTGGTAGGGCGCGGTGATCTGACTGTCTACCTTGAAATGTTCCCCGCAAACCAGACGATGTGGTAGAGCGCGGTGACCAAGAGAAGGCCGACGTCGACGGCTAGGACTTTGCGACTTGAAGCAGTCTGGCGACCTCGTCTGGCAAGAACCCACAAGCTAAGAGCGACAATTGCAATGGGGGGCAGAGGCGGCATGAAGGCCATGACAATGGCGCCCAGCAGAAACGCCCCGACCACCCAGGGCCAAAGCGTGCGGACGTTCGGTCGATGCGAAATATTGGTCATCGGCATCTCCCCCCGAGTCCACGAGTTATCGATCGCCGAACCCTTTCTAGTGTACGGGGGCCCGACGTGGCAGGTCTGCTGCATGCTCTGGCGGCACGTGCACGGAAAGAAGGCTCGTAAACTGATTCGATGAAGGCGCTGCGCATCGCGAGGACTGCGGCACTCCTCATGACATTCGGAGTATTCCTGGCGGGATGCTCATCCCCGGTCACTGTGAGTGTCCTCGCACCGACTATCCAGGGACCGCCGGGACATCAATTTGCTTTGTCCTTGCTTAAGGCACCGAGTGGAGAGAAGACTCAGGGCGCATTCTTGGTGCCAACGAAGCACGGCGCGGGAATCCAGCAAAGTTGGTACGTGGCGAGTCGATATGTCTGGGCATACGTCTATGAGCTGACCAACACGGTTCCGGGAGCCCACATTGATCCGCTACTGCGCAGCTTTCTTCCTTTGGCACACAATGCTCGGATGGTCACGTGGCAGGGATATCCGGCGACCACTGAATCGTCACCCTGCTCGACTCAAGGCAACTCATGCTCAGGGAGCGTAAGTGCGCTGGTCGTCTTAGACAACAATTCAATTTACGAAATCATCGTGAACGCGCCGACGGACTCGGTGGCGCAGACTGTCATCAAGTCGTTTCGACTCATCAATTGAATTAGCAATTCCAATCGCAGAGTGAGTACCACGCTTCGCTTGCTGGGTCGTCATTTCCTGCGCTCGGAGGCCCGACGTGAAGCCGCACGCTCCGTCGACTTCTTGGAAGTCCGAATGACCGATTCGAAATTGCAGAAGTACTCATCCCTTTGTGATTCGTTGCCAGCGTTAGCGCCCACTTAACGCCCATTCATCCAGAGACAACAAACATGGCGACACTAAATGGTGCTTGATCAGATATTTTGCCGGCACACCCTCTTGAAAGCTCCCAACCTTCCATGCGGAATATGCGGGTTCGATCTCCGTCACCCGCTCCAAGGGATGCCGGCTCCAATAACGCCCCATTGGTTGCAGATCAGATCCTCACCGAAGTAGTCGGTGACTTCGGCGCGCTGGTGAGCGTCAACGCGGACGGCTCGATCAGCCCTGAGCACAGCGTTGAAGAAAGTCTCACGCTAACTCGGGGACCATACCGCACAAGCTTTGTCATTCTCGAAAACACGTCCGCTGATTGTTGATCTTCTGAAAAGAACCAACCCGTGGAGCAATCACCTACGAACTTTCGCTACAGCACCTCCTGGCCGGCATTGAGACGTCGCCCCAGGAAGGCGGTAGCGATATCGTGCAACCAGCCGGTAGAACAAGGGAGCGACCAAGCTGAGCGGAAGCACGAGTAGTGCCGAGCCGAGGAGTGGCCACGCTCCGTTGACGCGCAGTAGCACGCGCGCCACGGCCCTTGAGCCTCGCTCCGCGCGTTCATCTTCGATCCAGCAGACGAATCTTTGAACGTCAGAGCGCGTCAACGACCATTTCGCCAACTCGTCGTCGCTCAACGCCTGGGAACTGACCACGGAGAAGTGCAAGTCACTTCGTTGATGGCGCAGCACCCAACCAACACTCGAGCGGCACAAGCCGCAGGGGCCGTCGTATATCAGCAGACCCCGGGTATCAGCCACGCCCCAACCCTACGGGCGTCTCTCGAAGAACACGCCGGAAGCTTCGATGCGCGAACGGGCTCCGCACGGGGAAGCGCCAACGACCTGGCGACTTCGTGGCGCCCGACCTAGATCGAACGCCACGAGCGCCGGGGGGACTTGGCTACTACGAATTCATTGACTTTGAGACCGTCGTGACGATTCTTTCAATTGAAGGAATCGCCAAGTCTTCGAGGGCATCGGCCGCCGGAAGCGGAATATGCGGAGTCGTGATGCGGACTATCGGCCCGTCGAGATCGTAGAAGATCTCTTCGCTCACGATCGACGCAAGCTCCCCGCCCCAACCACACAGCCGTGGATTTTCCTCGACCGTGAAGAGCCGACCGGTGGCGGTGATCTCACGCAACAGCGTCTTGGTGTCGAGCGGCACCAGCGATCGGACGTCGACAATCGTGCAGTCAATGCCCATCTCGGCCAGTTCGTCGGCGGCGGCGATGGCCTTGGGCACCATGGCGCCGAGCGCCACGAGGGTGGCGTCGGAGCCTTGACGAAGCACCTTCGCCGAACCCAAGGTGTCGACGATCTCGCCCTCGGGCACGTCCATCTTCGATGCGTAGAGGACCTTGGCCTCGAGGAAGATCACGGGATCGGGGTCGCGGATCGCGGCCGCCATGAGGCCAATGACGTCAACCGCATTCGACGGCACGACGACCTTCAGACCGGGCACCATCATCGCCCAGTTCTCGACGCTCTGCGAGTGCTGCGCTCCGAAGCGTAGTCCGCCGCCGTTGCCCGAACGGATGACCAGGGGGAAAGTCATCTGTCCGTTGGTCATGTAGCGGCTCTTCGCGATCTCGTTCACAACGATGTCCCAGCACACTGCGAAGAAGTCGGCGAACATGATCTCGGCGATGGGCTTCAATCCGGTCATCGCGGCACCCATCGCGGCTCCGAGGATCGCCTGCTCGCTGATCGGGGTGTCGCGCACTCGGACTCCCCCGAACTCCTCCAGAAGACCTACGGTGCCCTTGAAGACCCCGCCAGCCGCTCCGATGTCCTCGCCCAGAAAGACAATCGACTCGTCGCGGCGCATCTCTTGAGCGATGCCTCGCGCGATTGCTTCGCGAAACGTTAGTTGCGCCATGATGATCCTCCGTCTGCCCAGACATCCTTCATTAACAGATCCTCTCCGGGAACGCCGCCGGCCTTGGCTTCTTCGGTCGCCAACTCCACGTCTGCCGCCACCAATTCTTCGATCTCGCGCAACTGCTCCTCGCTCGCGCCCTTTTCGAGCAGTCGCGCCCGGTAACGCGGGATTGGATCCTTCGCCAACCACTCCGCGACCTCACTGTCGGGACGGTACTTGCCGGGGTCGGCTCTCGAGTGCCCCCCGTGGCGGTAGGTCTTGGCTTCGATCAGGCTCGGCCCGCCGCCCTCGCGGGCCCGGGCAATCGCGGCTGCGGCGATTTCGTAGACCGCATCAGCGTCGTTACCGTCGACGATGATGCTCTCGAGCCCGTACGCGCTCGCGCGGTCAGCGGCGGGGTTGGCGACGGCAGTCACCTCGGAGGTCCGGGTGTACTCCATCCAAAGATTGTTCTCGCACACGAAGATCACCGGCAGCTTCCAGATGGCGGCAAAGTTGAGCGCCTCGTGGAAGGCGCCGATGTTCACCGAGCCATCGCCAAAGAAGCAGACCGCGACCTGTTCGGTGCCTCGGTACTGCGCGCTCCACGCCGCGCCGCACGCGATGGGCAGGTGAGCCCCGATGATGGCGTAGGAGCCCATCACCCCGTGCTCGACGCTGGTGAGGTGCATCGAGCCACCCTTGCCGGCCATGAGGCCATTGCTGCGCCCCAAGAGCTCCGCCAGCACCGGGGTCATCGGAACCCCGCGGGCCAGCGTGTGGGCGTGGCCTCGGTAGGTCGCGAACGTCCAGTCCGTCGGGCGCATGGCGGCCGCGAAGCCCGCCGCGATGGCCTCTTGCCCGAGCGACAAGTGGCTCGTTCCCTTGACCAGATTCTCCAGGAAGAGGTCGTAGGCACGCTGCTCGAACAGCCGCAGCGCCAGCTGGCTGCGGTACAAGTTCAGCTTTCCCTCCAGGTCGGTGGGATTCGAGACGGTGGTAGTAGTCGACATTCTTCTCTCCTAGTACTTGTTGGCGATCATGAGTTCCTGCGCGGGAAACTTGGTGAGGATGGCGGGACCGTCGTTCGTGACGACGATCTCCTCTTCGATACGCGCGGCCGATACTCCGTCGGTGGCCGGACAGTACGTCTCGAGCGCGAAGACCATGCCGGCCTTCAGCTCGATCGGATCGATGAACGAGTTGAGGCGGCTGATGACGGGTCGCTCGTGCAGGCCGAGCCCAAGTCCGTGTCCGAACTGCAGACCGAAGGCGGCCATCTCGTTGTCGAAGCCGAACTCGGTCGCGGCGGGCCAAGCCTTGGCGATCTGGTCGGTACCGATCCCGGGACGCACGAGGTCGATGGCCTTATCCATCCATTCGCGAGCCTGGGTGTACGCGTCACGCTGGGGCGCCGTGGAGCTGCCCACCGCAAGTGTCCGGTAGTAGCACGTGCGGTAGCCGTTGTACGAGTGGATGATGTCGAAGAACGCCTGGTCGCCGGGGCGGATGATGCGGTCGGTGAAGTTGTGCGGGTGGGGGTTGCAACGCTCGCCCGAAATCGCGTTGATCGCTTCGACCTGGTCCGAACCCATCTCGTAGAGGCGTTTGTTCGCCAGCGCCACGATTTCGTTCTCTCGAACCCCCGGCTTCAGCGCCTCGAAGATGTCCTGGTAGACGCCATCGACCATCGCGGCTGCTTGGGAGAGCAGCATCAGCTCGTCCTTGTTCTTGATCTGGCGCGCGTCCAGCATGGTCTGCTGGGCGTCTCGAACCTCGACGCCGGCCTTTTGCATCTCGAAGAGGAAGGGAAGCTCGACGATGTCGATCCCGATGGGCTGACCGAGGACTCCCTGGTCCGCCAGGATCCCGACGAGCTCCTTCACCGCGGACTCGAAGAGTCCCGCGCGCGGCGCGATGGCTCCGCGAAGGCCGAGCATTCCCGCGCGACAGTTGTCCGGCTCGAGCCAAGGCGAGAACAACTTGTGGTGGCGCGCCGCCGATCCGAAGTCCCACACCATTGGCTCGCCACCGCGCGTCAACAGGCAGTACCGCGTCATCTTGTCGCCGAGTGCTCCCCCGACCCAGGTGCCTGACACGTAACGGATGTTGTAGAAGTCGAAGAGCAGAAGCGCGCCGAACTCGCTGGCTTCGAGGGCCTCGCGGGCGCGCGCCAGGCGGTAGTTGCGCAGACGATCGAAATCGACGCGGGTCTCGTAGTCCACGCCCATGTGTCCGGGCGTCATCATCGTTGGTCCGAATCCTTCGCGCATTACCTCACCCCGCTCAGTCCGTCATCCACTTCAATGTTCTCCGGCTCCATCTTGAGCCCCGCTCCGCGGGCCGCTTCGAGGAGCAGCACCGCGAAGTCCTCGTCCACGTGCCCGGCGCCGATCGCGCTCTTCACAATCTCGGTGCAGAGCGCCGAGACGGGCATCGGCACGTCGAGTTTGTAGGCGGCCGCCATTCCGAGATCGAAGTCCTTGCGCAGCAGCGTCGGCGTGAAGGTCGGCTTGAAGTCGAGATTCACGAAGGCCGGCGACTTGTAGCGCGTGAACGTCGAGCCCATCACCGAGTTGTTCAAGAACTCCAGCCAGTCGCTGCGCTTGATGCCGCCGCGCTCGGCGAGGACGGTGATCTCGGCCATGGCCTGGGTGACGATGCCGAGCATCATGTTGTGGCAGATCTTCACGAGCCGAGCCACTTCGCCGTCGCCGACGTAGGTGACTCCTTGGCCCAGCTGATCGAAGTACGGGCGAACCCTGTCGAAGGCGTCGCGCGTGCCCGAAACCGCCAGCGTCAGCTGGCCGGCACTCACGACCTTGGGGTTCCCGCTGACCGGTGCAGCGAGGAATGCCGCCCCGCGCGACGAGCACGATTCGCGCACGCTCGCCGAGGTCTCGGTGGACACGGTCGAGCAGTCCACCACGATCGTGGGTGCGTGCTCGGGATCGGACAGCACGCCCTGGGCGCCCGACGTCACTTCAACCAGGTCCGCGTTGGCCGACACCATGATGAACACGATGTCGCAGGTCGCCAGGTCGCGCGGGCTGTCGACGACCTTCGCCCCCAGCTCGCCGAGCACTTCGGCCTTCGACCTGGTGCGGTTCGTGACGGTGACGTCGTTGCCGGCGGCCACCAGGCGCCTGGCCATCGCGGTTCCCATGCGACCGCAACCAATCCAACCGATTCGGATACCGTTCTCACTCATTGCTCGTCCTCTCCACAGCGCTCGGTGCGCTGCTTTCCATTTGATTCGTGTGTTCAATCGTGCCACCCAGATACAGGGCACCGATTTCGGGGTTGTTCAAGACCTCAGCGCCGGTGCCCGACAGACGTACCTGGCCGTTCTCCAGCACCACGCCGAAGTGACTCATCTTCAGCGCCTGGCGGGCATTCTGCTCGACGAGCAGCACCGTGCGACCGACGCTGTTCATCATCCGGATGGTCTCGAACATTGAACGCAGGGTCTTCGGGTCGAGCCCCATCGAAGGTTCGTCGAGCACCACGAGATCGGGCTCGAGCATCAGGCACCGGGCGAATTCAACCAGGCGCTGCTGGCCCCCCGAGAGACTTCCCGCCTTGTCCTTCGCTCGTTCGGCGACTATCGGGAACATCTCCCTGATCGTGTCCATCCGCTCGGCGATGACCTTCTTGTCCTTCACGAGGAATGCTCCGAGCTCGACGTTCTCGTGCACGGTCATCTCTCGAAAGAGGCTGTGATTCTGCGGAACCTGCACGACGCCGAGACGCAGGATCTCCTTCGGGCTCAGCCCCACCAGCTGCTGGCCCTTGAACCAGATCTCCCCGAGGCGGGGACGGACCAGGCCGCTCACCGTCTTCAGCAGCGTGGACTTGCCAGAACCGTTGGGCCCCACGATGCACGTCACGCCGCCCTCGGGGACGTCGAAGGTCACGCCCTTCAACA
Organism: Acidimicrobiaceae bacterium; assembly: GCA_003132205.1. Classification (GTDB taxonomy): domain Bacteria; phylum Actinomycetota; class Acidimicrobiia; order Acidimicrobiales; family RAAP-2; genus RAAP-2. The sequence goes on from PKWY01000019.1 coordinate 18,760, forward strand.
CGTCGCCGCCGCCGTAGCCGGCAACGACTCCGTCAAAGCGAACGAAGGCTTCGGAATCAGCCATTGGCGACCTCCTCGGTGGCGTCCTCTTCTTCGCCGCCGCCCAGGTAGGCGTCGAGCACGAGCGGGTTGTTGCGTACTTCTGTCGGTGAACCCGAGACGAGGTTCGTTCCCTGGTGCATCACGGTCACCGCGTCGCAGAGATTCATGACGAACTCCATGTTGTGCTCGACGATCAGGAAGGTCTTGCCCTCCTTGTTGAGTGCGCGGATCTTCTCACTGATCACGTTGATGAGCGTGAGGTTGACGCCACCAGCCGGTTCGTCGAGCAGGATCACATCGGGGTCTGCCACGAGCACGTAGGCCAGCTCCAGCAGCTTTCGTTGTCCGTAGGAGAGCGAACCGGCGGGCACTTTGGCCAGGCGGGCGATCCCGACGAAGTCCAGCCACTCCATCGCAGCGTCCAGCTCGGACTTTGATGACATCGATCGGGTGAGCCCCCGCAGCCAGCTCTCCTCGCGTTGCGTGGCGACCAGCATGTTCTCCAGGACCGTGATCCGTCCGAAGATTCGAGTGAGCTGAAACGTGCGCCCGACGCCGAGGGCGAAGACCTTGTCGGGTCGGGCGTTGGTGATGTCGCGGCCGTCGAAGGTGACCGTTCCGGTGTCGGGCTTCACGTAGCCGGTGATGACATTGAAGAGCGTCGTCTTTCCCGAGCCGTTCGGGCCAATGAGTCCCGTGATGCTCCCCTTCTCGACGTCGAGCGAACAGAGATTGAGCGCGTTGACTCCGCCGAAGTGCTTGGAGATCCCCTGGGCGCTGAGAAGTGTCGTCATGAGTGGCCTCCTTGCACGCCGACCGCTTCATTCGCGGCGGCCAGTCGGTCCTGGCGCTTGGCCCACCAATCACGGATGAACACCACGATCCCCTGGGGCATGAACAGCACCACCAGCAGGAACAGCACACCGAAGAGGATCAGGTACAACGAACCGTTCGAGTACGACACCGTCAGGTACTGTTGCGAGGATTCGAGCACGAGGCCGCCCAGGATTGGCCCGAGCAGCGTGCCGAAGCCTCCGAAGAACGCCATCAGCGCGATTGAGATGTCGAAGATCGGGTCGAAGACGAACTGCGGGTAGATCTGGCCCTGCATCATTGCGTAGAGGGCGCCGCCCATGCCAATGGTGAAGGCCGACATTGCGAATCCCGTGAGCTTGACCGGGAAGACCTTCACGCCGAGACCCAGCGCGCGGTCCTCGTCATCGCGGATGGCGAGGAGCTGAAGGCCGAATCGCGAACGACGGACCGAGGCCGAGAGCGCGATGGCGAAGACCAGCATGGCCAACGCCACGTAGTAGAAGGGCACGTGGTAGTTCTGGATCATCCAAGGTATGTAGGGCAGTGTGAGGCCTCCGGTGCCGCCGGTGAAACCGAAGTTGATGGCGGCGAGCTGGAAGACAAAGAAGATCGCGATGGTGATCACGACGAAGGTGTGGCGTCGGACCCTCAAGGCAATGAGGCCAACCGGTATCGCCACGAGCATCGCGGCGATACCACCCACCGGCACCAGCCAGAACATGTCGCCACCGGCGTGCACGTGCAAGTGAAGTGCCACCAGGGCCATGGTGTAGGCCCCGGTGCCATAGAAGGCCGCCGAACCAAGCGCCACGTAACCCGAGTAGCCGGAGAACATGTTCCACGAAGTCGCGCACGCCGTGAAGATGAGCGTGATGACGGCAATCTGGCGATACGCCGGATTGGTGATGATGTTCGGCACGAAGAGCGCGATTGCGAACGCGACGAGCCACAACAGATTCACTTTCTTCTTTAGCACTAGGCGACCCTCGCTGACTGCTTGCCGAAGAGTCCCTGGGGACGGATCGAGAGGACGATGACCAGCACGATGTAGAAGGCGATGATCGACCACACCGGCGACCAGACCACGCCGACGATGTCCTCCAACGTGACCATGAGGATTCCCGCGAGCAGGGCTCCACCCAGACTTCCCATTCCACCTAGCACGATGATGACCAGGAGACGCGAAATCAGGTCGTAGCTCGTGCTCGCGTTGAAGGCATTGGTGGCGCCGAAGACCATACCGCCGGCGGCGGTGACGGCGATGCCGATACCGAAGCAGATGGTGGAGACCCGCTTGACGTCAATGCCGACGAGCGCGGCGGCGGTTTGGTCGGCCAACGATGCTCGAATGCTCGCGCCAAACCGTGTTCGATACAGCATCACGTACAACGCGACCAGCAGAATGGCCGCCATGATGAATCCATAGACGTAGATGTACGCGAAGTAGACGCCGAAGATTCGAAAGGTCTTGTTCACGTACGACGCCGAGATCTGGACGTAGTTCACCGAGAAGATCATGTTCAACGATCCCTCGATGACCAGTGAGATGGCGTACGTGACCAGAATCGACATGGCCGTCTTTTCCGGACCCTTCAGCCTTCCAATGAACGCCCGCTCCACCACGATCCCCACCAGAAAGAGCGTGGGGATCGTGATGACCAAGCCAACAAAGGAGTCAATGCCCCAGTGAACGGAGAGGGCGTAGCTCAAGTAGGCACCGAGGATGACGAAGATCCCCTGGGCCACGTTGATGATGTCCATTACTCCGAAGATGAGGGTCAACCCCGTTGCCATGAGGGCGTAGACCGATCCGGTCAGTACACCATCGATGACGGCATGGATGAGAGCGGAACTATTCAAGGGTTATTTCCCCCAAGCTGGCTTCGGGAAGAGCACCTTGACCGCGCCGGGGTCGCCAACTGGGTTGACCTCGACGAACTTGGCGCCCTGCCACTGGAAGGTGTACGCCGTCTGGGCGGTGTTCTCACCCAGCGCGTCGAACTTCACCGAGCCCTGGACACTGCTGAGCGTGGGGCCCGAGTGCAGGTACTTGATGATGGCCGCGTTGTTGAAGCCCTTGGTCGCGGTAACGGCCTGAGCCATGGCCTGACCAACCGAGTAGGCCTCGGCGATGTCCGCGTTGACGCCAGCTGCCGTGCCGCCGTACTTCTTCACGTACTCGGCAACCATCTTCCGGCTCGCCGGGTTCTTCGAGCCGCCGTACCACGAGTTCGGAACCATCATGCCGTCGGCGTTACCTGCGCCCACTGCCTTGATGAATGCCGCGCCCTGGTCAGGACCAGCCGTCGCGATGAACGCCTCGGGCGTGTAGTGCGCCTGCTCGAACGCCTGCATGAATGCAGAGACCGTTGGCACGTCTACCGAGCCCAGCACCACGACTTGCGCCTTCGCCGCGGCGACCGCGTCTGCGATGGAGGTGTAGTCAGTCGCTTCCGCGGGGAAGACCTTGTTGTACACCGTCTTCACCGACTTACCGATGAGCTTCTGTGCTTCCTGGACCACGGGCTGGGTGAACGGGTCGTTCGAGGTCACGTACGAGATGGTCTTCGGACGCGTGCTCGCGGGCAACGACGTGAGCCACGTGGCGAACGGCTTCAGGTCGTAGGCAACCGGCAAGGTCACGTCGAACACGTTCTTCAGTCCCGCCTGGAACACCGAAGGCCCACCGCCGGCGCCCTCGATCATTGCGTACCCGTAGCGATTGACAGTCTGCGCCGCCGGAAGTGTCAGCAACGTTGAGAACGGACCGAACGTCAGATTGACGTGGTCGACCGAGATCAACTTCTGGTAGTTCGTGACGACCTGGGTTGGGCTGGACGCGTCGGACGTAATGTCCAGCACGACCTTGTGACCAAGCAGACCACCCGAGGCGTTGACGTCAGCGGCCCAGAGCTTGTAGCCCTGTTGGTACGCCAGGCCGTCGGCGGAAAAGTCACCGGACAGCGAGAGCGATATTCCGATCTTCACCGGGGCGCCCTTCGCGATCGAACCGCTCGATGACGCCCCACTGGCAGTTGCCATCATCATTACTGTTGCGGCCGCGACCGAAGTCACGCCACACGCGCGAAAAAGTTTCCCTTTTCTCTTCATACATTCCCCCCTGCATATGTGCGTTTCTAGAAAAACCCCCCAAAAAGGCCCTGGCTCTAGAAATGATCACTCGGTGAGTGATTTTGCAACCATAACGACGAAGTGGGGGGGCGTCAATTCAAAAGGGAGTGAAATCTTTACACCCCCCGTGAAATAAATTCAAAGGTTCTGCCCTATTCACGGGGCCACCAACTCCGTTACCATCGGCTTAAATTCAGATGTCCTAGGGGGGCCATGGTTGACGTTCTTTTAGAGACCGCTGTCTCGAATTGGGAACCCCGATTCACCGCCAACGGCGTGGACGCGAGCGACTTCGCCCGGATCACCAAGGGCTTGGAGCGGTGGGATGACTGGTGCGCGGCGTGGTGCGAGGGCGCGAGCGAGCACCTGGCCCTCGGTGAGGACGCGCTGAGCGAAGGCCGCCACCGCACCGCCGGCGAGTTCTTCGCGCGCGCGGCTACCTACTTCCATTTCGCGAAGTTCCTCTTCGTCCACGATCTCGACCAGGCCAGGGCGGCGCACGAGCGAGCAGTCGACGCGCTCAATCGAGCCCTTCCCCTCTTCGTGCCACCGGCCACCCGAGAGGAGATCCCCTTCGAGGGGTCCAAGCTGGTGGGAATCTTCCGGCGGCCGGATGCGGGCGGACCTCACCCCACCGTGATCTTGATTCCCGGTCTTGATTCGACCAAGGAGGAGTTTCGCGACGTTGAGCGCTCCTTCCTCGACCGCGGGATGGCCACCTTCGCGGTCGACGGCCCGGGCCAAGGCGAGGCCGAATGGACACTTCCCATTCGTCCCGAGTGGGAAGTGGTCGGCGAAGCGTTGTTCAACCACCTGCACCAGATGGACCAGGTCGACAACGAGCGGATCGGCGTCTGGGGAGTGAGCCTCGGCGGCTTCTACGCCGCCCGCCTCGCGAGCTCCGACCTGCCAATCCGTGGAACCGTCGCGCTGGCCGGCCCCTACAGCCTTGGAGCCGCCTGGAAGGACCTCAATCCGCTCACTCGACGCGCGTTTGAGGTCCGGTCGTTCTCCTCATCGCCCGAAGAAGCCGAGAAGCGTGCCCGGGAGATGACTCTCGACGGTCACGCCTCGAAGATCACGACGCCGCTGCTCGTCATCATGGGCAAGCGCGACCGCCTCTTCCCCTGGCAAGATGGCGAGCGACTCTGCCGCGAGGCAAGGGGCGAATCGAGGTTGCTGCTCCTCGACGAGGGCAACCACGGCTGCGCGAACGTTATCTACCGCCACCGCCCTCTCACCGCCGACTGGATGGCGTCTCACCTCGAAGTTGAACCAAACTGATGATGCAACACCAATCCCTCCTAGTGAACGAGCGACCAAATGGCTGACGTGACAATGCCCCAACTCGGCGAGACCGTCGCCGACGGAACAGTGACGAAATGGTTCAAAACCGTGGGCGACGCCGTGGTGCGTGGCGAGCCCCTGTTTGAGGTATCGACCGACAAGGTGGACACCGAGATTCCCGCGCAGGCCAGCGGCATCCTGAGCGCCATTCTCGTAGCCGAAGGAGTCACGGTCGACGTCGGCACGGTGCTCGCCGTCATCGGCGACGGGAGCGAAGCCTCGATCCCCCAAGCCAAAGTGACGAAGTCCGCGGTCACGAGTGAGCCGGTTCCGGCCCGCGCTTCGTCAACCAAGCAAGCCATCGGCGATACGAAGCTCTCCCCCGTCGTGCGTCGACTGCTCGAAGAGCATGGCCTGAGCGCGGCCGAAGTCACCGGTACGGGTCCCGGCGGGCGGATTACTCGTGACGACGTTGTCGCCGCATCGAGCAAGAACGCAACGTCGACGACGACTCACGCTCCGCCGTCACTCTCCCCCGTCGTTCGACGCCTGCTCAGTGATCACGGCATCGCCGAAAGCTCCGTCGTGGGCACCGGTCCCGAGGGCCGCATCACCCGTCGCGATGTGGAGCTGCGTATCTCGACAACGCCGCCTGAAGTGTCCAGGGATCAAGGGGACGAGATCATCCCATTCAGCAAGATCCGTCGACTCACGGCCGAGCACATGGTGCGCTCGAAGGCAACGTCCGCGCACACGCTGATGGTGAAGGAAGTCGACTACGAGCGAGTAGACATCGTACGACGCAGCCACGCAGCCGCCTTCAAGGAGCAGGAGGGCTTCAGCCTCACGTACCTGCCCTTCATCGCACTCGCGGCGGTGGAGGCGCTGAAGTCATTTCCGAACCTCAATGCATCGGTCGGGGTCAACGAACTGATCGTCCACCGCAACATCAACCTGGGCATCGCGGTGGATCTCGACACTGACGGCCTGGTCGTTCCCGTGGTTCATCACGCCGACGGCTATACGCTTCGCTCGATAGCCCGCAAGGTCCGTGACCTCGCCACTCGCGCGCGTGAGAAGAAGCTTGGCGTCGACGACTTCGCCGGTGGCACCTTCACCATCACCAATCCGGGACCGTTCGGAACGCTGCTCACGGGCGCCGTCATCAATCAGCCCCAGGTCGCGATTCTGTCGACTGATGGCGTCTCGAGGAAGCCGGTCGTAGTGAATACGCCCGACGGGGGTGAGTCAATCGCCATCCATTCGATCGGGCTCTTGGCCCTGACGTTCGACCACAGGGCGGTCGACGGCGCCTACGCGGCGAGGTACCTGCGCCACGTCGCCGAGATCCTCAATTCCCGCGAATGGACTCAGGAGTTCTAGGCTTTTCGGACCTCTAGGTACTAGAGGTATCCTCGAAATATGACGCGTGACAAGATCTTGGAATCGGCGGCGCTCGAAATTGAGCGCAACGGTTTGACGCAATTCCGGGTAAAGAGGGTGGCCTCGGAGGCGGGAATCTCGGTCGCCCTGCTGTACAGCTACTTCAGCGACCGCGAGGACCTCATCGCCGCCACGATCGTGCACCGCTTTCGACAAGTGCTCTTGGGCCAAGCCGAGATATTCACGACACCGCTGCGCAACGTCGAAACGGCGGATCAGCTGCGCACGGCTCTGAGCAAGATGATCTCGGACGCGCAGACTCCCGAGCGCGACGAGGGTCGAATCCTTCGCATCGAGAGCATCTCGTTCGCGCACCACAACCTCACGGCATCCGCCGGGATCGCCGATGCGAAAGAGGAGACCAGTCTCCAAATCATGGAGATCGTCCAGCCCCTCGTCGACAAGAAGCTGCTGGTCAACGGGATGAGCGGGGTTGCCTTTGCCCGAATCTGGTACGCGCTCTTCTTCGGTCAGATCGCGCTCGAGGGCGAGCACGCGCTCTCCATCGATCCGGAGTCCTGGCTCATGGCCCTCAACGTACTCGCGAACGCGGTCGTTCGCACGGCAGACGAGAAGCCGCACACCTGAAGTTCGCCTCACACGGACGAATTCGTCGTGGAATCCCTACGAGAATCCCTTACTTCGTCATTGTCGCGGCGCGAGGGGTCAACGCAGTCACGGGTTAGTGGATTGGCAGCTGGGGAGCAATCGCGAGCGGGAGTCCCACAAGTCGGGGACCCTTCCTCGCACTCGCAGGATAGATCAACTCCGGGCGAAAGGATCGACCCTTGGCTTCCCCGGTGCGGCCGCCTCGAACTTCGATCCACTCCTCATTTGTGGCCTCGTTGAGCACGTGCGCCACGAAGACCCAGCTCTGTCGTCGCTCCTTCACGCCGTCCACGATGACCGCGTCACCGTACGTCACACCTGCCCAGTTCGTGGTTCGCACAAGGTTGCCCTGGCGAGAGACGGTGGGGCGCTTCTTCACACCCCATTTCTACTCGCTCGATCTCGCCCCGATGTGACAGGCGTGCCGTACGGTTGACTCATGACATTTGAACAACCACTGCCGAAGGCGCTCTCGCCTTCACGACTCGCGGACTTCCAGGCGTGCCCACGGCGCTACCAGCACGCTTCGATCGAACGCATCGCCCAGCCGGCGTCGTACGCGACCGCCAAAGGCCGCTTCGTTCACTTGGTCTTCGAAAACCTCTTTCTCCTGCCCGCCGGGGAACGTTCCATCGAAAGGGCCCGCGACTACGTCGCCCCCGCCATCGACGTGGTGCTTACCGATGACGTCCGCAAGGACCTGGCGATGGACGATGCGATGCTGGAGCGGCTTCTCGCAGAGACCGAGGAGATCATCACGAAGTATTTCGAGATGGAAGATCCACGCGCGATCAACAGCGAGGGCATTGAGCTTCGCCTCGGCGTCACCGTCAATGACGCGCCCCTCTTCGGTATTCTCGACCGCCTCGATCGCGACCCCGACGGAAGCCTCGTCATCGTGGACTACAAGACCGGCGGCCTGCCCAACCGGAACTACGACTCCCAGACGTTCGCGAACTCCGAACTGTACGCGGTGCTGTGCCAAGAAAAACTGGGTGAACGGCCCGCGAAGATACGGCTGCTCTACGTCGCCCAGGGTGAGACCATCGAACGCAACGTCACCGAGGTCGTCATCAAGGCCCGCGCCTCGGCGGCGTCTGGCGCTTGGGAGCGCATCAAGCGCTACTACGACGACGGCGATTTTCCTGCCACGCCGTCGAGCAACACGTGTCGCTTCTGCGCGTACAAGGATCTCTGCCGGTCCGAAGGCGTGCCAGTCCCGAGGTAACTGGAAACTGCAGCTGGTCCATAGGCTGTTGGCATGACTTCCTTCGATCTTTCCTTTGACTATCGCTGCCCATTCGCGAAGAACATCCACCTGCACGTCATCAAGGCCCTCGGCGCCGGAGCCGATTTCTCGGTCAATTTCATTCCCTGGACAATGAGCCAGGGCTACAAGAGCGAAGGTGCCCCCGACGTGTGGGACGACCCCGCGCACGATTCCGATCTCTTGTCGCTCGCGGTAAGCGTCTCGGTACGCGACCTGCAACCGGCGCTCTTCTTGAGCGCTCACGAGGCGCTCTTTCGCGCCCGCCACGAGCACGCCGTGCGCCTCGTCACGATGGAGGAGATCGAAGAGGTCCTCAGCCCGCTCGGGGTCGACATGGGCGTGGTGGCAGAGGACGTCGCCTCGCGCCGCCCCCACGCCGTCATCGGAGAGAGTTTCAGGAAGTTCGAGAAGTTCGAAGCCTTCGGCGTGCCCACCTTCGTCGTCGGTGGCGACGCGACCTTCATTCGCTACATGAAGCCGCCGACCGGCGACGCTCACGCTTCAGTCAAGATCATCGAGTCGATCGTCACCTTGATCGCCGCCCAGCCGGAACTCAACGAGTTCAAACACACGCGTTTGCCGCTTTAGGCCCTAGGCCGCGAGGCGAAAGATCAGCTCCAGCAGTGCCAAGAGGCCGAGCACGAGCGCTGGCGTGAAGAGTTTGGCTTTGTCGCCCTTGCGCAGGTGGAAGAAGACCGCGAGGAGCATCGTGATGGTGAGCCCCGCTGCCGCAGCCTCATTGAGGACCGCCAAGAACGAGGAGCCCGTCGCGGAAAGCCCGATCAGCAGTGCGAGGCCGCCGGCGATCTCCAACACGCCGATACGTTGGTACGCGCTCTTCGAGAATCCGAGGTGGCCGGCCGTCTGTGACGCCATCGGGTTGAAGCGAACCTTCTGCAGCCCTGAGGTTGCGAACGCCAAGAAGAGAATGATTGAAAGAATGCTGGCTACTGCTGACATGAATGCTCCTTGTAGCCAGCAACTTTAGCCTTGGCGCCGAAAGACTCGCGCACCGGACGCTCTACGAGTGCGACGCGCCGTACTCCAGGAGCGCTTCGAGAGCCGCGTCGCGCTCATCCTGCGTGCCCGTTGGCGCGCCGGAAAATTCGGTAACGCCGGCGTTCGCCAACTCGCCGAGCTGCTCGAGGACCTGCTCCTTCGTCCCCATCAGGCCCACGTCAGCGGGCTCGCGCGCGCCCTCGCGCTCCATCATCTTGGCGTAGCTCGGAAGCGTCCCGTAGATCGCGTATTGGGTGTTCACCCTTTCGCGCGCCCCGAGAATGTCGTCGGTGACAGTGATCGGAAGAGAGCAGACCACTCGGGGCGCGGGCCGTCCGGCTTCGGCGGCGGCGGCCCGGATCGTCGGACTGATGTGCGACGCGATGGTCTTGCGCCCGGTCATCCACAAGACCGTCCCGTCGGTCAGCGCGCCGGCGAGCTTCAGCATCTTTGGCCCGAGCGCGGCGACGAGCAGGCTCGGCGTCCTCGTCTCTTTGGGCCCGAGTGGGCTCATCGTCACCGCCGAGACGCGCTCGCCCTGGGCCGAGACGTTCTCCCCGCGCAACATCGGCGCGAGGGCGTTGAGGTATTCGCGCATGTACGTGACCGGGCGCTCGAAGGAGATTCCCCACAGGCCCTCGACGATCACCTGATGCGAGAGCCCGATGCCGAGCGAGAGGTGCCCGCCAATCGCTTCTTGCACCGTGCGCGCCTGGGCGGCGAGCATCGAGGGGTGACGGGGCTGGATCGGAATGACGGCCGTTCCGAGGTCAATATCGGGCAACTCCCTACCAACGATCGCCAAGACGGTGAGCGTGTCCGGGCCGAAGATCTGGGACGACCACATCGACGTGAAGCCCTGTTCTCGAAGGCTCGTGGCGCGTGCGAGCGTGCGCTCGAGCGGTCCGTCCGTGTCCAGCCCAATTGCGATACGCATACCCCTAGCCCCCTCTAACGACCTGTAGCGTTTGGTCGTGTCGAACAGCCCCCAACTTAGTCGGCGAAGAATCGGTGTCATTGGGGCCGGGCAGCTGGCTCGCATGATGGGAGAGGAAGCCCACTCCCTCGGCATCACGATCACGGTGCTCGCCTCGTCACTCGATGACGCCGCCGTGGCGACGTGCGACGACGTGGTCCTCGGTGACGCCAAGGATCCCGTCGCCCTCGACGCGCTCTGCGATTGCGTCGACGTGATCACCTTCGACCACGAACTCGTCGACCTCGAGCAGATCGAGGCACTCGAGGCGCGCGGTGTCGTGGTTCGACCCAGCTCGTCGGCGCTCGAGTTCGCGGTGGACAAGGCCCACCAACGTCGCGCGTTCTCCGCCGCCGGGCTGCCCGTACCCCGGTTTCTCGTCGTCACCACGTCGCGCGACCCTCGGCTCGGCGCCTTCTTGGACGGCTTGCGAGAGCCTCCGGTCGTCAAGGCCTCTCGGGGAGGCTACGACGGACGCGGCGTGCTCTTCCCCCGATTCCGCGAGCAGGCCATCCACATGATCGACGACTTGACGAAGTCAGGCGAGGTGGTCGTCGAAGAACGACTCCACCTGCAAAGCGAGGTCGCCCAGCTGATCGCGCGCGCCACCGACGGCTCGGTGGCGCTCTATCCGTTGGTCACGACCGTCCAGTCCGACGCCATGTGCGTCGAAGTCGACTTTCCCGCCCAGGTCACCAACGAGCTCATGACGCGAGCGTCGGAACTCGCCGAGCAGATCGCCTCGCTGATCGATGCCGTCGGCATCGTCGCCATCGAATTCTTCGTCACGTCGGCGGGCCTGTTCGTGAACGAAATCGCCCTTCGACCCCACAACTCCGGCCACTGGAGCATTGAGGGCACCTCGACCAGCCAGTTCGCGAATCATCTTCTCGCGGTGAGCGGTGAGCAACTCGGCGAGGTCACCCCCCTCTGCGACTGCGCCGTCATGGTGAACGTCGTCGGATCGGACGAGCCGAGCTCGCTCGAGCTGGCGAGGGCCGTGAAGGGCGCGTACGTGCACGACTACGGAAAATCCTGGCGGCCCGGGCGCAAACTCGGCCACGTCACCGTGCTCGGTGACAACGCGTCCGATGTGCACGTGAGAGCATGGGAGAGTGCCCGCGCGTACGGCACGAGGACTCGGGAGGCGTAGTGCAACCAGTTGTCGGCATCGTGATGGGGAGTTCGTCGGACCATGAGGTGATGGCCGAGGCGGCCGCCATCCTCGACCGCTTCAACGTTCCCTACGAGATTCACGTGGTCTCGGCCCATCGCACTCCCGAAGCCATGATCGACTACGGCCGCAGTGCCCGGGCTCGGGGCCTCAAGGTCATCATCGCGGGCGCCGGAGGAGCCGCCCACCTGCCGGGCATGCTGGCGGCGATGACCACGCTGCCGGTGATCGGCGTGCCGGTCGCCCTCGCCCGACTCGACGGCATGGACTCGCTGCTCTCCATCGTCCAGATGCCGCGCGGCGTGCCGGTGGCGACGGTGGCGATCAACGGGGCCGCCAACGCGGGGCTGCTCGCTTCACGAATCCTCGCCCTCGAGATCGAGTCGCTCGCCGATTCGCTCGAGGCGTACCGGCTGGAGCTGGCCGAGCAGGCCAGCCATCAGGACCAAGACATCGTCCGAAATTAAGACTTCATAAGAAACTGTCCGCGCTCTTCTTATTCACCATTGCGCCACATTGCCCCTAGTCTGGACTGGAAGCGAAGGAGGCCCCCGTGGGTTTAGCGAAACGAATTAGTACCATCTTTCAGGCCAAGTCCAATGCGGCGCTGAACAAGATGGAAGATCCGCGCCAGACACTCGATCTCTCGTACGAACAGCAGCTGGAGAACCTCACCAAGGTCAAACGCGCGGTCGCCGACGTCGCCACGGCGAGAAAGCGCGTGGAGATCCAAGCCGAGCAATTGAAGAGCCAGGGCGACAAGCTGGCCGAGCAGGCGAAGGCGGCCCTCTCCCAGGGCAACGAGCCCCTGGCCCGCGAGGCCCTCACCCGCCGTGAAGCGATCGCCGTCCAGCTGAAGGACCTCGATACCCAGCACGCCACAATCGTGGAGCAGCAGGACAAGTTGACCCAGACCTCCCAGCGCCTTCAGACCGAGGTCGAGGCCTTTCGCACGAAGAAGGAGACCATCAAGGCGACGTACACCGCCGCCGAGGCGTCGGCCCACATCTCCGAGGCGGTGAGCGGCATTTCGACGTCGATGAACGACGCCGGCGCCGCGATGCAGCGCGCCCAGGACAAAGTCGCCGAGATGCAGGCCCGCAGCGGAGCCCTCGACGAGTTGCTGGCGTCGGGGACCCTCACCGACCTGACGAGTAGCCCGACTGACGACATCCAGGCCCAGCTCGACAAGGTGGGAGCTTCATCGAACATCGATGCCCAGCTGGCCGCCCTGAAGAGCCAGCTCGGCACCACCGACCCCGGCGAACTGCCCTCGGGCCAGGGAGCCTGACGATGGCGAAGTCCAAGTTCGAGACCGACCACGGGCTGAACGCTCGGATGTTCGTCACGGGACTGCTGCTCGTGCTGCTCTACGCGATCATCGTCACCGTGCTCCTGCGCGTGGGCCTCTCGTTGGGGCTGGTGGTCGTCATTGCCTTCGCGCTGATCTTCTCCCAGTACTACTTCTCGGACAAGATCGCCATGTTCTCGATGCACGCGCACGAGGTCACGCCTAAACAGGAGCCCAAGCTCCACGAGATTGTCGACCGCCTCTGCCTGCTCGCCAACATGGAGAAGCCCCGCGTCGGGGTCGCCGAGATGGACATTCCCAACGCCTTCGCCACGGGACGAAGCCCCAAGCACGCGGTGATCTGCGCGACCCGTGGGCTCATGAACCGGCTGAGCGACGAGGAGCTCGAGGCGGTCCTCGCCCACGAGCTCAGCCACGTCGCGCACCGCGACGTGGCCATCATGACCATCGCGTCGGGCGTCGGAATGCTCGCCGGCCTGGTGAGCCGGATCGCGATGTGGAGCGCCATGTTCTCGGGTGGCGGCCGCAGTCGAAATGGACAGAACATCGTCCTCGTCGAAATGGCGACGTGGATCGTATCACTCGTGATCTACGTCATTGCCTACCTGCTCACCATGGCCCTATCGAGATACCGTGAGCTCGCGGCCGACCGGTCTGGGGCGATCCTGATCGGAAAGCCCAGTGTCCTCGCGAGCGCCCTCGTGCACATCACGGGTGACATGGGGCGTATCCCACGCACGGACTTGCGAAAGGCCGAGAGCATGAACGCCTTCTTCTTCGCGCCGGCGCTCGCCGGCGGTACCGCGGCGTCGCTCTTCTCGACCCACCCGTCGCTCGAGAAGCGCCTCGATCAGCTGAACAAGCTCGAGCGCCAGATGAACGGCTAGTGGGCTTTCGCGACGCGCTCTTCGGACGCACGAAGCAGGTGCAGCCCAAGCTCGACAACCTATTCGCCCTGCCCACGGCGGCGCTCACGCTGGACACCGAGCTGGACCTCGTCCCGTCGGGCGAGGCGGGGCTGTGCTTCAAGTCCGGAAGCGGCGAGTCAACGATCACGACCGACGCCGAACTCCTCGAGCTGCTCAACTTCGACGAGGCGAACGCCAAAGTCTCGGTCACGACCGATGACCTGGGTTTCAAATGGCTCGTGATTAAGGATCCCGATATCGACGGGCTGGTGACGCGGATCCATGGGGCGAACACCTCAATGGTGGAGAACGGCCTCGGCCCGCGCCTGCTCTGCGCGGTCTTCGGGTTCGTCCCGAAGACTCTCCCGGGGGATGGCTCGGTGCGCATGGTGTACCTGTTGAAGCAGGGCACCTTCTACCCCTTCGCTCCAACGGGTCCCAACCAGCGCGATAACGAGCTCGAGCTCAGGGTCCGGTCATTCCTCGAGACGGACCTCCCGATCGAGAAGGACCTCTCGAGGTGGATGGCGCTCTGGAACCTGCCAGTTAACTAGCCGACCAGGACGTCGGAGAAACCGGCGCGCACCAACTCGTCGAGACCGCCGGCGTAGTCGAGGTCCAACTGAGTCAGCCCGCCGCGGTCGTGGGTCCAGAGCTCGAAGCGGAGTTCGCAGTACCCGAGGGTGAGGATCGGATGATGATCCAATCGATCGCACAGTTCGACCTGCGCGTCAACGATCGCGATCGAGCTGCGGTAGTCCTTCGTCCTCAGTTCGCGCACCAGATGACCCTGCTCGCGCCGCCACGAGCCGTGCCGGGCCAACCACCCGTCGACGACGTCGTCTCCCAGGCGTTCGGGACGCTTCACGGGTGGGTCATGTCCTCTGGCACCACCGCCGCGTCGAACTCCTCGGCGCTGAGGAAGCCGAGGCTGAGCGCGGCCTCTCGAAGCGTGGTGCGCTCCTTGTGGGCCTTCTTCGCCACCTTGGCGGCCTTGTCGTAGCCAATGATGGGATTGAGCGCCGTCACCAGCATCAACGAGTTGTTGAGGTGGTGGTTGATCTGCTCGTAGTCGGGCTCGAGCCCCTCGACGCAGAACTCGCGGAAGCGGTCGCAGGCGTCAGTGAGCAGATCGATCGAGTTGCAAAAGTTGTGGATCATGACCGGCTTGCAGACGTTCAGCTCGAGGTTGCCCCGAGAGCCCGCCATGGCGACCGCGGCGTCGTTGCCGAAGACCTGTATCGCGACCATGATCATCGCCTCGGACTGCGTGGGGTTGACCTTTCCCGGCATGATCGAACTGCCCGGTTCGTTCTCGGGCAGCTGCAACTCGCCGAGGCCCGACCGCGGCCCCGATCCGAGCCAGCGGAGATCGTCGGCGATCTTGATGAGGCTCGTCGCCGTGGTCTTGATCGCGCCGTGCGCGAAGACCAGGGCGTCGTGCGCGGCGAGCGCGGCGAACTTGTTGGGTGCGGTGACGAACGGTTTGCCGGTCAATTCGGTGATTGCCGCTGCGACCCGCTCGCCGAACTCGGGGTGGGTGTTGAGGCCCGTTCCGACCGCCGTGCCACCGGCTGCGAGCTCGTAGAGTCCGCCGAGCACCAGGTGCACGCGATCGAGGTCGGCGTCGAGCTGGGCGACGTAGCCCGAGAACTCCTGGCCCAAGGTGAGCGGTACGGCGTCCATGAGGTGCGTACGGCCGATCTTGGTGATTGTGGCGTAGGCCTTCGCCTTCGCGTCGAGCGCGTCGCGCAGGCGCGTCAGGGCCGGCACGAGGCGATCGGTGATCTCGACGACCGCCGCGATGTGCATGGCGGTCGGGAACGTGTCGTTCGACGACTGGGACATGTTCACGTGGTCGTTGGGGTGCACGGGGTCCTTGCTGCCGCGCACGCCGCCGGCCATCTCGATGGCCCGGTTGGAGATGACCTCGTTGACGTTCATGTTCGTCTGGGTCCCCGATCCGGTCTGCCAGATGCGAAGCGGGAACTCGTCCATCAACGCGCCCACGATCACCTCGCGGGCGGCGCGCTCGATCAACGCGGCGCGCTCCTCGTCGAGCTTGCCCAGGGCGTGGTTGACCTGCGCCGAGGCCAACTTCAACACGCCGAAGGCGCGGATCAGCGCCGGAGGCATCGTCTCGTGGCTGATGGCGAAGTGGTGGAGACTCCGCTCGGTCTGCGCGCCCCAGTACCGGTCGGCGGGCACCTCAATGGTGCCCATCGTGTCGGATTCGACTCGTACGTTCGTCATGATGATTCCTCTCTACTTCTTCTTCGACTTCTTCACCGCGGGCTCGTGCGCCGCGGCCTTCTTCACGCCCGCCGCGTGAGCGGGCTTCGAGTACAGCTTGACGCCTACGCTCACCACCTTGCGGGCTTGGGCGACGTCGCTCGCGCGCGGGCCGCCGCCGTCACCGGGCACTTCGAGCAGCAAGGGAAGTTCGCGGATCTTCGGGTGGCCGACCAGTGGCGCCAGGCCCTTCGAACCAATGGTTCCCTCGTCGATGTTCGCGTGCCGGTCGCGGTTGGCGCCGAGTTCGATCTTGGAGTCGTTGAGGTGCAGGCAGCGCAGCCGGTCGAGCCCCACGCGCTCGGCGATCTCCTTCACGAGCTTCTTCGTTCCGGCGACACTCGAGTAGTCGACGCCGCTCGCCCAGAGGTGCTGGGTGTCAATGCAGAGGCCCAGGCGCTCGTCGCCGCCGCAGGCGGAGATGAGCGCCTCGATCTCCTCGAGGCTTCGCCCCACCGTGCCGCCGGCGCCCGCGGCGTTCTCGATCAGGATCGGACACTCGACGTAACCCTCGGGGGCGGGATCGGCGTCGTCGAGTGCGCGCTCGAAGGCCCGGGCGATCTGGGACACCACGTCCTCGAAGCCCGCGCCCTTGTGGCTGCCGACGTGAAGCACCAGCCCCGACGAGGCCATTCCGCGGGCCACGGAGAGGTTGTTGATGAGGCACTCGACGGACTTCTCGTACAGATCAGGGTCCGCGCTCGCGAGGTTGATGAGGTACGTGGCGTGACAGAACGTGTCGGTGATGCTCGGGTGCTGCGCCTGCGCCTCGCGGTAGGCGGCGAGCACGGACGCGGCGTACTGCGATGGTTTCCACATGCGCGGACTCTGGGTGAAGATCTGGATCGATGTTGCCCCGATCTCGGCTCCCGCCTCCAGCGATGGCACGAGCTTGCCTCCGCCGCGTACGTGAGCACCGATGTTCATTACAGTAAAACTAGTTGTCTGTAAACCCCCCACCGCAAGGACCCCCCAATGACCGACACTTTCACTCCCGCCGCCCGCGCAATCTTCGAAAAGAACGTCCTCGCCCATGTCGCGAGCATCGGATCGGACGGCGGTCCCTACGTGACGCCCGTCTGGGTCGAGTTGGACGGCGACGACATTGTCATCAACACCGCGCTCGGACGGGCCAAGGCCCGCAACCTGGCTTCGGACTCGAGGGTGGCGGTGTCGCTCACCGATCCCGACAATCCCTCCGTCTGCATCGCCGTTCGCGGAACGGTCGTGGGCTTCACCACCGAGGGCGCGGATGAGGTCATCGACCGATTCGCGAAGAAGTACCTGAACGTCGACTCCTACCCCATGCGCCGCGAAGGCGAGGTGAGGGTCACCGTGCGGATCCGCCCCGACCGGATCGCCATCCAACCCAAGTAGGGCTACGCGAATCTCGCCAGTTCGCCCACCGGCATGGACGACGTGGACACCAGGCTCATGCGATCGCCCTCGTGGCGAAGCGTCGAGCCGTCAAAACTCCACACCTTGAGCGGGCGAGGCGGCGCGGGCCGGTTATAGGCCTTCACGAGCGAGACGACTTCGTTGGTGAAGTTCACCTCGTCATTGGTGAGCAGCGCGCGCACGACATCGGCGTGCGCCTCGGCGAGTTGGCCGGCGCTCACGACGACGTGGTCGAGCTCGATCAGCCAACTGAGCGTGGCGACGTCGCGGGCCGCGAGTTGCGCCGGATACCCGGGCGACACCTCGAGCCACACGCCGATTGGCTTGGCCCACCGGTCCTTCAGCGAGCCGGCCACGATGACGGTGTCGGCGTCGTTGCCGGAGATGAGCACGTCAGCCGACTGCTCGTGGACGAAGTCGGCGAGTTCATCGACCTTGGCGAGTGCGAAGGAAAGACGAAGCAACTCCACGGCTAGGGCTGGAGGTCTTCGTTGGGCAGACGCTCGATGTTGACGTCACGAAAGGTCAGGACCCGTACGGATGGCACGAAGCGCGCGGCGCGGTACATGTCCCACACCCAGGCGTCGGTCAACGTGACCTCGAGAAGTGTGGGGGTGCCGGTGGAGCGAACCTCAACGGCGACGGAGTTGGCCAGGTAGAAACGACGATCGGTCTCGACGGCGAAGTCGAACATACCGACCACGGCCTTGTATTCCTGAACGAGTGCGAGTTCGAGAGTTGACTCGTAGTCGTCGAGCTCTTCTTCGCCCAAGGGAGACTACGGACGCTCGGTGACGCGGAGCTCCTTGATCTTGGCGGCCTTTCCACGCAGATCACGGAGGTAGTACAGCTTGGCGCGGCGGATATCACCGTAGGAGTCCACTTCGATCTTGGCGATCGTTGGGGCATGGACGGGGAACGTACGCTCCACCCCCACGCCGAAACTGATCTTTCGAACGGTGAAGGTCTCCTGCAGGCCCGAGCCCTGGCGGCGGATGACGACGCCCTTGAAGACCTGGACGCGCTCGCGGGTGCCTTCGACCACGCGTACGTGGACGCTCAAGGTGTCGCCGGGGCGAAAAGATGGAATGTCGTCGCGAAGCGAGTCGCGGTCGATAAGGTCAGTCGGATTCATGAGAGCGGTCCCTTTCGGATCACTGAGGCTTTGCAAGTTTAGCCGTTCTGGCGGGTTTCTTCCACCGATGGGAATTCAGCCATTATTTTGCGGTCCTGGTCGCTGAGCCCTCCCCGACGCTCAATCAGGTCCGGACGGCGCTGCAGCGTCCGCGCGAGCGCCTGGGCCCGGCGCCAGCGGGCGATTCGAGCGTGGTCGCCCGACCGCAGGATCTCGGGCACCTCCATGCCACGAACGTTCGCGGGCTTGGTGTACTGGGGGTATTCCAGGAGTCCGTCGCCGAAAGACTCCTCGACGCTCGATTCGTCATTGCCGAGGCCCCCTGGTCGCAGCCGGACCACGGCTTCGATTACGCAGAGGGCGGCGAGCTCGCCGCCCGCGAGGACGAAGTCGCCCAGCGAAATCTCGTCGTCGACGACCAGGTCGATCACTCGCTGATCGAAACCCTCGTACCTCCCGCAGAGCAGGGTGAAACCGTCGAGTTCGCTGAGTTCTCGGGCCACCTCGTGGTTGAAGGTCCTGCCTGACGGGGTGAGCGCGATAATGGGGCGGGCCATCTCGGGCGTCGCCTCCAGGGTTCGAAGAATCGGCTCGGCGCGAAGCACCATCCCCGCCCCCCCGCCGAAGGGGGTGTCGTCGACGGTGCGGTGGGGATCGTCGGTGGCGTCGCGAAAATCGTGAACGTGCAGCTCCCAGACGCCGCGCTCGCCAGCGCGGCCGAGCACCGAGGTCGTCGCGTACTGGGTCACCGCCACTGGAAAGAGGGTCAGGACGTCGATGCGCAGCGTCATTCGAAGAGGCCCTCGGGCACGTCGACGTCGATGCGCACGTTCGCTTCGACGTTGGTCACGAACGTGAGCGGCACGAGCGCGCCGCTGTCCAAGACCAGAATGTCGCTCGCCGGGTTCGATTCGACGTCGACGACCACTCCGCGAAGCACACCCGACGCGTCGTAGACCTCGGCGTCGAAGAGTTGATCGATCCAGATCACGTCGTCGTCGTCGATCCGAGGGGCGCTCAGCACGACGCCGCGCCACAGTTCGGCGTCCTCACGGGTAACGATACGGTCAAAGGTGACGATAAACCGGTCCTGGTGGGCGGCGGCGGCCTTCACGACCAACGGGCCGCGCTCGGTGAGGAGTTCGTTGCCCGCGTCGAGCCGCTCGTGGCGATCAGTCCAGAGGTCCACGAGGACCTGGCCGCGTAGTCCCTGCGCTTTGATGATTCGCCCGACTTCGAGCGTGGGGCGCTCTTCGGCGCTCGGCATTAGTCGACGATGTCGACAGAGGTGGTCACGCCGTCACGCACGCCAGCCGCGGCCACGAGGGCACGGATCGCTTGCGCGGTACGACCGCGACGACCGATGATGCGGCCCATGTCGTTCGGACCAACGCTTAGCGAAAGGACGACCTTGCCCTGGCGCTCGCTGACCTCGACCGAGACGGCGCTCGGGTCTTCGGCGAGGGACTTGGCGATGAACTCGAGGGCCGCTGTCGCGGTTACCGCGCTCTCGGCGCCCTCGGTGCCGTCGAACTCCTCGGCGGTGTCGAAGTCTTCGGTGGCTTCATCGTCGTCGATGGTGTTGATGTCACCGACGACGTAGTCGTCGTTGATGTCGCTCACTTCGCGGCCTTTGCGGCTTCGAAGGCTTCGAGGGCCCCGCTAGCCTTCAGCAACTTCGCCACACGCTCGGTGGGCTGGGCGCCGTGCTGGAGCCAGTGAACGGCCTTCTCGTTGTCGATGGAGAAGACGGTCTCAGGCTGGGCAGCCGAAATACCGCGGGGCTGGTAGGTTCCGACAATCTCTAGAAAAGCGCCCGAACGGGCGCGACGGCTCTCGGCCGCCACGACGCGATAGGTCGGTTGCTTCTTCTTACCCATACGCACCAAACGAAGTTTCACAGCCACGACGAAATTCCCTTCAAACCTTTTGTTCTGGTCCACCAGAACTGGGCGATATACCCGAGCGTCAAAGTTTAGCGTTGTTTGGGGGGCGTGACCCTCCCACCCTTCTTCTTCTTGTTTTTCCCGCCTCCGCCGCGAGCCACGGGGCCACCAGCGCTCATGCCGGCGCCCAGCGCCTCGAAGCCCGGCGGCAGCTGTTCGCTTCGCTGGGCGCTGGCCCTGGCGGCGAGTCCGGCCATGCGGCCCATTCCCCCGGGAAGGTTGGGCATTCCCCCGCCGCTCATCTGCTTCATCATCTTTCGCATCTCGGCGAACTGCTTCAGCAGCTGGTTGACGGCGTTCACGGTCGTGCCCGAGCCCCTCGCGATGCGGGTGCGGCGCGATCCGTCGATGACCGATGGTTCGCCTCGCTCGCGCGGGGTCATCGACCTGATGATCGCCTCGATCTTGTTGAGCTCGCCGTCGTCCACGTTGGACGCGGCGTTGCGCATCTCCTTGGTGACCCCGGGCATCAGTTTCATGAGCCCGCCCAGCGAGCCCATCTTCCGCACCTGGTTCAGCTGGGCCATGAAGTCATCGAGCGTGAAGGTCCCGCTCATCATGCGTCCGGCCGACTCGGCGACGACGCTCGCGTCCATGGTGCGCTCGGCCTGCTCGATGAGCGTCATCACGTCGCCCATCCCGAGGATGCGCGAGGCCATCCGGTCCGGGTGGAAGAGATCGAAGTCGGCCAACTTCTCGCCGGTCGACGCGAAGACCACGGGTCGCCCGACAACCCCGCGGGCCGACAGCACCGCGCCGCCGCGCGCGTCGTAGTCGAGCTTCGTGACGATGATCCCCGAGAGCTCGAGCGTCTCGTGGAACGAGCGCGCCGTGAAGACGGCGTCCTGGCCCGTCACGGCGTCGATGACGAGGAACGTGTAATGCGGAGAGGTGGCGTCGCTGATGTCGCGGACCTCGCGCATCAGGGCCTCGTCGATTGACAGGCGACCAGCGGTGTCGATGATGACGACGTCGCGACCCAGCCTCGTCGCCTCGGCGAGCCCCTTGCGCGCGACGTCAACGGGGTCCGAAGGCTCGCTGAAGACGTCGACGCCGATCTGACCCGCGAGGACTCGGAGCTGCTCGACGGCGGCCGGGCGCTGGAGGTCGGCCGCGATCAGGTAGGGCTGGCGGCCCTGCTGCTTGAACCATAAGGCCAGCTTCGCCGCCGCGGTCGTCTTTCCCGCACCCTGGAGTCCCGCCAGCAGGACGACGGTCGGCGGGCGCGACGCGTAGGTGACCTTGAGCGGCGAGCCGCCGAGCACCTCGACGAGTTGCTCGTGGACTGCCTTGATGACCTGCTGGCCGGGCGACAGACTCTGATTAAGCGCTTCGCCGCTCAGGCGCTCGCGAACGGCGTCGAGAAAAGCGCGCACCACTCCGAGCTCCACGTCGGCTTCGAGGAGGGCGGACCGCACTTCTTGTAGGGCTTCATCAAGGTCGGCGTCGCTCAGACGCCCGCGGGATCGCAGCGAACTGCCCAGTCGTTCAAATCGTTCACTCAGTGCATCGAACATGATTCTTGAAGGCTACCTTCAGGCGTCGAGCAGCGAATCAACGAACGCCTTCGGATCGAAGACGATCAGGTCGCCGACTCCCTCGCCGACTCCCACGAACTTCACCGGAATGGCGAGTTCGCGCTCGATGGCCACGACAATCCCCCCGCGCGCCGTACCATCGAGCTTCGTGAGCACGATGCCCGTCACCGACGCCGCCGCCAAGAACTCGCGGGCCTGGCTCAGGGCGTTCTGCCCGGTGGTGGCGTCAAGCACCATGAAGGTCTCGACGACTTGACCGGGGTCTCGGTCGGCGACCCGACGGATCTTGCTCAGCTCATCGAGCAGATTGGTGCTGTTGGCGCGCCGGCCGGCAGTGTCGGCGAGCACGATGTCCGCGCCGCGGGCGGCGGCGCGCCCGAGGGCGTCGTGCACCACTGAACCGGGGTCGGCGCCCTCGGCGGCTCGCACGATGTCCGCGCCCGTCCGGTCCGCCCACTGCTGAAGCTGCTCCGAGGCGGCGGCGCGAAAGGTGTCGCCCGCCGCGAGCACGACCGAACGGCCCTCGCTAACGTGGCGCTGGGCGAGTTTGCCGATGGTGGTGGTCTTGCCGACTCCGTTCACGCCCACGAACAGCCACACGGGAACCCGGCCGGGCTCGGCGGTCGTGGTGACCGAGCGGTCCGCCCCCAGCGATGCGAGGAGGGCGTCTCGAACGGCAGCCGCGACCCCGTCGGGCGCGCCGTTTTCCCGCAGGTCATCGAGGATGGCGGCGGTGGTAGCGACACCGACGTCGCTTCGAAGCAGCACCTCCTCGACGGTGTCCAACTGGTCCTGGCTGAGCGAGCCGATGCTCGAAATCGTGCGCACGCGGTCGAATATGGAACGGCTCGAGCCCAGACGACTCTCGAGGAACTGCGTCTCGTCAACGAGCACCGGGCGCTGCGCGACCTCGGCCACGAGCACCTCGGGCATCGCCTCTCGAGCGACCGGCGCCAACATCGGCACCGCGCGACGTCGGCGGCGCACGAGCACCGCCGCTCCCACGAGCACCAGAACCGCCATCACAATCAGGGCGACGATCACGCCGTCTCGACTTCCCTCGTGCGCTTGACGCGCTGACTGACGACCTTGGACGACGCGCCCGGCCCCATGGTGACGCCGTACAGAGCGTCAGCGGCCTCCATCGTGCGCTTCTGGTGCGTGACGATGAGCAGTTGCGCCTCGTCACGGAACTCGTCGACCAGGCTCAAGAAGCGCTGCAGGTTCACGTCGTCGAGCGCCGCTTCGACCTCATCCATCATGTAGAAGGGAGAGGGCCGCGAACGGAACACGGCGAAGAGGAACGCCAGCGCCGCCATCGAGCGCTCGCCGCCGGACAGCAGCGAGATCCGCCGGACGTTTCGGCCCATCGGGCGAACCTCGATCTCCACGCCCGTGTTGAGAGGATCGTCGGGCTCGGTGAGAATGAGCCGGCCCTGTCCACCGGGAAAGAGCATCGCTATCAACGTCGAGAAGTGATCATTGACGTCGGCCACGGCGCTCGAGAACGACTGCATGATCTCCTCGTCAAGGGCGCGCACGACCTCTTGAAGCTCGCGCCGGGCGTTTCGAACGTCGCTCACCTGGGTGTCGAGGTCCTTGTAGCGCTCCTCGAGCGCGGCGAGCTCTTCCAAGGCGAGCGGATTGATGGGGCCCAGTGACGTGATGCGGGCTTCGAGTTCGCCGACACGCTGGTCGAGCGTGAGTCCCTCGGGCAGCTCCAGATCCTCAACCGGCCCCAGCTCGAGGGGCTCGACGCCGAGGTCGCGTCGGATCACCTCGTGCAGGTTCGAGATCTTCACTCCCAGCTCGGCCCGTTCGATCTCGCCGCGGTGCATCGCCTCGCCGATTTCGCCGAGGCGGCCTTCGGCGGCGCTGCGCGCCCGGCGGACCTTTTCCAAACGCTCGGCGCTCGCCCGTGATGCCTCAAGTTGTTCGCGGTACGTCGAGTCCATCGCCTCTTGTGAGGTGCGGATATCCTCGGCGGCGCGCGTGACGAGCGTGGTCAGGCGCTCGAGGACCCGAAGGTCGAACTCCAAGGACTCACGCCGGCTCGCCGCCTCGGCGCGCTCCGACGTCCGACCCTCGAGGCGCTGCTCGATCTCGGCCCTGCGCTGCTCGATGAGTCGACGCCTTTCGCCGAACTCGGCCTCGCGGCGCGATAACGCCGTCGCCAGTTGGGCGACGTATCCGCGGGACTGGTCGAGCGTGGCGCGATCGGCATCCATCTGGAGCTTCAGCTGGTCAGCTTCGTTGACGGCTCGTTCGAGTCTCGGGAGTTCGGCGCGCAGCGACGCCGACTCCTCGTCGAGCGTGATGATCTGCGAGGCGAGTTCGCCCACCTCCACGCCGAGCGATTCGATGCTCGACGAGAGTTCCACGATCAATTCGCTGATCCGCTCGATCTCGCGGTCCAGACGGTTGAGTTCCGCTTCGGCCTGGGCGTGCAACGTGCTCGAGCGGTTGAGGCGCTGGCGGGCCCTGACCGCCGCCTCGTCGGCCTGGCTGCGCCGCTCCCGGACTGGGCCAACGGCGTGCTGGGCTTGGCTCGCCGCGCTCTGGGCCTCTTCGACGGTCGAACGCGTCACGACCGCGCGGCCTGACGCCACGCGCCATCCCGACGAGGCGAAGCGGTCGCCCTCGCGGGTCACGATCACGAGGTCCGGGTTCGACACCGCCACTTCGATACCCGACTCCCAGTCGCTCGCGACGAAGGCCCGGCTGAAGAGCGCGTCGAGCACCCGCGTGACGTGCCCCGGCGATCCGGCGCGGGCACGGACCAAGGAACGCAGGGCCGTGCAGCGATTCGGCGCCGACGGTGTGGCGACGTTGCCTTCGCCGACGGGCAGGATGAGGCCGGCCCCGCCTTCGCGGCGAAGCGCCTCGAGAGCGGCCCGGGCGGACTTTCTTCCATCGACGACCATGGCCCCCACGGAGGCTCCGGCGGCCGACTCCACCGCGCGTTCCCAGCCACTGTCGACTTCAATCAGATCGAGAAACGAGCCCAGCACGCCTTCGAGGTTGCCGATGATCGCGCGCCCGCCGGCTCCCGACAGTTCATCGAGCGCGCGAGCTAGAGCCTCGGCGCGCGCCTGGGTCCGAGCGGCGACGTCGGTCGCTTCTCGAAGCGCCTCGTCCGCCTCGCTACGTTGGGTCTCGGCGCGCTGCGCCTCGCTCTGCGCGTCGAGACGCTCCTGCTCGGCGGCTTTGACGTCGCCCTGGGCGGCGTTTCTCGCCACGAGTGCGTCGGCGCGCTTCAGCGAAGCGTCGTGGTTCCGCTGCGAGGCGCCGTCGAGCCGGGTCGAGGCTCTGCGCTCGCTCTCGCGAAGCGAATTGAGCGAACGCTCGAGCAGCTGCACACGCTCGCGGGCGGCCTTCAGGGCCGCCTCGTCTCCCTCGCTCGAGGTTGAGCCCCACGTTGCCTCGAACTGCTCTTCGGCGGTCGTTGATGAGGTCCGCGCCGAGTTGAGTCCGTCGCGCTGCGCCCCCAACTGCGACTCTTCGGCTTCGAGCCCCACCAGATCCGTCGCCAACTTCGCCGCGTCGGCTTCGAGCGTCGCGATGACGTTCTCATCCGCCGAGGCGATGAGCGCCATTCGCAGCGAACGTTCGCGCTCTTGGATGATCGACAACGTCCCGCGGGCGCGCTCGCTGAGGCCCTGCAGCGTTCCGAGGGTGGAGGCGAGCATCTCCTCGCGTCGGCTTGCCATCTCCGCGGCAGCGGTCGTTGCCTGCGCGTCGAGGGTCACGAGTTCGCTGCGCAGTTCGCGCTCGCGCGACGAAGTCCCCCGCAACTCCTCTTCGAGTTGGTGGCGGCGACTCTCGAATGAAGTGAGGCGCGACGAGAACAGCGCCCGACGCGCGCGACGAAGGTCCTGCTCGACGTCCGAGTAACTGCGCGCGGACGCGGCTTGACGCTCCAGGGGACGCATCTGGCGGCGCACTTCTCGAACGAGATCACCTAGGCGCTCGAGGTTCTCCTGCGTCGAGCTCAATCTGCGTTCGGCTCGCTCTTTTCGCCGGCGGTGCTTGAGGACGCCCGCCGCCTCTTCGATCACCGCGCGACGGTTCTCCGAGCTCGAATTGAGGATCGAGTCGAGTTGGCCTTGTCCGATGATCATGTGCTGCTGGCGACCGACGCCAGAATCGCTCAGGAGCTCTTGCACGTCGAGCAAGCGGCACGTCGTCCCGTTGATGGCGTACTCGGAGTCGCCGTTTCGAAAGAGGGTCCGCGAGATCGTCACTTCGGCGCCGTCTACGGGCAGGCGTCCCGACGAGTTGTCGAGAGTGAGGGCC
Organism: Acidimicrobiaceae bacterium; assembly: GCA_003132205.1. Lineage (GTDB taxonomy): Bacteria > Actinomycetota > Acidimicrobiia > Acidimicrobiales > RAAP-2 > RAAP-2. Next base: position 45,333 of record PKWY01000019.1, read on the forward strand.
ACTTCGGCGCGTCCGAGGGCCGGCTTGTTCACGGTGCCGGCGAAGATGACGTCGTCCATTTTCGAGCTGCGCAGCGCGCGCGTGCTCTGGGCGCCGAGCACCCACGTCACCGCGTCGACGACGTTGGACTTGCCCGAGCCGTTGGGACCGACCACGGCGGTGACACCGGTCTCGAACTCCAGAACAGTGTTGTCGGCAAAGGACTTGAAGCCCTTCATTGTCAATCGCTTAAGAAACACGCGTAGACGCTAGCAACCTTCTGGGGTCGTACTCGGCGCTAACTCTGACACTTCTCGCAGAAGAACGTCGATCGCCCCCGCAGAGTGACCCGTTTGATGGGCAGGCGGCATTGGTGGCACGGAAGTCCCTCTCGGTTGTAGACGTTCAGGTACTGCTGATACGAGCCCGGCTTGCCGTCGGGGTTCACAAACTGCTCGTCATCGAGCGTGGTGCCCCCGTGCTTGATCGCTTCGGTCAAAACCTCGGTGATCGCCCGGTGGAGTCGGCGGATCTCGATGGTCGAGAGTGACTCGGCCTGCCGGTCGTAACGCAGGGCGGCGGAGAAGAGCGACTCGTCGGCGTAGATATTGCCGAGTCCCGCGATGATGTCCTGATCGGTCAGGACGACCTTCAGCGACGTCGAGCGGCTGCGCATGATCGCGGCGAAGCGGTCCCAGCCGATCTGGTCCTCGAAGGGGTCGATACCCAGATGAGCGAGTTCGGGAATCTGGCGACGAAGGGTCAATCCATCGCCGCCGATCGACAGCCGAGCGAACTTCGAGATCTCAACCTCCACCCCTTCGGCGGGGGGAATCGAGACGTAGAGCTCGCCGAACGTCCTCGGATCGACGTAACGCAGTTCCTCGCCCTGGGCGAAGGTGAAGATCACGTGCGTGTGCTTGGGCTTGGGATCCTTCGAGCTCTTGGCGCGAAGCAGCTGGCCGCTCATGCCGAGATGAATCACCAGATGATTGCCGTTGTCCAATCCGAAGATCAGGTTCTTGCCCAGACGCTGCGCGCTCTTGATGGAGTGGCCCTCCAAGAGCGCGCGAAAGTCCTTCGCGGTCTTGTGGCGCCTCACCACGCGTCCGTTCGTCACCGCCACGGCCTTGATCTTCTTGCCAATCAAGTCGCGCGCCAACGACGCGCGTACTGTTTCAACTTCGGGCAGTTCAGGCATCAATAAGCCCTTCCCACGCGGCCTCGGCTGCTTCAGTCTCCGCGCGTTTCTTTGATCGACCTCTTCCCGTCGCGCGCAGTGCCGCGCCGACCGAAACCGTTGCATCGAACGTGGTGTCGTGCGACGGTCCGCTCGCCACCACCGTGTAGACCGGAACGCCGAGGCCGGCGGCCTCTGACCACTGGCGAAGGCGCGTCTTCGCGTCGAGCGTGTCGGGCGCCGAGGAGGCCCTCGTGACGTCGTCGGCGAGGGCCCCTTGAACGAAAGACCTCGCCGCTTCGTACCCCCGCTCGAGGTAGAGCGCGGCGACCACGGCCTCGAAGGCGTCGGCGAGTATCGAAGGACGCTCGAGGCCGTGCTCTTTCGCGACGCCCCTTCCGATGCGCATGTAGCTCGCGAGCTCCAAGCGGGTCGCGGCCCCGGCGAGGGAGTCCTCGTTCACGACGCGCGAGCGAAGAACCGAGCTGGCCCCTTCGTTGAGTCCGGGGTACTCGTGAACGATCAAGTCGGCGATCGCGAGATCGACGACGGCGTCGCCGAGGAACTCCAGGCGTTCGTTCGATTCGCAGTCGTGCTCCGCCGCGTAACTCGAGTGGGTGACGGCCAACGCGAGCAGCTCACTCTCGGGACTGAGTCCCAAGCGAAGAGCCAACGCGTCCAGTGGCGAGAGCAACAGGCTCACGAACCCCGTTACGCCGCTTGCAGTTTGGCGACGACGTAATCGACGGCGTCGCGCACCGAGAGCAGGCCTTCGAGGTCCTCGTCGTCGATGTGGAAACCAGCCACGTGGCTGGAAAGGTTTTCCTCGAGCGCTTCGACCAGTTCGATGAGGGCGAGCGAGTCGGCCCCCAGGTCGGCGAACGGAATATCCTCGGGGATTTCGTCGGGACTTTTTTCGAGGATTTCGGCGAGTTGCTCACGAACAAGTCCCAAAACTGCTGCCCTGTCGAGTGATGAAGCGTTCCCAGCGTCTGCGGTCATGACCACTCCTTTGTGTTGCTGCTCTAGATTACCGAGAAGCGGACCGGGCGTGGCTTGTTACTAGCTCTGATCAGGACGGATAGCCAAGCGCAGTTTCTCGACCACTCCGGCCTTGTCCATTTCGGCGGCCACGCGAAGCGCGTTCATGATCGCCGTCGCGTTCGAGGAGCCGTGGCTGATCACGCAGATGCCGTTCAGCCCGAGGAGCATGGCCCCGCCCTGGTTCTCGGGGTTGAGCTTGCCCACGATGGGCAGCAGGTACTCGTAGAGCACGTTGCCCGCAGCCTTGGTCTCATCGTTGGTTCCGATGACGCCGAGCACCGTCGAGAAGAAGAACTTCAGCGCACCCTCGAGCGTCTTCAGCGCGACGTTGCCGGTGAAGCCGTCGGTCACGACCACGTCGACCGGTGAAGGGATGAGGTCGCGTCCCTCGACGTTGCCGTGGAACTTCAGGCTTCCGAGTTCGGCGAGCAGCGCGTGGGTCTCCTTCACGAGCGAGGTCCCCTTCGACGATTCCTCGCCGATCGAGAGCAGTCCGATCGTCGGAGTTTCGACCCCGTAGTGGGCCTGCACGAAGACCGATCCCATCTGGGCGAACTGCACCAGCATCTCGGCGGTGCATTCGGAGTTCGCACCCGCATCCACGAGCACCGACGGGGTTCTCCCGGGATTGGGAATGGGGGTGGCGATACAGGGACGCACCACGCCGGGCAGGCGACCCATGCGAAGCAGCGCCGAGGCCATGGTCGCCCCGGTGTTGCCCGCCGACACCATGGCCGAGGCCTTGCCGTCGCGGACGAGCTCGGCGGCGCGCACGAGCGAGGAGTCCTTCTTCCTTCGCACACTTCCGGCGGGATCATCGTCCATCGCGATCACTTCACTGCACGCGAAGACTTCGAGACCATGAGGGTCCCCAATGAGCTCGGGAACGCCAACGAGAATGACCGAGAGACCCAACTCATCAACGGCGCGTTTGGCGCCCGCGATGATTTCACCGGGTGCGAAGTCACCTCCCATCGCGTCAAGGGCGATGGGCAGGGTCAACTTAGTTAACCTCGACGGCTACGCGATTCTTGTACCAGCCACAGTTGGGGCACACGATGTGCGGCAACTTGGACGTCGCGCACTGCGGGCAGACGCTACGGGCAGGGCGTGCCAAGCGCCAGTTCGCCGCGCGGCGGCTACGGGTCTTGGCTTTGCTGGTCTTGCGCTTTGGAACGGCCATCGATCTTCTCTTTCAACAGAACGGGCGAGCCCGTCACACTTCTTTGGATTCGTCGGACTCGAAGTCCATGAATCGGAGTTCATCAAGTGTAGCCCAGCGCGCATCGACCGGGACCTGGCAGTCGCAACTGGCCTCATTTCGGTCGATTCCGCAGTACGGGCACAGGCCCTTGCAGTCCTCACGGCAGAGTGGCGCGAGCGGCAGATCGAGAAAGATGGCGTCGTGGGCGAGCGGCGCCAGGTCCACGAAATCGTTCTCGACGAGGTAGGCGTCGTCGTCACCGGGGCCGCGCGAGTCGACGAAACGCTCGTCCACTTTGACGATGCTCACCCCGAGGACCGGATTCGAGCACCGCCGGCAGGCCCCGTGCCACGGCGCCTCGACGAGGCCCTTTGCGCGCAGTCCCCCGCTGAAACTCTGGAGGGTGATCCGCACCTTCACCGTGGCTTCTGGAAACACGTCGGTTTCGGCGGGTCCGCGGGCCGGGAACTCGTGGGGCTCGTCAAAGGGCGCTTCGAAGGATGCTTCGTACGTCGAAGGAACGTCGCGCAGTAGCTGGGCTACTGGAACGAGGTAGGGCGAGGCCACGGTGGTTAGAAGGCGTCCTGATCAAAGAAGGACGACTCGTCAGCAACGGGTGGTTCGCGGTAGTCCGCATCGTAGGCGGCGTTGTCGAGCTCCGGCGCGGGCGCGGGCTCGATCATCGACGTCGGGAGTCCCTGGGCGCTCAGGCGTTCGCGGCCCGAGCGGGCGGTCTTCAAGAGCCGCTCCAGCACGATCTCGAAGTTGCCCAGCTTGCCGTCGATGAAGTCCTCGGACTGATTGATCATCAGGCGGGCCTGGGCCTGGGCTTCGGCGATGATCTGCTCGGACTTGAGCCGCGACTGGCGCACGATCTCGGTCTTATCGACCATGCGGGCGGCTTCGGCCCTCACCTGGTCCATCAGCTGCTGTGCCTTCTTCATCTCGGCGGCCATGAGTTCTTCGCGGTCGCGCAGCGCCCAGCGGGCTTCTCGGATCTCCTCGGGCAGGCTGTGAAGGGCCTGCTCCAAGAGACCGAGGACCTCCTCACGCGGCACGAGCGCCGAATTGGAGAGCGGCATCTGCTTGGCGTTCGCCACGAGCTCGACGAGCTCGCGAAGGTCGGATTCGATGTCGCGGCGCGCGTGTCGCCCCGAAGGCTCGATGATCTCTTCGGGATTGTCGTAACCGTCAAAGGACGTCATGGTCACCTCCGGGGAAAATTGCCTTTAACCGCTTTGCCACGGGCTTGGGAACGAACTGTGACACGTCGCCACCGTAGCGAGCGACCTCGCGAAGGAGACGCGAAGCGATGAAGGAATGACCCGAGCTCGTCGGAATGAAGAGGGTCTCCACGCCCGAAAGCGACCGGTTCATCTGGGCCATCTGGAGTTCGCTCTCGAAGTCCGACACCGCGCGAAGCCCCTTGACGATGGCGGTTGCGCCGACGTCGCGGGCGACGTTCACGAGCAATGTCGAGATCGACACGATCCGGACGTTCCTTATGTGCGCGCAGGACTCGGCGATCATCTCGCGGCGTTCTTCGAGGTCAAACATGGCTTCGGACTTCTGGGGATTGCGGATCGCGGCGACCACGATCTCGTCAAAAATGTGCGACGCCCGCTCGACGACCTCGAGATGGCCGTTGTGGAAAGGGTCGAAAGAGCCTGGGATCAGTCCAACCGTCACTCGTCATCCCCTTCGTGCGGCTCCAACATCGTTACGAGCGTAGTGCCGTAGCGCTTGGTTTTGGTAACGGTCCATCCCGGCGGGGCGTCCATATGGCGGTCATTTTCGATGATCACCCGCGACGCCACGACCCCGCGCAGCAAGGCCCCCACGTCGAGCGGCCCGTACGGCGGGTCCGCGAGGACCAGGTCGAGATCGGCTGGAGGCTGCCAGACCGGCAGCGTGGAACGGACGAAGAGCGCTTCGCCCTTCAATTGCAGGGGTTCGAGATTGGCCTTGGCGGCGATCAGGCACGCCGGATCGCTGTCGACGAAGTAGACCTTGGCGGCGCCGCGCGACATCGCCTCGATCCCCAGGGCGCCGGATCCGCAGTAGAGGTCAACGACCACGAGGTCGACCAGCCCGCCGCGGCTCTCGAGCATCGAGAAGATCGCCTCGCGGGCGTAATCGGTCGTCGGGCGCACCGTCGCGGGAAGTTTCGCCTTTAGCGGACGTCCCCGGGCCGCACCACCAATCACTCGCACCCCTCAAGGGTAGGCGCTCGCCGCGCCTAGGACTTGAACAGGTAGTCCGCCTCTTCGTCGTCGACGAAGAGGCGCAGCTCGTCGACCATCTCGGGCTCGCCCGACAGTCCGTCGCGAGAGACCATGGCAGAGGCGACATCGCGCGCCGCGAGGAGCAGATCCTCGTCGTTGCGCAGCGACGCCAGGCGCAGGTCGCTGCGGCCGCGCTGGCGGGCGCCGAGCAGCGTTCCTTCACCGCGCAGATCAAGGTCAATCTCCGCGAGGGCGAACCCGTCGGTGGAATCGACCAGGGCCTGGAGGCGGATGGCTCCCTCCTCGTTGGGCGGGGTGCCGAGCAGGTAGCAGTAACTCTGGGCGCTCCCGCGTCCGACCCGGCCCCGCAGCTGGTGCAGCTGGGCGAGGCCGAAGCGCCACGCGTCCTCGATCACGATCACGCTGGCTTCGGGCACGTCGACACCCACTTCGATGACCACGGTCGCCACGAGCACGTTGAGCTCGCCCGCTCGGAACTGGGCCATCACCTCCTCCTTCTCCGGCCCCTTCAACTGACCGTGGAGCAGGCCAACGCTGAGCCCTCTCAGCTCTTCGAGCGCGAGGCGCGTGCGCTCCTCGACCGCGCTCGTGGCTTCCACCCGGTCCGATCCCTCGACGAGGGGGCAGATCACGAAGGCGCGACGTCCCGCGTCCACCTCGTCGCGAACCATCTGCCAGCAACGGCGCACGTCGTCTTCGTCCTTCGCCCACTCGGTGATGACGGGGATTCTCCCCACGGGCATTTCGTCGAGCACCGACCGGTCGAGGTCGCCGAACACGACCATGGCGGCGGTGCGAGGGATGGGGGTCGCCGTCATCACCAGGAGGTCCGGATCGGCCTGCTCGTCGGAGTGGCTCCGTCCCTTGTCGCGCAGGGCAGCGCGTTGCTCGACCCCGAAGCGGTGCT
>PKWY01000040.1:0-67008 GCA_003132205.1 Acidimicrobiaceae bacterium
GAAAAGGGATTCGGCTTCATCTCGCGCGAGCAAGGTGATGACGTCTTCGTACATTTCTCCAACATCCAAGGCGACGGCTACAAGAGCCTCGAAGAGGGCCAGCGCGTCGAGTTCGACGCTGTGCCCGGCAAGAAGGGCGAGGAAGCGCAGAACGTCCGCGCGATCTGAGATCAAATGGCACTCTCAGGAGCCGCGCGCGTACCGGGGCGGATCGGAAGTAGTGCTTCGCCGAGGTGAACCACAATGTTCCCCGAGTGAGCGCAGGCTCTTCGCTTTCGTTCGTCCGCAATTGCACTGTGATCGTCGAGCAATCGTGGGGTCTAGTGATTTTACTACGAGCTCGGGGTAGGGCTTAGAGAGTCACGAGTTTCGTCTCGACGAAACTCGAGGTGACCCATATCCTCGAAAACTAGGTTCGTCATTGAAGACCCGATTGGCAACACGTCGTTTGGCTCACTCAAGCGTGACCCTTTGGTCATCTCGCAGAAGTTTGTTGAGGTCCTTGGAAAGGTTTGAAAGCCCTCCGCTAAGGTCCACGCGTCTTTTGGATTGCATCGTTGTCTCGCGAGAAGAACTTCCAAGATGTTCGAACGCCAGAACAGTGTCACGCATGGATCGCAGCGTTGATCGATTTATCAAGAGGAATTGCGAATATGTCCGGTCTTGAGGCTAATCACTCAATAGCTTTGGCAAGGCGAGCTTCGTACTCGTCAGCGAGCGCGAGCAGCGCCTTGGCCCCGTCGCCTGCGAAGCATGAGCCGTGCATCACGGCCAGGTTGGCGGGGGCGAGTCCGGCAAGGTTCCGAATAGTGGGGCCGGTCCGCGGTGTCAGGCATGTGGCCCCAAAGACATCTTCGGCCAGCGAGGCTGACTCGACGATGTCATCGTCCGTGATGGCGGGCGGGTCGCCGAGTTGGGTGAATAGATCGCCGCATAGGAGAGTCTTGGTCGCCTCTTCATACAGCACCCGGGCCTCCCAGCCGTGGGGGACGTGTGGCGTGTCGATGTGGCGTACGCGGTGCTCTCCCAACTCGATGACTTGACCGTCGGCGAGCGGCACTGGCGCACGGTCGGCCAAGTCGTTGAACGACACCATGCACCCGAGAGCCCCATGGGCCACCTCGGCGTGGGGAGCGGCTGCGAGCAACTCGTTCATGGCGCCGCACTCATCGGCCTCCAGGTGGCCGAAGGTGATCCAACGAAGTCGCGCGAGTGGGGTGATCGTGGAGATGGCTGCGGCTACGAGGGGGAACATGGCTCGGGGCCCAGTGTGGAACAACAATGGCTCTTCGTCGTCGATGAGGTACTGGTTGAACGTGAAGCCGGTGGGTCCGATGTCGGGGACGAAGGTCGATAGTCGATAGATGCGGTTGGCGACTTCGTTGATGCGTGTCTCCATTGCTGTTCTCCTCGGTGGTGGTTTGGCGTGTTCGGTCAGAATGGGACGACGGTGGTGAGCAGGCCGGTGGCGGGTGTGCGGCCAGCGAGCGTGCGGCAGAATTCGACGGCGTCGATCGACAGGTGTTCAGTGCCGGGGGGGTCGGGCTCGTGCGCGTAGGTACCGCCAGCAGGGCCAGTGAGCTCGAGCACGAATCGCTTGCCATGGCGGCGCGCCCACTCGGCGACAACGTCGGCGACGATGCGACCATCGTGGTCGGCGCTCAGGACGAGTGGCCGGCTGAGGGCGTGGGACAAGTCGACGCGGTGCATCCACAGGTCGCGTAGATAGATCGTGTCGATGAGGTAGCCAAGTTTCCACGTCTCGTAGACCGGCCCGTCCACGGCGAGTCTCGCGTGATTGCGCACGAGCGCTGGTGTGCGGTTGCGGCCACGGACGGTCTTTGGCGCAACGGCCGCGAGTCGCTCGACAATTTGGACCGGGCTGAGGTCCACACGCTCGCGCACCTGCACGGCCGACAGTGCGGCTTCGAGTGGTCCACCTTGTTGCTTGCGGAAGGCCCGAGCCCGACGCAATTGGTGGATGTTCTCACGCATGGACGCGCCCGACTCACATGCGCCGAGGACATGTTGGTACATTGCCCGGACGTCCCAGGCGGGACAGTCGGTCGCGGCCGACCACGCCAGATCATCGAGGGATCGGAGCGACGCGAGTGTGTATTCCAATTCATCCGCTTGAAGTCGCATGGCCTCATAATGCGTCAACGGTTCGATAGTCGTGATTTCGATCATCGTCACGTGGGGTTTCCTTTGGCTCGAGTCTGACGTGACGCCGGCTTGCGCGAGGCCCGGGTTGGCTGGCAGTGGGCGAGGAACATGGCCACCGATTCGTCGATGAGTCGGGTCCAGCGATCCCCTCCAGGATCGTTGGAGACCTGTTGGTCGACCAGGCCGGTTATCAGTGCGGTCCACATGTCAACATGGCGTGCCTCGGTGATCCCGTTGAGGGCGAGCCGCTCCCGAGCGCCCGCCAAGGCACGAACCGCAGGTGCGTACGACTCGGGTGACGGTTCGAATCCGGGGAGCGTGCGTTGAAACAGCAGCTGATAGTTCGCGGGAGATTCGGTGCAGAACTGGGAAAACCGCCTCACACTCGCGACGAGTATCTCGCGAGGGTTATCGCAGTCAAACGGTTCGGCCATTCTTTCGGCGAACTCCGTTGCCGCCCGGCCGAACATTGCATCGTAGATTGCGTTCTTCGAGTCGAAATAGGCGTACACCGTTGGCGCAGTGATTCCCGCCCGACGGGCCAGATCCCGGAGCGACAAACCAGCCAGACCCTCCTCGCTCACCAGCGACCAGGCGGCATCGATGATCGCATCGTGAGCCGAACGTCGGCGGGCTTCGCGCCAGTCGGTTGTCTCTGTTGTATTAATCATCGTTCGCAATACTTGCACAACGTTAAGGTTACGTCAAGTACTTTTGGCGCCATCCTGCAGGAAAGTTCTCGTCATCGCGTACAACCGACAGCTCTTGGTGGGGGTCGGTTGGCGTAGCGAGGCCCTGGGTGAAGTTGAAGTCGAGGACATTGGCCGCGCTGGTGGCCGCAACGGTCGCTGCATATTGCGGACAGCCGAGAGCGGCGCTGGCGCTCACCGCCGTAACAAGAGGGGCTACGACGCCGATCACTAGAGAAAGCGAGTACGTCACGTGAAGAATTGCTCGCTTCATCTTGCTCCAATGCGTCGTGAAGCGGCGGACAACCCGTCATTTTATGGGGATGTTATTGCGCCAAAATCGCGCACAAGTGGTTCAATGATCCGGTTCGCAAAGAGGAATCTCAGGTTCACTCTTGAGAATTGCCGTTGTGTCCAGTTGGGTCGGTGCAAGGATCGAGAGTTCGCGGCTGGAGACGGCGTCCGCGGCATTTGCTCCACTGTCGATTAAGACCTCGTCGCCACGGGCGATGAAGGCCTGGGCGAGAGGGAGCAGGGGCATGATGTGACCGGTTTGCGGCACGCAGTTGACTATGACCCGCACTGAGCCCTCCTGAGCAAGAGTGATCTGGCGAACAGGCTACTGGCGGCGGTGCCGAGCGGTGCCCTCGTCAATCGTTGGCCGTGCAGAGATCACACCAGATCGGCAGTTGCGAACTGGCAGCCCCAACGTTGCGTAACCTCAACTGCGCGAAGGCCTCATGAGGACTTCCTGGGCCATCATCGCGCCGAGTCGGCCATGTTGGTCGCGCAGCGTCCCGTGGTAGACGCCTCGCCCCCCGCCGGCCTTATCGGGCCACATGGCCAATTCGACCCAATCATCGACCCGAATGGCCTCGTGGAACCACAGGGAGTGGTCGATGCTGGGTCCGACTTGAGGGATCGATGGATCTTTGATTTGGCCGAGGCCGGTCCCGAAATCCGAGATATAGGTCAGGGCACAAGCGTGGATGAGTCGTCCGTCAGGCAATGCGTTCGGCGAACGGACCCAGAGGTGGTCGCTGAACATGATCCGACCTTCTTCCACTCGAGTCGGTGTGATCTCGACCATTTCCACCAGTTCTTCGAAGTCGCGGCGAATGCCATCTGCAACGGGCACTGGCTCGCGCCGAGGGAGCGCGTCGATTTGCCCCCCGTCCTCGTCTCGGTGAAACGACGCCAGCATGGAGAAGATGGCCTCACCGTTCTGCACTGCATCGACGTGCCTCGACGAGAAGCTGCCGCCATCTCGAAGTCGATCAACGAGGAAGATGACCGGAAGGTCTGGTCGCCCGGGCCGCAGGAAATAGCCGTGAAGAGAGTGCGGGAATCGATCATCCGCCACGGTGTGGCCGGCGGCGCGAAGCGCTTGAGCGGCGACTTGGCCACCGTAGAGGGTCGGTCTGCTTTCGGCATCGACCGTGTTGACGCCGCGAAAGATGTCGCGATCGACTACTTCGAGATCAAGCAGAGTGAGCAGGTCAGCGGCGGTCGACCATTGGTTCGAAGGAGCGGATGTCGTGGAGGGCATGATTCGAAAGACAATACCCCGTGCGCCAACCGCAATTGACGCGCTCTCCTTTCATGGTTGGCACGAGTTACCCACCAATTCCTGAACCACTTGATGCGTTCGTGGTGATCACCGGCTGCCAAGTCGGACCGCCACAATCCGGCGAATCTTCCCGTTCGCACGAATCGCCCGCGGGAAGTGGCCACGTTCGCTAGTGCGCGCTCGAGCCGCCTTGGGCGGTCTCATTCACGAGGAGTTCTCGAGCCGCGCGATGGTCAGGTTTGCCCACGGCGGTGAGTGGGACTTCGTCGACGAACTTCACGGTTCTCGGCACCTTGTACCCCGCCACCATGGTTCGACAGTGGTCGATGAGGTCTTCGACGCTCGGGGACCGGTCCGGTCTCGCCTGCACGACGGCGGCCACCCGTTCGCCGAAACGTTCGTCGGGGATTCCAACCACGACCGCGCTGAAGACGTCGGGGTGCGACTTCAGCGCCGCCTCCACCTCATGGGGGTAGATCTTCTCTCCGCCGGAGTTAATCGTCGTCGATCCGCGCCCGAGCAGGGTGATCGAACCGTCTTCGAGCACGGTGGCGAAGTCACCCGGCAACACCCAACGAGTCCCGTCAGCGTCGACGACGAATGTTGCCGCAGAACCGCTCGGGTCCTTGTGGTACCCGAGCGGGATTTGACCTCGGCGCGCCAGTCGCCCGACGACTGCGCTGCCGGGCCGCACCGGGGAAAGGGCTTCGTCGAGGACCGCGGTGTCGTCTGAAACGGCGAACTTCGCATTGCGGGGGTTGGACGAATCCTCGCCGCGCCCTGAGGCGACACCCATCGTTCCGCTTTCACTGGACCCGAGCCGGTTGAGGATCCGCAGGCGAGGAATCTGGGCGAGCAGTTGATCGCGCACCGGATCGGTGAGGGGTGCGCCCGACGAGAGGATGATCGCGAGCGACGACGTGTCGTAGGCGTGTGGCGCGCGCTCAAGCGCTTCGGCCAAGGGCCGGCCCATGACGTCGCCCACCATCACGAGCACCGTGACCCGTTCACGCTCAACCAACTCCCATACCTTCTCCGGGAGGAAGTGATGCTCCGTGTAGAGCACCACGGTGCCTCCGCTGAGCAGGGGACTGAGCGAGGTCCACTGGGCGGTGCCGTGCATCAGTGGCGGCACCACGAGCGCGGTCTGGCGGGCGTCGTCGCGCGGCACCCGACGGCGAATGTCGTCGACGCTGGTGACGGGGCCGCCTCGACGCGACGTGCCGCCGAGCGGGCCGAGATACAGGTCCTCCTGGCGCCAGAGCACACCCTTGGGCATTCCCGTGGTTCCTCCCGTGTAGAGCACGTAGAGGTCGTCGCCGGACCTAGTTGGGAACCCCGAGCGGTCGTCGCGAGAGCTTGTCAGGGCCTGTTCGTAGGAGAGCGCTTCACCGGGCGTTCGGTCGTCGATCACCAGTCGCTGGTTGAGCAACGGCAGTCCCTCGCAACTCTCGTCGACCAGCTCGATGAAGGAGCGCTCCAAGACGATTGCGGCGAGGTCGGCGTTCTCGGCGACGTACCTGAGCTCGGGTGCCACGTAGCGGTGGTTGAGGTTGACTGGCACGGTCCTCGACTTGAAGCATCCGATCATGGCCTCGAGCCACTCGACACGGTTGTGAGAAAGAACGCCGACGAAAGAGCCAGGTGCCACACCACAGTCCAACAGATGATGGGCGAACCGATTGGATCGCTTGTCCAGATCGCGGTATGTCAAACGAGTCGTGGCGCCGACGAGGGCGGTTCTCTCCGGCACGGCCTCAACGACTGCTTCGAAGATGTCAGCAATGTTGAGTTCCACGTGGTCTCTCAGTTTCGTATCGATGCACCGTCGTCGGTGGCTGACTCATTCGCCATTCCTGCGCCCGGAGGGCGGTTAATTAAGTATCCTAAATCAAAGCCAACCACCGTTCGCCGGCGGGAGCATCTCCAGCAATGTCTTGGAGTGTTGGTGGCGATGACCGTTCCTCGGAGCGACGCATTGTCTTCCTGGGCCTGCTCGGAACGTCCGCCAGCGATTCGAAGTCGATTCTTGTGCGGCCGAGCGCTTCGCAATGCACCGCGACGTCAGTTCTGGCGAGGTTGTTACGCGTCTGGGGCCGAACAGCCAGGGCAACTCGACAACCCGTTGGAGTTTCGCCGCCGACCAGGAACTGTTCGGTGGGGACCTTGTGCGCGACCGCGGCGTCTCTTCAGGATTGCTTGGAACGGTCGTCGCACCCAGGGCGCCGCGCCGCCCGGGTCAACGCAGGGCGGGGATTCAAGGCCGGGTGGACGTCGCCACGGGGACGACGCGGCCCGCTTGCGGGCCACGCCTTGGAATATCTGCGGCTCATCCTTCTGGTTACCGGAGAATGGCGATCTTGAACTAGTTTGCGACTACTGATGCTCACCGCGGCATCCTCCCGATCTCCAGTACCGATTGTGAATGTCAAAATGACTAATGGCCTACTTCTCAGAAGCTTCTTCGAACGCGACCCTGACGCGGTGGCCCGCGACCTCATTGGCGTCGACCTCGTCATTCACACCGAAGTGCATGAAGTTCGCGCCCGTATTGTCGAGACGGAGGCATACGGCGCAAGCGATGATCCTGCATCGCACGCCTTTCGCGGCTCGACACCGCGTTGTGCCGTGATGTTCGGGCCGGCTGGATTCTTGTATGTCTATCGAAGCTATGGGATTCACTGGTGCATGAATGTCGTCACCGGGCAAGAGGGAACCGCCAGCGCAGTGCTGCTCCGTGCCGCCGCGATCGTTCCAAGTGCTGGCGAAGCTGCGCGAGCAGATACCCATTCTCCGAACCTGCGCGGACCCGGGAATCTCACACGTGGACTCGGCATCACCGGAGCAGATAATGGCACAGACTGCTGCGAGGAACCCACCGCGAGGGTTTCGTTCCGAGAGGTCCACGGTCATGTCGGGACCGATCGGATTGGTCGCTCCCAGCGGATTGGCATTTCGCGAGGGCAAGAGCGCTTGTCGAGGTACTTCCTCGAAGGCCATCCTGCGGTGTCTTTGAACCGTTCTCGAAGCACATGATTCAACGCGGAGGCGGCCCAGAAGGGGCAACCAGAGCCCTCGGGCCGTCGTGATGAACCCCCGTCGATTGAGCGATTCCCGAGGATGCGGCCTGCCCTCCACTCATCAATGAGATGACCCAGCCAGCGCTCCAAGAATGAGTGTGACTGTTCTTCGAACCAATCCTTGCTTGATCTGGGGTGCGGCGCGAGGCCCATTCTCTCCGGTGCTTTCTGAGCAGCGTTGGCCTATTCTCGAAGCCAAAGGACGCAGAGCAAGAGGGGAGGAAACATGACCAACCGTGACGTTGCACCGCGTGGGGCGCCGTGCTGGACCGATCTTTGGACTTCTGATGTGGATGGGAGTCGGAACTTCTACAGTGAGCTCTTCGGCTGGGAGGCTCAAGAGCCGAGTCCAGAGTTCGGCGGGTACTTCATGTTCACTCGGCAAGGGGTGCCCGTGGCGGGCGGCATGGGCGATATGGGCGACTCGCCCGCCGACGATACGTGGAAGATCTACCTCGACACTGGCGATATCAAGGAAACGGTCCGAGTGGGCGAAGCAGCTGGCGCGCAGTTCATGTTCCCGCCCGAGCCGGTCGCGGACCTGGGCATTCAGACAGTATTCGTGGACCCAAATGGTGCCACGCTTGGCGCCTGGCAACCCGGGACGTTCCCCGGCTTCACCGTGCTGGAAGAGCACGGTGCCCCGAGCTGGTTCGAGTTGTACGCCCGAAACTACGAAGGCGCGGTTGGTTTCTACCAGAAGGTGTTTCGGCTGGGAACTCGGATCGTCGCCGACAGCGAGGAGTTCCGTTACACGACCTTGTGTGATGAAGCTGGGGTTGAACTGGCCGGAATCATGGACGCGGGCGCGTCGCTCCCCGACGGCGCCGCCTCGTACTGGATCACGTATTGGGAGGTGGACGACATTGATGCGTCCATCTCCAAGGTTCAAACTCTGGGTGGTTCAGTTATCACTGACGCGATGGACTCGCCGTACGGGCGGATTGCCACCGTGGCGGACCCGAGGGGTGCTCAGTTCAAACTGCGCACGCGTCCTTCGTAGGCAAGTTCGGCGTCACTTTGAATGTGGCGTCGGTCACGTCGGTGCTTGACTAGAGATCGAGCGTGATGCTGACTGGGCAGTGATCGCTGCCCATGATGTCGGGATGGATATCGGCGGCCTGCACGCGAGGGGCGAGGTCCTGCGAGACCAGGAAGTAATCAATACGCCATCCAACGTTTCGTGCTCTGGCCCCCGAGAAGTTCGACCACCACGTGTAGTGCCCATTTCCCTGGGTGAAGATTCGAAAGGAGTCCACGAATCCGGCGGCAAGCAACTGGCTGAAGCCGTGGCGTTCCTCGTTGGTGAAGCCGGCCTTTCCGACGTTGGCCTTTGGATTGGCCAGGTCGTCGTCGGTGTGGGCCACATTGAGATCGCCGCAGATTGCGACCGGCTTCGTCTTGTTGAGTTCCTTGACGTAGTTCAGAAACGCCGGATCCCACTGTTCGTGTCGCAGGGCGAGACGGCCCAGATTGCCCTTGGCATTCGGGGTATAGGCGGTTACCAGGTAGAAGTCGGCATACTCGGCGGTCACGACTCGTCCTTCGTCGTTGGGATTACCGAACGAGTCGCCAGCGAGTTGATGCTTCGTCACCAGGTCTGAAGGCAGGCCCGTGACGACCGACATCGGGGAGTGTCGCGAGAAGATGGCTGTTCCGGAGTAACCCTTCTTCGCGGCCGAGTGCCAATGCTCTTCGTAGCCTGCCAGATTGCAGTCTGCCGGGGACTGGTCGGCCCTGGTTTCTTGGAGGCAGATGATGTCGGGCTGCAGCGAGTCGAGGAAAGGATCAAACATTCCTTTTCGCTGCACCGCCCGGATGCCGTTGACGTTCCACGACACGATTCGCATGCGACATGCTAACAAAGTGTAGTTGTTACGAGGGGCGTGAGACGGAGCTCTTGGAGTCGGAGGACGGGTGAGGGCCCGCACGGTTGCTCCCAGACGGGAACGTCAGGGCGCCGCCCTCCGCCTGGTGAGCGCCATTCACGAGAACCCTCCTTGGAGGCGGGCCAACTGAGTCGACGCGTCAGTGATCGGTCACCACAACTTGGACAGTTGCGCCGCGACGACGTCCGAACCATCAATCGCCGCCGTCGCAGATGGCGACGGGCATTGCTCGCTCGCGCTGGCCAGAGGGACTTCCTCCAGGGTTGAACGGACCGATTCGCTCAGGAACCTGGACGGTTGGGCCCAGGAGTGGTCGTCGCGAACGCGATGATGGTGATAGCGCAGCGGCACGTAGATGGCGAGATTCCGCCGGGCCCGCGTGATCGATACGTAGAAGAGTCGACGCTCCTCTTCAATTCCTTCGGGAGATCCCGTCGACATGTCCGAGGGGAAGTTGCCGTCAGCGGCATGAATGACGTGCACGGCGTCGAATTCGAGTCCTTTCGCCGAGTGCACGGTGGAGAGGACCAGCCAGTCCTCGTCGATCATTGGTGGGCCCGCAAGATCACCGGTGGATGCCGGCGGCTCAAGCGCCTGCTCAGCCGCCACGTCGCTGAGTCGCTTCGCGTCAGCGCACGCCAGCACGAGTGCACCGAGATCCTCGAGCCGCGGCGCCGCGTCGTCGTACGAGGCGGTAACGAGCGGTGCAATCGCCAGGCGGATTCGTTCCGCGTGCAGCGCCACCGGCTCGGACTCTCTCTGACACATCGCTTCTATGAGTCCGAGCGACATCTCTCGGGCATCGCTCGACAGCACATCGAGCACGCCAGACCATCGCTGCTGGATTTCTCTGTGGGAGATGGGAATCTTCCCGTCGACGTCGCGAAGCGCGTTGATGGCCCGACGCGCTTTCGCCGGACCAACGCCGGGCATGAGTTGAAAGAGGCGGAACCACGCCATCTCGTCTCGAGGATTGTCGGCGAGACGAAATGCGGCGAGAAGGTCCTTCACGTGCGCGGCCTCGAGGTAGCGCAGGCCGCCGTACTTGACGAAGGGGATTCGCCGTCGTGAGAGCTCGATTTCCAGGTCGGCGCTGTGGTGCGCCGCTCGAAACAACACTGCCTGCTTCTGCAAGGCGACGCCCTGCTCGTAGAGCTCAAGGACGCGGTCGGCGACGGTTTCAGATTGGTGGCGTTCATCGGCGCAGTGGACGAGCAGCGGCTGGCTCGCGCCAACGACCCGGACCTGCTCGCGAAGTACGGAGCAGAATCCTTCGGGGGCATCGGCGGCGATGGCGTTGGCGACATTGAGGATCGCGGCGGACGAGCGGTAGTTGACGTCAAGAGTGACCGTGGTCAGACCTTCGAAGTAGTTCTCCGCATCGAGCAGGAATCTTGCAGACGCGCCACGAAACCCGTAGATGGCCTGCGCGTCGTCGCCAACAATCGTGCAGCGGGGATCGAAGCGGCGCAGCCCAACGAGGACATCAAGCTGGAGGAGATTCACGTCCTGGAACTCGTCGACCAGAATATGGTCGTAGGCGGCGCCGAGCTCTTTGCCCAGGATGTCGTCCTGGACCGCAACCCGCCAGTACAAGAGCAGATCGTCAAAATCCAACAGTCCGAGCGACCTCTTTCGGGCCATGAAGGCAGTGAAGACCGAAGCGACCTCCTCGAAACTGTCAGCGCACCACGGCGTGTTCTCACGCATGACGTCGGCGAGCGGCATTCCAGTGTTCACCGTGCGTGAGTACAGTGCGGTGAGGGTCGCCTTCTTCGGCAGTCGCCGCTCGCGGCTCACAATTCCCAGTTCGCCACGTACGAGGTCCATCAGGTCGGCCGCGTCACCGCGGTCGAGAACTCCAAATCCGTCAGGCAGACCGACTTCAGCGTGGTGACGGCGAAGCGTGTGGTGGGCCACCGAGTGAAAGGTTCCTCCGGCGACCCTACGGACTTGGTCGGAGCCGCGGATTGCCCGGACTCGGCTCACTATCTCGCGAGCCGAACGCCGGGTGAATGTCAAGAGCAGTATCCGTTCGGGCGTGACGCCTCGTTCGAGAAGAACCCCGACCCGGGACGTGAGGGTCGTCGTCTTTCCGGTCCCGGGTCCGGCGATCACCCGGAGGGGGCCGTCCCCGAAATTGGCAGCTTCGTGCTGTCGATCGTTGAGTACTTCTCGAGAGGCGAACATATGTTCGACTCTATCCCCGAGGTCTTACACACCACGGTCAGCCCTTCTCCGAGTGCGGCCGATCACGATTCCCCTCGGTGTTGTTCCTCTTGAACGGCCATTTTGCACGGCTGGCGGATCAGCACCGGGTCTGAGAACGCTGGTGGGTTGAAAGACCAGTCAGCGTTCGCTTGCGGAGGGCTCCAACGTCCATCTTCTTGTTGCCACGAGCGAGCGCCGGCGCCGGCGACGTCTGTGTACCACCAAGAGGACCTAATTGGGCGACCGGCGCCTCATTTCGGACGAAAGTGAACGAAGATCCTGCCGAAGTTGTGCGAATCCTTCTCCACTCGATCGTAGAGTGCCTTGATCTCCTTTTGGTCGAGGAAACGAAGGACCCGTTTCTTCAGTTGCCCACTGCCCTTGCCGGGGATTATCTCGACCAGCCGGGCTTTCTTCTCGATCGCCTCGTCAATGACTGCTCGAAGGGCTCGATCGATGTCTTGACCTCGATTGTAAATGTCGTGCAGATCAAGTTTTAACTTCACGGTTGCTTTCTACTCCAGTACTGCGAGACCCGTCGACAATGCCTTCCATTGAACCCGCAGACGAACACGAGGACCTTGCACCTGTTCCGGCGCTTTCCCCGAAATAGACAATGGTTACGTCGTCATCGTTGATGGCCTTTGGAACATCGAATGCCCGAGTTCGTGTAGCTCGGCTTCGATTCAGTTCACGGCGGTCGCCTCGACGATTCGTGGAGCCAGCAGGAGAGCGCATTCGTCTACGGCCGAGACTTCGACGCGAACGGCGTCCGATGAGCCCTATCGCAAGTGATCCAGGTTCGCAGTCCGGACTGGAAGGGGTGACGTCGGCGGGCCACGGGCGTTCGATGCGAACCGCTGGCCCCACTACGTTGCTCGAAATCGGGTAATCAGGATGCCACGGGGGGCAGTTGATTGACGGTTCCGCTCTCTTGCGATGGCATGGCCAGCACGGCCGTCATCGGATAGGAGGGTTGGTTGCGCGCCGTCTCGCTCACGTTGGCCCTGGTACAACCTTGCACCGCCAGAGCCCTGGCGCGGTACAGGGTCGTGCGTGGAAGCGATGGCGGACTGGTATTCGCTCTCCCCATTCGAAGGGTGGACGGTCAAGTCACCGACGGTGCCGCGACGCCACGCGGAGATTCCCGGAGCCCGTATTCCGAATCGCTCCTCGAGAAAGCGGATCTGGGACGTGTGATCGACAACGTCCGATGAGACGAAGCCGGCTCGACTGAAGGGCGACACCACCAGCATCGGAACCCTGAATCCCAGACCCAGCGGCCCGGTGACTCCCTTCGCGCTCGATGGCAGCGGACGCACCGAGACGTACTCATCGGGCGTGCCTAGCGGCGCGACGGGAGGAGGAACGTGATCGAAATAGCCGCCGTTCTCGTCGTAGCTGATGAACACCACCGTCTTGGACCAGACCTCCCTGTTCGAGATGAGAGTCTGCAGCACGCGGTTGATGAACCACGCCCCGAAAACCGGCGGTGTGGGTGGGTGTTCGTCGTAACCGTTGGGAGCGATGATCCACGACACGCTTGGAAGCGATCCCGTGCGAACGTCGCGCGCGAATTCGTTCGGATACGTCGGCAGGAACGCCTTCTTGTACAGCGATGACCGGGGATTCCTGTACTGGGCGAAGTAGGGGAGAATCGCGTCGCCGAATCCCGCGTCCGGCTTCGGCGGGTAGAAGCCTTCGCCCGTCGTCGTGTAGGTCTTCCACGAAACCCCGGCGTTCTCGAGGAGCTCGGGCACCGTGGTCCAGTTCGCGCTGAACAGGGCTTCGGCCGCGGTCTTGGTGGTGAGCACCGGCCCGCCGTGGGTTCCATCGGGGTCGATCGTTCCAGATAGTGACATCAGGCGGTTGGGGTGGGTCGGTCCTACGAGCGAGCAGTGGTACCGGTCGCAGATGGTGAAGGCATCGGCCAACGCGTAGTGATAGGGAAGGTCGCCGCGGTCGTAGTAGCCCATCGTGAGCAGTCCATTGACTGGACCGTCGACGCCAGACGACGTGTGCGTCTTCACGAACGTGTCCATCGCTCCGCCGTCCCTCGAGAGCTGTTGGATCAGCCAGTCGTGGTTGATGTCGCGGGTGCATTCGCCGAGCTCGGTCGTCGTATCGAGGTGGAAGGGAAGTTGGAATCCGGTCGGCGGGCGAGTCGTGTTCGCGGCGAAGGGCTGGGAGAACGCTCCGAGTGAATCCGTGCATGATCGTTGAATCCTCGAACCCCTTTGTACGAGCCGAAGTAGTGGTCGAAGGAACGGTTTTCCTGCATGAGAAAGACGACGTGCTTGATTGCTCCAACGTCCGATCCCGCGGGACTGACTCTCGTAGCCCTCTCGATGGTCGCTGCGCCCGCTCTGTCGATACTCGACAGTCCGCTCGCGAGTGACAGGCCGCCTCCGATGACCACGCCTCCTCCGAGGAACTGTCGTCGGTCAAAGGTCGGCCTCAGCTCTTCGCTACCCATTGACCCTCCGCCTGATCGTCGTCCTTCGCGTCACGCACCCACGTACTCGAATCCTGTCCGAACCGTAGCGGTCGTGAAAGGCTGGGCCCCTCTTCGGCGGCCGACGTATCGATTGCCTCATAACTCTACAAGTCCGATAGATTTTGTTCGGAGTCCGGATGCGACGTGCGGCGAGACTCCAGAAAGGTGTGGCGGCCATGAAGATTGCGGACGACATTACTCAACTCATCGGGAACACGCCGCTCGTGCGGATTCGTCGACTTGCCGGCGACGCTCCGGCCCAGGTGGTCGCGAAGCTCGAGTACTTCAACCCGGCCCACAGCGTGAAGGATCGCATCGGTGTTGCGATGATTGACGCCGCCGAGAAGGCGGGCTTGATCGGGCCTGACACGATCATTCTCGAACCCACCAGCGGGAACACCGGAATCGCGCTCGCGATGGTGTGCGCGGCTCGCGGTTACAAGTGCGCGTTCACGATGCCTGAGACCATGAGTAAGGAGCGAAGGGCGTTGCTTCGGGGCTACGGTGCTGAACTCATCCTCACTCCGGGACCCGATGGTATGGGCGGGGCGATTGCCAAGGCGCAGGAACTCGCCAAGAGTGATCCGCGGTACTTCATTCCCCAGCAGTTTGAGAATCCGGCCAATCCGGCGATTCACCGCGCCACCACCGCCGAGGAGATCTGGAACGACACCGACGGAGGGGTGGACTTCGTCGTGTCGGGTGTCGGGACCGGCGGGACCATCACCGGAATTGGCCAGCTCCTGAAAGAGCGCAAGCCGTCGGTGAAGATGATCGCCGTCGAACCGGCTGCGTCAGCGGTGCTGTCGGGCGGGCCAAAGGGACCCCACCCAATCCAGGGCATCGGCGCGGGTTTCGTTCCAGCGATTCTGGACACCGGCGTCATCGACGAGATCATCAAGGTCGAGAACGCGGACGCATTCGATCTCGCTAGGCGCGCGGCGCGTGAGGAGGGTCTCCTCGTGGGCATCTCCTCGGGAGCCGCTCTCTGGGCGGCGCTTCAGGTGGCGGCGCGTCCCGAGAACGCCGGTAAGTTGATCGTCGTGATCATTCCTTCGTTCGGCGAGCGCTACCTCTCGACGGCGCTCTTCGAGGGCCTCAGCGATTGAAGATGCTCGACGCAATGAAGAGCGATCTGCGCTCGGTTCGTGAGCGCGATCCCGCCGCGCAGTCTCTCATCGAGGTGGCAATCTGCTACTCGGGCGTGCACGCCGTCTGGGGGCACCGCCTCAGTCACCGGCTGTGGCAGAAGGATTACAAGTTGCTGGCGCGCGTGCTCTCGGGGCTGACGCGGTTTCTCACGGGAGTCGAGATCCATCCGGCCGCCGTGCTGGGCGAGCGGGTCTTCATGGACCACGCTTCGGGGATCGTGATCGGCGAGACGGTCCAGATAGGTGACGACGTGACCCTGTACCAGGGCGTCACCCTCGGAGGCACGAGCCTCAATCGGGTGAAGCGCCATCCGACGATCGGTAATCGGGTCACCATTGGTGCCGGAGCCAAGGTCCTCGGCCCCATCACGATCGGTGACGACAGCCGCATCGGTGCCAACTCCGTCGTGGTGAAGTCGGTGCCCCCCAACTCAGTGGTGGTTGGCGTGCCCGGCCAGGTCATCGCGCGCAGCCGGCCGCACCTGGCCAAGGACCCGCCGGACCTCGAGTCCGCGTTCATGCCCGATCTCCTCGGCTCGAGCCTGCAGACCTTGATGCTCCGAGTCGATCAGCTGGAGACGTTGGTCGAAGGGCACACTCGTCAACGTGACGTTCGGCCCTCACCAGCGGGTGTGTGGTCAGGTGAGGACTTCTCGATCTGAAAGGTCGAAGGACACCGAGGTCGCGCACGTCTCGTCTCCAGGCGAGCACATTCCTGGGCCGCCCGCGTTCGCGGCGTGCTCCAGACCCCCGGGACTGGGATGTCGGCGCCACCCCTCGTGGCCGTTGACGCATTGCTCAGCCGCAGCTTTGCGAAAACGCGCTCGTGCCGGGCTGTAGGGCCTCGCCGGAGTTGGGACTCATCATCAAGCACGACTCGTCGACGGCCACGAACTGGCTGGCCGGAATCTGCTTGAGCTGGTCGACTTCCTTGTAGGTCCAGCGCGCGTCGGCGGTTCCCTGGAAGTACCAGTTGCTGCCGTTGTCAGCCAGTATCAGGCCGTACGTCTTCATTGTCGTGATCACGGTCTGGCAGAAGGAACTGCACACCGAGGCGGGTAGCGAAAACAACGAATTGAGGCGGAAGCGCGCGCCCATCGGAGGACAGTTGCTGTCGGATTGTCCGGCTTGGTGGCGGGCGGGCCAAAGGTAGGACTTCTGGGTGCACTGCGCGGTGAAGCGGATGGCGTGGTTCATCGCCCCCGAGGCGACCTCGTTGAAGTTGACGAGGCCCGGAAGAAGGGGAAGACCTGCGGCGTCGGCGGAGGTGAAACCGGCCGGTCGGAGGGCATTCGAGTTCAGGTGCCAGATGGCGCCGGATTCGGCCGTGGACTTCGCGTTGGCCCGATATTTCGTGTCGCACGTTTCGAACAGCGTGCACGCCGGCGATGACGCCGATTTGTAGGGATCGACCATCAGGGCGTGACGATCGGATCCACCTTCAATCGGGGTGGTGGCGCTGAGCGGATAGGGCCGGCGGTCGCTCTCCGAGGCGTAGGCGAACCTGATGGAGGTGAACCTCGTTCGCGCTGGGACGATCGTCCAGGGTATTCCGTAGGGCCTCCTCGGGTTGCCCGACGGTCCGTAGTCGGGGTGGAGCAAGGTCGTTGCCGAATCTATCGAAGCCAGCCACGTCTCACTGTTGGCGTCGATGGGGAGTTCCGCTATCGGTGTGTTCCAGACATTGTCCATCGGGAACGCGGGACACCTGGTGCCGGGAAGTTTCGTCGCGGATGCGTTGGTTTGGAGACGGGGCGACGCCGCGCGTCCGCTCTGTGCGAAGGCGACCGGAGCATCGGGAATGGCGATTGCTCCCAGAGCGGCGATGCACAGTGCGACTGCGGCCCAACGGACGCTACCCGTGAACATTCCTGGAGGAGAGGTCGAGGGCGAGCACGATCCCAATCTAACTTCGACCCTCCGGGCAACCCCGAGCAGGGAATCCGTGTTTGAAGAGAGATGGATGCCGCCGTGGCTTCGTTAGAGTTCGGTGAAATGACCGAACCATCTCCTTTCGTCGAGCGAGAAGTCGCTCTCCACCCGAGCGATTCGCATTTTCGCCCGGACATTCAAGGTCTTCGCGCGCTGGCGGTTCTGCTGGTCGTCTTCGCCCACGCCAGCGTTCCCCATTTCGATGGTGGCTACATCGGCGTGGATGTCTTCTTTGTCATCAGCGGCTACGTCATCACCGGCGTCCTCGTTCGACAGTCCAAGACCACCGTCCGCACGAACTTGAAGTCCTTCTATTCCCGACGGATTCGCCGCATCATTCCCGCGGCTACCGTCGTCCTGATCGCCACGGTCGTCGCCGGGTACTGGTGGCTCGGCCCCCACGTCGGCGTGCCGCTGCTCACCGACGTTCGCTGGGCGTCACTGTTTGCGGGCAACTGGCACCTCATCCAAACCGGCAGTGGCTATTTCATTCCGGGCGTGCCACCGTCATTGGTGACCCACTACTGGTCACTCGCAGTTGAAGAGCAGTTCTACATCGTCTTCCCGCTCATTGTCTTCAGCGTCGGGGCGTTCTTCACGTCCCGACGCCGGCCACTGGCGCTCGGCGTCGTGTTGCTCCTCGCGATCGTCGCCTCTTCGTGGTGGTCGATGCACCTCACGCCGATCAACGCGACCGAGGCCTACTACTCGCCGTTCACCAGATTTTGGGAGCTGGCACTGGGTGGTCTGGTCGTGCTTCTTCCCCGGACCTGGGCGATGCGAACGCCCCGGTTCAACGCAGTCGTCGGGACCGTCGCACTCCTGGTCATCGTGGTGGCGGCGCTGCGGCTATCGGACTCGAGCGTGTATCCCGGGGCTTTGGCATGGTGGCCCTGCGGCGCCACCGCATTGCTTCTCTGGACGGGACAAGCTTCCTCGATGGGGGGTCCGGCGACGTGGTTGTCCTGGAGACCCCTGCAGTACGTGGGCAACGTCTCCTATTCGTTTTACCTCTGGCACTACCTCTGGCTGATGGTGCCCCAGCAGTACGCGACGACTCCCATGGCGCCGCTCTCTCGAGTGATCCAGGTGCTCGGGGCTTTCGTCTGCTCGGTGATCTCCTTTCACTTCCTCGAAAATCCGATCCGAAGATCCCATTGGCTCGACGAGCGCCCGTACGCCGTGGCACTGCTTCTGGTGGGGTGCCTGGCGCTGACCTGGGGCGTCACGTTGCTGTACGCCTCCTTCTAGGCCAACGCCAACATGGTCCTGAGCAATCGAGGACGGGAAGTGAATTACCCTCTGACGAGGAAGATTATCCGGTCGCTAGCGGGCTGACTTGCTCGTAAAGATCTCGGGATACGCCGGCTTAACCGAAAGGCCGTAGAGGATCTTCAGTTCCTGCACGACGTAGGTCGCGAGGACGTTTTGTCCGACGGCGGTCGGGTGAATTCCGTCTGACGTGCGAATGGCCTGCTGCACGCCGTCGACCATCGCACTGAACCGAAACTGGCCCTTCGAGTTCGCGAAGAACTTCCACGTGGGCAGGAAGGTCACTCGTTGCTTCGCCTTCGCGACCTTGGCGAAGATCGAATTGATGACCTGTATTCCCTGGCGATACCCGTTGGGATACATGATGGGCATGCCGATCCAGAGCACCGCGCTCCCGGCCTTGGTTGTTTCGTCCATCATGGCGGCGACGTTCTTCGCGTACTGCTTGCGCCAAGGCGTGGTGTCGAATGCGGCGGCTCGACCATTCACGATTATTCCCTGTTCGTCGTTCCCGCCAAGAAGGAGAATTGTCAGCTGCGGGTGATACTGCGCGAGAAACGTCTTCAAGTGCTGAGGCCAGTTGTAGAAGCCTGAGTTCGAAAGTCCCGTCGACGATTTGCCCTCAAGGATGAGTCTGATCTTCGGCGATTTCTCCAACTGATGAGAGAGCCCGCCTCCAAGGTCGGTGCCGAGCGAGTCACCGATTTCCAAGATCGTGCACTTGCCGCTCTTGGGCAATCTAAGGGGCGTCGCCACGGTCGTGGTCGTTGTTGAAGCCGCGCCGGCCGCTGTGCTTCCCGCGACGCCCGCCACGCTGAGAACGGTGGCACAGGAGATCAAGAGGCGGGCGCATCGTCGGCGACCTGCCGCAAGCGGCCAAGGTGAGGCGGGGACATCGGTTGTTTCGCGGCCAGAATCTTGCATTGCTCGAAACATAACCCAGGTTCGCGAAAGCCAATTACCAGTTCCGCAATGCCGGCGACTCGGAGTCCCATCGCCTCGGGAACTGTCGAAGAGGCGATCGACGCCGTCAATGGATGGCCAACGTTCACAGACGGGTCGGCGGGCCGATTGAAGCAACTGTGAACATCTCGCACGGCATGGAGAAGTGGTCGTCGGTCTTGCGATAACTCCACCGACGGAGGTATCGGCCGACTTCTTAAGCGTGGGCAATCAATTGAGATGTTGAAGGAGAAGGCGTGGTCGTGGTCGTGGTCGTTGTCGCGGCCGACGTCGCCGGATTCGGCGGCGAATCGGTGTACTCGGCCACCCAGTCGACTTGCATGGACACGGGATGGGTGGGGCACTGCGTGCCTACAGAGCACTTGGTCCGCTGCTCGAGGTCAAGGGTCATGGGTTTTCTCGGGATCTCTGACGTCACGGTGACCGTCGACCACGTTTGCCCGTCAACGGTGTAGATAACCGAAGTGGGGGTCCAGATCACGCCCCACGTGTGCCACGTCGTCAGGTTGATTCTGAGCCACCGATGGTCGATGTGGTTCAAGGCGCCGCTGTGGACTGAGGATGACGTGCCTGAATTGATGCCACCGGATTCGTTGAAGTCAATCTCGGGTGGCCAAGTGTTGGTGGTCGGCCACAGCAACTCGACCTCGTTGGGCCCGGCTGCGGTCACGCGAGACCGCACGAAGTAAGCGCCGTAGGTTTGGGAGAGTCCGCATTGGCACAGCCCGCCGGTGACCCATCTGTTGTGCCACGAGGGATTGCGATAGGTATTCAACTGCAGAAGCCCACCGCCGAAGACGACGTGCGATCCGCCGAAGTGGGCTCCCGGGTCGCCTCCGGGGATCCCGGTGAATATGTCCCATCCGGCCGGAAGTGATGAAGAGGTGAAGTCATTCACGTAGCTCTCGCTGTAGCCCGCAAGTGCGTCAGCAGCGGGAGGAGCCTCGCCGGAAGGTTCGGATGGATCTGGCGAGCCAACGGGGTACTGCGGATCGGCTATTGCCTTGAAGACGGGGATCGTCGTTGTGCTGCTCGCCGCCACCGTGCTTGTCGGAAGGAACAAGAGGAAGGCACTGAGAACTGACCCCACCGTCGCGAGCGAGATGAAGGTGTTCGGCGCGTTCCTTCGGCGTCGGCCGACTGGCGCGGGGTTTGGCGATAAGGGTTCGTAGGAAAGGTTCATGGTGAATATGGATGCACTACCGGGGCGATCACATCAGTGACGGAGAAACCGTCAGACTTGATTATAACTGGAAAGTTCGACGCACATGGTGGGCGATGCCGGTAGCGCATACGTTCCCGGAATCACCAACTAGCGAGAGAGAAGGGCGTCGGGTCGATCCCCAGGCGGAACTCGTGGCCCGAAAGGGGGACTCCTGGGAACTAGGTTGCCTCTATGCGACGTTTCCTTTCGTTCTTGATCGTCATTGGTTTGGGTTCGAGTTTTGCGTGGTCATCGGGCGCGTCCACCGACTCGACCACCACCACCTCGACCACCTCAGCCAACGGCTCCACTTCGACCACCACCTCGACGCCTTTGACGACGACAACGGTGAAGCCAGGGCCGGTGGCCCCGTTGACCGGGCTGCCCGACCCGCGGAGACTGACCAAACATCGTTCGGCGCTCACCATCAAGATTGACAACACCCCTGAAGCCAGGCCGCAGTACGGAATCAACCAGGCGGACGTCGTCTACGAGGAGATCGTCGAGGGCGGCATCACCCGGCTCGCCGCGATCTTCAACTCCCAGCTACCCACCAAGGTCGGTCCGGTTCGCTCGGTGCGTCGCACCGACCGCGAGATCGTCTATCCGATAGGCGGCATCTTCGCCTTTTCCGGGGGAGCGCAGTACGCGATTCGCAGCATCGAGACCGCACCCGTGAAGCTCGTGGACCAATCGACCGCGGGTTCGGCGATGTTCCGCGATTACAAGCGCTACGCTCCTCACAACCTCTTCGCCAATGCCGTGCTTCTGATGGCGAAGGGCGGGAAGCCGAAACCGCCTCCGCCCCTCTTCGCCTACCGGTCACCCTCGACCTCGGCGACGGGTGCGCGGGTGAACGCGTTCACCGTTGGCTTCGCGTCGGGCTACGCCACGTCGTACTTGTGGGACGGCAAGACGAGGTCGTGGGACCGGTCGATCTTCGGCAGGCCCGACGTGACCGCCGCCGGCGTGCGGCTCTCTCCGAAGAATGTCATCGTCATGAATGTTCTCTACCGGGGCGGAGTCGGCGTGGAGGGTTCGTACGCGCAGATGACGGGCTCGGGAACGGTGTTGATCTTCACGGGCGGCAGGGTGCAGCGAGGGACATGGTCGCGCAAGAGCCTTTTGAAGCCGGTCGTTTATAAAAACCTCTACGGTGCCGTCATCGCCGTTACCCGGGGCCAGACATGGGTGGAACTTCTCTCGAAGACCGAACAGGCGAGCATCACGTCAAAGCCGTGAAGTGGGAGACCGAGGAGGCTGATTTCGGACGGCCGCATCGGATGGAAGCTTCCCGCCACGCATTCTGCGCGACGACCTGCGAGATCCATCGCGTTCTCTTCGGTGGCTCTTGACACAGTCAGGGATTTCTCACGGCGTGGAGAGCGGTTATATAGTCGGCCTTGGTCCGGACACGTCTGTGGGGCCGCTCTTGGAGGCGCGATGAAGACAGCAATCACCGACCTGTTTGGAATCGACGTCCCGATTCTTGCCTTTACGCACTGTCGCGACGTGGTGGCCGCGGTCACGAGGGCCGGTGGCATGGGAGTCTTGGGTGCAGTCGCTCACTCCCCAGAGCAGCTCGAGATCGACCTTGCGTGGATCGAAGCCGAAGTGGGTCACCTTCCCTACGGGATCGACCTCATCGTTCCCGCCAAGTACGCCGGTTCGGACGCGGGCGGCTACACCCTTGACGACATCCGACAACTCATTCCCGCCGAGCACGTTGCCTACGTCGACGACATCCTTCGTCGCTACGACGTGCCGCCGCTTGCGAAGGATGAACCGGGACGAGGAGCATTGGGGCGTGGCGGCGACGCAGGAATGGTCGCGCCGTTCTCGGCGAGCCAGGCCGAGCCCCTCCTGGAGATCGCTCTTGCCCACAGGCCGGCGTTGGTGGTCAACGCACTGGGTCCGCCTCCAGTGCACATGATCGAGCGGGTGAAGGAAGAGGGTCGACTCCTCGGCGCGCTCGCCGGAAAGGCCCAGCACGCTGAGCGTCACGTGAACGCGGGCGTCGACGTCATCATCGCCCAGGGCGCCGAGGCTGGCGGACACACCGGCGAGATTGGATCCATGGTGCTGATCCCCGAGATCGTGGACGCGGTCGCTCCGGTGCCGGTGCTTGGTGCCGGCGGAATTGGTCGCGGCCGCCAGATGGCGGCCGCCATGGCGCTCGGTGCCCAGGGAGTCTGGTGTGGCTCGGTGTGGCTGACGACCGTTGAGGCGGAGACCCATCCCGTGGTGAAGCAGAAGTTCCTCGCCGCCACGTCATCTGACACTGTTCGCTCGCGTTCACGCACCGGAAAGCCCGCCCGCCAACTTCGAACGGCCTGGACCGATGAGTGGGACAACCCCTCAACCCCTCAGCCGCTCGGCATGCCGCTCCAGCCCATCCTCGTGGGCGAGGCCATCGCGCGCATCGACCGGGCCGCGTACCAACCGGGATCGGGAGCTGAGAAACTGGCCAACTACTTCGTTGGACAGATTGTGGGGTCGATGAACGAGACAAAGACATCGGCGCAGGTCGTCTTTGACATGATCGACGAATTCATCGAGACGGTTCAGGCCTTGTCGCGCCAGCTTGAAGGTTGACTTCGGTTCACCCGAATGATCCTGATGTCAGTCAACGCAACAGTGACGGTTCGTCCCTTGTATCGAGGGCCGCGCTCGCTCACTCCCAGACGTCTGATGGGAGAGCACAGCATCTTCCCGGTCCGCTGGGCATAGCGCAACTCCGCGATCAGTCCTCGACGCGTGATCGCATCTGTGGCGTGGTCCGCACTAGCTCTCCGACAACGGGCCCGGGCACCGTGGCGAATCCCTCGCGGGGCACCTCCCACGCGGCCCCGACCTCAACTACCACCTCAACGACGACCACCACCGCCACTTCGACGGCGACAACTTCGACGACCACCACTTCGACGACGACCATGGCGACCACGCCGCCGCCGCCAGTAACCACGGTCGTCGTCAAGTCAAGGCACGGCGGCTCAGATGACGGTACGGGCGGAACGGGTTTCGCGGGCGACAGCTAGGGGAAGCGACCAAGACCCCAACAGAGCGGGGTCAGTTCCAGGATGGAGGACTTGACTCTTTGCCAGGAACGAGGGCGGGTCGCATCGAGTCCCTTGGGCGGTAACGGGCGTCATCGATCACTTGCGCAAAGTATGAGCAACGTCGGGGTTGCCCCGACCGCACATCCAGCGGGACCTTTTCGCTTCACCTGGAGCCGGCATCGCGTGCCCTTCTGATCGGCCTTCTTTTTCAGATCCATGGGGCCCTCCTGGCACGTGAAGCGGAACCCCAGACGAGCACATGGCGATCAGGCGCCGGTTGGCGCTCCAAGTAGAAGGTGAGGGTCCGGGGGCTTCTGGTTGCTCCCGGATCGACGCGGAAACTCTCGTGGGCGACTTTCAGAGAAGAAAACCCCAAGCAGACGGTCTTCACCGAACTCTCACAGGCTCTACACAATCTTGTGATTGAGACTTGTGGGTGTTCGGGATCATCTTGAACGAATGCAACGAAGGGATCACCATGTACAAGAACACCGGAAAAACCGCCGGACGAGTCACCGCAGTTGCCTTCCTCGGAGTGGCACTGACCGCCGGGAGCGTAGGCGTTGCCTCTGCTTCGGGTTCGCAGGGTGCCAGCATCTCCGTGAGGGACGCCGGTGGCGTCAAGTCTTCCGGCGTGGACTGCGCGAGCGGCATCCGTGGGCTTGTGACCGCGGTCAGCGCAACATCGGTAACGGTGCAGGGTTTTAATGGCACCGTCACTACGTTCGTCGTCACGCCAACGACGACCTTCGTTGAGGGTGGCGTAGCAACCACCGCCGCGACGCTCGTCGTGGGAGACCGTGTCGAGGTCTCGGCGTTGTCAACATCGGCCACCACCGCGGCAAAGATCGATATTGATCTTGCCCGGTTCTTCGGAACTGTGACCGGAGTTGGTACAGGAACAATCACGATCAGCGACGGGCATGGTTTCAGCCGCGTCATCGTGGTCGCCTCGACGACTACCTACACCCTCGCGGGTACCGCCTCAACACTGAGCGCGGTGACCGTCGGCGCCATGATCAGCGCCCGAGGGACAGTCGACGTGAACCGTACGTCGTTAGACGCCCTAACCGTAGCGATCGCCAGCGACCACGTTGCCAAGTCGACCTCAACGTCATGGCAGGGTGGCAAGAAGTCACATGCTGAGGGTCGCGGCGAGCGGGGCTTCTCACGCTTCGGTGGGCACAGGCACTAACGAGAGACTCTCTCTCACCACCTGGACCCGTCCCCTCGTCGGGGGCCTTCACCCGAAGGCTCCGGCGAGGGGACGGGTTCGTGCGTTCGGTGTAGTGATTGCGGATTTGGCGCTGCGGTTCCACTTCGATTGTTGTTGAGGGGGCGGTTGGCGTCTGTATCAATGACGGAACTGCAGATACGCCAGGGCCATGGCGATGGCTACCCCGGACCAGCAAAGCGTCTTGAGCGCGCCCTCGAGAGGCTCGAGCATGGTCTGGCGGTTCAGGGGGACGGTCGTGCCGTCGGCGCGCACGATGACGCCCTCGACGGAGGCGGTTCTTCGACGAAGGTCGCGGGCGGGCGACGAGAGCTGTCGCTGGATCTGGGTTATCAAAGCGCCAAAGGCCGCCGCAAGGAACGAGGCGACGCCGAGGTCCGCGTGCTGGGCGAAGTACGCCGTCAATACGGGAAACGCCCCCCACCCGAACACCATCACCGTCCCGGTGTGGAGGCGACCGTGAAACAACTCGAGGTTGTAGCCAACCGCGATCAGCGCGCCGACGAAGATGAAGATGGCGAGGTAGGGACTCACGAGGATCATCCCGACCACCCCCAACGCCACCGCGCCGCCGATGGAGATGCACGATGCCATGATCAGTTCGCGCGTCGGTATGGAGGTCTTCAGTGGTCGACCGTGCAGTTCATCAAGGGAATGGGCTCCAACTCCGACGGCGAGGAGGAATGCGACCAGTGTGACCGCGAGGCGCGCCGCNNGGCGGATGGAGCACGGTCCACCATTCGCGAAGGCGTGGGCGGCTGAGGAACTTGGGCTGGGCGTAGAACGAGGGGACGACGTGCAGGGTTTCGTTGCGGGGACGCTTCGAGCGTCTCATTCTGACCGGTAGCCCCATATCACCAAACCGCCGCCCAGACTCATGGTCGCGTATTCAACGTGATCGATGCCAGCCCGTTCCCAGGCGTCGACGGTCCAGGGCACGGGGTAGCTCTTGTAGTGCTTTGAGATGCTCGGACCGAGGAATCGCCCGACGTCCCACCACGCCTTGCCGCCCAAGACGTATCCGGCGGCCGGCAGAATGGCGCGGGTGTACAACCACCACGACAACCGCCATCCCAGGTTTCCGGGCACCGCGAATTCGAGGCTGGCGATTGACCCTCCCGGTTTCACGACCCTCGCAAGTTCTCGCAGCGTGGCCTTGGGGTCCTTCACGTAGCGAAGGAGATAGGTGAAGGTGAGGGCATCGAACGTCGCGTCCGGGAAAGGGAGTTGCTCTCCCCTCGCCAGCACGAGCGAAATCCGCTCCCCGAGACCCGATTTGTCGACATTGGACTGTCCTTCTCGAAGCATGTCCTCGCTGAGATCAACACCGACGACGTGCGCCGATGTCCTCTTCGCCAGTCGTCTCGTCACCGCGCACGGTCCACAGGCCACGTCAAGAACGAGGGCTGGCTTGGAGCCAACGACGTGATCGACCATCGCCGCGCGCCAGCGACCGTCTTGGCCGAAGGACAACAGCGCCGCGAGCAGGTTGTATCGCGAAGGCAACGGAGCGAAGAGTCGCTTGGCGAATTCGTTGGGTGTTGCCCGCGACGCTTTTACCTTTGCGTTACCAAGCATCGTCGCTCCATTTCGAGCAGTTCATTCGGGACCGTTTCGGCGATTGACAACGGTGCGAAGCGCAACCGTATCCGGTGGTCTCATGCACGCCTCCACTTCTTTGCCTGGTCGCCGGTTCATCGAGGAGAACCGCCACGCACTAGTCCCAATGTTGTCATCCTACTGTCCGCGAATTTCGGCTTCATGCAGGATTCAAAGGATCAATGGGCCGCCCATTCGCCGCGAAGCTCGATGGCGCCTACTGCGAGTTGTCCCCGAGCTCTTCTTCTTCGGGTCCTCGGAGCGATTCGTGGTGCGCCAACTGGTCCTGCTCGAGCACAATGAGCTCAGCGTCGTCGGCGACTTCGAGGTGGACCAGCAGGTCGTCGGCGTCGGGGGAGGAGCGGATCAGTTCGTCGAGCTTCAATTGCAAGACGACTTGGTTCCGACTCTGGGTGTGCTGCACGATGAACAACATCACCAAGGTGATGGCTCCCGCCACCGTTGAAAAGGCCGCTTCCCAGCTCACGGGGAATCCCGCTATCGCGAGAAACACGCCGAAGCCCAGGAGCAGGACGACCACCACGGCAGTGGCTCCCGACCGTGACGTTATGTCGCCCACCCAGTGCAGAATGCGGCTGAGCCTTCGTTGAATCGTTGAATGTTCCATGCGGTCTCCATTCAGAGGCGGTGCCGATCAGTAGCGGCGTGTCAGAGGGTAAACCCGAGAAGAGTCGTTCAGCTCGTCTAAGGAGCGTGCGGGTACTCACCAAACGTAGCGGCCGTCACTTCTGCGCAGCCTTGATGGTGCTTCTCATTCGAGCAGCGCCACTATCCACGGTGTCCGCGATCATGTGTGCCACGACAACGCCGGCGACTGAGTTACTCCGATCAGATGCGCATTGTCGTGGTCGACCGGGCGAGTTGAGTCGAGCGGCCCGTGCGGTCTGGCAGTCGCCGAGGGAATAGCTGAGAGTTCCCGGACGGAATGAAACCCTCGTTGTCACGAGGAGTTCGTAATAGTTGACTAAAACCATCAGGTTTATACGATAAAGTGAGCCAACTAAGTTGACGCGGCATGGAAGCCGCGCGGATGCAGGAAGAGGAGACTGAAATGGCTGAGTGGGGATTCGAGACACGACAGATTCATGCCGGAGCGACAGCGGACCCGACAACCGGGGCGAGGGCAATTCCCATCTACCAAACGACGAGCTACGTCTTTCGCGATACCGAGCACGCCGCGGCGCTCTTTGGCCTCTCAGAATTGGGGAACATCTACACCCGCATCATGAACCCGACGCAGAACGCGTTCGAGGAGAGGATTGCCTCACTCGAAGGCGGCGTCGCTGCACTCGCCGTCGCGTCGGGATCGTCCGCCGAGACCATCGCGCTCTTGAACCTCGCGGAGAACGGCGGGCACATCGTGTCGTCGGCGTCGCTCTACGGAGGAACGTACAACCTGTTCCACTACACCCTGCCCAAGCTCGGCATCCAGACGACGTTCGTGCACAACCCCGAAGACCTCGCCGAGTGGCAGGCGGCGATTCGACCCAACACGAAGGCCTTCTACGGCGAGACGCTGGGCAACCCCAAGGGCGACGTGTTCGATTTCGAGGGCGTCTCGAGGATCGCGCACGAGAACAAGATTCCGCTCGTGATCGACAACACCCTGGCGACCCCTTACCTGACGCGTCCGCTCGAGCACGGCGCGGACATCGTCGTGCACTCGGCGACGAAGTTCATTGGTGGCCACGGAACGTCCATCGGCGGCGTCATCGTCGACGGCGGGAAGTTCGACTACGAGGGAAGCGGCCGGTTCCCCGGTTTCACCGACCCCGACCCCAGCTACCACGGCCTCGTCTTCGGACAGCTCCCCGATTTCCTCTTCCCGGCCCGCTTCGTCCTGAAGGCGCGCTTGCAGTACCTGCGCGACATCGGCGCCGCCATCGCTCCTCTCAACTCGTTCCTCTTCCTGCAGGGGCTCGAAACGTTGAGCCTTCGCATGGAGCGACACGTCGCGAACGCGACCGCCGTGGCGAAGTGGCTCGAGGCTCGGTCCGACGTCAGTTGGGTCGCGTACCCGGGGCTCGAGTCCAGTCCGTGGCACGCCCGTCAGCTTCAGTACCTCCCGAAGGGCGGCGGAGCCATCGTGGCGTTCGGCATCGAGGGCGGCGCTGAGGCGGGCCGGAAGTTCATCGAAGGCCTCGAGCTCTTCAGCCACCTCGCGAACGTGGGCGACGCGAAGAGCCTAGCCATCCACCCCGCCTCGACGACCCACTCGCAGCTATCCGAGCAAGAGCAGCTCTCGACCGGCGTGCGACCCGACCTGGTGCGCCTTTCGGTCGGCATCGAGACGCTTGAGGACATCCTGGCCGACCTTGAGTCGGGCTTTCGCGCCGCGAAGGGCTCATGAGCCCGAGGTCGCTCGGGTACTGGCGTCCCGGCGACGATCCGGGACACCGCGAATTCGTCACGCTTCGCGGCGAGAACGGACAGGGTGTCACCT
Organism: Acidimicrobiaceae bacterium; assembly: GCA_003132205.1. GTDB lineage: Bacteria > Actinomycetota > Acidimicrobiia > Acidimicrobiales > RAAP-2 > RAAP-2. The sequence continues at coordinate 28,981 of PKWY01000040.1, forward strand.
TTGAAGGCGGGGGAGTGCTCCCCTCAGTGACGGTGGCGTACGAGACCTGGGGGACGCTCAACGTCTCGAGATCGAACGCCGTCCTGGTGCTCCACGCCCTCACCGGCGATTCGCACGTCGCCGGTCCCGCGGGGCCCGGTCACCAGACACCTGGCTGGTGGGACGGGGTCGTGGGCCCCGGACTCGCTATCGATACTGACCGCTTCTTCGTGGTCTGTTCGAACGTGCTTGGCGGCGCGCAGGGCACCACCGGCCCCTCGTCGCTCGACGAGGACGGCCGTCACTACGGATCGCGTTTCCCGGTCATCACGATCCGCGACCAGGTATCGGTCGAGGTTCAGTTCTCGGATTTTCTCGGCATCGACGCGTGGCACGCGGTCGTGGGGGGGTCGATGGGCGGGATGCGCGCCCTCGAATGGGCGGTCGGTGTTCCGGACCGACTCGGCCGTGCTGTCGTGCTCGCCGTCGGCGCCGCCGCCACGGCCGATCAGATCGCGCTCTGCTCGCTGCAGAGCCGCGCGATCAGGTCCGACGTCAACTTCGCCGGCGGCGACTACTACGAAACCGGCGAGGTCCCCTTCGAGGGCTTGGCCATCGCCCGCGGCCTCGGCCAGTTCAGCTACCGCACCGAGGAGGAGTTCGAGGCACGCTTCGGCAGAAACGCCCAGGACCACAATGACGTCCTGGGAAGTGGTCGCTACGCCATCGAGTCCTATCTCAGTTATCACGGTGAGAAGTTGGCCCAGCGCTTCGATCCCAACAGTTACATCGTCCTCAGCGAAGCGATGAATCACCACGATGTCGGCAGGGGGCGAGGTGGAATCACGAAGGCTCTCGGCTCGGTGAGGGCCCAGGTAACTGTCGGTGGCATCTCGACCGACCGTTTGTATCCGCTTCGCCTGCAAGAGCAGCTCGTTGAGTATCTGCCTGACGCGGAGCCGCTCTACGTGGTCTCGTCCGGTGCCGGCCACGACGGATTCCTCCTCGAAGTGGATCAGGTCGGCAAGATCATTGCGAGCGCATTGCGCAGTTGACGAGTGCCCATTCAGTTGTTCTGGCCCCATCGAACTTGATTCCGGTTCCGTTGAATGTACGACCGAGTCGAGGGCCGATGTGGAGCCTGGTTGATGAGTCCGATCCCAGGGGCTTGCCCCGCAGAGACGTCAATCGACTTCATCTGAGTCTGGGCCTGAGGTGTAGTCGGAGATTCTCACAAGACTGACCAATGCCAATCCAGCCCGCTGCGGGCATTTGAAAGCCGATGGACTGCGAGACCGCGGGGACCCGCGGCACGAGTACTGATCAATGCCTACGTCGACGGGAAATGATGCTCCTCGACCTTCGATTCGTTGCGCGACAACACAAGGCTTGAGCAAGACGGGGAACGCCGATACTCAACCGGCCTCATGGTTGCATCCCCAACGAGCAGGTTGCTGGTTTCTTCGTCGATTATTCGCGCATTCTTATTCAGCATTCAGGTCGGACGAATAGAAAGGGAAGGTGATGGTTGTTGAACGGAGGAGCGTATGACGAGAACACGCAACGTAGTTTCCTGGATGGTCGCTGGACTGCTGACCCTCGTGCTTTCAGCGGGCGTTGAAGTCGCGAGCCATAAGGCGTTCATCGCTATGGGTTCACCGGCCGCCAGCGTGACGGTCAATCAGGCGTCTCCTTCTTCGTCGACGACGTCATCTCTTCACGCGGGAACCGGTGTCGCGTCCGTCACTTATCATGACGATGGTCAGTCGAGCGGTGATAACTGACGTGTCACGCGGCACTGAGGTACTTGGCGCCGATCAAGATGGCTCAGCTGCACCCTGAGCTGCGAGACAAGGCTCTTCGGGCAGGCTCGCGGCGCGCCTGTTCCATCCTTCAAGGGCTCATCCCCCATTGTCCCGCGACGCGATTCCCGAAAGCTGCGTGGCGGTGTTGATGGCGTTCACGAGTTCGTCGAGATGGGTCGCGACGGACACCGGCGCACCGGCTTTGACGAGACCCTTCTCCGCCGAGCGGTAGAGCGGGCGCAACGGACCAACCGGCGCGTGCGATTCCGCTGCGAACCAGTCGCTGAGGCCCTCGAGTGATTCGAGGCACGCTCGCGCCAGCGCGTCCAACTCATCGAAGGCCGGTGTTGTGGCACCGCGCTCGGCGTCGATCCTCATGGCGTGGATGGCCCGCAGTATTCGCATCGTCGTCGCGAGCAGGCTTCGTCCCTGCGAAGGGTCGATTCGCGTGGCGGCGGGCTCTTCGACCGAGCGGCCCACGGCGGCCTCGGCTTTCGCCCAGGCCATGCGCACCCTTCTCGAGCACTGCGCCACTTCGCCGGGGGCAACCCCTTTCGTCTCGACGAGGTCGACAACGACTGACAGATAGTCGTGGAGCGCGAGGAAGAGACCCGACTGCGCTTCGCCCACACCGGCGCGTGGTGACGTGGGCCAGACCAGATAGGTGATGAAGGCTATGGCGCCACCGAGCGAGATGTCGATCAACCGGTCGAGGGCGGTCCCGATGGTGTCGGTCGTCGACGTGCTCAGGAGAATCAGCACCATGGCGGTGACGAAGCCGATTGACACGGAGAAGCTTGCAGCCCACGTGGAATACGCAATCCATCCGACGACCCCCACGAGCACAGCGGTGAGCGCCAAGTCGGGTTTCAGCTCGCTCACGAGCACCGCCGCGACCGACGCGCCGATCATCGTGCCGATGACTCGACCCAAGCCCCTCTTCACCAGCGTGCTGTAGTCCGGCTTCAAGATGACCGCGACCGCGAACGGGAGCCAGTAACTGCGCGGGAGCGACAGCAGGGATCCGATGAGTATTGACAGCGGAACGGCGACGCTCAGGCGCACGGCGTGGCGAAATGCGGAGGAGTCGGTTCTGAGGTTGCCGCGCACGGTTGAGAGGTCGAGGCGGAACTGTCCGAAGTCGGGGCCGCTGGGCGAAGGGATGCTCGGACGCCACGCCTGGCGGTTATCGCCTTCGCGCAAGTGCTCGACCAGGTTTCCTGCCGATCGCAACTGCCCGGCGACCGCAGTGAGGTGCGTCACGCATTGGCGCGCAATCACATCCAGCTTGGAACTATCTTCATCGAACTCATCGCTGAGCACAGCGAGGGACGCCTGAAACGCACCAACGGCTGATCTCCAGTCCGACGGATTCGATGAATGGCGAAGTGCCTGCGCGATCTCGTCAAGGGCCACGGCGATGACGTGCAGGGACGAGTCGATGAGCGAGTAGTCGCTGGCGTCGCCCTCCCTCGTGAGCCTCAGGCGAAGACCGGCCAGCGTCGTGAGTTCGAGTCGGATTCGTCGAGCCTGATCGAGAATCGAGCGAAGGTCCTGGACGTCGGTGCGGCTGAACAGTGAAGGTGCCGAGAGGGCGAGTTCGGCTCCGTCAAGGGTTCCGAGCAGGTCCGTGGCGGGCCGACTCGGGTCGGACTGGGCCAGCTCACTCACCGCTTCGAAGGCGTTCGCGAGGCGACCTCGCTGGTAACGAAGCGTCGGAGGAAGACGCAGCACCACCAGAGCCACGACTTCCAGCAGGGCGCCAACGACCACGAAGAAACTGAGGTGCAGCGCCAACGCCGGCGTTCCTGAGAATCGCCCCAACACGACGTAGGCGATCATCGCCTGCGAACCGACCGTCGCCTGGGTCTGTCCGAACACGACCATCATTCCCGCGACGAAGCACCATGGAACGAGTAGCGCGATGTGGAGCCACGGCACCGGGCTCGTCAACGTCCCCGCGAAGACCGAAACGCCCAACATCAAGACGTCGATGAACGCGAGGCGAATCGAGAGACGTGGGGCGCCGACGAGCGAGACAATTGCGATGAAGTTCGCGCCGATCGCCATGGCGATGGCGCTCGGCGCACTCGTCACGGCGAGGCCGATCGCGAAGACCGCAACCAAGGGAGCAATGGTGATCGCTCCGGCTACCGGCGTGATGAGCGAGAAATCGACCTTCAAGGCGTTGCGTGGCGCTGAGTGGGTCTTCAGTACCGAAAGTGCGCCCCCGAGCGGCTTCGAGGGATTCGAGGGATTCGCTCCGCCGACCCCTTCAGCCATCGATGCTCGGTGCGATCACGGCACCGACTTTAGTGCGTGGGATTTTGACGACAGCAAGGCCCCTGCGGCGAATCGGCCCCGGGAATTGTGCTCGAGCGAGCGCCGCCCATCGTTGCACGACGTCCGGGCTCCGCAGGAGCGAAGCGACCGGGCAACAACAAGGCCCTCGCCGCAAAGCGGCGAGGGCCTTGTTGTTGAATCGTTACGGGCTACTTCAGCCAGTTCGGAATCGTGGTGATGTCAAGCTTCCTCGACACCGTGATCGGCGAACTCTTCGTGTTGGTGGTCGAGAACACCGTGGTGTTGGGCTCAACAACGATCGTAGGCGCAGCGCCCCCGTTCGAGGGGAGCGTGGCGATGACGCCACCCAGCAGGCCCTGGTGGTTCGACGACGAGTACTTCAGGGGCGTGATCGCGGGAGTGTTCATCGTGGTCGACTTCAGCGCCTTGAGGAACCCGGCGCGGGTGACGTTCTTGCCTTCGGCCTTCAGGGTCTCGGCGAACGCCACTGCGTACGCCGCTCCGTAGAAGTCGTTGCCGGTGAGGACCGACGACGCGGTGAAGGTCGGGAAGTCGGCCTTGTCGGCGAGGAGCACCTTACGCAGCCACGGAACCCAAGGATCCTTGGTGTTGGTTGGCGCGGGGAAGTAGTCGAGCGAGATGGCCCCCACTTCTCCGACGTTGTTGACCAACGTCGGGTCCGAGCCCACCGAGGAGATGACCCACTGCGGTGAGTAGCTCAACTGCTTGGCAATCGAGAGGATCCCGCTGGTGAAGCCGGGCACCGAGTCAAGCACCACTACCTGGGCCTTGTTCGCCTGGAGTGTCTGCACGTCCTGGACGAGGTCACTGGACGATCCAGAGATCGCGTCGGCCGCGTTGTAGTTCAGGTTATTGGCCGACGCGATGGAAACGCCACCGTCGGTGAGGCCGATAAGACCGTCCGCGCCGAAGTCATCGTTCTGACCGATGAATCCGACGGTCTGGCCCGCGAAGTGCGCGTTGATGTAGCGGGCGAAGATCTTGCCCTCGGCGACGTAGCTCGTCTGGAATCCAAACGTGCCCGGGTAGATCGATGGCTGGTTCCAGTCACGAGAACCCGAGGCCACGAACAGCTGAGGAACCCCATTCTGCTTCAGGTAACTGAGGACGCTGTCCTCGGCGGCCGTACCGAGCGAGCCCACCGTCGCAAAGACGTGTTGCTGAGCGACCAGGACCTGGTTCTGGCTGAGTGTCGTCGTGCTGGCACCCGCGGTGCAACCGAGGCCGTATGCGGCCAGGTCGTAGCAGTCGTCGAGGCGGATGTACTTGATGCGTCGTCCGTTGATACCGCCGTGCTTGTTGATGTACGTGAAGACCGCGTTCGCCGCCGCAGAGACCGGAGCGTAACTAGCTGCGACTCCGGAAAGGGGAACTGTCGCTCCAATGGTGATGGTCTTCGCGGTGACACCTGGCGTGCTCGTCGATGCGTTGGCGCTACTGGTTAGTAACCCAGTGGACACCATGCCGAGAGTCAACGCCGCCACCGAAAGCAGTGTCGTGGATCGTCTAATGCTTTTGAACATGAAAAACCTCCTAATTGGTCTTAGGGGAAACATAATTCACATTTGAGTTACCGTTGGGTTACGAACGAGAATATATAAAAGATCGAATTCTTTGAATAAGTCCGGCGATTCCGCGAGGCGCGAAGAGCATCGTCAGGATAAGGAGAACGCCGAAGATGATGCCCTGCATATTCGCGCCCAAATTCGACGTGGGGTTCACCCCGGTCAGCGAGTTGACGTGCGAGACGAGGTTCGCACTGAAGGAATAGATGATGCCGCCGATGACCGCGCCGCTGAGCGTGCCGATGCCGCCGAGCACCATCAGGGTCAACAAGGTGATGGAAAGCGTGAGGGGGAAGCTCTCTGGTCGCACCGTTGCGTTGATGATCGCGAAGAGCGAACCGCCCAGTCCCGCGAAGGCCGCGGCGACGACGAAGGCCAGGGTCCGAGTTCTTGACAGGTTGATACCCATGAGCTCCGCGGCGACGTCATTGTCGCGCACGAGGCGCATCGCGCGGCCCGACCGGCTGTGGAAAAGGTTGGCCATGAGGAAGAACATAAAGCCCGCGATGACCACCGCCAGATCAGCAGTCCACTGGGCGTTGGCGTTGATCGACGCGTTCGCACCGCTAAAGAAGTGCAAGAACCACGCCGGCGTGGTGAGCGTATTGAAGAAGAGTCCGCCTTCTCCGCCCGTGACGGAGGTGAAGTTCTGCGCCAGCGGGGTGATCGCTGCCGCAAAGGCGAGCGTCATTCCGGCCAGGTAGGGTCCGCGCAATCGAGTGGACGGGATGGCCACGATAAGTCCGCTGATCCCTCCGACGACGGTCGCGAGAAGAAAGGTGAATATCAAGGGCGATGCCGTGTGGTGGTGCGCCCAGATTCCCGCCGCGTACGCGCCCACTGCCATGAAACCCGAATTCCCGAGCGAGATCTGCCCGCTCCAACCGATCAGCCAGCTAAGGCCCAAGATAACGATCGTGATCGCGGCGCCACCGGCGAGTTGAGAGTCCGCCACTGGCGGCAAGAAGAAAGTGACCACCAGGGTCAGGACGGTGAGCCCGAGAACGGTGAGCAGTCGAACGTGGGTGGTCTCTTGTCTTCGAAACGATCCGGGCCAGGTCATCACACCCTCCGTCCGACGCTCTTGGTGAAGATGCCTTGGGGGCGGATCATGAGGGCCACCACGAGAATGATGACGCCGCCGAGCGGCGCGACGTTCGGTGACCAGTACGCGAGGATGAACTGCTCGGCGAGGCCGATCAAGAGGCCGCCGGCGATGGCGCCAATCGGTGATTCGAGCCCACCGACCGCGGCGGCGATGAAGCCGGCCACGAACACGCCGTCCATGTCGGTGGGGAAGAGGCCGAAACTGCCCGACGCGAGAATGACCGCGGCGATCGCTCCCACACCCGCCGAGAGCATCCAACCAATCGTCAACATTCGATTCACGCGCACCCCCAAGAGGCGCGCCACCTCTGGAGCGAGCGCCGATGCTCGAAGCTGGAGTCCCAACTTCGTGAAACGAAACAGCGCCGCGACGAGCAGCATGATCCCGATGGCCAGGACGATCTGGAAGATGACGAATGGGGAAAGCAGTACGAGTTTCCCGTGCGACTGGAAGTAGATCTGCGAGAACGGCGCGGCGATCGTGCGGGCGGTGCTCGTCCAAATAGAGGTGGCGACCGCTTCGAGGACGGCGAGAAAGCCAACCATCACGACGATTGGATTGATCTCGGGCTTTCCGTAGAGGGGCCGGATCAACACCCGCTCGGTCGCCCCCCCCAATACCATGCCGACCACGACCGAGATCAGGACGCACCACCAATAGCCGACGCCCCGGCCGATCTCGGTCAGCCCCACGTAGGTCGCGAACATGGCCATCGCACCCTGGGCGAAGTTGAGCACGTGGGTCGACTGCCAGATGATCACGAGGCTCAACGCCACGAGGGAGAAGATGACCCCCTGGGCGAGGCCCCCGAAGATGTTGTGCATGAAGGAGGACGTCAGGAAGGAACTCACTATTCGACCAGCCCCAAGTAGTAGCGGCGCAGGTCCTCGTCGGCGGCAACAGTCTGCGCGTCACCGCTCGCGACAACGGCGCCCAGGTGAAGCACCACGGCGTTGTGCGCGATTCGAAGCGCCCCCTTCGCGTTTTGCTCGACGAGAATCACCGTGAGGTTCTTTGATTCACAGAGCCGAAGTATCAGCTTCATCAGGTCCGAAGTGACCTGTGGCGCCAAGCCGAGCGACGGCTCGTCCAAGAGGAGTACCCGCGGCTGGGCTATCAGTGCGCGAGCCATGGCGAGCATCTGGCGTTCTCCGCCCGAGAGCGTCGCGCAGTACTTCTTTCGCCGGTCGCCCAATGCCGGGAACTGCGCGTACTGGGCTTCGAGGCCCTCGGCGATGTCAACTTTGCTCGCGAGGGCGCCCAAACGCAGGTTGTCCTCGACCGTCAGCTCCTCAATCACGCCTCGGCCCTCTGGCACGTGTGCCAGGCCGAGTCGACAGATCTCCTCGGTGGGCATGCGCAGCAGCGAAGTGTCACCCAGGTGGATGTCGCCGCCCACGGGATTCACGAGCCCCGAGATGGTTCGAAGCAGCGTGGTCTTGCCGGCGCCGTTCGCGCCGAGCACCGCGGTGACGAGGCCGGGCGACGCCTCGAGGCTTACGTTGCGAAGCGCCTTCACCGCCCCGTAACTGACCGAGAGATCATTAACGCGGATCATCAGTCAATCCCCAGATACGCCGCGAGCACGTCAGGGTTGGTGCTGATGTCACTCGGGGTGCCGATCGCGATCACTTGGCCGAAGTTGAGCACGACCAGGTTGTCGACGAGCTGCATCACGAAGTCCATGTTGTGTTCGACCAGGAGGACACTCATTGTCTGGCGAAGTTCGCCGATCAGGCCTACGAATTCCGCGAGCTCCTTCTCATCCAAGCCGGATGCGGGCTCATCCAGCATGAGAAGCTGGGGTTTCGCCATGAGCGCCCTGGCTATCGAAACCTTCTTCGCGATGCCGTAGGGGACGCCACCAGGGAGGGCTGCGGCGAATTTCGTTATGCCCAGGCGTTCCAGGTGGAACATGGCTTCGTCGCGCAGGGAGCGCTCTACCTTGAGGCCGGACGGCATGCCAAGGATCGAGGCACCAATATGGCCGCCGGGGCGGCTTTGTGCCCCCGCCATCACGTTTTCGAGAATGGTGAGTTGACGGAAGAGCCCAACGCCCTGCAAGGTGCGAGCTACGCCGGCTTTCGCCAGTTGGGAGGGCTTGAGCGCACCGCGGCCAATGCTTGGGAAGCTCACGGTCCCCGACGTCGGCTTCTGGAATCCGCACACGACGTTGAACGCCGTCGTCTTGCCGGCGCCATTCGGGCCAATGAGGCCCACTATTTCATTTTCGTGCACACGAAAAGAAACGTCGTTGAGCGCCAGCAGTCCACCGAAGCGAACGGTGACATCGGCGAGTTCAAGTGTGATCCTGCGAGTGTTCGTGTCCGTCATACAGGTTTCAAACTAGCCCTTGGCGAGGGTGCGAGAGGTTCGGCGACCTCGAAGGTCCTCATGATTCCTGACGTCGGGAAGCCGGCTGACCGGTCTCGCCGGTCACGAGGTGGGTGGTTCATCTCGTGAAGAGGGTTGGAAGAAAGTGGGACTTATTGCCCTAGTCGAGCGTGATCTCGAGCGACCTACTCTTCCAAGGCAAGGCGGTCTGACTTTCGCCGAGCCGTCGTAAGGAGTTTGCATGCACCGCTCGGAGGGATGCGAACGCATCTTTGACGTCCCTTGTCGCCAAAGGAGCGTCCCCTCATGAGCTCTGCCCGTGGCGCCCGCCGCGTCTCATCGATCGACAAGCAAGAGTTGGGCGGCACCGAAAAGGGCGTCGCTCGTGCGCCGCGCGGAGCCATTCTCGCGGTGCTCTCACTCACGGTCCTCATCATCAACCTTGACGGCACAATCCTGAACGTCGCGCTTCCCTCGATTGTCGCCAGTCTTCACGCGACCTCCAGTCAACTTCAATGGATAGTCGACTCCTACATCATCGTTCTTGCCGGTCTACTCCTCATCGCGGGCTCCCTCGGCGACCACGTGGGACGCAAGTGGGTGTTCATTGGAGGCCTCGTCGCCTTCGCCGTTGGTTCGGGGGCGTCGGCCTTCGCGACGACCCCCGACAAGCTCATCATGGCCCGCTCTTTCATGGGGATAGGCGCCGCCGCCATCATGCCGTCGACCTTGTCGATCCTCACGAACGTCTTTGTCGAGCCGAGGGACCGTGCTCGCGCGATCGGGCTCTGGTCCGGCACCAACGGCCTCGGATTAGCCATCGGTCCGGTGGTCGGAGGGTGGCTGCTCACCCATTTCTGGTGGGGCTCGGTGTTCCTCATCAATGTGCCGATCGCGGCCGTCGCCTGCGTCGCGGCGGTGCTGATTGTGCCGGACTCGAAGAATCCCGCGGCCAAACGTCCCGACCCGTTTGGCGCGTTGCTCTCGCTCCTCGGGCCCGCTCTCTTGTTGTGGGGGATCATCGAGGGCCCGACCCGGGGATGGGGCTCGCACCTCATTCTCGAGGCGATTGCGGGTGCGCTGCTGGTGGTGGCGCTTCTCATTGCGTGGGAGCGACACACCAGTCATCCGCTTCTGGAAGTTTCGTTCTTCAATTCGAGGCGGTTCTCGGTGGCGATCGGCGGGCTCGGTCTCACGATCTTCGCCCTCTCGGGCGGGCTGTTCCTGCTCACGCAGTACCTGCAGTTCTGCCTCGGATACAGCGCGTTTCAGACCGGTGTTCGCATCGCGCCCATCGCCTTCGTGTTATTGGTGGTCGCCGCGTCGTCGCCGGTGGCGGTGCGTTATCTCGGAACCAAGGTGGTCGTGTTCATTGGTATGGTGCTCATCACCATCGGACTCGCGCTCCTCGCCACGACGACCATTCATTCGACGTACGCGAACGCCCTTCCCTCTTTTCTCTTGATGGGCATCGGCAGTGGACTCTGCGTCGCGCCCTGCACCGAGTCGGTCATGGGCTCGGTGCCGATTGATCTGTCCGGAGTGGGGTCGGCCACGAACAGCACGGCGTTGCAGATTGGAAGCGCACTCGGCGTGGCGGTACTCGGGAGTCTCTTGAACACCCGCTATCAGGCGGATATGTCGTCGCTGCTCAGTCACTATTCGGTCCCCGCGTCAGTCGCGAAGGCAACCAAGGGCTCCCTCGGCGGCGCCCTCGAGGTCGCGCATCGCCTCGGAGGGGCATTGGGTGCTCACCTCAGCCAGACGGCACGTCGGTCGTTCATCAGTGGGATGGTCTTCGCAGTCTCGGTGGGTGCGGTGATCGCCGGCATCGCGGCGGTCGTGGTGCTGAGCCTGCTGCCCTCGCGGGCTCCGAAACGCGAAAAGCTCGACTAGCGCCGTCGAGCAGAAGGATGCCCTCTTCGCCTTCCTCGGCGTCGCCAAGCTTCTGAAACGAGCCATTTCAGGTTGAAGAGAGCAGCCCGTGATGAAGTGGTCCCTGTGGATAGATGGCCATGAATTCATGACTTTTCAACAACTTCTTGATGGTCAAAGACCACATTTCAAAGAGTCGTCACCGAACCGTAACGGTGCGCACAGAGAACTGACGGTCTTCTATGGGTACTCACATGGTTTTCGAAATGAACGTCGCCAGACTTGTAACTGATCAAGGTCAATTCAGATCAAAGAGTCCAAAGGGGGCGTTATGAACAAGGATCACGTGAGGTACTTAGGCCGCAAGGTCGCCGTGGTGGCGATTGGCTTGTCATTGGTTGTCGGTGTCGCCGGAGTCGCCGGCGCGTCCTCGAACCGGCACGGCCCTGCGGTTCGCCACGATTCGTCCCAGGGGCACCGAGGTATCGGACACCACGACATTAAGGGCGTCGTGAGTGCCGTTTCGGCGGCTTCAATCACCGTCCAGCGTTCCGCGATCACCACGACGACGTTGGCGATCGTCCCGACGACCAGGTTCTTCGAAGGCAGTAAGCCAGTGACGGCGGCGGCCCTCGTGGTCGGCGAGCGCGTTGACATCTCTCGCACCGCGTCGGCACCCGCCACCGCAGCGAAGATCACGATCGAAGTCGCGGCCTTGGCCGGCACGGTTAGCGCGGTGAGCGGCAACGTGATCACGATCACTGGTGGCGAGGGCTTTTCACGCACCATTGACGTAAGTGCGTCAACGACCTATAGCGAGGGCGGCACCGCGGTGACGCTCAGCGCAGTCCTGGTTGGCTCGAAGATCAAGGCGCAAGGTCTGGTGAGCTCCGACCAGACGGCCCTTAACGCGATCAGCGTGGCCATCGCCGCGCCGAAGGACGTGAAGGGCAACGTGAGCGCAGTAACGAGCTCTTCAGTGACCGTTCTCGGCTCCGACAACACCTCAACGACGTTGACAATTACCCCGACGACAACGTTCTTCGAAGGCAGCACGCCAGTGACGGCGGCGGCCCTCGTGGTCGGCGAGCGAGTTGACATCACCCGGCTCAACACTTCACTGACGACCGCGGTAAAGATCAACATTGAAGTGGCGACCTTGACGGGCATCGTCACGTCGGTGAGCGGCAACGTGATCACCATCACCGGTGGTGAAGGCTTCACCCGCACTATTGACGTGAGCTCCGCGACGACCTACAGCGAGGGTGGCTCCGCCGCCACGCTGAGCGCGGTCGCGGTTGGACTTAAGATCAAGGCGACGGGAATCGTGAGCGCGAACGAAACGGCACTCAACGCGCTCACCATTTCAATAACCGCGCCAAAGGTTGTGAAGGGAAACGTGACCGCAGTCACGAGCACGTCAGTCACCGTCCAGGGCCCCGGCAGCACCACGACGGTCGTGACCATCGCTCCGACGACCACGTTCTTCGCCGGCAGTTCGCCGGTGACGCAAGCGGCCCTCGCCGTTGGCGAGCACGTTGACGTCGCGCTTCTTCTCTCGTCACCAACGACCGCGGCGAAGATCACCATCGAAGTCGCGACCTTGACCGGTATCGTGTCGTCAGTGAGCGGCAACGTGATCACCATCACCGGTGGCGAGGGTTTCACCCGCACCATTGATGTGAGCTCCGCGACGACCTACAGCGAAGGCGGCACCGCCGTCACACTCAGCTCGGTGATCGTCGACGCCAAGATCGTCGCGCATGGGATCGTCGCCTCGAACCAGACCACGCTCGACGCATTGACCGTCTCCCTCACCGCGCCAAAGGACGTGAAGGGTGTCATCAGCGCAGTAACGAGCACGTCAGTCACCGTCCGGGGCCCCGGCACCACCACGACCGTCTTGACGATCGCTCCGACGACCACGTTCTTCGCAGGTAGCACGCCGGTGACCCAAGCGGCCCTCGTCGTCGGCGAGCACGTAGACGTCACCCGTCTCAGCACCTCGCTGACCACGGCGGCGAAGGTCACGATTCAGTTGGCGACCTTGGCCGGCACCGTCACCTCGGTGAGCGCCAACACGATCGTCATCAGCAGTGGTCACGGATTCGCCCGCACGATCGTCGTCAACTCGGCCACGACCTACAGCAAGGGTGGCTCCGCCTCCATGCTCAGTGCCGTGACCGTAGGATCGAAGATCAGCGCGCAGGGACTTATCGCTTCAGACCAGACCACCCTCGACGCTCTGAACGTAACGATTGCAGCCCACTAGGGAATAGAAACAGAGATTTTCGCTAATTGTGCAGCCACCGTGACGGGTCCACGCGGTGGCTGCCTTTTGGCGTTACGACGGCAGATCACCCTTCGTTTGTTAGCGGCCTTTGAAGTCACCGCGGACAGGTTGACGCGGCGTGGAGTTCTATCCTTGGCGCGTGGACGCAATTCGACTTACTCCGAGTGATACGTCAGTTGACACGGGGTCCGAGTGATTCCGATACTGACCACGGCTCAGATGCGGGCCGCCGACGCTGAGGCGGTGGCTGAGCGGGGTGTTCAATCGCTCGTGAACGCCGCCGGCGCGGCGGTGGGCTTCGAGGCGAAGCGGATGCTCGGATCCTGCTACGGATCTCGGGTCGGCGTCCTTTGCGGACCCGGGCTCAACGGCTCGGACGGCCGGGTGGCGGCATCGTGGTTGAAGGCGCGTGGAGCGCGCGTGGACATTATCGAGGTCGCCCACCAACCGATGATGCTCCATGGTTACGACCTGGTGATCGACGCCGCCTTCGGCCTCGGCTGCTCGCGGCCGTACGATGCGCCCGAGATCTCGCCGGGGGCCAAGGTCTTGGCGGTGGATCTCGCCTCGGGTGTGGAGTCCGACACCGGGGAGATCCTGGGCTCGCCGATCTCGGCAGACGTCACGCTCGCGATCGGCGCCCTCAAATACGCCCACGTCACCGGCGATGCAGCCGGTCTCGTCGGAGAGTTGCGCTTCACCGGACTGGGAATCGTCTCTGAGTTCACTGACGGCCTCGTTGAGGACAGTGATTTGGAGCTGCTCGTGCGAGGGGGCCGTGACGATCACAAGTGGAGCCACGCGGTGGCGGCCCTTTGCGGATCGACGCTCATGCCGGGCGCGGCGGAACTGGTGGTTCGAGGAGCCCTCGCGGGCGGCGCATCAATGGTGCGCCTTTCGAGTCGTGGAGAGGTCGCCGGCCTTGTCCGCATCCCTCCCGAGGCGGTGCACTCCGATGACACGAAGATCGACCCTCGCTGCAAGGCGGTGGTCGCGGGACCGGGCCTCGGGACCCAGGTTTCGTCATGGCTCGGCGAGCGATTGAGCGGCGTCGCCGTGCCGGTCGTGTTGGATGCCGACGGACTGGACAGGGATCTCCTGCCCCGTCCTTCGCGGTCCGGGAGTCACTGGATCATGACGCCGCACGAGGGCGAATTCGTCCGCCTCACCGGTGAGGCGGTATTGGCGAACCGGGTGGAGGCGGTTCGTGGTCTGGCGCGCGAGACGGGCTGCGTGGTTCTCTTGAAGGGACCGACGACGATCATCGCTGATCCCATCGGGCAACTTCGCATCGTTCGCTCGGGAACGCCGGCCCTCGCCACCGCTGGTTCGGGCGACGTGTTGTCGGGAATGATCGCCGGGGCGATCGCGAGGGGCCACGACACCTTGAGCGCGGGCGCCCTCAGCGCCCACCTTCACGGCCTCGCGGGCGCGCGACTTCACGTGTACGCGGGCGCTTCGGATATTCCTGGCGCGGTGACGGAGATTCTCGAGGAGATGAGAACGGCCTCGAGTCGCTGAGGTCCTGCGCCCGATCGTTCCGGGTGAGCCCGCGCTGGCGAAGTTCATTCGAGGTGGGTCGGCTCCCAGAAGAGACAACAAGTGACCCGTCATTGACGCAGGGCTCGTTGAAGTCTTGAAAGTTAAGTAGTTACTTCTGGAAATCTACCTTGTGACCAGATACATTACCGGAGTTGGCTTGCGGTGAGATAGGAGGGATTGTGCATGACCGAGACTGTCGACGGTTTCGTCAATTCACCACACCAGGGTCCACCGGTGGATCGGCCGAAGATCCAGGTAGTGCCCTTGCGGGGGCTCCCTGTATCGGGCGCCGCGGTGATCATCGTCATTGCGGCAATCTGGGGCAACTGGGAGTGGGCCCTGGTGTTCTGCCATGTGGTGGGTGGGGGACTCTGGACCGGAATCGACCTCTTCGTTGGCTTGGTGATTGGTCCGATTCTCGGTCGCCTATCGATTCCAGCGAGGGCGGAGTTCTCGGCTCGGTTCATGCCCAAGATGGTCATCGTCATGCCGACGGTCGTCATGATGACACTCGCTTCGGGATTTCAGATTGCGCGGAAGATGGGGAATCTCTACGCCAAGAGTCCCAACCACGCGTGGCTCATCGTCTCGTTTTGCGTAGTCGGCGTCATGGCGGTGATCGCGCTGGGCATCCTCGAGCCGGCGAACATCGCCGTCCTCTTCGAGATGAACAAGCCAATCCCCAACGGTGAGCTCATTGGACGACTCATGAAACGATTTATCTACACTTCGGGCATCACGGGGATCATGCAGATCGCGACGTTGGTCATCATGACCAGGGTGGCCACGCAATGAGTACGCACCAAGTGGCCTCGACATCCCCAAGCGAGGACCGTCCATTCCCACCCATAGGCTGGCTGAGCACGGGCGCTTTGGCCCTGGTCATCATCGGGGGCATCCTGATGGCGTCGTACGCACCACGCAAGGCGCCCTTGAGCGTGGCGGCCGCGCTGCTGGTGGGCGGAGCCATTCTCCTCGGGTCAGCGGCGGTCCTCCTCGTTCGATTGAAGGACTTCTCGCGCAAAACCTTCCTCTTGGTCTTCAAGTGGGCAATCTTCGCGGACCTCGTCACGGCGGCGATGATTGAGTTCGCCTTTGTTCGCGACCACACGAGAGGAGCTTCACTCGTGATCGTGACGTTCATGCTGCTCGTCTTCACTCTCAGTGTGCCGACAACCATTGCCTTCACGGTGGCCCGCTACGCGGACGATTGAGTCTTTGGGCTGAGGGGTCAGTTTCGCCGGTGTCGAGCTTGAACGAACGGCGCAGTTGAAACTGCAACGAGCGCTCGAGGTGCACAACGCTAGAGGTGGGCGTCGACGATTCTCCCGTCAATGACTGGGTACGCCACGGCCGCGCGGACTTCAGAGGGGTGCGCCGTCAACGACGAATCTCGTCACGTGCTCCTCGTCACTAACGACGGATCCGACTTGAATACGATTCTGGACTTCCGCGTGAAGTCACGGGCCGTTCAAGAACAGTGACCGTAGTGTTCGCGCAGCTCCCCGTAGCCCGACGTCGCCACGCTTCCGTCGGGTTGCAGCAGTCGAGCGTTGGCGACGTGACAAGCGAAGAAACCGTCGATGTCGTCCGGTTGCAAGCAGCCGGTTGACGGTCGACTACTTCGTGGGGCGCGTTCATTGGCGACTTCTTGGCTTGGACTCCTTTGGATGCGACGTACGGGCGGTTTGTCAGACTTACGCGATGTCTGCGCCGTCGATGTCGAAGCTGCAACATCGATGATCCTGTGACGTAAGTCCTTTGTTACGGCCGATTCTCAAAAATCAATCGGACTACAGTTAGCAGAAGGCCGTGCTGTGCGACGCGCGTTTTGTAATGTGCGAATGGTCGAGATTGTCGAAGGAGAGTGTTTGATGGAGCCTACGAACGATCGGGATCCGAATTACTACCACAAGGTCGTCGACTGCCAGTGGGCGTGTCCCGCCCACACCGACGTGCCCGGCTACATTCGCCTCATCGCCCAAGGACGATTCGACGACGCATATATGTTGAACCGTGAATCCAACGTCTTTCCCGGCGTCCTGGGCCGGACGTGCGACCGGCCCTGCGAACCGGCGTGCCGGCGCACGAGGGTCGACGGAAGTCCCGTCGCGATCTGCCGTCTGAAGCGGGTGGCGGCTGACCTGAAGGGCGACATTAGCGATCGACTGCCGGAAATCCCAGAGAAGAAGAACTCCAAGCGCGTCGCCTGCATCGGCGCGGGCCCCTCGGCGCTCACGGTCGCCAATGATCTCATGCCGCTGGGCTACGAAGTCGTGATGTTCGAGCAGTTCGACAAGCCGGGCGGCTTGATGCGGTCGAACAT
The DNA here is from genome assembly GCA_003132205.1 of Acidimicrobiaceae bacterium. Lineage (GTDB taxonomy): Bacteria > Actinomycetota > Acidimicrobiia > Acidimicrobiales > RAAP-2 > RAAP-2. The sequence goes on from PKWY01000040.1 coordinate 46,133, forward strand.
CCCCGAGTTTCGCCTTCCCGCGAAGGTGCTCGACGAGGAGACCCAGGTCATTCTCGATATGGGCGTCGACATCCGTTACAACTCGCCGATCACGAGCCTGAAGGCGCTGCTCGACGAGAGGTTCGACGCCATCTTCGTGGGTGTCGGCGCTCCCCGCGCCAAGGGCCTGGAGCTGCCTGGACGCCACGATGAGGGCGAGACGAACATCCACAGCGGCATCGACTGGTTGGAGTCCGTGGCTTTTGGCCACGTCGACACGATCGGCGAGCGCGTGCTGATCATTGGTGTGGGAAACACCGCCATGGACTGCTGTCGCTCGTCGCGACGGCTCGGCGGCAAAGCGATAAAGGTCATGGCCCGGCGGCCCCGCGAATACTTCAAGGCCTCGCCTTGGGAGCTGGAAGACGCCGAGGAAGAGGGCGTCGAGATCATTGTGAACCACGCGCCGAAGCGATTCGTGGTCGAGAACGGCAAATTGGTCGGCATGGAGTTCGATGCCCTCGAATGGGACGAGGGTGCGGTGCACTCGACGGTCCTCGACACGGTCATCGTCCCTTGTGACGACGTGATTCTGGCCATTGGCCAGGAGAACGCGTTCCCGTGGATCGAGCGAGATCTCGGCATGGAGTTCGGCGAGTGGGACATGCCGGTCGTCGACCAGGTGACGTTCCAGTCGACGCTGCCCGGGGTCTTCTTCGGTGGCGACGCGGCCTTCGGGCCCAAGAACATAATCTGGGCGGTCGCCCACGGTCACCAGGCCGCGCTGTCGATTCACGCGCACTGCTCCGGAGAACCGGTGGAGGTCCGACCAGCGCTCGGCATGGAGATCAGCAGCACCAAGATGGGCATGAACGAGTGGAGTTACCACAACGACTACAACCCCTCACCGCGCCAGAAGATGACCCACATCGAGCTTTCGAAGCGATTCGAGTCGCTGGAGCTCGAGGTCGAACTCGGCTTCAGCGCCGAGCAGGCGGCTCGCGAGGTGCAGCGCTGCCTGAACTGCGACGTGCAGACAACCTTCAAGGCGCCGCTCTGCATCGAGTGCGACGCCTGCATCGACATCTGTCCGGTGCAGTGCCTCACGATCACCGAAAACGGCGACGACGCGGAGCTGCGCGAGCGCCTCTCGGCGCCGTCGGTGAACCCCAAGCAGTCGCTCTACGTCTCGGCCGGGCTGCCCCAAACCGGGCGGGTCATGGTGAAGGACGAGAACGTCTGCGTCCACTGCGGACTCTGTGCCGAGCGTTGTCCGACCGCCGCGTGGGACATGGAAGAGTTCGAGCTGCAGATTCCGTACGCGGCCGACTCGGGGATCCTGCGGATTCCCGTACGGCGCGCAAAAACAAAAACCGAAGTAGGGAGTTAGGTCATGGCGATTGATACCGCTGAGGACACCACCGTCAGGGTCAACGATTTCGCGATCAAGCTGGCCAACGTCAACGGCACCGGGTCGGCGAGCGCCAACAGCTTGCTGATGCAGGCGATCTTTCGGATGGGGATTCCGGTTTCCGGAAAGAACCTCTTCCCGTCCAACATCCAAGGGCTGCCGACCTGGTACGAGATTCGGGTGAACAAGTCCGGCTACACCGCGCGAGCCCTCGACTACGACCTGATGGTCGCGATGAACTCGGCGACCTACGAAGAGGACATCGAGGACGTCCGCTCCGGGGGCTACGTGCTGTACGACTCCTCGTGGCCGCTCGACCAGTACCTCCTGCGCCCCGACGTCACGTTCCTTGGCGTGCCGCTCGCGCGCATGTGCATCGAGAACTTCGCCGCGCCGCGCGAGCGAATCCTCATGAAGAACGTCGCTTACGCGGGAGCGGTTGTCGCCCTCGTCGGCATCGATATCGAGCTGGTGTCCGACCTCCTGTCGGAGACCTTTGCTCGAAACGAGCTGCTGCGTGAATCGAACCAGAATGCCCTGCGGCTCGGGTACAACTACGCGAAGGAGAACTTCCAGTGCCCGCTGCCGTTTCGAGTGGAGCCAATGGACGCGACGAAGAACTCAATCCTGATCGACGGCAACACCGCCGCCGCCCTCGGATGCCTCTACGCGGGCGCCACGGTCTCGGGGTGGTATCCGATCACCCCGGCGACCGCGGTGATGGATAACTTCACGCGGCTCTGCGCCCAGTTCCGCCGCGAGCCCGTGGAGAACCCGGCGCCCGGCGAGTTGCCGTACAAGAACAACTACCTGATAATCCAGGCCGAAGACGAGATCGCGGCCATCGGCATGGTGCTCGGGGCATCGTGGAGCGGGGCCCGCGCCTTCACTTCCACGTCGGGCCCGGGCATTTCTCTCATGAACGAGCTACTCGGACTCGCGTACTACACCGAGATTCCCGCGGTACTGATCGACGTCCAACGAACCGGTCCGTCGACGGGCATGCCGACCAGGACCCAGCAGTCCGACATCCTGCTCTGCGCGTACGCGTCGCACGGTGACACCAAGCACATCCTGCTGTTCCCCGCGAACCCGCGAGAGTGCTTCGAATTCGCGGTGCAGTGCTTCGATATCGCCGAGCGCTTCCAGACGCCCGTCTTCATGCTGAGCGACCTCGACATCGGGATGAACGACTGGGTCGTGCCCGAGCTCACGTGGGACGACTCATACGTTCCTGATCGCGGCAGGGTCCTCAACGACGTGGATCTCGCGGGAATGGCCGAATTCTTCCGCTACACCGACGAGGACTCGGAGTTCGTCACGCCGAGGACGCTGCCGGGTTCGGACTCGAAGGGTGCCTACTTTATTAGGGGCTCGGGTCACGACAAGTTCGGCATCTACACCGAGGACTCCGAAAAGTACCAGGAAGTGGTCGATCGTCTGAAGAAGAAGCACGCCGCATCGGCGACCCATGTTCCGGCACCGGTCGTTGAACGCCACGACGGTGCGACGGTGGGTATTATCACCCTCGGGGGCTGCGATCTCGCGGTGCGCGAAGCGGTCGACCAACTGGCTGACGGCGGCGTCGTCGCCGACTTCATGCGCGTGAGGGGCTTTCCGTTCGTGCCCGAGGTACGCCAGTTCGTCGAAGAGCACGACTACTGCTTTGTCGTAGAACAGAACCGTGACGCCCAGTTGCGCTCACTGATTTGCATCGAGACCGGAGTAGCCATCGAGAAGATGCGGCCTTTGCTCGCCTACGGGGGCTTCCCGTTAAGCGCCCGTCAGGTGGTTGACGGTGTCACCAGCCAGTTGGAGAACTAACAATGACGTCAATCGTTAAGCCCATCATCCCGCTCGCCTCGCTCCCGATGAACGAGATCGGCCTCACGATCCGTGACTATGAGGGCGCCGTGTCGACGCTCTGCGCGGGTTGCGGCCACGACTCGGTCACCGCGGCGATCACCCACGCGTTCTGGGAGCTCTCGACGCCCCCGCATACGATCGCCAAACTGAGCGGGATCGGGTGCTCGTCGAAGACTCCGACCTATTTCGTGCGAGGCGCGCACGGCTTCAACTCCGCGCACGGACGGATGGCAACGATCGCCACGGGCGCGAACGCCGCGAACCGGGAGTTGACGTACATCGGCATTTCCGGCGACGGCGACTCCCTGTCGATTGGCATCGGGCACCTGGCCCACGCCATCCGGCGCAACGTGAACATGATCTACGTCATCGAGAACAACGGCGTGTACGGCCTCACCAAGGGGCAGTTCTCGGCGTCGGCGGACATCGGATCGCGGCTGAAGAAGGGCGAGCCGAACGCCATGGCCCCGATCGATCCCGTTCTGCTCGGGCTCAGCATGGGCGCCACGTTCCTCGCACGGAGCTTCTCGGGCGACAAGGCGCAACTCGTGCCGATCCTGAAGGCCGCGGCCGCGCACAACGGACTGGCGCTCATCGACGTGATTTCACCGTGCGTGACGTTCAACGACCACGAAGGTTCCACCAAGAGCTACCGGTTCATGCGAGAGCATGAGGTGAAGGAGATTCAGACCGACTTCATACCGATTCGAAAAGAGATCCACAAATCCTTGAACGAAAACGACGCGACCGAAATCACGATGCACGACGGCAGCGTGGTTCGCTTTCGATCGGTGCCGAGCGGCTACGACCCCTACGACCGCCAAAAGGTGGAGGAGTACATCCGAGAGCGCCGCAGCCGTGGGGAGATCGCGACGGGCCTGCTGTACGTGGACGAGTCGGCGCTTGACGTGCACGAACTCAACAACACTCCCGACTACGCCCTGAACACCGTCCCGTACCAGAAGCTCTGCCCGGGTTCGGCGGAGCTCGCCAAGATGATGATGAGCTTTCGCTGAGAACAGTTTCTTGTACTGGCGGGCTTCGACCGAATTCGCCGCAAGCGCATGGGGGTTTGTCGGAGAGCGCGAGGCATCGCGGCTGCTCGCGACGTCGAATTCGGACACGAAGCTGAGTCGTTAGCCGCGTACTTCCTGGCTCACTATTACAATCCGTTTACGACTCCGCACAAGGCGTCGCTTTACTGATGTATTGCTTAGGTTTGCCGGTGTTGTGGGGACGACGAAGTGACTTTTGACCCCAGTAGTCCCATAGTTTTTCTGGATCCCAATTCTTAAGATGTTTATAAGACGTTGAGGAAATTGGAAGGAAAAACAATGAGGTTTCGAATGAGTGCACCAAGAAGTGGCTCGCAAGTAGCAATCGGTCGCAAGGCCATCGCGGTAGGGGTGATTGGACTCCTCGCGACAATGGGAATGGCCATACCATCGGGCGCAGCATCCGTGAAGCCCCTCGCACCGGTCGCACACACCGCGCTCGCGGATCATGCGACGAAGAGGGTGACCAAGATCACCCACGTGGCCTTCCACGGCAGTTACTCGGGAACGATAGGCCTGCTCTGGAGCAGTTCCGGAGTCAAGGCGACGTCAGTCTCGGGCAAGGGAAAGGGCACCTACGCCGCCAACACGGTGAGCGGCTCTGGCGCTGGCTCAGCCGCCAGTACGTGTGACCCCTTCTCGGGTACCGGAGCGTTGACTGGCGCGAGCGGCCTGAGGTTGAGGGTCGTGTCATCAACCAAGACCCAGGCCTGCGCGGTCAACAGCGCGGCGCCCACACCGGTGACCGTCAAGGGTGTCGCCACGATCCTGAGCGGAACCGGCAAGTTCAAGGGTGCGTCGGGAACACTGAGCTTCAATGGCCAGTTCTCGATCAAGGACACCACCGCCGGCAGCAATGAAAGCGACTCATTCACGGCGACCCTCACGGGGACCGTGACCATCAAGACCATCGTAATAGTCAAGAAGTAGCAGTAAATAACCACAGGAGAGGACTCCAAAATGAAAAGATTAATGTCACTAGTTGTCGCAGGAGCCATGGCGCTGGGCAGTGTTGCCGTCGTCGGGGTTTCGACGGCGTCGGCAGCGACAACACCCACAACCATCAAGTTGACGGACCCGAAGGCGATCCTCGGACTCGGGGCGGCCAACATCGTGGCGACTACGAGCGTGGCCGGCAAGGTGGAGTTCACCGCCGGAGGCACGGACATCACTGGTTGCGCCGCGGTCGCGACGGGGACGGTGACCCCGTTCCTTGCGACGTGCTCATGGACACCAGCGGCGTCCGGTGCAATCTCGTTGGGGGCAAACTTCACGCCCACTGACGCTGTCACTTACGCGTCGTCCACGGCGACGCCTATCGCCGAGGTGGTAGCGGTGCCGGTGCAGGGGAATCCCGCTGCGCCCATCTCCCTGTACGTCGACACAATTGTCGCGTCCGGTTCGACCGGTGCCTTGGCTCCGAAGTTTGGAGTGGGCTGTGAGATCACGAGCGAGTTCATCGTCGGCCAGACCATCGTCTTTAGGGTGTACGGCAACGACTGGGCCCAGGGCGGCGCGGTATTGACTCCGCTCAACGTTTCGAGCGCGACCGTCACGATCGGTGGCGTCGCCACCCCTGTGGCATTGACCTACGGTAACCACGCCGGCGTCGCCTTCTGGACCGCGCCCCTCGCTACGGGAACGGCGACTGGCCAGTTCAACACGCTGGGCATCATGACCTACAAAGTGACCTTCAACACCATCGCGGTGCCCGCGGTCACCAAGAAGGTCAGGGCTTCCAAGTTGGTCCCGACAATAAGGAACGGTAAGCATGTCTATGTCCACGGCAGGCTCGTCACCCACAGGGTGTCGTACCTGAAGACCGTCGTCGTGACCCCGGCAGTCCCGGGTGCCACGGGCACGTTCCAGTCGAACTTCAACCCGCTGTCGCAAGTTACGCTCAACGCGGTACCAGCCAGTTGATCGGTTGAAGCCGTAGTACGCATCACCGTCAAGTCCGGGCGGAGCGAGTCAGTTGGATCGCCTGCCCGGGCTTGCCTGCATCAAGAAACGAATCAGGGTCTGAAGTCCCGGACCAACGTCCCTAGCGAACGAATCGCTTCATCGATCAGACCACGCAGTAGGAAAGGAAATCATGAAACAATTACGCCTATCGCGAGTGCTGCCGTCAGTCATCGCCCGCGTCCTCGTGGCTGCGACCATTCCGGTGGCGCTCTTCGCCGGCATCAGCAGCGCCGACACTCCGCCGGCGAACACGATAACGCTCACCGCGCCGAGCAACATCCCTGGCGTCGCAGCATTGCCGTTTACTGGCCTGACGGCGCCGGCCTTCACCGTCCCGGCGACTTTCTCCAATTTGACAGTAACGGCGGATCAGGGCGTCACGGGAACGCCAATGGTGGTCTCGGGAAGCGGGCTTCCGGCAAACTCCAGCGTGGAGTTGACCTGGTCGACGAACAGCGCGACGTGGCTCGCGGACGTCGAGCCCAACACCGTCAACTACCTCGGTACCTCGTACTCGAAGTTCACGGTCGTCATGGCGACGGTCACCACGGACGGGAGCGGTAGCTTCTCCTACTCCACCAAGGCGCCCGCCGATTTCGGCGGTGTCCATGACATCTACGCCGTGGTGAACGGCGTTGCCTTGGCCCACGGAGGCTTCGAGCTCCTGCGCATCCTTTCGGTCACACCCAAGAGTGGACCGATCGGAACACCGATCACCATCACGTACACGTCAATGGGAGCCAGCCTCTACACCGGTGGCGCCGAGGTGCTGTGGGACAACCACTACACGGGTGAGATGCAGGCCAACTGGACGCGCGGGACGGCTTCGGTCACGATCCGCGCCGCCGGTCCGGTGGGCACCCACTACATCCAGGTCGGCAATGCCATCAGCTTCATGTACCTGAACGTGATCCAGTCGCCGATTCCCTACACCAACGGCGGCATGGTCGCGTTCAAGGTCACCAAAGACAGGGGACCAGGCAGTTCGTACATCACCTGGCCCGCGAACGTTGCGCCCACGGTCAGTCAAGTGACGACGCTGTCAACAGCCGGTCTGGACCCCGCGAGCAAGGCCGTGGCGACGTTGTCGGCGACCAGCGGGCCGGTCCTCACCAAGACGACCCTCAACGTAACCGGACTACCCATCAACGGCACCGCCAACTTGGTCTGGTCGACCGTCGTTGGCAACCGGGTGAACTGCGCGAGCACGTGCTGGGCGTTTAGTTCGATCCCACTGGGATCCGCGACCATCACCAACGGCGCGATCAACCAGCAGATCACGGTTCCCGACAACCTCGGCGGCTATCACGTGGTCCAGGTCCTGAGCGGCAGCACCATCGAGGCCCAAGTGCCGTTCTACGTGAAGGAAAGCATTGTCCCCTTCTACAACAAGGCCGGCAAGGTGACCAGCATGGGTCTCGCGACCGCGGATCTCTCGAACACGCCTACCGCACTGGCGGCGGGTCAGTCGGGCGTTGGCTCGCACACGTTCAAGGATGGCCAGGAGTTCACGATCAGCATCAAGGGCGTGGGCTGGACCCAACTCGACAACACGCTCGGGGTCGACTACGACAACAGCTACATCGGATACAGCTGCGGCTTCAATTCGAATGGCTACATGGTGGTCCACCTGAAGGCCATCGGCGCGCCGGGCACGCACATCATCGACCTCTACCCGATGCTGTACTCGCTGTCGCCGTCGTTCGCGAGCACCCCGTACGGCATGGTGCCCGTCCTGTCGTCCAATCGTGACTACCCGGGACTTGCACTCGGTTACCAGGTACCGTCGATGCACTTCGCGATCACGATCGTCAAGTAACACGTCTTACGTCGTACCGCTTACTGCCTCGCCTCTCGTGGTTCGAGGGGCGAGGCAGTAGTGCGTAACAGCCTTGCTACCGGTCCCGGCAGCCACCAGTTCCAGCGCCCGAGAAGCGTCATGATGCTCGGCAGCAATAGCCCGCGGACGATCGTCGCATCGACGAGCACGCCGAGCGCCAGCCCGACTCCCAGCTCCTGCAGGCCCGCAATGTGCCCGAAGACCAGTCCGCTGAGGGCGACCACCATGATCAGCGCGGCGCTCGTGACGACGCCGCCGGTGTTGGTGAGCCCTTCGACGATCGCCTCGGGATTGGTTGCGCCCTGGATCCACGCCTCGCGCATCCTCGACACGATGAAGACCTCGTAGTCCATGGAGAGCCCGAAGAGCATGGCGAAGAGGAACACCGGCACCCAGCCTTCGATCTGGCTGACGCGGTACGTGCCGAGTATCGAGGAGCCGACGCCGAATCGAAAGACCAGGACCAGGAAGCCGTAGGCAACACCCACCGAGACGAGGTCCAGCAGCGCCGCCAGGAGCGGGAGCACCAACGAACGGAAGGCCCGAAGCAGCACCCCGTAGGCGAGCACGAGCGCGAGCAGGACAATCCACGGAAAGCTTCCATACACCGAGTTGAGGAAGTCGACGCCCTGGGCCGGGGCACCGCCCACGTAGATCGTCGATCCGCTCGTCAACTTCGCGTTCGGAACAACGTCGTCTCGCAGGGTGCGAACCAGATTCTGCGAGCCGGCACTGCCGAAGGCTTCCCGGCTGATCACCAGAATCTGCTCGTAGCGCCGTGACGAGTCCTCGAACGGCTTGGTGTGCCCGATCGCTACGACGAACACTTCTGGGTCCTTCAGAATCGTCTCGGCAAGGTCCAGGCGGGCGAGCGAGGCGGCCTTCGTGGTAGCCCCATGGGAGCGCCCCGTGTCGATGATGATCTGGATCGGAGTGATGACGCCCGGTCCCACGCGGCCGCTCACCAGGGTGAGGGCGTGGGCTGCTTCGATCTGCTGGGGGACTGCCGTTACCGAGCCCGGCGTCAACTGAAGCCAGAACACCGATGACGTCGCCCCGAGCAGGATGACGACGGTCGAGATCAGCACCACGACGGGCCGGCGGATGACGCCCCTCGCAATACGCGCCCAGGTGCCGGTCGAGATCTCACGGCGCAGCATGAGGCCCCTAATGCCGAAGGGCTGCACGCCTCGGCGCCCGAGCAGGGAGAGCAGCGCCGGCTGCAAGGTGAGGGCCGAGGCGACGGAGAAGATAGGCACGACGAGCCCGGCGGCGCCGAGGGAGCGAACGAAGGGCACCGGGACGATGAACAACGTCGCGAGGCCGATCGCCACGGCGAAGCCCGAAAGTACGACGGTGCGGCCCGCGCTGAACATCGTCTTCACGATGGCGTCTTGCACATTCACGCCACCTTTATTGATCTCGGCTCGGAAACGATGGACGATCAGCAGCGAGTAGTCAATGGCGAGGGCGAGGCCAATGAGCTCGATCACGTTGGGGACGTAGAGCACCATGAGAAAACGGTGAGCGAGGAGGTAGACGACGCTCAAGGTGCCCGCCGTGGTCGCCAGAGCGACGAGATACGGGATCAGGACCGCCCAACAGACCCCGAGGACGGCGATGAGCAGCAAGAGCGCGAGGACGACCGCGAGAAGCTCGCCTCGATGGAGGTCGCTCGTCAGTACAGGGGTGATGTCGTGCTGGAGAGCGGGTGGTCCGGTGACGAGGGCGCTGGAAAGCCCGTGGTCGGCGAGGGCGCGACGCAGGTCGTCGGTGACGTGGGCGGCCTTGCCCAGGTCGAGCGAGGTATTGACGTTGGCGTAGAGGACACCGTCGACGGCGCGTTCCTCGCTGATGGTACCGGTGGGGATCGCCGCCGCCGCCTTCGCGATGGCCCTTTCGAAGCCCTTGATCTGTCCTTTCGTGGCCTGCTTGAAAGGCACCACGACGGTGAAGGTGCCCTCGATGTTCTCGTGGAACTTGTGGATCAGGATGCTGTCAGCCTGGGCTGAGCTCGTGCCGGGGACAGTGAGAGAAGTGGTCAGGAGACTCGAGAGCTGCGATGACGCGAGTGCGCCAACGATAATGACGGCCACCCAACAGGAAATGACAACAATGCGCCATTTGATCACCGCGCGGGTCCAGCGCTCAAGCACCCCTGAAGCGTAGTGGTCGCCGCCACGGCGTGGGGAAGCTGCGCGGACCGTTCGTCCCTTGGGGACGGCGTGATGAAGGAGGGGGCTTCACGCGACATGTCGTGAGTGGGCAGCGTGCGAAGTTCTAGGGTTGGCCGGTAGCTGGAATGAGATGAGGGGCAGCACCCTGGGCGAGTGCCATCAGAGTTGGTGAGCGGCCCCCGAGGAGGATTCATGAGCACAGCTCGATCCGAAGGCATGGGTTCGGTCACCGTCATTACGATTGACCGGCCCGAAGCGCGAAACGCGGTCGATAGACCCACCGCGATCGAGCTAGAGAGCGCCTTTCGACGTTTCGATCAAGACGATGGACAGAACGTCGCGGTGCTCACCGGCGGTAGGTACGAGATTGTCGACCATTTGGGCCCACTCAATCACACGGGCGCGTCCGCTGACGATTCAGGCGAGCGCCTCGGCGTCAAAGGCCACGACGGCGTCGTTCATCGAGACGACCATTTGAGGGTGCAGCAGCTGATGGGACTCCTTCACGAGGCGAACCACCGTGCCCCAGGCGGCGAAACCAACGGCGTGGGTCGCGAAGGGCATCGGGCCCTCGACCACGTTCACCTGCACCACCCCGGTCCCCTTCAGCGCAATCGCCATCCGCTGCATCCGTTCCATGGCGGACTCCCTCGAGGCGTACATCGCTTCGGTGAAGTTCGTCAGTTCGATGTTCTGCGAAGACTGTTGGAGAACAGCGCTCATCTGGCGTCGCGGGGCGTAGACGAAGCTCGCGCCGCACGCGAGTCCGAGGGGCTCCCAGCCCGCGACCATGAGCAGCGCGAAGTCGCGCGCCGACAGATCGGACACGAACACCTCCTCGGGCTTTACCGGCGGCGCACCGATCGGGCGCACCGCCGTGCCCAGAAGCGAAACTTCGACGTGAGAGGGGTGCACCGAGCGCTCAATACGCACGCCAACGACGCCGTGACCGCCCGCGCTGGCCGCCTCCTTGTGGATACGGCTGATGGCGTGGCTGAAGGCTTGCGCGTGGGCGCTGGAGGCCCCCAGTATTTCGCCCTGTCCCCAGTTCCAGAGGCCGGCGGGGACGGAGAAGACCGAGACGCCGCCGACCAGTTCAACCTGCTCCCAGCCAATGGAGTGCAGGTTGAGCTCCTCATCGATCGAGAGGTCCGACGTTGACGAGGCGGAACCCGTCGTCTTCTGTTCGAGTGAGGCGACGGCCCTTCGCACTTCGCTCTTCAGATCGAAGGGGGAGTCGGAATTAGTTGAGTCGGTCATGACAAGCGCACCGTCAAACGCGGGACGGGCATCGGATCGAAGTCCTTGAACCGGCGGATCCGGTTTCCCCGCAGGACCGGCTGGATCTCGAGATCGCCCTTGGCGTATTCGTGCTCGCGGACGTGGAGTTCGACGCCGTGAAGCTGGTCACCCTGGAGTTGTTGACGAGCCATGTCTCGAACGAGGGCCCGAGCGGCGGTGCGCGCGCTCACGATCTGCTCGATTTCAACGCTCTCGGTGCCCTGGGCCCACATCGTCATCCCGCTGCCCTCCATCAGGTACTCGGTGATGCACGATGCCCAGACCCGCACGGAAGAGACCGCGGCGACGATCGACACCGGGACGAAACCGGCTTCGATGATCTTGGCGAGCCTCTGTCCGGCGAGGTACGTAGTCCAGGGCCCGCCCGAGGGTAGGGCAAGCCCGGGCACTCGAACGGCCGTGCCTCGGATGCTGAATTCAAGGATGCCTTCCTGGCCGATGCGACTCACGTTGTCGAAGACCCCGAGGACGCCGTGGGCCCCTAGGGTGGTCGCCTCTTTCACCATGCGCGCGTACGCGTTCGTGAAGCCCTGTTTCCACGTGCCTTCGATCCACGGTTGCTGGTAGTTCTGGCCCCACATTCGGTGTTCCGCCGAAACCATGCCGTGCGGGCACTGGTAGTTCTCCACGTAGTCACCCGCCGAGACCTGGAACGGCGAAATGGACCGGCCGAGCCCGCCCTGCTGCGCGTTGGCGAAGTACACCGACGAGGCTGTGCGCACCGCGCAGTAGCCCTGCGCCAGCCCAACGGGCTCCAGTCCCATCTCGATGCAGGCCGCGAAATCCGACACGCTCAAGCCCGAGGAGAACGAACTCGCGGCGAGGCGCCCCTCGGCGACGTGGGGGAGTTGGGTGGGCTCGCTCATCAGTTGTCGAGCGAGATGATGGTGATGGGCTTGGCGAGGGTGACGTCGTCTGACGTCTTCGAAACGGCGGTGCCCAGCGATAGGAACTCAATGGTGTGCGAGCCCCACTGGTGGGTCTTTTCTTCGAGGCGCACCCCGACGATGCCGGTGGCGCCGAGCTGCGTTGCTTCATCCTGCATTCGCGTCATGGCGAGCTCGCGCGCTTCGTAGAGCGCCTGGGTGAAGTTGGGCAGTTCGACGTTCTGTCCGGTCGTCCCCAGCGTTTGGCCGATGCCCCGATGGGCGATGTGGTAGACGCAGGTGCCCATGACGAGGCCCTGGGGCATATAGCCCGTCTGGAGCAGCGTCCAAAAGTCCTGACCGGAGAGGTCCGAGGTGAAGGGTTTGCCGAGTTTGTTGAGGCGCGACACGCCGTCCTCGGCTTTGACGGCCGTTCCCACGGCGATGAATTCGGCGGCGTCCTTTCCCCATTCGTAGTAGTTGACGTCGAGGCGCACTCCGACGACGCCGTCGGCGCCAAGTTCGGCGGCTTCCTCCTCCATGCGTGTCATGGCAAGTTCGCGGGCGTTGTACATCGCCTCGGTCAACTTGGTGAGCTCCTGGCTCTGTCCCCATTTACGGGTTTGGATTCCGGTGTGATAGATCGAGGATCCCATCACAAAACCCACGGGGTGAAAGCCCACCTCTTTGATCAGGAGGAACTCGTTGACCGAGAGGTCCGACGTGAAGAGCCCCTTCTCGAGCTCCTCCAGGCGGTGTTCGGTGGTCTGGGCGAGTTCGCTGGCTTCTTCACTCATGTGGTTCCTCCAATGACGATGTTCTCGAGAGCTTGACGGGCCGCGTCGCTGTGGGCGGCCTCGGCCTGGAGGGCCTTCAGGAGCCGGACTATCCACGCGTCCATGTCGACCGACTCGCTGCGTATTCGAATGCTTCCCGAGACGTGCCCGATCGTGCAGCGCACGGTCGAACCCTCAATCGCCGCTTCGAACGAGTCGTTCGCCATGGCGATCTGGACCGACGAGATGGTCTCGGATCTGTGGAACCGTCCCGAGCCCCGTTGAATCTTCAATCGGTCCCCGAGGGTATCGGCGAGTTCGTCGCAGAGGGCCTTCAAGAGCAGGTGGACGTCGGAGCTATTCGAGCGCAGCGTGGCGGCGGCCAAGGTGAAGTCGTACGAATCGCCCATCTGCGTCATTGGTTTCAACCTTACAGGTGAAAGTCGAAACGTCGGAGTGCGACTCCGCGGGGAGGTGACGAACCTTCAAGCCTTAACTACGACTTTGCGGCTCCGTCGAGAGGGTCGACGATTTCGAGAGCCAGCAGGGGAGCCGAGGCCTTGCTGATGCACTCCTGGTACTCGAAGTCGGGCTGGCTGTCGGCGACCACGCCGCCCCCGGCCTGCACCGTGGCGAAACCGTCGCGGATCGAAAGCGTCCGGATGGTGATGGCGAAGTCGGCGTCGCCGTTCAAGGAGAAGTAGCCAACGGCTCCGCCGTAGGGTCCTCGGTGGACCGGTTCGAACTCGTCGATGAGTTCCATGGCCCGCACCTTCGGTGCCCCGCTCAAAGTTCCCGCGGGGAAGAGCGCGTCGAAGGCGTCGAAGGCGTCGAGCCCGGGCGCCAACTCGCCGTTGACCTGGGAGACGAGGTGCATGAGGTGGGAGAAGCGCTCTACGTGGGCGAGTCGCTCCACCCGCACCGTGCCCGGTGTCGCCACGCGGCCGACGTCGTTTCGACCGAGGTCGACGAGCATCACGTGCTCGGCGATCTCCTTTTCGTCGTTGAGGATCTCCTTCTCTAGAGCCAGGTCCTCGGCCTCGTTCGCTCCCCGGGGACGGGTGCCCGCGATCGGGCGGGTGCTGACGATGCCGTCTTGGATACGCACCAACATCTCGGGTGACGCGCCGACAATCTGGGTGTCGCCCCCGTCGAGAAGGTACATGTAAGGAGAGGGGTTGAGCGAGCGGAGCACGCGATAGAGCGTGAGCGGGTTGACCTTGGTAGCCCGGCGGAACTGCTGGCTGGGCACCACCTGGAAGATGTCGCCCGCGTAGATGTACTCCTTGGCTCGTTCCACCACCGCGCCGTACTCTTCGCGCGTGAAGTTGGAGAGGCCCGCGGCGATCGAGCGTATGTCGATCTTCCCGCGCATCGAGGGCGCGGTCGCCACCAGTTGCTCGGTCGCGGGGTCGCGGATTTCGACCGATGAGAACAAGACCTCCACGATCTCATCGAGCCGACGGCGGGTCTCGTGAAAGACCTTCTCCGGATCGTCGCCCTCTTCGATGATGGCGTTCACGACGACGGTGGTCGAATGTCGCAAGTGGTCACAGATCAGCACCGCCCCGGGAAAGGAGAAGTCCACGTCGGGCCACATGTGGCTGACCGGCGGCCTCGGCAGTTTCTCGAGCCGTCGGACGTAGTCGTACGTGACAAAGCCCACGGCGCCTCCGAAGAAACTCGGCAACTCCGGCGGCGCGTAGGTTCGATACCTCTTGAGCAGCGCCCGGATCGTCTCGAGCGGGCCCGTTTCGCCGTTCTCGACGGAGGTCCCTTCCACGACGGTGGCGGAGCCTTCACCGCGCACCCGCCAACTGCGGTCGAGCCCTATGAACGAGTAGCGCCCGGTGTCGTCACCGAGCGCGGCGCTCTCGAGCAGAAAGATGGCGCGTCCGTTGCTGAAGCGCTGGTAGAGCGAAACGGGAGTCTCGCGGTCGAGCTGGAGCGTCACGTGCAGGGGAACGACGTTGAATCCGTCGCTGACGTGGGCGAGGAAATCCGTCAGGTCGCTGGCGTCCATCAATCAAGGTTAGTGACTCTGCGGGCGAACTCCGTAGAATGCGTTCATGACAACCGGCCCCTCGATCCTGGTCGTTGATAACTACGACTCGTTCGTGTACAACCTGGTGCAGTACCTCGCCGAGTTGGGAGCAACGGTCACCGTCCTGCGAAACGACAAGGTGTCGGCGGCCGACCTCGAGCACGCACACTATGACGGGGTTCTTGTCTCGCCCGGACCCGGCTACCCGAAGAGCGCCGGCAACTGCATCGAGATCATCCAGTACTGCGGCACGCACCGCATTCCGATGCTCGGGATCTGCCTCGGGCACCAGGCGCTTGGCGAGGCCTACGGGGCCCTGGTGGTGCCGGCTCCAGAGTTGGTGCACGGGAGATCGAGCCTGGTCGACCACGAGGGGCATGGCGTCTTCGCGGGTCTTCCGGCGCCCCTGATCGCCGGCCGCTACCACTCGTTGGTCGTGGCCGAGTCGTCGCTGAGCGATGATTTCGAGGTGACCGCCCGCGCGGGCGATCTGGTCATGGGCATTCGCCATCGCACCTTGCCGCTCGAAGGCGTCCAGTTCCATCCCGAGTCGGTCCTCACCGAGGACGGCTACCTGCTGCTCGCCAACTGGCTCACGACGTGCGGCTCGCGCGAGGCGTTGTCGCGCGCGAAGGAGCTCAACCAGCGCAGCAACGCGATACGCCGAGCCCTGCCGAGCCCGAAGGCCGCGGCGAGCTAGGAGAAGTCGGCACCCACGCCGTAGCGGGTTTCGACGATTTCGCCCTTCACCAGTTCCACCCTGTACGCCGCCGGACCGTCCAGCGGCGAGATTGGCGAATCGGCGACAACTGATGTTGCTTCGGTGCCTTCGTACCAGATTCCGACGTGGTCATCTGTCGCGTAGGCGAGGGGCGAGAGCACTCCTTCTGCCATGAGCCGGTGCAGGAGCGGGCGACGCTCGGCCTCGGAGTCGTAATGAACGCCGTTGGCGTAGGGGAGCAGGCCCAGGCCGTTGGTGACCGGCTGAAGCACGGGCCCGAACGAGTCGGTCGTGCCGCCGATGTGCCAGCATAGGCTACCCGCCGAGACGCCGCCAAGAATGACGCCGAGCTCCCACGCGCTGCGCATGGCGGTGTCGACGCCGTGGAGGCGCCAAAGGGTGAGCAGGTTGGCGACCGACCCGCCCCCGACCCAGACGAGGTCGCTCGTGCCCAGTCGCTCCTCGGGGTCCGCCGACGGCTGTGGGAACAGCTTCAGTTCGGTGACGTCGCAGCCCGCTGCGTTGAACGCCTCGTAGGACACGGCGTAGTAGCTACTCGGGTCGCCGCTCGCGGTATGAACCAGGCAGACCTTGGGCCGAACCTTGTCGGTCATGGAAACCGCATCGAGCAGCATCGAGCCGAGGCGGACTGACTGCTGCACGGGACCGGCGACGAAGCCGCCCGAGGTGGCGAGGATTCTGGGAGTTTTCACTTCATCTTTTTAGTTCAGTGACGCAGGCGAAGAGCTCGCTTCGATTGCTGCCTAATATTCGCTAGCGTCGGGTTTGCACAAAGGAGATCACGTGGCCACGAGTGAAGCAGAGATTGATCAACTGATTGACGGCCTAGTCGCCGAATTCCCCCCGGCGTCAACAGACCCGGTCACCTTCCTCGGCGCGCAGTTCGACCGCGGTCTCGCGTGGGCCCATTTCCCGGTCGGCCTCGGCGGCCTCGGCGCCAGCCCCGCCGAGCAGCTCTACGTGCTTCGTCGCTTGTCGAAGCTGCGCGTACCCTCGGCGGCGGGACGCAACGTCATTGGCTACGGAATGTGCGCTCCGACTATCGTCGCGCACGGCACCGACGAGCAGAAGCAGCGGTTCCTGCGTCCACTCTTCACCGGTGAGGAGATCTGGTGCCAGCTGTTCTCGGAGCCCGGCGCCGGATCCGATGTCGCGGCGCTCGCCACGCGAGCCATGCTCGACGGCGACGAGTGGATCGTCACGGGGCAGAAGGTGTGGACGACGCTCGCTCACGAGGCGTCCTACGGGCTGCTCATCGCGCGCAGCAACCCCGATGTCCCCAAGCACAAGGGCATCACCGCGTTCCTCGTCGACATGCACGCGCCCGGCGTCGAAGTGCTCCCCCTGTACCAGGCGACCGGCGAGGCGGAGTTCAACGAGTGTTTCTTCAACGAAGTGCGCATCCCCGACAACCGTCGGCTCGGCGGCGTGGGCGAGGGCTGGGGCGTTTCGATCACGACCTTGATGAACGAGCGCGTCTCGATCGGCGGCACCGTGCCCCCGCGTGGATCGGGCCTCATTGGCGAAGCCGTGAAGATCTGGAAGAAGAGCTGGACGGCACGCACCGATGCCCACGCCATGGCCGTGCGCTCTGAACTGATGCAGGCGTGGGTGCGCAACGAAGTCGGTCGACTGACCAACTGGCGCGCGAACGACCTGCGCAAGGCCGGTACCCCGGGTCCCGAGGGATCGGTCGCCAAACTGGCCTTCGCCGAGGAGAACCAGCGCACGAGCGAGCTGTGCGTCAACCTCATGGGATCAGAGGGCATGCTGTACCCCTCGAGGTTTCCCCAGGTTCGCCCCACCGAGTCGGCGATGACCGGCGGCGACATGCGCAAGGCCTTCATCCGCATGCGCGCGAACTCCATCGAGGGCGGCACCAGCGAAGTGATGCGCAACATCATTGGCGAGCGTGTCCTCGGGCTGGCGGGTGAGCCGCGCAACGACAAGGACGTCGCTTGGAAGGACGTGCCGCGAAGCTAGCTACTTCGAGGTCAGATTCGCCGCGAAGAAGTCAAGGGTGCGCTGATGCGCGTCCTTCGCGGCGGCCTCGTTGAAGACCGCCGGCCTTCCGTCGCAGTTGAAGCCGTGCTCGGCGTCGGCGTAGCGCACGATCTCAGTGGTCAATCTCGTCTTCGCGGTCTCGGCTCGAAGGGCTTCGACCTGCTCGACGGGAATGCCCTTGTCGAGGTCGCCGTAGAGCCCGATCCACGCGCTCTTCAGCTGTGGCGCCAGCTCGAGCAGCGAGGGGAGTCCGAACCTGCCGGTCTCCACGCCGCCGCCGTAGAAGCTCGCCGCGGCGCCGACGATGCCGAGGGTGGCCGCGAAGAATGCCACCGATCCGCCCATGCAGTATCCGACGACGGCCGTCGAGGATTCCGCGTAACCGGCCTCTTTCAGGAACGCTGACGCGGCCAGGAGGTCCTCCTGGAGGCCCTCCTTCGAGAGCTCGGCCATTGCCCCCATCGCTTCGGGGAAGTTGTCGTAGGCCACCTCTTGGGATCCGGTGCGGTGAAAGAGCTCCGGCGCCACGGCGTAGTAACCGGCTGCGGCGAAGCGCTCGGTGACCGAGCGGATGTGCTCGTTCACGCCGAAGGCTTCTTGCAGCACGATGATCGCGTGGGGCGCGTTCGCGTCTCCCGCAAACTGAAGTGGTGTTCCATTGTTGAGTACGAGACGTGTGGTCATTCGAATGTCGGTCCTTGTGTTCGAGATCGCTTGAGTTCGTAGAAGCCCGGCGTGCTCGCAATTGCGAGGACGCCGTCATAGAGTCTGCCAGCCGCCTCGCCCTTGGGCGCCGGGGTGACGACCGGACCGAAGATGGCAGCCTCGCCGATGTGGATCACCGGCGTGCCGACGTCGGAGCCTACGGGATCCATGCCGGCGTGGTGGCTCTTTCGCAGGGCCTCGTCGAACTCCACGCCGGCCGCCGCTTGCGCGAGGTCCGCCTCGAGCTCGGCGTCGGCGAGCGAGTTGGCGATCATCGCATCGATGTCCTTCTCGCCCTTCACGTGCAGGCGCGTGCCCATGGCCGAATACAGAGGTTCGACGACGGCGCGGCCGTGGCGCTCTTCGGCGGCGATGAGGACGCGCACGGGAGCCCACGCCTGCTGCAGGAACTCCTCGTACTCCGCAGGCAGGTCGCGACCCTCGTTGAGGACCGCGAGGCTCATCACGTGGAAGTCAACGTCGATATCGCGAACTTTCGTGGCTTCGAGGAGCCATCTCGACGTGATCCAGGCCCACGGACACGCGGGGTCCACCCATAGATCAACTTTTTGCGTCATGTTCGGTCCGTCTTCTCGGCGTAGGCACTCAATACAGTAATGACTGCATTGGTGACTCCTACCGCCATTGGCAGATCCAGCATTTCGTCGATGCCGTGGGCGTTCGACATGGGGCCGAGCACGCCGGTCGCGACGAACTGCACGTCGGGGTAGCGCATGCCGAGCGACGCGAGAAACGGGATGGAGCCGCCCTCGCCGGAAAAGCCGGGCGCCCGGCCGAAAGCCTTCTGCGACGCGTCGTTCAGCGCGTCGCGCAGCCATGGCTTCAAGGGGGGACTCATCCATCCGTTCGCCGCCTGGGAGATCGTGACGACCGCTGAGGGCGGGGCATCGGTGCGAAGCGCCTCGAAGATCGCCGCCTTGGCAGTTTGCGCGTCGACGTTGGGCGGCAGGCGAAACGAAAGGACCGCCGTCGTGTAGGGGCGAAGCACGTTGCCCGCGATCTCCGGCTCAGGGATCCCGCCCATGCCCACCACCGAGAGCGTGGGGTGCCAGGTGCTTCGAAGCACGCGATCAGCGGCGGAGCTTCCCATCAGCGGGACGCCGTCGACCGTGGGCAGGCTCTCAGTGAGGAGGTCGCCGAACTCGGCGGCGACCTCGTTCGCCGCCGCCACGTGCTCGGCGGGGATCTCGGCGTGCAGCTCCTTGACAAGAATCTCGCCGGTGCTCGAGTCCTCCACCCGATCGAGCATCTGGCGCAGCAATCGAAACGATGAGGGCACGACACCGCTCACCGAACCGCTGTGGAGTCCCTGGGTCAGCACGTTCAGGGTGACCACGACATTGACGATGCCGCGAAGCGACGTCGTGAGCCAAAGTCGGTCGTAGGTGAGTCCGCCCGAATCCAGGCAGATCATGAGCTCCACGTCGCCCAGGTGCTCAGTCAGGTGATCGAGATACACCTCGAGATCGGGGCTGCCGCTCTCCTCGCTCGCCTCGATGAGGACAACGCAGCGGCTGTGGGCGACGTTGTTCGCTTCCATCGCCTCGATCGCGAGCAATGCCGAGAAGGTGGAGTAGCCGTCGTCCGCGACTCCTCGGGCGTACAGCCGGTCGCCGCGACGTGCCGGCGCGAAGGGACCGAGGCCCTCGGACCAGGCGCCCAAGGGCGGCTGCTTGTCGAGGTGGCCGTACAGGACGGCCGTGCCCGACGAGGTGCCCGTTGACTCGACGGTGACGCAGAGCACGGGGGTGCGACCTGCGAGGCGGTGGATCGAGACGTCGAAGTCGGCGAGTGTCCTCGCGAGCGCCCAGTCGGCCAAGAGCTCGACGGCCCGGTCGATGTGGCCGCTGCGCTCCCACTCGTCGTCAAACATCGGCGAGAGGCACGGGATGGTGGCGTAGGCGGTCAGGGCCTCCAAGGCGTCGCGTTCGAAGTCGCTCAGGGAGATTGGGGGCACGAACTCGAGGTTACTTTGCGAGGCGCTGGGAATGGACGGCCTGCCAGCAGTACCAGGCAACCTCGGTGCGCATCCCCTCGAACCTCTCGCCCGCGCTACGAAGTTCGGTCTCGCTGATCATCTCGTTGAGATCGTGAAGGATGCTCCATCCGTTGCGCACCCCGAA
>PKWY01000040.1:67070-94751 GCA_003132205.1 Acidimicrobiaceae bacterium
ACGTCGACCCGCCGGTCTCGCACGTGCTCTGCCAGATCGATCATGGCCTCGGTCTTGGTTCGAGAAAGACCAGCAGATTTCAGATCGCCATAGCCGGTCTGGAGGATCGAGTCGACACTCACAGTGCCGCCGCAGGCCTGCGTCACGCGCGTGTGGATGGTGGTGGCGGCCGACGTCGCGAGGAGTTGAAAGACGATGGAGCGCACCAAAGAGGGAAAGCGCTCCTCGACGCGGGCGTTGCGCCGGGCGGGTGGTTTCCCGGCGTAGAGCACGACCGGTCGAAACGCCTTGTCGCGCTTGGCGATGGCCCTGGCGATCTCGTCACGTGAAGTTGAAGTCACGCCCTGAACTATTGCAGAGGGGGGTTGGCCGGGACGAACACGCCCTCGGGAGTCGTCACCGCGCCCTCCACGACATCGAGGAGCAGCGCCTGGATCGCTCGCACTGGGGCCGCCGGGAATCCGAAGCGGCGAGTCACGATGCTGACGCGCCGCTGCGAAATGCCGTCGATCTTCACTGCGGTGAACTTGTCGCGAAGGTGCGCCGAAAGCATGGTCGCGGGAAGTATCGACGGTCCGTGGCCGTCGAAGGTGAGCGAAGCGATGGTGCGCAGTCCGTCGAGCTCGATGATGGGACGAAGCTCGATTCCCTGAGCGCGGGCGGCCTCGTCGATCTCGCGGCGAATCGGCGTTCCGGGGAACGGGAGCAACAATTCGAAGTGGGACAAGGTTTCGAAGGTGACCGTGTCACCTCCCTGAGCGAGCGGATGGGTCTTTTCTACGATGAGGACGAGGTCCTCCTTGAACAGATGCACCTCGACAAGCTCCGGCGCCAGCACTGGCCAGGCGAGCACGGCGATGTCGAGCTGCCCGTTGACTAGCTGGGGCTCGATGACCGAGTTGGTCCCCTCGGTTATTCGAAGCGCGATGTGGGGGTACCTGGATCGCTGCGCCTCGAGAAGCAGGGGAACGATCCACCGGCCTGCCGTGCCGATCATGCCGAGAGAAACCTTCCCTCGGATGTCGGCGTTCAACTCCGAGACGTCGGCCGCAATGGCCGCCAATTCGGCCAGGATGCGGCGCGAGCGGTCGACGACCACGCTCCCTGATTCGGTGAGCGCGCCCGAGGAGCGGTCGACCAGCTCGGTGGCGAGTTCGCTCTCGAGGCGGGCGATGCGGTTGGAGATATTGGACTGCACGGTGCCGAGCGCCTCGGCGGCACTCGAGAAGGTGCCGTGATCGGCGATGCCGACGAGCGCTTCCAGTTGGCGAATTTCCATGTATCAAGTATATAGATGACAAGTATCACTCATATCCGCTTGATTGATATGCAGCGGGGCGTCATAATGGATTCAGCCTGTTTTACTCGAAACCCCCCTTTGAGTACTACATAGGTTTTGCAAAAGGACCAACCACCCCCCGGTTGGTCCTTTTGTGTTTTCCGGGTTGATTAGCGTGAGGTCAATGAGTATGAGCCCGTCAGTGCGAAGCCGACTGGCAGCGCGTGCGGTTCGAGCCGTGAACTGGGCCTCGCGGGTCGCCAAGCGGGGATCGGGGACCGTCGCCGGAGGGCGGGTGGGACTGAAGATCGCACCGAAGCTACTGACTGACTTGGCTCGCGACCGAACCACCATTCTCGTAAGTGGCACCAACGGAAAGACCACCACCACCGCTATGGTGGGCGCCGGATGGGGAACGGCGGTCACCACGAACTCGACCGGGGCCAACATGCCCGCCGGCCACGTCGCCGCCCTCGTCCAGTCCTCGTTCGTCCATACCGTGCTCGAGGTCGACGAAGCGTGGTTGCCGGAGGTCGTGCGACAGGTGAAGCCGGTCGTCGTCGTCCTGCTCAATCTCTCGCGCGACCAACTGGACAGGGCGAACGAGGTCCGCCAGATGGCCGAACGGTGGCAGCAGTGCTTGAAAGCGGAAAGCGGCTTTGGAGGAACCGTTGTCGCCAACGCGAACGATCCGCTGGTCGTCTACGCCGCCATGGGCGCGACCAATGTCCGATGGTGCGATGTCCCCACCCAGTGGATGGCTGACGCCAAGTCATGCCCTCGCTGCACGCTCGCGCTCAACCTTCAAACATCAACCTGGAGCTGCGTGTGCGGATTCGCGAAGCCCACGACCATCACGACCACGCTGCGAGACGGACTGAGCGTCGGCGAGACGAAGGTCCCGCTCGAGCTTTCGATACCCGGCGCGTTCAACGAGGCCAACGCCGCCCTCGCGATCACGGCGCTCTGCGAAGTCGGCGTCCCGCCTCTTGATGCGGTGGAGAGGATAAACGCGGTACGGGCGGTAGCGGGGCGTTTCACCCTTCGCCAGTGGAACGGGCACACCTTGCAACTCCTGCTGGCGAAGAATCCGTCAGGCTTCGATGCGCTGCTCTCGACGGTGCAGAACGATGAAGCCGACGTCTGGGTGGCGATCAACGCTCGCGTCGCCGATGGTCGAGACCCTTCGTGGCTGTACGACGTGCCGTTCGAGAAGCTGCGAGGGCACCGGGTGTGGTGCTTCGGCGACCGTCGGCTGGATTTGGCGACGCGCCTCGACTACGGCGGCGTGGCGTTCGAAGTGGTTGACGACCTCAACCGGGTGCCCCCTTCCTCACAGCCGGTCGCGCTACTCGCGAACTATACGGCGTTCAGCGAATGGCTCGCGAGGTCGGCGCCGTGCTGACGATCGCGACGCTCCTGCCCGACCTGCTCGGCACGTACGGCGATGGGGGCAATGGGCTGGTTCTCGCCCAACGCGCCCGCCTGCGAGGCGTGCACGCGCTCTTGGTTCCGGTGGAGCTCGACGAGAAGATTCCCGAGGCGTCCATCTACCTGCTCGGCGGGGGAGAGGACGGTCCACAACGCCTGGCGTGCGACCTGCTGTCGTCGGGCTCTTTCGTCGAGAAGGTGAAGGATGGCGCGACGGTCTTCGCGGTGTGCGCGGGACTGCAGATCCTCGGCCAGTCGTTCAGCGTCGAGGGCAACGACAAGTATCAAGGGCTCGGCCTCGTGGACGCCGAAACAACCCGGGGAGCAACGAGGTCGGTCGGGGAACTCCGCGTGCGCGTGGGCGAGAAGTTGCTGGTCGGCTTCGAGAACCACGGCGGGCACACCACGCTCGGCCGAGGCACTTCACCCATCGGCGACGTGCTTCGTGGCAGGGGCAACGATGGAGCCGTAGACGGGTACCGAACGGGGAACATCTGGGCGACCTACGCCCACGGTCCGGTGCTCGCTCTCAATCCGTGGCTGGCGGACGCGGTGCTGGAGTCAGTACTCGGTTACGAGCTCGAACCCGTGCACAGCGTCGCTGACCGGCTCTACGCCGAGCGATGCGCGACGCTCAGTCGTCGCTAGGGCGCTTCACGCCGAAGGTCACGTCGCCGCTCACTTCTCGGCCAAGTTGTTCAACGGATTCCTTGATTCGAACCCCGAAGCGCCGGATGTTCTCGTCTTCTTCGCAATGCAGCGCAGGTCCGAAGGCCACGATGACGTGGTGGCGGCGTTTGCTCGGCGCCTCGACGAACTGAGGCGCCTTGGCGTACTTGGGGCCGCGAAGAAGGCCCGATTCATGGATGTACGTGGGTATGACGGTTGCCTTTGATCGGTCGGCGAGGTAGGCGGCGCCACCCTTGAACTCCTGAAGAACGCCGTCGGGGCTTCGTCCACCCTCTGGATAGATCAGGAGGTTCCAATGGTCCTGGATGAGCTCGAGGGCCTGTTGCGCGCTTCGTCGATTGACCTTGTGCCGTTCGATGGGAATACCGTTGTAGAAGAGCACCGTTTGGAATGCCCGTCGCGAATCCATGAAGAAGGTGTCCAGCGCCGCCGCGACCACCGTGCGCTTGCGCTCGGACTTTGGCAGCGCGGTGAGGACCAGCGGGGTGTCGAGGTTGCTCGTGTGGTTGGCCACAAAGATGAATGGCCCGCGGCCGGTGATGTTCTCGATGCCGCGGACCTCGAGCGACGACATGCGACGGGTGACGGGCGAGAGGAAATAACTCTGAAAGAGACTACGAACGAAGCGTGCGGTGTACCCCCGGCCCCATTTCGTTGGATAGTCAAGACCGAGCTGCGCCATGTTCTAGCCGCGGCGAGTTGGCTTTTTTGGGGTGTACCGCTTCGAGGGAGCCGGAACAGGAGCGGACTTGGTCGCGGTGGCGCCCTTGGCGCCTCGAGTCCTGCGGGTCGCGGGCGCACGGCCTTCCTTGCGCGCTTGGCCCAGCTCGCGAGCCCTTCGGGATGAACCCGAAAAGGATGCGTCGCCGTACTTCTGGAGACGAAAGGCGCGAATGACGAGCCATCCGCCCACGAAGAGGAAGGGCAGGCCGACCGAGCCGAGGGCCAGTCCGAGCAGAAGCCCGCAGACCGCGACTCCGGCGCGCTTGCGCCGGAGCGCGAAGAAGATGATGAAGAGGCCAACAATCAGAATCTCGAGGAACTGGGGAAGCCACGCCGACGGATGCGTCAGGTGCGTCTTCTCGCAGAGCGACACCACCAGGTGATAACCAGCGGGGCACGCTTTGCCCTTGACGTGCTTCACCGTGTCGGTGACGAGGGTGTTCTTGAAGAGGTGGGGGCTGACGACGGCGGCCAAGATCATCGCGATGGCCCCGGCGAAGAGACTTATGCCCCTCTCCATGTTGTCGAGGCCCATGACCACTTCACGGGGTACTGCGGACTGGCGACGTGGGCGGCGCGCGAAGCGCGACGCCGGCTCCGGCGATGAATCAAGGTTTTCTGGCACAGGTGAAGGATACAACGCCGACGAAATGAACGCGTTCAAGGTACAAGGTAGGATTATGAATCCGGGCGCTTAGCTCAGCTGGTTAGAGCGCAGCCTTCACACGGCTGAGGTCGAGGGTTCGAGTCCCCCAGCGCCCACCAATCGTGGCCCGAAACGTTCATGGGCATCTCCTGAGCACCCGGTCACCATCGCGAACCGACGCACAGCCGATCCGTTCCGACTCGCGAAGCCACTCAGTAGCATCGCTCGTAGGCAGCGCCGACTGAATGGAATCGCGATGAAGACCGAGAACAGCGCGCAGTTGATCATTCTCCTGGTCTTCCTCGTTATCTCGTCGTCCCTCGTTCGCAAAGGCCGGTCTGACCCCTTGGCGAAGACCCTGCAGCCACGCCAAAGAATCCGACCTCTCACCCTCGAGTGGCTCGATCCGTTGATGGCGATCGTTGTCGTCGGACCCGTTCTTCTCCATGAGCTCAACTTGAGCGCGTGGCACCTGCTCGCAGGGCTCGTCGGGATTTCCCTCGGCATGCCGATCGGGCTTCTGAGGTCTCGGGTGCAGTTCGTGCGTGGCGTACCGATGTCAAAGAGCGTGGTGCTCACCAGATCACGAGCGGAGTATTCGCTCGTGATCCTGCTCGCCGTGCTGCGATCGGCTGAGGGCACCATTCGCCAAAGTCATTCGACCATGATCACGCTGCTTCTTGCGGCGCTGCTGTCGCTGCCCGTTGGTGAGTCGATAACCCGATCAGTTTCCCTCACGAGCAAGTATCAAACTTCCGTCAGTGAGTCACCGATCCATGGGCTTTCGGCCTAGGTGACGACGAAGCGGTCAGCCGGAGTGACCGAGGGGTTGGCGTAAGCAAGCATGAGGTCCCGCAGGCCTCGAGGATCGCCGATAGTTTCTCCGGCCAACTTCGCTGGGTCTCAGTCGACGCCAGAGTTCTCGACTTCGAACAATGGGGTGCAGTCGATGACGCCCATTTCGTCTATGACCAAGCCCACGGCCGTCAGCGCCTCGTTGATCTGTTCTGGGCCAATATGACCGATGCAGCCAATTCGAAATGAGTCGGCGACGGTCAGCTTTCCGGGGTAGATCAAGAATCCCTTGCGGCGAAGACGATCGTAGAAGTCGTCGAATTGGAATCGGGGGTCGGCGGGAACGTGGAACGTCACGATGATCGGCGCCTGCACCTCTCGCGCCAGCAAGCAATGAAAGCCGAGGGCCTCCATTCCGTCGACCAGGATCCGGTGGTTAAGGGCGTAACGCGCACCGCGCGCGTCGACTCCGCCTTCTCTCGCGTGTTCTTCGAGAGCTTGATGTAAAGCAGCGATGACGTGGGTCGGTGGCGTGAAGCGCCACTGACTGTTCTTCGCGAAACCTTGCCATTGATCGAAGAGGTCGAGAGTCAGTGAGTGGGCGTTGCCTGCGCAGTTCTCGAGGACGTCTCGTCGGACGATGACGAAGCCCATCCCAGGTACCCCTTCGAGGCACTTGTTGGAGGATGCGACGACGGCGGTGAATTCAATCTCTCGCGCGTCTATGTCGATAGCCCCAAAAGTGCTCATGGCGTCGATGATCAAGGCGCGCCCGTGAGCCCTTACGACTCGCGCCACGTCGTTGATGGGATTGAGGATTCCAGACGTCGTTTCGCAGTGCACGACGGCCACGAGAGTGATGGTGGGGTCATCGTTCAGTCTCTGATCGAGTTCTGCCGGGTCGACCGGCTCATCTTCTCGCGACTCGAGTGCACTCACCGTCCGGCCCGCCAGGCCCGCAATCTTGACCATCCGCGTGCCGTAGGCGCCGTTGACCAACACCAGTAGATGACCGGCCGATGGCAGGAGGGTGGTCAAGGCCGCTTCAATCGCGAAGGTGCCCGAGCCTTGGATTGGAACGCACACGTGAGTCTCGGTCGCGTGCACGAGACTGGTGAGCTTTCCCAGTATTTCGCGGTTCATCGCGACAAACGTTGCGTCACGCGAACCCCAGTCGCGCAGCATCGCCTGCTTCACGGTCTGTGACGTCGTGAGCGGACCGGGAGTGAGAAGGATTGGTGAAGCGACGTCCATTGATTCCTCGATTTCGATTCTTAAGCGCGAAGGCGCAGGGTCATCAGTGGCGCATGGTAACCAACGAGAAGGTCCTGATTGCGACCAAGTCGTGACGGGTACGCAACGGAGTTCGAGTCTCGCGTTGAACACGAAACCTGGAATTTCGGCCATTCGATCACTCGATGTGCCCGCTGTTAGCCTGACCTTGTGGGTCACGCAACGGGCGTTAGCAGAAGTCGGCGGACGAACCTTGTGTCGCTGATCATCTTTGGAACCGCATTCGGCTTCGTGGAGGCTGCGGTCGTGTACTACCTGCGAGAGCTCATCAAGTTCAATGCGAACTACGCGATTTCCAACTACAAGGTGCTGCTTAATCTGGGCTTCATCACCTTCGTTTCGCCCCAACATTCGATCTTGCCGAGTGGTCGTCTAGGCGACGTCGAGGTGACGAGAGAGGCAGCGACGATCGTCATGCTGGCCTGCATCTCGTTCGTCACCGCCCGAGACTGGAGGTCCCGTCTCGGGGCTTTCATGGTGAGTTTCGCCTGTTGGGACCTCAGCTATTACTTGTTCTTGAGGATTCTCGACAACTGGCCGGGCAGCTTCTTCACCCGCGACGTTTTCTTTCTTATTCCTGTGACCTGGATTGGGCCGGTGATCACGCCAATCGTGATCTGCACGGCCATGCTGATCCTTGGCGTCATGCTCCACTTGAAACCCTCAACGAGTGGCTCGGCCCATCGTTCCGGCTAGGCGTTCCTTCTTCGACTCAAGGGTTTCCAGCCATGCGTGTCGATGTGGAAGCGCCGGCCTACCGTGCCCGGCAAGGTAATTTGGAGCCAAACGGGTAGCGTGACTGGATGATAAAGCTCAGCCACAAGATCCCGGCGACCCCGTGGCGGGCTTCGAGCACGTGGTCTTTTCGCCCCAGAATGATCTTGCCGCTGGTGGTGGGACTATCGCTCTTCGGAGTGGGGGAGGGACTTCTCGTGGTTTCCCATTGGGGCGCCACGCCGTGGACGGTGTTCGCAGAAGGTGTTGCACGCCACGCCCATATCTCCCTCGGCTGGTCCACCGCATTGATCAGCTGCGTCGTTCTCCTGGCGTGGCTCCCCTTGGGTGAAAGGCCCGGCTTCGGCACGATCGCCAACCTCGTGATCATCGCGTACGTGCTCGATCTCACCGCGGCACTCGTGCCGACGCCGCATAATTACCTCATCAAGGCCCTCTTCGTCGTTGGCGCCGTCGTGGCGATCGGTATTGGAAGCTCGCTCTATCTCACGACCGGACTCGGGCCCGGTCCCCGCGACGGCCTGATGACCAGTCTTCATCGACATTTTGGGGTGAGCGTCGTGTACGTGCGCTTGACACTCGAGGTCGTGGTACTGATCATTGGTTGGCTCATGGGTGGCACGGTGGGAGTAGGAACTGCATTCTTCGCGGCGACCGTGGGCTTCAGCATCGGGGCCAGCCTTAACGCGGTGGATCGGATAGTCGGAAGGTTTCGGCAATGATTGGCGGCAGCCACCTCGCAGCATTCCTGGTCGCGTCGATCGTCATCATCATGGTTCCCGGGCCCAGCGTGCTCTTCACCTTGGCCCGCGGCGTCGCTTGGGGTCGCACAGTCGCGGTCCTGACTGTGCTCGGCAACAGCCTCGGGACCCTCTTGCTCTCGCTCGTGATCGCCTTCGGGCTTGGACCATTGTTGTCCAGATACCACGATTTCTCGATCGCCCTCCAACTGGCCGGCGGCGCCTATCTGCTGTGGCTGGGGATCGAAGCGCTGCGCCACCGCCACGCCCACGCCCACGCCATGACCAAACGAGAAGCGAAGCGTCCGTCCAATCTGCATATTGTGCGCCAGGGCTTCACGGTGGGAGTTCTCAACCCGAAGTCGCTGGTGTTCTTTGCGGCCGTCTTTCCTCATTTCGTCGATCCGACGAAGGGCAACGTCACCCTTCAATTGGTGATCTTCGGCTGCATCTTCAGCGTGATGGCCTTCTGCAGTGACGGTACGTGGGGGCTGATTGCGGGTACGGCTCGTGAATGGCTTTCGAGCTCCCCGAAGCGCCTGGTGGCGCTTCGAACGATCGGCGGCTGCGTGATGTGCTCGCTCGGTGTCCTGATCGTCTCGAGCGCCTTCAATTCCTAGCGTCACACCCCCTTCGTACTCTGACGACGTGGGAAGAGTTCACGTCACCGGTCCGAGAAACGCAGTTCAGTCGACGGTCGATTCCTTCGTCGCCAATCTGCCCGAGATGCTCGGGGCCATGGCGGGGGACCCACGGTGCCTCGTGGCGATTGCCGAGTTCGAGGACGTGCGGTACGTGCAGTTCTGGATCGAACCCGACGGCGGAATCATCGCCGAGGTCATCTCGAACCTCAACATTGGAGACGCAGTGGCGCTCTCTGAAAGCGATGAGCAACGACTCCGCGCCATGGGTTGGTCCGAGCCATCCCCGGGGCCCAATCCGAACTGGCGCTTCGAGGGGCGAGGTGTGTCCGGGCTGCTCGACGCCGTGAAGATGACGAGTCGGGCGGTCTTCGAGGTGTTGAGGGAAGAGCCGGGCAATGTCGTGAGCCTCCGGACGTGGGAGATGGAAGGGCGCGCTGGCGATTCGCTCGATCACGTGCGAGAAGAGGCGAGAGTCTTCTATCAGAATGACCTGCGTGAACTGAAGAGGCACCTAGACGACGCCTGAGCCCGGGTGACAAGGGACTTCCGGTTCCTACACTGCTAGGGGCAAAGGAGTCCGGATGAGCATGCACGGCGGCGGAATGAGCGCGGGACTCATGGGAATGCGTTCAATGCGAAAAGACCGCATGATCCTCGAGCACCGGATCAAAAAGGGCACGCTGCCCAGGATTCTCCAGTTCGCAAAACCCTACAAGGCGCTGCTCATAGTGTTCCTTATCGCTGTCGTGCTCGGCGCGGTCGTGAGTTCCGTGTCGCCGCTCCTGCTCCGCGAAATCATCATCCAGGTCTTAAAGAAGAAGGGGGGGAGGCTGATCGATAGGGAGAGGCTGATCATTGGCCTAGCCCTGCTGACTGCGGTGCTCGCGCTCGTCGACGCGGTCTTGTCGATGTTCGAGCGGCGAATCTCAGCAGTCATCGGCGAGAGTCTTATCTTCGACCTGCGCGCGAGGGTCTTCAAGCACATCCAAGAGATGCCCATCGCCTTCTTTTCACGAACCCAGACCGGCGCCCTGATCAGTCGCCTCAACAACGACGTGGTCGGAGCCCAACAGGCCTTTACCGATCTCTTCTCGAACGTCGTCGGCAACGTCATACTCTCGTCTATCATTCTCGCGACGATGTTCGTACTCAGTTGGCAGATCTCGCTCGTCGCCCTGATCCTGCTCCCGGTCTTCTTGATTCCGGCCCGTCGGGTTGGTCGACGTCTCGGCACCTTGTTCCAGCGCGGCATGGAACTGAACGCCGAGATGAACATGGTGATGAGCGAGCGCTTCAACGTCGCGGGCGCCATGCTGGTGAAGCTCTTCGGGCGACCGAAGGAGGAACTCGAGTACTTCGAATCACGCGCGAGCCAGGTTCGAGACATCGGCATCCGTCAGGCCACGTATCAGCGGTTCTTCTTCATCGCGCTCTCGCTCACTGCCGCTCTCGCGACCGCCTTCGCGTACGGATTCGGTGGGGTGGCGGCTCTTCGCAACCCCGCGGAGCTCGCGACCGTGGTAGCCCTGACGCAGTACCTGACACGGCTCTACGGGCCGCTCACCCAGTTGTCCAATCTGAACATCGACTACATGTCGGCCATGGTGAGTTTTGAGCGGCTCTTCGAGGTTCTCGACCTCGAACCCATGATCAAGGAGAGCCCGAACGCGGTTGCGATACCCGATGGGCCCGCGGAGCTCGTCTTCGACCACGTGGATTTCTCGTATCCCGGTGCCGCGGACGTGTCGCTGGCGTCGCTCGAAGCGGTGGCGCGTCTCGACGACACCCCGCGCAGCGAAGTGCTCCACGATCTCTCCTTTCGGGTGGTGCCCGGCACGATGACCGCACTCGTGGGCCACAGTGGTGCGGGCAAGACGACCATCTCGCTCCTGGTGTCGAGGCTCTACGACGCCGACAAGGGTTCGGTGATGATCAACGGCGTCGACATCCGCGACGCGACGACCGCCTCGCTCAACATGGCCGTCGGCGTCGTCACGCAGGATCCGCATCTCTTCCACGACACGCTGCTCGCCAATTTGATCTTCGCGAAGCCCGACGCCAGCGAGGCGGAGGTTGAAGCCGCACTCCGGGCCGCGCAGATCTGGAGCCTCATTGAGACTCTGCCGCTCGGGCTCGCGACGGTGGTCGGTGAGCGGGGCTACCGGCTCTCGGGTGGGGAGAAGCAGCGCGTGGCGCTCGCGAGGCTGATGTTGAAGTCACCGCGGCTCGTGGTGCTCGACGAAGCGACCGCCCACCTCGATGCCGAGAGCGAGGCGGCCGTGCAGCGCGCCTTCGAGGAGACAATGTCCTCACGGACGTCGCTCGTGATTGCGCACCGCTTGTCGACGATCAGAAATGCCGATCAGATACTCGTCGTTGAAGCCGGACGCATTGTCCAGCGCGGTACGCACGAGGAGTTGCTGGCGGCGGGTGGGCTCTACCACGACCTTTACGAGACCCAGTTCGCGACCCAGGAGCGCTAGCCCATTGCGTGGGCGCCGCCGTCGACGTGGATGACCGATGCGGTCGTTCCACGAAGAAGCGGCGAAAGCAGCGCAACCGCAGTGTCGGCGACGGCGCTCGAATCATGGACGTCCCATCCGAGCGGAGCGCGCTCCGCCCACGTGTCCTCGAAAAGGGAGAAACCCGGTATTGACTTGGCGGCCATGGTGCGGATGGGTCCGGCGGCGAGCATGTTGACGCGGATCTTGTCCGGCCCCACCTCTCTTGAGAGATAACGTCCGAGCGATTCCAGCCCGGCCTTCATGACGCCCATCCAGTCGTACATGGGAAAGGCGCGCGTTCCGTCGAAGTCGAGGGCAATGACCGACGCGCCGCCGTGCGCCTCGCTCTTCTGCAGCAGGGGCCGAAATGCGCCGACGAGGGCCGCCAGCGAATACGTCGAGATCTGCATCGCCATTGCGACATCGGCGAAGGGGGCAGCGAACATGCCGCTGCCGAGGCACGACTCCGGGGCGTAGCCAATCGCGTGGACCAACCCGTCGAGGCGGCCGAAGCGCTCCTCGACCTCGATGACGGCGCTCGCGATCTGGGCGGGATCGGTGACGTCGAGTTCGATGATTTCACCAACGTTACCGAGTTTGCGCGATGTCCGGCGGGTCAGCGACGAGCCCCGGCCCGCTCCCGAGAGCGCGACGGTCGCGCCTTCTTCCAGCGCGCGCTTGGCAATCCCAAATGCCAACGAGTCATCGGTCAAAACGCCGGTGACGAGGATTCGGTGATTGGTGAGTAGTCCCATATTGTTAGCGTACTTCCAGACAATCAAAGCGACGAGGACAACGATGGAGACTGTGGGCATTCTTGGCGGTACCGGACCGGCCGGGCGCGGCGTCGCGATTCGACTGGCGACCTGCGGCTACGACGTGGTGCTCGGATCGCGCGACGCCGATCGAGCGAGCGAAACGGCGAAGGGAATCACCCCTCGCGGCAGCGGCAGCGTGCGCGGCGCTACGAACGAAGAGGCCGCCACGTGCGAACTCGTGGTCGTCGCGACGCCCTGGGACTCGGCGGTCGCGACGGTGAGCGCCCTTCGCGCCCAGCTCGCGAACAAGACCGTCATCTCCATGGTGAACGCGCTCAGTCGCGAAGGGCGTGAACTGGTGCCCCTCTATCCGGCGCGCGGTTCAATGGCCGCCCAGATAGCCTTCGCGCTGCCCGACAGCACCATCGTCGGAGCGTTCCACCACCTTCCCGCCGCACAGATGGAGGACCTCGACAGCGGCCTCGACGCCGACGTCGTGATCTTCTCCGACAACGACGGGGCACGCAAGCGCGTCAACGAGCTGGTGAACCAGATGCCCGGCCTGACGGGCGTAGTCGCCGGATCCATGTCGCTCGCGAGCCCGATCGAGGCCTTCACGGCGGTGTGCATATCGATCAACATCCGACACAAGGCCCACAGTTACGTGAAGTTGGCCGGGCTGAGCCACTGATGCGGCTGTACGACACCGCGCGCGAAGGAGTCTTTCCCCTTGAGGCGGGTCCGGTCGTTAAGCTGTACAGCTGCGGGATCACCCCTTACGACGCCGCGCACCTCGGGCACGCCTTTGTCTACCTCTCGTTCGACGTGCTGCAGCGCCGCCTGCGCGACGACGGCCACGAGACCCGCTGCGTGCGCAACGTCACCGACGTCGACGACGACATGTTGCGCAAGGCCCGTGAGCTGGGGGTCAACTACCTGGACCTCGCGGCCCAGGAGATGGCGAAGTTCGACCGCGACATGCAACTGATCAACCTGCTGCCGGTCTACTCAGAGCCGCGCGCCACCGGGGCGATCCCCGAGATACTGACGCTGATCGGACAGACCTTCGACCAGGGTCTCGCCTACGAGGTCGATGGCTGGGTGTTCTTCGAGGTGTCGAAGTTCCCCCGGTTCGGCCAGGTCAGCCACGAGAGCCGTGACTCCATGCTCGAACTCGCGGCCGTCCACGGCGGCCGTCCTGACGACCCGCGCAAGCGCGACCCGCTCGACTTCGTACTCTGGCAGCCGTCGCTCGAGGACGAGCCGGCCTGGGAGTCACGTTGGGGCGCGGGGCGGCCCGGCTGGCACATCGAGTGCTCCGCGTTGGCCCTGCGCGACCTCGGAGTCACGTTGGACGTGCACGGCGGCGGACGCGACCTTGCGTTCCCGCATCACGAGTGCGAGGCCGCACAGAGCGAATCGGTGACCGGCGCGCCGTTCGTGAAGCACTGGATGCACGTGGGTCTCGTGGGCCTCGACGGGACGAAGATGTCCAAGTCACTTGGCAACCTGGTCTTCGTCTCCCAGCTCGCCGAACGGGCCGAGCCCGCGGCCGTGCGCCTGGCGTTGCTGGATCAGCACTATCGCTCGGACTGGGAGTGGCGCGACGAACTGCTCTCGATGGCGCAGTCTCGGCTCGCCACCTGGCGCTCGACGCTGACGACCGGCCGTCCGGGCTCGGTCCTCGACGATGTGCGTGACGCCCTCGACGACGATCTCAACACGCCCCTGGCGCTCGAACGGATCGACCAGGCGGCCCACGCCGGCTTCAGCGTGGCTCCGGGCGCCGCGTTGCTCGGCATTACGCTGTAGGCGACGAAAGGCCACGATGTCGGATCTTGATGTAAAACTCCCTGACGGCAGCCACCGCACCCTGGCGGAGGGATCAACGGCGCTCGATCTCGCGGCGGCGATCGGGGCCCGTCTCGCGAAGGACGCCCTCGCCGCCGAAGTGAACAGTCAGTTGACCGACCTCAGCGCCTCGTTGCCCGATGGCGCGACCGTGGCGATCATCACGCCCGCCAGCGAGAAGGGCCGCGAGGTACTTCGCCACTCGACCGCCCACGTCCTCGCCCAGGCGGTCACCCGGCTCTGGCCGGGGGCGCACTACGCCATAGGACCGGCGATCCGCGACGGCTTCTACTACGACTTCTCGCTGCCCGGTGGGGCGAGGTTCAGCGACGACGACTTGGCGCGCATCGAAGACGAGATGCGCAAGATCGTCGGCGAGAATCAGCCATTCACCCGTTCGGAGTACTCCTTCGAGGAAGGGCTCGAGCTCTTCAAGGACCAGCCCTTCAAGGTCGAGATCATCAACGCGGTCAGATCCGGCGCGAGCGAGGAGGACCTCGCCGAGGTGGCGAGCTCGTCGGTCGTGTCGACGTATTCGAACACCCCGGAGTTTCGCGACCTCTGTCGCGGGCCCCACGTTCCCTCGACGTCACGCCTTGGCTTCTTCAAGCTGATGCGGGTCGCCGGTGCGTACTGGCGGGGCGATGAGAAGCGTCCCCAGCTGCAGCGCATCTACGGCACCGCGTGGGAGTCGAAGGATGCGCTGGCTGCGCACCTGACCCAGTTGGAAGAGGCCGAGAAGCGCGATCACCGCCGACTGGGCCAGGAACTCGATCTCTTCTCGTTCCCGTCCGAACTCGGGCCAGGCCTCGCGGTCTTTCACCCCAAGGGTGGGACCATTCGCCGGGTGATGGAGGACTATTCGCGCAGCCGCCACGTGGCGGGCGGCTACGAGTTCGTCAACTCGCCGCACATCACGAAGTCCGAGCTCTTTGAG
Source organism: Acidimicrobiaceae bacterium (assembly GCA_003132205.1). Taxonomy (GTDB): domain Bacteria; phylum Actinomycetota; class Acidimicrobiia; order Acidimicrobiales; family RAAP-2; genus RAAP-2. The sequence goes on from PKWY01000040.1 coordinate 82,097, forward strand.
ACCTCGGGCCACCTCGAGTGGTTCGCCGACTCCATGTATCCTGCGATGGAGCTCGACGACGGGCAGAACTACTACCTGAAGCCGATGAACTGCCCGTTCCACGTGCTGATCTTCAAGTCGCGCCAGCGCAGCTACCGTGAGCTTCCGCTGCGAATGTTCGAGTTCGGAACGGTGTACCGCTACGAGAAATCCGGCGCCGTCCACGGACTCACGCGGGTGCGCGGCATGACCCAGGACGACGCGCACATCTTCTGCACCCGCGAGCAGATGTCCGACGAGCTGACGAGCCTGCTCAACTTCGTGCTCAACCTCCTGCGCGATTTCGGGCTCAACGACTTCTACCTGGAGCTCTCGACGCGCCCAGAGGGCAAGGCCGTCGGCAGCGACGAGGAGTGGAGCGAAGCCGAGAGAACGCTCGCGACCGTCGCCGGAAGCGTCGGGCTCGAGCTGGTGCTTGACGAGGGAGGCGGCGCCTTCTACGGGCCGAAGATCTCGGTGCAGGCGCGAGACGCCATCGGGCGCACCCACCAGCTCTCCACCATCCAACTGGACTTCCAGACGCCCCAGCGCTTCGAGGCGAGCTACGTCGCCGCCGACAACGCCCGTCACCGGCCGATCATGATCCACCGAGCGCTCTTCGGTTCGGTTGAACGCTTCATGGCGATTCTGATCGAGCACTACGCGGGCAACATGCCGACGTGGATGAGCCCCGAGCAGGTCCGCGTGCTCGGCGTTCGAGACGACCACGACGCCTACGCCAACGAAGTCGCGGCCGCGCTTCGCCTCGACAGCGTTCGCGTGCAGACCGAGGAGGCGAACGAGCCCCTCGGCGCCCGGATCCGCCGGGCCAAGATGGAGAAGGTCCCCTACATCCTGGTGGTGGGCGACGACGACGTCGCGAGCGGCACCCTGGGCATCAACGCCCGGGGATCGAACGATCCCGAGCGCGGCGTCACCCTCGAGCAGTTTCGCAGCCGTCTGCGCGAAGAGATCGCCAGCCACGGCTCACCCGAGGCGCTCTAGTGCCGCTCGAACGTTTCTCGGCGTCGTGGCGCGAGGCGTACGTCACGGGCACGAGCGCGAGCGAGAACTCGCGCGACGAGGGGGAGTGCATCTTCTGCATCTTCGCCCAGGACGAGGTGAACGCGTCGTCGGGGGTGTTGTTTCGAAACGAGGCGACCTACGTCATCTTGAACGCCTTCCCCTACGGTTCGGGCCACCTCCTGGTCCTGCCACGGCGTCACGTGGCGGACCTGCAGGAGCTGAGCGACGACGAGTACGAGCAGTTCTTCTGGACCCTTCGTCGCACCGTGCGCGCCGTCGAGGCGGCCTACGGCCCCGACGGAATGAACGTCGGCATGAACCTGGGTCTGGCTGCGGGAGCGGGGATTCCCAAGCATTTGCACGGTCACGTGCTGCCCAGATGGACCGGTGACACGAATTTCATGACCTCGATCGGCGAGACGAGGGTTCTGCCCGAATCCCTGCAGTCGACCTGGCAAAAGGTCCATGCCCAGTTCTAGACCCAGTGTCGCCGGGTAGCGCCGGTAGACTTCGCGAAAAGGATCCGGAGGATCAATGTTCGACGGAAATTTTAGAAAGTCGGTGGACGCCACGACCGCGCCGATAGGCCGTTGGCTGGTGCGGGTTGGTTTTTCAGCGGACGTGCTCACGGGATCGGGTCTGGTCTTCGCGTGCGCGACGGCTTGGGCCATCGCCGTCGGGTACTTCTACCTCGCGATCGTCCTGCTCACGTTGACCGGATTCCACGATCTCTTCGACGGACCGGTCGCGAAGGCCTCGCATCGAGCGAGCCAGCGGGGAAGCTTCTTCGACTCGGTCGTCGACCGGCTCTCTGACGCGGTGCTGCTCGGGGGGGTGGCGTACTACCTCGACGCCCGTCACCACGGCCAGCTGGTGCTCTTGCCGTTCGCGATCCTGACGACCACCTTCATGATCTCCTACCAGCGCTCGAAGGCCGAAAGCCTGGGCCTCGACGCCAAGGGTGGTCTGATGGAAAGGGCCGAGCGGATGGTGCTGCTCGGCGTCGCCCTGCTCGCGACCCAGATCTTCATCCCCGTCCTTTGGCTGATGCTGGTCCTGACGGCGATGACCGCGGCCGGGAGATTCTGGAGGGTGTGGCAGATTGCGGCGAGCCCTCCGCCCGCGGCGCCCTCGATGAGCCGGACCCACCCTCACTCGAGCCGGCTTCGCCGAGGACCAAGTCGCGCGTCGCGTCACTAGCTGGTGGCCGGCCAAGCGCGCGTCGCACTCTTCAAATCCATGGGGGCGGTCCTCGAGCGTCTTCCAGAGCGGTTGGACGTAGCGCTCGGCGTCGGGATTTCAACCTTTGTTGGACGCCGCATGAAGGGAGCACGGTCGCACCTGAGCACTAACGTGGCCCACGCGCTCGGGGTACCGGGCGTCGCGCTCGATGAGGGGCTGCTTGAGAGTTTCGTCGAGCGGGCCTTCGCCAGCTACGGCCAGTACTGGGCCGAGAGTGCCAAGCTGCCCGCGTTGAGCAAATCGACCATCACCGACCGCTTCGTCATCGGCGAAGGCCTCGAGCACCTCGTCGCCGCGAAGGGGCTTGGAAGAGGGGTCGTGATCGCACTTCCCCACATTGGCAGCTGGGAGTGGGGCGGTGCGTTCCTGGCGACTCTCGACATGCCCATGACCGCCGTCGCCGAGGAGCTCGAGCCGCGCGAGCTGTTCGAGTGGTTCAAGAAGAAACGCGAGGCGATCGGGATCGACATTGAACCCCTCAACGCCCACGCCGGCACCGTGCTCTTGCAGACGCTGAAGAACGGCGGCGTCGTGGGGCTGCTGTGCGACCGCGACATCCAGGGCAGCGGCATCGAAGTGGAGTTCTTCGGCAAACGCGTGGCGATCCCCGCGGGACCCGCGACCCTGGCCCTTCGCACCGGGGCCACGCTTCTCGGCGCCGCGTGCTACGCGGGGCCCGGACGCGACCACTTCGCAGTCATGACGCCCCCGATAGAGGCCGAGCGGACGGGTCGGCTTCGAGACGACGTGACCCGGGTCACCCAACTGATCGCCCACGAGCTCGAGGGTCTGATCCGGCGCGCGCCCGAGCAGTGGCACATCCTTCAGCCGCGGTTCAGCGAGTGGTGATCGAGCGCATCGCGCTGGTGTCGCCGTACGCGTTGAGCGTCTTTGGCGGCGTCCAGGAGCAAGTGCTCGCCATGAGCCGCGAGCTCAGTCGACGCGGACGCGACGTCATCGTGATCTGCCCCGATTCATCCGATACCCGCCTCTACGATACGCCCGCCGAGGTGGCGCGCTTCGGACATCTGCTCTCGCTGCCGGCGAATGGCTCGAAGGCGCCGCTCACCTTGTCGCTCAAGGCTGCGCGCGAAGCCCGCGAGGCGCTCGAGGCCTTCAAGCCTGACGTGGTGCACCTCCACGAGCCCTTCGCGCCGTTGATCGGCTGGGCCATCCTGCGATCGCACCGGACCCCTCAGGTGGCCACGTTCCACCGCAGCGGCGGGGGACCGGCCTTCACTCTGACCCGACCGCTTCTGAAGTCGCTCGCGGGGGACATCGACGTGGCGAGCTCGGTGAGCGAATCCGCCGCGCTCACCATTCGCAACGCCGTCGGCGTCGAGTCCCGGGTGCTCTTCAACGGGTTCGAAACCGACCGCTTCATCGCCACGCCGCGCGAGCGCGGCGATGAGATCGTGCTCGTGTGCGTTGGCCGTCTCGAAGAACGTAAAGGTACCGAGTTCGCGGTGCACGCGGTGCTCGAACACAACGCCCGTGGCGGCGACCAGTGGCGCCTCGTGGTGATCGGCGATGGTGACGAGCGCGCCAAACTCGAGCTGCTGTGCGCGCACGACGAGATGATCGTCTTCGCCGGCGCGGTTGACGACGCCACCAAGCGCCGTTGGCTGCGCCGGGCCAATGCCCTGCTCGCGCCGGCGACCAGGGGCGAGAGTTTCGGGCTGGTTCTCCTCGAGGCGATGGCGAGCGAGACCCTGGTCGTGGCGAGCGATATCCCGGGATACCGCGAAGCGGCGGGCGGCCACGCGGTGCTGTTTGAGCCCGCGAACGAGAGAAGCCTCGAGCAGGCGGTGGCGAAGGCCCTGTCGGGCGAGAACGCCGAGGCCATCGCTAGCGCCCGGCGTCACGCCGAACGCTGGTCAATGGGCCATTTGATGGACGAGTTCCAGACCATCTACGAGATTGCCCGCCAGCGATTCCACGAACCACGGTAGCCTTGGGTCGTGGCAACTAAGCAACGATCGCGTTCACGCCGATCGAACTCCTCCAACGACCGCGGGCCTCGATACGTCGCTCCGGTGCTCGACCCCGCGTGGCAGAACCCGTACTCGCCCTCAACGGCCGAGCGTCACGTCAATCAGCACGAGGTTCGAAAGTTCGCCCTGCGAAGGAAACTCCCACAGACCATCATCGTTGGCGTCGTGACGCTCGCCCTGATCATCGGGGTCTTCGCGGTGGCCTGGCTGCCCGCGGTGGGCGTCGTGGTGGCGCTGCTTTACGCGTGGGATCTTCGCCGTTCGCTTTTGAAGTTCGAGAAGTCCGGGGAGTCGCTCGGCACCGCCATGCTGGATCAGTTCGATGCGAGCGGCACGACCAAGGATCGCCAGCGCCTGACCACCGTGCTCGACCGTCTCGTGGCGACCTTCGGCGTCGACAGCGTGAGCGCGTTCATCGTCGAAGATACCGGTTACAACGCCGCGCTGGTTCCCAACGGGTTGGGACTCTCCTTCTTCGTCACCGATGCTCTGATGAGGGATTTTGAGCTTATCGAACTCGAAGGGGTTGTCGCGCACTGCCTCGCGCGCCATCGCCTCGGACTGCTCAACCGCGAGAGCGTCGCCTCAGTCGCGTCGATCAGCGACGCTGCTCGACGCACCCTCGCGGGCGCCGGGAGCGCCTATCGGGCCGACGAGGTCGCCGCCGCCGCCATCCGCTACCCGCTCGGCCTCGCGGGCGCCCTCCACAAGTGCAATCGACAGACCGTCCCCTCGACGTCGTTCTTCGTGAGCCCGACCTTCGCCAAATGGCGTTGGATCTGGTTCGACATCTGGAGCGACCGTTCTGAGCCTGATATGAGCGATCTCGATGACGTGGAGTTGCGGGCCCGGGCTCTCGAAGAGTGGTGAGCCTGCTCCAGTTAGGCTGGCAGCATGAGTTCTTCGATTAACCCTTCAACCGTAGGTTCAGCCGTCGTGAAGCGTGGTCTCGCGGACATGCTTCGTGGCGGCGTCATCATGGACGTCGTCAACGCCGAGCAGGCGAAGATCGCCGAGGATTCGGGTGCCGTCGCGGTCATGGCGCTCGAGCGCGTGCCATCCGACATCCGCCGCGATGGAGGCGTTGCTCGAATGAGCGACCCCCAGATGATCACTGAGATCCAGGCCGCTGTCACGATTCCCGTGATGGCCAAAGCTCGGATCGGCCACTTCGCCGAGGCGCAGATCCTGCAGGCGCTCGATGTGGACTACATCGACGAGTCCGAGGTGCTGACGCCCGCAGACGAGGAGAACCACATCGACAAGTGGGACTTTACCGTCCCGTTCGTCTGCGGGGCCACCAACCTCGGCGAAGCCCTTCGTCGCATCGGCGAAGGCGCGTGCCTCATCCGTTCCAAGGGCGAAGCGGGTACCGGCAACGTCGTCGAGGCGGTACGCCACCTTCGAACCATCAACGCCCAGATTCGCCGCCTTCAGAGCGCCGACGCGTCCGAACTGTTCTCCCTCGCCAAGGACCTTCAGGCGCCGCTGGCGCTCGTGCAAGAGGTCGCCGCAACCGGGAAGCTGCCAGTGCCATTGTTCTGCGCCGGGGGAATCTCCACACCCGCTGACGCATCGCTCGTGCTGCAGTTGGGCGCCGAGGCGGTGTTCGTGGGATCGGGCATCTTCAAGAGCGAAGACCCCGTCCGCATGGCGAAGGCCATCGTCGAGGCGACGACGCATTTCGAGGACGCCAAGATCGTCGCCAACGTCTCGACCGGCCTCGGCCAAGCCATGCGCGGCGCCGAGACGTCCTCGCTCGAAGTACGCCTCGCCGAGCGCGGTTGGTAGTGCCGCGCGTTGGTGTGCTCGCCCTCCAGGGCGATGTGCGCGAGCACGTTTCGATGCTCGAGGATGTGGGAGCGGACGTCGTCACGGTGCGCCGCGCCGAGCAGATGGACGACCTTGACGGATTGGTGCTGCCCGGCGGCGAGTCGACAACCATTGCGTACCTCCTGACCACGTCGGGAATCCGTCCGGTCCTCGAGCGCAAGCTCGAAGAGGGGTTCAGCGTCTTCGGCACGTGCGCGGGGCTCATCCTGCTGAGCAGTGAAATCCTTGACGGAAGGTCCGACCAGTGGAGTTACGGCGCGCTCGACGTGTCGGTGCGCCGCAACGGCTACGGCCGCCAGATCGCGAGCTTCGAAAGTGCGGTCGACGTCGTGGGCGTAGGACCGGTGCCCGGCGTCTTCATCCGGGCCCCGAAGATCGAGACGTGGTGGGGCGACGTCGAGGTGCTGGCCACGCTCGACCACGGCGACGGGGCGCATCCCGTCCTCGTTCGCCAGAAGAACGTGTGGGGTTGCTCGTTTCATCCCGAACTCACCAACGACCTGCGCGTCCACGAGCTGTTTACCAGCTCTCTGTAAGTTTCGCTACGATACGTAAGCCCCTAAGGGCAGGAGGAACCATGTCCGGCCATTCGAAGTGGGCAACGACCAAGCACCGCAAGGGTGCGAAGGACAGTGCCCGCGCCAAAGTATTCGCCAAGATCATCCGCCAGGTGGAAGTCGCGGCGCGCGAGGGCGGCGGCGACCCCGCCACGAACGCGAGCCTGCGCACCATGTTCCAAAAGGCCCGCGAGGCATCGGTGCCCATCGACACGATCGAGCGCGCCATCAAGCGCGGCACCGGCGAGCTCGAGGGAGTTCGCTACGAGTCGATCTCCTACGAGGGCTACGCCCCGGGCGGGGTGGCGGTCATCGTGGAGACACTTACCGACAACCGAAACCGTACGAGTGCCGAGATCAAGCACGTGTTCTCGAAGAACGGCGGCTCCATCGCCGAGCCCGGTGCCGTGTCGTGGCAGTTCGACCGCAAGGGGATCATCGAGGTGAAGGGCCCCATCGACGAGGATCAACTTCTCGAGTGGGTCATGGATGCAGGTGGCGAGAACTTCAGCGCGAGCGGCGACAACTTCATCGTCACGACCGAGCCGCACGACGTGGGAATCGTGCGCGACGCCCTGGAGAGCTACGGCGTGAAGATCGTCAGCGCCGACCTGACACTGGTGGCGCAAAACGTGATTCCCGTTGATGACGAAGGCGAGGCGAAGAAGATCCTTCGCCTGATGGATGCGATCGACGACCACGACGATGTCCAGAACGTCTACGCCAACTTCGATATCTCCGACGAGATCCTGGCCGCCTTCGAGGGCTAAAGCTCCGCCAAAGCTCCGCCGACGGGTTAGTATCGAACGTATGTTCGTACTAGGTATCGACCCAGGGCTCACGCGATGCGGGTTCGGTCTCGTGGAGGGCTCTTTTGGCGGCCTGGAGTCATTTCGAGCGGTGAGGGCGGGCGTGGTGGAAACCGACCCAAAGGCCGAGGTCGAGAAGCGGCTCAGCCAGATCCTCGTGGAGCTACGGTCGCTCCTCGAAGAGACGAAGCCCGACGCCGTCGTCGTCGAGAGGATCTTCTACCAGCGAAACGCGAAGACGGCCATTCCAGTAGCGCAAGCGAGCGGTGTCGCGGTCGCGCTCGCCGGGGCGATCGACATCCCGGTGCGCCAGTTCACCGCCCAGCAGGTGAAGCTGGCGGTGACGGGTTACGGAGCGGCGAGCAAGTCGCAGGTTCAGGGGATGGTCGCGCGGCTTTGCGGCCTGGCGGAGATCCCAAAGCCGCCAGACGCCGCGGACGCCCTGGCTCTCGCCATCACGTACTTCATGACTGTGCGCATGGAGCAGCGCTACCCAACGGTGAGCTCCTCATGATCGGCTGGCTCGGCGGCTCGGTGGTGCTCAACTATCCAAGTGGCGCTGTGGTCATTGAAGTCAACGGCGTGGGCTACGAGGTTCACGTCGCCTCCTCGCAGGCCTACCGCGTCGGCGAAGCAGTGGAGTTCTTCGTCTACACCGTCGTACGCGCCGACGCGATACTTCTCTACGGATTCGCCTCGTACGCGGACCGCGAGTTCTTCGAGCTGCTGCTGATCACGCCCGGCGTGGGACCTTCGACGGCCCTCGCCGCGCTTCGCACCATGTCCACCAACGACCTCGCGCTCGCGATTGAGAGCGCCGACGTGAAGCGCGTCGCGAAGATTCCGGGCATCGGACCCAAGACGGCGAGTCGAATCGTCCTCGAACTGAAGGGCAAGCTCAACGCCACCGGCTCCTACGAGGCGCTGGCGGAGAGCGCGCAACGCTCGAGTGCCATCGACGACGCTCTTCGTGGACTCGGCTACAGCAGCCAGGAGGTCCGCCAGGCCCTCGAAAACGTCGAACTGCCGTCCAACGAGCCCGAGGCGCTGCGCGTGGCCCTCCAACTCTTGAGGCGTCGATGAGCCGGCGCGACATCGACCTCGAGCAACTCAGTGCGAGCGCGGTGGCCCCGGTCGCCGACGAGCAGGAGCGCAAGGCGGAAGTCTCCTTGCGGCCCGGCACCCTGTCGGACTTCGTCGGTCAGCGAGAGCTCGTGCGCCATCTGGAGATCGTTCTTGGTTCGGCGAAGGCCCGCAACCAGACGTCTGACCATTTGCTCTTCGCGGGACCGCCCGGACTCGGCAAGACATCGCTCGCGAGCATCGTGGCGGTGGAGATGGGGTCCGGAATACGAATCACCTCCGGTCCGGTCCTGTCGCGTCCGGGTGACCTTGCGGCGCTGCTCACCGACCTGCAGGACGGCGACGTACTCTTCATCGACGAGATTCACCGGCTCTCGCGGGCGGTCGAGGAGGTCCTCTATCCGGCGCTCGAGGACCGCCGGCTCGACGTCATGATCGGACGCGGACCGTCGGCGCGCTCGATTCGACTGGACCTGCCGAACTTCACGCTGGTCGGCGCGACGACGAGAACGGGCCTCGTCGCGGCGCCCCTGAGAGACAGGTTCGGTTTCATAGGTCAACTGGACCTCTACGACTCCGACGAGCTGACCATCATCGTCGAACGCTCGGCCGCGCTGCTCGGGGTGGAGCTTCGAGAGGACGCCGCGTCCACGATCGCGTCGAGGAGCCGGGGCACACCTCGAATCGCCAACCGGCTCCTTCGAAGGGTGCGGGACTTCGCGGCGGTGCAGAACCATCCGGTGGTCGACACTGCGGTCGCGGTCGAGGCGCTCGTGCTGTTCGGCGTTGATGAATACGGACTCGACAAGATCGACCGGCGCATCCTGTCGCTGCTCTGCGTCCAGTTCGCCAGCCAGCCCGTCGGGCTCACGACTTTGGCCCACGCCTGCGGAGAAGAGCCGGCGACAATTGAAGACGCCTACGAGCCGTTCCTGTTGCGCGAGGGTCTCCTCATTCGCACCCCGAGGGGACGGGTGGCGAGCGAAAAGGCTTTCCGGCACATGGGAATTACCCCTCGTGGGGGCGGACTGGTCTAAAGCGGACCCCGCCAGCGACTAGGGTTTCTTTGTCTAATGACGGAGGAAACACACATGTTGGAAGCCGCGCTGGAAGCAACGAAGGCCGCTACGAAGAGCGGTTCGTCGTCGTACATCCTGATCATTTACGTCATCGTCTTCGGCGGCCTCTACTTCTTCTACCTTCGTCCGCGCAGCAAGAGGCAGAAGGCTGCACGCCAGGTCTCGAAGAAGGTCGACATCGGAGAGCGCGCCCAGACCATTGGCGGATTCGTGGGCACCGTGGTCAGCCAGACCGACGAGTTCATCACCCTTCGCAGCGCGAGCGGGGTCGAACTCGAGTTCGTGCCGTCGGCGATCGCTCGTCGGTTCGACCCGGTGGTGGTGCCTGAGGCCAGGGACGACGAACACCCAGAAGGCGATAAGCAGTAATGGCCCCAAAAGTCGGTTCACGACGGTCCATGATCGTCAGCCTGGTCCTCACGATTGCCGTAGCATTCGGCTCGTTGGCGACCACGCTGTCACTCGGATGGGGCCCCAAACTGGGGCTTGACCTCGCGGGCGGACTTTCGGTCGTCTACAAGCCTGCGTCGCACGCGACCAAGGCCGATATGCAAGAAGTCGTGCAGATCCTCACGAACCGTGTGAACGGGCTCGGGGTCTCTGGCGCACAGGTGAACCTGCAGGGCAAGGACGTTGTGGTGAGCGTGCCGGGAGTGACCGACGCGCGAGCCGTGCTCGCCGCCGTTGGCCAGACCGCGCAGCTCTTGTTTCGACCGGTGGAGTGCCAGGTCACCGAGGCGAGGAAGGTAGCCACCTACACGGGAACGCTGCCGGCCTGCGGCGCCTCCTACGCGCTCACCGCGGCGAACCTCGCGGTGACGCCCAACCCAAACTCCGCGGCGGGCTACGACTCGAACCAAAACATCCAGCCCGACCCCAAGTACGCCAAAGTCGCGAGCACCACTGCGGCCGCCGACGATCCGAACAAGTCGGTCATCCTGCCGGTGCTCGGCTCGCCCGGCGTGCGCTACCTGCTCGGTGCGTCCCAACTGACCGGTCAGTCGATCGGCAAGGCCTACGCCCAACTGAACCAGACGAATCAGTGGGTCGTGAACTACACCTTGACCGCGAAGGGCAGCCCCCTCTGGGACAAGGTGGCCCAAGAGAACTTCCACGAGGAGCTCGCCATCGAGCTCGACGGCGTCATCCAGTCGGCGCCGCTGATCCAACCGACCCAGTCGACGTTCACCTCCTTCGGGGGCCAAGGCGAGATCTCGGGGTCGTTTACCGAGACTTCGGCGAAGAACCTGGCGATCGCCATGGAGTTCGGCGCGCTGCCCGTGCGCCTCGTCGCGCTCACGACCCAAACGGTCTCACCAACGCTCGGCCACAGCGCACTCGTCGCCGGCCTCGGCGCCGGCCTCGTGGGCCTCGCGCTCGTCCTCTTGTACACAATTCTCTACTACCGCGCCCTCGGACTGGTCATCGTCCTCGGACTCAGCGTTACCGCGGCCCTGCTATGGGCGATCATCTCGGCGCTGGGCCATACCGCCTTCGCCCCGAGCTTCGACTTGGCAGGTGTTACCGGGTTAATTGTGTCGATTGGTATCACGGTCGACAGTTACATCGTGTATTTCGAACGGTTGAAAGACGAGGCCCGAGCAGGGCGTTCCATCAGGTCGTCGGTCGACCGGGGATTCAAGTCGGCGTGGCGGACGGTTTTGGCGGCTGACACGGTCAGTCTCTTGGCGGCCGTCCTGCTCTACCTCATCGCCGTCGGCGACGTCCGGGGCTTCGCGTTCTTCCTCGGCCTCTCGACCCTGATGGACGTGTTCATCACGTGGTACTTCACTCGTCCGATGGTCGTCCTTCTCGGACGGCGCAGTTCACAGGGAAACTCGGCGCTTTCGATGGCCGCGGGTCTTTCTTCAGGAGCCAACGAATGAGCGACGTGACCAAAACGCCGGGCCGTTTCGGCCGCGTCTACCGCGGGCTCACCACGGTCGACTTCGTGGGGCGGCGCAAGCTCTGGTTCACGATCTCGATCGCCATCATCCTGGTGGGTATTGGTTCATTGAGCATCCGGGGTTTCAACCTCGGGATCGACTTCAAGGGCGGTAGCTCGTGGGAAGTCCTCGCGCCCAATACCTCCATCGGCGCCGTGACCCACTCGGTCGAGAAGGCGGGCCTCTCGAAGCCCATCGTGGAGAAGCTGGGCAAGGACACCTACGAGGTCACCGCCGACCTCAACGCGCTCTCCGCCGACAAGCAGCTGAGCGTCACGAACGACGTGGTCAACGCCCTCGCGAAGGTGGCGAAGGTGAACGCGAACCAGGTGTCGACGAGCAGCGTGGGACCGACGTGGGGTGGACAGATCACCAACCGGGCCCTCGAGGCGTTGATCGTGTTCTTCGTCGCGGTGGTTGCCTATATCAGCATCCGGTTCGAGCCGAAGATGGCCGTGGCGGCCTTCGTCGCCATGGTGCACGACCTGCTCGTCACCGTCGGGGTGTACTCGCTGTTCGGGTTCCAGATCACGCCGGACACGGTGATCGCGATCCTAACCATCCTCGGTTACTCGCTCTACGACACGGTCGTGGTCTTCGACCGCGTCCGCGACAACACCGGGGGGGTCCTCAAGTCCGGTGACATTACCTACGGCGAGATGGTGAACCTCTCCATGAACCAGACGTTGGCGCGCTCGATCAATACCTCGCTCGTCGCCATCCTGCCGGTGCTCGCCGTCTTGCTCGTCGGCGCCGACCTGCTCGGGGCGACGACGTTGCAGAACTACGGCCTCGCGCTGTTCGTCGGACTGATGAGCGGTGCGTACTCGTCGATCTTCATCGCGAGCCCGNNAGCGCGCCACGACCGTGACGCCACGCGCTCGCAAGCAGAAAAGACGCTAAGGCACCGGTAGGCTGACCCCATGGTCAGTCTCACTTCGCGCTCCACAGCCGACCCTGCGTTGATCGGCTCGATCGAGCGGTTGATTGCGCGTTTCCTCGAGCACCACGAGTCGGGCGACGTCGAACTCATCCGGCGCGCCGGGCTGGTCGCCATCAACGCCCACG
>PKWY01000004.1:0-2975 GCA_003132205.1 Acidimicrobiaceae bacterium
CGAAAGGCTTCAATCTGAGCAGCAGGACGTTTCGTATTGTCGACGGTGAATCCGTAGAAGGTGATTTCTGGGATACCTAACGCCAGGCACTCGCTGTACAACTCCAGACCCGGCTGCAGTCCGAAGTGATAGCCGTCCTGTTTTTCGAAACCTTGACCTTGAGCCCAACGTCGATTGCCATCGGGAATGATGCCTACGTGCTGAGGGAGTCGCTTAGCGTTGCCATCGCGGGCGCTCTCAGCCACAGCGTTTCTCATAATGAAGCGATTATACGACACGGCATTATCCAAGACTCTTAAACTTGATGTCACTCACGCATTGAATCAGCCAGAAATAACCTGGATCCACCGCCAGCGTTAGGGTTTGAGGGTCTGACAAGACGCCAACAACGATGTCCTCATTAGGTAGTATTAAAGTTGCTTAGACAACAAATTAGCCATAAGAAGGCGCTTCCGGGTTCTCCGTGGTAATCGGTTGTACAGAGAGCGGCCTGAGGCATGATTTGGGCCATGAACGACACCGAGCTCTACCGTCAGCTATTGGGTCTCGTCGCACCGTGGCAGGTGAGTCGGGTTGGTCTCTCCGCCAAGGAGGTTTCGATCGATGTGTGGGTGGATCACCCGAGACAAACTCGCTTCGCTAGAAGGACCCCGTTTCCTGAGCCACTTGGCTTAGGAAACGGGGTCCTTCTAGCACGGGTAATTCTTGCCTGTCGCTCGGCGGAGCCGTATGATGCCGACGGAAGCAATTTGCCTTCAGAGTTAGAAGAGGTGACCAATGTCCAGCGAAGACCTACACGCGCCGCGAGAGCGTCTGACGGATCAGACGATTGCCACGCACCAAGCGATTGTCTCATTGATGGAGGAGTTGCAGGCAATCGACTGGTATCGACAACGGGCTGACGACTGCGACGACGCTCAGCTCAAGGCAGTCATTGTTCACAATATGAACGACGAAATGGAGCATGCTGCGATGCTGGTCGAATGGTTGCGGCGGAACGTCGCTGAGTTCGCTACCCAATTGGACAAGTTCCTGGGTGGCGAAGGTCCTATCGCTTGATCGACTGACAAGTTGCCAAAAGTCGAGAGTGACATCAATGCAATCTAAAGGTCCGAGACACGAATCCAGGACAATGGTGGGTCACACAGTCTGAATTTCCAGGGTTTCTTCGACACCAAGTCTCCGTATCTCTGGGATACTTCCGTCCTCGAAGAAGTTCATGGATCCTTCCCAATACGAAGTCGCCGCGGCTCTGATTTAGGGGTGGTGGGTGCGCGACGTGACTACCTGGACGCGTCAATCCAAGTCGTGGTTGCACTGCCACGTTCGGCCGTATCGCGAAGGAGGTAAGCCGGCGTTGGCGCCCCTGAAGACCGCTTCGAAGGTGACTCCCCGTAAATCGCGCCCGAAGTCGATGAGTCATCGTGGCGATCCGCAAGCAGCACGCTGAACGAGGCTGCGGCGTGCACCCGTCCGCGTCAGATGCGCTCACATCCATCAGTAAATTCTTTAGCGTCCATCCGGAAACGCGCACGATCGTGTTTCGAAGGACCCAGGTCGGCAAAGGCTCGCGTTCCGATCTGCACTGCTACGCTGAAGTTGTCGCCTTCCATTCTCCACGAGAACTTTTCGACTCCCACGGTCTCGGTGAGCGAAGTCGCGTCCAGCGTGATCACCGGTCACATAGATGAATCGAACATCTTCGAAGGAGGATCCATGGAGCATTCAGTGGTTCAAAAGCGAATGAGCCGCGTCTTGCATTGGATAGGCGATCTCACATCGCGATCGACGACGACAGTCCTCGTCGTCGTGTTGCTCTTGATCTTCGGCGTCGTTCTCGCGGCCGACGGCTTCCCGATGAGTTGGGAGGCGGCGTTTTCAACCATCGCAGGCGCGGTGACGTTGGTGATGTTGTTCGTCGTGCAGCACACCCAGGGCCGCAATCATCTCGTCCTGCAACTCAAGCTCGACGAACTGATCCGGTCCTCTCCGGACGCCGACGATCTTCTAGTCCGTCTTGAGGTCGCCGACGATAGCGAGCTCAACGATCTCGAGCAAGACCAATTAGCTCACCACGAGTCACTTCGCGAGCCCGACGACCTCGCCACATCAAGAGAAAGGGATGAGGACGCTTAACGCGGGACATCCGGATCATTCGCCGGTCTCCTCAACCAGCGTTCAACTTCGAAGAGATAAGGGATGACCGGTTACTCCCCCAGGCATCGAGAAGGTGTGCCGCGAATCTTTGTTCGAGCATCAAGACGGCCGCAGCCCCAAACAGCACGTCCGGACCCAGTTCCGGCTCGGCACGGATCAAACCGGCGACCATCCGGTCGCGGGCGATTACCGCGTGGCGCTCGTCTGCTTCCACGTGCACGTCGTAGAAGCGGCGACCCTCTGGACCAATACCGAAGCGGTCTAACGCACTGCTGTAACGCGCCATAGGCTCGACCGAGGTCATTTCGAAAACCGCGAGATGCCCGACGAGGGCCGCGCGCCAACGTCGGTGGAGTGCAAACATCGAAACCAGGTTGACGGTGGCGAGTGTCACGCCCGGCAAAACTTCTACGTACGAGCCGTAGGAGGAGTCGAGATTCAGCGCCCTCATGGTGTTGCCAAAGAGCACGGAGTGCATCTCGGCGGCGTTGCCAGATCCATACTCTTCAAACTGGATTTCCACCATGGCAGCCTTGGCTTCGCCCGTCAGCCTCGGGATGCCAAAAGTATGGGGATCGGCTTCCTTCAACTGATACGCGGATCGATGAACACAGAATTCGCAGAGTTGATCCAAAGTCCCCGACTCGAGGAGATACGTCGAGAGTGATGCACCAGACGGCGCACGAATCAATTCTTCGAGTTGCGAGACGACCTCTAAGGGGCCATGAGACTTGATGTTGACGACTTCGTCGCGAAGTCGGTCCTCGAATACGCACTCCAGTTCGGCACGAAACCCGAGTAGGTCCGGATCCCACTCC
>PKWY01000004.1:3082-3961 GCA_003132205.1 Acidimicrobiaceae bacterium
GAGACTTCATCGGCGCTCGCTGAGTGCCTATTGGATCTACTGCTTGAATGCATCCTTAACTTTCTCACCAGCTTGCTTGATGTTGCCCTTCATCTGATCTTGCTTTCCTTCGGTTTCGAGTTCGTCGTCGCCAGTGGTTTTGCCGGCAGCCTCCTCGACCTTGCCCTTAACAACCTGAGCCGCGTTCTTGGCCTTATCCTTGTTGGTCATTGTCACTCCATTTCTCATCTATCGAAGAGCGGTAATTCTCTGTCAGTTAGTTCACGCGTTCTCGTCGATCCGTCTTGCACGAGCGAGACTCCGCTGGACAAGCCATCGAATCGACAGGCGGTGGGCCAAGTTTCTTCTTAACGATACCTGAGCGTTGTCAGGGCATCGAACAAACCGGACGGCACCACGGTTGCTGAACCAATCTTTGCTGTGCCCATCATCAGGACTTCACCGTCTCATAAGAAAGACGATGAGAATAATGACGAGAATCAAGACGACAGCTCCTCCTCCTATGTACATTGCTCGGATTCCTTTCCCCGCTGGTTCGCGTATTCTTGACGATTGGCTCGTCGGATGGGCGGTATTTCTACTAGTAGCTCGCTTGCGAAGGACGGCGTAGTCATTGGCTGCGCGTCGCTACTTGGAGTCCTCGTGAAGAGAACTTGAGTTGTCGCTGAACGACCACTTCACGGTCAATCGTGTGTCTGGTGGAATTCCTCGGACTTCTCGATACTGCGAAGACAATCGCTGAAACCACGAAACCGAACGCCCCGGCAATCATGAGGATGAGACCGACGGTGGAAAGACGAAAGCCCGTACCTTGATAGGTGACGGCCCAGTACATAATCGCCCCTGCGACAGCTGCGATGGCGCTCAATACCATTCCGG
>PKWY01000027.1 GCA_003132205.1 Acidimicrobiaceae bacterium
TCTCGGTACGCAGTTACGCGACGGAGTGGGCCAAACTCGACACCTTGCGTCAGCAAGTGGAAGATGGCCTGGTGTCGCTACGCGTTGCACGAACCTTCACCCCTCAACAGGCAGGTGAGGCACACCGTCTACTCGAGGCAGGCGGAACTCGTGGCCGCCTTGTCATCGAATTCTGAGTTGCAACTCGATCTCGTCCAGATTTGCATGCAGTCTTCCAAAGACCAGCGACAGACGTAAATTCCGTAACTTTCAGTCATCCGATAACGCGACAGCCAGAGTAGCCACGAGCGCTTCGACCCGTCTGTGAATCTCGCCACGGATGACTTGAACTGCGCTGAAGAGCAAGAAAAGGCCTAAAGGACTGAGGAGGATTAGAGCGACGAACGTATCCGTAGTGGCGTTCCCTGAGAAAAAGTGTGTGATGTACGTGGCGATGGCCAGCAAGCCCAGTGCGTAGATGTACGCAAACGCTAGGGACGATCCATTCGTACGCTCAGACATATCCCGAAGTTAGACCACTCTGCGAGACCTGAGCCCCTCGCCCATTTGGTAGCGGCGCAGCCTGAGGGATTGAAACTCGATCTCTTGCATGCCATGCCATTCCGGTTGGTTCATACGTATTCGCAGAAGTTCATGAAGTCCTGTTTTGCAAGGCTTTCAGTTCATACGAGTTCACTACTGTTCGCTTCAATTCAAAATATTCGCTGACGGAATCGCTGACATTGTGCGAGGCCTGGAATGAGGCCTATCGCGCTGCGCAACATGGATCACAAATACAAATAGACCTCGTTTCGCAATCGTGTCCAAATGCAATTACTTCGATTTCGTTCAGAAATACCGCGACCGTTGGGGTCCAAGAGCGTGAACGTTCACCTACTTACAGTGGGCCGCCCGGGTCTCGATCCCGGCACCTTGGGAGTGTTTCCAGAATGTCCAGGGACGTCGCTCAGCGTCCAGATTTGCTGGCCAGAAGGAGTTGAATGTCCACCAACGTCCACTGACGTCCTCTCACGTTTGAATTCGTGGCTAGACAGTTGGCTAGACCCAGGCTCGTTTCAAGGTCGAACCACTATTCAATTTCGAGGGGCCGACGGCGGGGAGTTTGAGCTACGGCTAGGGGAGCGAATTGAGAACGATTGACCCATCGTGTCCTACCGCACTTTTTTCAGTTCAATGGGTTGAGCACCGCTGCCTTCTATCCTCGTCATTGTGAGCGACAGCCAGGTCTATGAGACGATGGGTGTCGGCTATTCAGCAGGACGACGTGGTTAATGTGAGCGAAGAGTACGGCGTCTGGATTGAAGACAGAATGCGGGATATCGCAGCTCGCGCTGGTGTACCCGACTTCGTTTTCAAGCCCGTTCTCATCGACAAGGGTGGAGCACGTCGCGAAGTGGGCGATGCCCTGCTTTGGATTGGTCATCAACTTGTGGTGGTCTCAATCAAATCTCGAGATCCGAAAGTCGGGAATGATTCACCTCAGCGCCGTGACGCTTGGCTTGGCAAGAACATCGCGAAGGCCATTTCTCAGATCAATGGCACCGTGCGAACCCTCAAGTCGCCACCGCCCGGATTGGTCTTGCAATCTGAGAGAGGTGTCTACATCCCTTGGGATCCTAAACTCGTTGACGAGATTTCCGGTGCCGTCGTTGTCGATCACAACGACTTGTGGGAATACGTGCCGGATACGACCTCGTCACATGTCCCTTCGGTGGTGATTGCTGCTGAGGATTGGAACCTACTGCACTCGAGATTCGCTAGTACGGCATCGGTAGTTGGCTATTTGGGATGGCGCACCCGCTCTGGATTGCCTGCTCTGCCCCTGGAGGCGGAAAGGGATATCATCGCCTCCTCGCACATCGCTGAGGCCGATCTGCCCCCGAACACGCCATTCGAGATAAGGCCTGGCGCATGGGACCGAGCGTGGAAAGATCGTCCAGAACTTTTCTTTGGAACACAACCTGATGATCGTTTTGCAAGAGTGATCGACGCGATGATTGCCGGTGCCGCGGAGACTGATCCTCTTTATTCAAACTTCAGCGGTCCGGCGGACTATCTCGACGTTATCGAGTTCCTTGATCGAATTCCGCCTCTAGATCGCGTTGGATTGGGAAAGGGCATAATTCGAAAATGTGAGTCTGTCGGCCGCGAAGGTGGATTCGATGCGCTGCTTTCCATTCGAGCGCCTGGTCTAGTCGTATTCCTCGCTGACTCGTCTGACCGATCTCAAAGGATCAGGTTGCTCCAAGGCTTGACGGCGGCGAGACACTCGCAACTAATAGAAGCGACCGGAATCACCAAACTCACAACACTCGGCATTGCCACAGAGCCATCACCATCGCCTGGCCGCTCTCACGACTTTTTCCTTTTGCGGGCCGCCTTTGACTTTAGTGAGGAAGAACGACGTCACCGAGACGAGCTATTCGGTCCGCTGCCTTCGGAAGCACCTGGTTTCGCACTATCTAGATGGGCGTCTTCAAACTGAACACATCAGACTTTGGCGGGTCCCCAATTCTCTAGACACCTTGCTTGCCATGCCATCGGAGTTGACACGGCGCTGTTTGCTTGAGGTTGGAAATGGCTTGATTGCGACAAGTTGCTGGCCGGAGAAGTTCGCGAACTGCCGCTCTTAGCCGCAGGCGTTATTAACGGATAGGCCTTTGCCATGTGGCTGGTTCTGGTACCGGCACTGACGATTGGGGGACAGGTGGCAATTATTGCGTTTACAAAATAGGAACGGTATTTACTGCGTGTACCCAAGGCGCGATTCCGCTTGAAGGATGGGACTCGCATGAAGGCCTTGATCAATACTTCAAGAGGCACTTGACAATGGACATCGACTGTCCTACAGTGCGACAAGTTAATTGGAACGTAGTTCCAATTATTAGAACAGTGAAACCTGAGGGGGGCCGATATGTTTCGTTTCAATGGGGAAGGTCGAACGAGGATGGGTCGGCGGCGAGGGGGCACGATATTGCTCGCGGCCTCGGTCATGATGGGAGCCTCGCTCGTGTCCGCCACTGCTGGAGCCAGCAGCAAGGTCACCAATATCACAATTTGGAATGATCCTCTGGCCGCCGGTTCTCAAGGAATTCCCGCTTCGAAGTCGTTTCTCACGAAGGGCGTCGCTGCCTTCGAGAAGGTGAATCCGAATATCCACGTCACGATACTCCAGGAGCCATTTGGCTCCTCCACTGGTTTCAATACTCTTCTGCAGTCGTCAGAGCTCGCCGGCACGACGCCCGATATCGGACAGCTCTACGTGGGCGGTCAGGTCATTCAGAACGCGAAGTTTCTTTTGCCGCTTGACAAGGTGTTGGGCAAGTCCTACATCAACTCACTGACCGGATGGCAGTTTGTGACCCAAGGGTACAAGACCGGTGGCAGCATTTACGCGGTTCCTTATGGCGCTGGCTACTACTACACCGTCTATTACAACAAGGCCGATTTTGCCAAGGCGGGCATCACTGGGAAATTACCAACCACTTGGGAAGCGATGGTTGCCATTGCCAAGAAGCTGAAGGCGAAGGGAATTACCCCCTTTGAGTTCGGCGAGAAGGAGGGCTATTTCGGTGCGTGGACGCTCGACTCCCTCATTTCAGGGCTTGGCGGCAACACTGGCGTCTTGAACATGTACACCGGAAAGCAGTCGCTTAACTCTCCGCTGCTGATCAAGCCGTACACGGCCTGGCGCGGGCTCTTCGCTGCCGGTCTGACGAACTCTAACGCCGCTACCTTGACCTATACGTCTGGTGTCGCTGAATTCGCAGCTGGTAAGGCGGCCATGACCATCACTGGTCAGTACTACGACGACCAGATCACCAAGGGGCTCGGAAAGAACGTTGGCCTCTTCCCTGTGCCGGTCCTTTCAGGATCGAAATACATGAAGTCGCTGTCTGGTGGGCCCAACAACTCCTACGTCATCTTCAAGAATTCGAAGAATGTCGCGGCCGACGTGAAGCTCATCAAGTTCCTGACGTCGCCAGCCGTGCAAGGTCTTTCAGTTCAGGAGTTGGGTCAGTTGCCAAACAACGTCTCGTTTAAGACCAATGCGGCGTTTGCTAAAGCACAGCCTCTGCTCACCGATCTGAGCTCGTACATCAACACCGAGCACTACAACCTGTTCGAGGCCTTCGACAATGTGATGCCCGGCAGCATCGACTCGTACTGGTACCAGACCAATAATGGTGTCTTTTCGGGTGCGCTCAGTCCTCAGAGTGCGGCCGCCAGCATGCAATCGCAGATGAGTCAGTACCTGGCCACCGCCGCCACCTCTGGTTAATCCAGGGTGGTCCATGGCGCGAGGCGCTGGAGTAGCACGCGTGAAGTCCGTTCAAATCGAGGAGAGAATCAGTGAGTCGAAAGAGTAGGCCTGCAACGGTGAGGAGTACGTCGTTGCAGGCCACACCTCTTGAGCGGACGCGCAGGAAGCGAAACATCTTCTCCTACGTCGCTCTCTTGCCAGCGGCGTTACTGGTCCTCGGCCTGATGGTCCTGCCAATTGGAGCAACCGTCTGGCACAGTTTCACCAACTGGGACGGTGTCAACAGTACGTTCATTGGCCTTAAGAACTTCGAGTTGATCTTTCACAACCCGATCATCTACCAAGTGCTGCTCAACTCGCTCATCTTTCTCATTTCGGTACCACTGATTCTCGTCGCGTCATTGATCGCTGCGGTGCTGGTCTACGAGAAAGTCTTGGGTTGGCGGGTTTTCCGCTTTCTCTTCTTCATCCCGATGGTGTTGTCACCGGTCATCGTGGGCGTTCTCTTCAGTACCTTTTTCCTACCCGGAGGAGCGGTCGACCAAGTGCTTCGTGTCTTCGGACTGGGGAATTTCTCCTGGCTGGGTAATCCGTGGTCTGCACGGGTCGTCGTGATCCTCGCCCTCGTGTGGGCGTCGTTCGGCTTTGGCATGGTCGTGCTCCTGTCGGCGATGTCGACGGTCGACACCGCGCTCTATGACGCCGCGGCGATTGACGGAGCGTCATGGTGGAGGCGGTTGCGTTCGATCACCATCCCGATGATCTCGGGTTCGCTTCAGTTCCTCAGCGTGATCAACGTGATCTACACCTTCACGTCACTGTTCGCGTTCGTGTACGTGATCACGGCCGGCGGTCCGGGGTTCTCGACGACCACCGTTGACTACTACACGTACATCACCACGTTTGAGAATGGGCAATTCGGTTACGGTGCCGCGCTTGCCTTGCTCCTGTTTCTGATCGTGTTGACACTTACCATCGCTCAGGTAAAGCTATTTCCTAACCGCGAAGTTCAGCAGGGATCGTAACAATGCGGTCAAGGATCTCGCGCGGGTTAGTGTTCACGACCCTCTGCCTGATTGGGGTATCGACGGTCTATCCACTGGTGTTCATGGCGGTCAATTCCATGCGAACCACTCAGGCATTTGAACTGAATCCATTCGGGTTGCCGACTCACCTGAGCCTGAGTAGCTACTCGGCGCTCTTCAGCACCGTTCCGTTCTTCCAAAGTATTCTCCACTCGTTGTTCGTCGTCGTGCCGGCGGTGATCCTGGCCACCTTCGCATCATCACTGGCCGCGTTCGTCTTTACCAAGGTACCGATCAAACTGGGCAACGTACTCTTCTGGACGATGCTCATGATCATGTTCATGCCGGGCATCGTGGTGCTGCTGCCGCTCTACGTGGAGGTGGCCCGAACCGGACTGGCCAATAATTTCGCGCCGGCGATCTTCATCTACACGGCCATTAACATCCCCTATGGGACCTATCTCCTGCGTTCCAATTTTCGCGCGATTCCGGACTCCGTGGTCGAAGCGGCTCGAGTGGACGGAGCCAGCTGGTTCAAGATCTTTCTGCGAGTGATTCTGCCCATCGGCAAGCCTGGCATCATCACGGTTGGCATCCTCACCTTTCTCAACATCTGGAATGACCTCTTCATCAGTCTGGTGTTACTACACGCCCCCAACACCGAGATGGTCACACCGACGCTCGCACAACTGAGCGGGAAGTACACATCAAATATTCCGGTGTTGATGGCGGGGCTCTTGCTCGGGGCGCTGCCGACGTTGATCTTGTACTTCGCGACCGCGCGGGTATTCATTCGAGGGATGTTGTCCGGTGCAGTTCGCTAGAGGTCTCGTCCGCCGTGGCGACGCGAAGGTCGCTCGTAAGGCGCCATTCATTTCTAATAGTTGGAACAGTGTTCCTATTATGGGACGATTCGTTATAGTTACAGCGTTGCCAAGTGACAGGGGGCCAGTGTGACGGCGGACATGGTGGGTGTCGAGAGCAGCATCGTCGAGGAGTCCGACGCTGTCGTCAGTCTTCACGGCGCCGACCGAGTCCTCGCCATTCTCAACCTGCTCGGTTCGTTTCCCGAAGGCATTGGTCTAAATGACTTGGCCCGCATCATGAACTCGCCACGTTCAAGCGTGCATCGGGCGCTGAGTGCATTGCGTCGCGCCGACCTCATCGAGCAGGACCGAGATAGTCGTTATCGACTCGGGTACGGACTCCTGCGACTCGCATTCTCGTACTACGAGGAACTCGACGAGATCGGACGCTTACGACCCGTGCTCGCGGCCCTCGCCGCCGAATTCGGCGAGACGTCGCACTACGCGATTCTCGACGGCCGCGAAGTCGTGTACCTGGCTAAGGTGCAGCCCCCGCTCTCGCGCTACCAGATGACGTCGGTCATCGGCGGACGTAACCCCGCGTACTGCACCGGCGTGGGTAAGTCCCTCCTGGCCTACGAACTGACGTCGCTGGACGAAGTGGAGTCATACGTCGCGAGCCACGAACCACCGATGATTCAGTACACCGCAAATACCATGACTGCACCGACCGCCCTGCACGAAGAGTTGGTGTCCATTCGGCGTGAGGGCTACGGCGTGGACCGCGAGGAACACGAGGCTGGCATTAACTGTCTAGCGATACCACTCTTCTTGACGTCAAAATCGAAGCCCGATGGGGCCATCAGCATCACCGCGGTTGCCCAGCGGTTTCCGCTCAACCGACTTGAATCATCAATTGATAGGGCGCGGGACATGATCCGTGAACACCTTGGAGAGGTAATGGCATGAAGATAACCAGTATCGAAGCGATGGTCCTGAGCGTGGGTGAGGTCGATACCTCTCGCGCGGACGGAACCCAGGACGCGTTTCTAGTTCGGATTCACACCGACGAGGGGCTCGTGGGTGTCGGCGAGGGCGACACGTCACCCTACGTAGCGCGCGAGATCGTGAACATGCCCTCCTCGCACTCCATTGCGCGTGGCTTGGCCGAGGTCCTGATCGGCGAGGATCCTCGACGGGTGCGTCCGCTTTGGGACAAGCTCTTCCTGGCTAGTTACCACTACGGTCGCGATGGGGCCGCGCTGCACGCGATGAGTGCCATCGACATGGCGCTGTGGGACCTGTTGGGCAAGATTGCCGGCCTCTCGGTGGCTCAGCTCATGGGTGGCGAAGAATCGCATGACATTGAGATCTACGCGAGCGAGGTCATGCCAGAGACACCCGACGAGGTCGCCGAGATCGCGACCAGGGTCGTCAATGAAGGATTCGGCGCGTTGAAATTGGGCTGGGGACCGCTCGGTCGTGACGTCGGTCGCGACGTCGAACTCGCTAGCGCCGCGCGCTCGGTCCTCGGACCCGACCGCAAGCTCATGATTGACGGCGGCATGGCCTATTCACTGCGCGCCGCGCGTGACTTCTGCCAGCGTAGTGAGTCGTTGAACCTCTTCTGGTTCGAGGAACCCTTCGAGGGCGACGATTTTCGCTCCTATGCCAAGTTGTGCGATGACGTCGGCGTGCGGATTGCCTGTGGCGAAGCGCACTCGAACACCGCCCCCTTTCGTCAATTGGTCGACGCCGGCGTGAGCATCCTGCAGCCGGACCTTGGGCGCTGTGGTGGGTTCACCATCGGTCGCGACATCGCGGCGATGGTGCGCGAGTACAGCGCGAGCGCTGTCGTGATCCCGCACTGTTTCTCGACCGACGTCCTGCTCGCCGCGACGTTACAGTTCGTGGCAACCCTGCCCGGCGAACGGCTGATTGAGTTTCCGGTGACGTCGTCGAAGCGCGCTGGCACGTTGCTGTCGAAGGAGTTCACGCCCGATCACGGTGTGTTGCACCTTCCGGACGGACCAGGCCTCGGGATCACGCTCAACGACGATGAGGTCGAGCGACGCAGAGTAGGGAAACAGCACTGATGGCGTCGATCTTGATTGAGGGTGTATCCAAGGTGTATCCGAATGGTTTCAACGCCGTTCGTGAGTTGTCGCTGGACGTGGCCGAAGGTGAGTTCATGGTGATGGTTGGCCCGTCGGGATGCGGTAAGACCACGGCCCTTCGCATGGTCGCTGGGCTCGAGGAGATTACCTCGGGGACGTTGCGCATCGGCGATCGGGTTGCCAATCACCTGACGTCAAAGGAACGCGACGTGGCGATGGTCTTTCAGAACTACGCGCTCTACCCGCACATGTCGGTCGCGGAGAACATCGCGTTCGGTCTGAGCCTGCGCAAAACCCCCAAGGACGAGATCAATAGGAAGGTCGCGGAAGCGGCGGAGATCCTCGGATTGAACAGCCTGCTGCACCAGAAGCCCGGTTTGCTCTCAGGTGGGCAGCGTCAGCGTGTCGCGATGGGTCGAGCCATCGTGCGCAATCCGGCGATCTTCCTGATGGACGAACCACTATCGAATCTCGACGCCAAGCTGCGCGTGCAGATGCGTACCGAAGTGCGCCGGATTCAGCGACGTATCGGTGTCGCGACCCTCTACGTAACGCACGACCAGACCGAGGCGATGACGATGGGCGACCGGGTCGCGGTGATGCGCGCGGGTGTCCTCCAGCAGTGCGACCACCCCCAGGTGCTCTATAGCAACCCGGCCAATCTCTTTGTGGCCGCATTCATTGGATCGCCCGCGATGAATCTCTTCGAGGCGACCCTGAGTGACGACGGTGCGTCCTTGCGCCTCGGCTCGCAGTCCCTGGCCATAAGCGAGGCGGTCTACCAGCATCGTCCCGGACTCGCGGCCTACCGGGGGCGTCGCTTGGTGGTGGGACTGCGTGCGGAGGACCTGCCGGTCCTCGGGAGCGACCATCAAACAGAGACCGTGTTGAAGGCGTACGTCGAGGCCATTGAGGCGCTCGGGTCGGAACTGCTCGTGCATTTCTCGCTCGATGCGGCCCGGGTCAGCGGTGAGCAACTCGGCGGCGGGGCGGAGTTGGAACCGGCCGCCGCCATCGACATCGTCGGTGAAGGTATCGCGCGGGTCGAACCCCGTGCGGCGGTGCGGATGGGTGAGGATACCCTGTTCGCCGTCTATCCCGAGCGACTCCACTTTTTCGACCCCGAAAGCCAGATCGCTGTCTCGTAATGGCGGGTCTCGGTCGAAAGTCGTGTCCATGATCTCAATCCGTACCGCGGAGATTGTTGTCTCACTGGAGCCCGCACGTGGCGGCAAGATTACGAGTCTGTTGCACCGACCGACGGGTCGTGAGTGGCTCAAGTCGAGTGCCGCACCGATGGAAGGCCCGGTCGACGCCGAGGTGCTCTTCGACGATGGCGACATGTGCGGGTGGGACGAGTTGATGCCCACGGTCGCGCCGTGTCGTTACCCGGACTCTGACATTGAGCTGGCCGATCACGGCGAACTCTGGCGCCAGGCGTGGACCGTGACGACGAGTGATGCCACGTCAGTCACCACCGTGGTACACGACGAGGTACTCGGCTACCGCCTGGAACGGACGCTTCGCGTGGTCGGCTCAGTGCTGAGCATTACGTACCGAGTGACCAGTGAAGCCGACGTCGTCCGGTTCCTCCTGTGGGCGGCCCACCCCCTCTTCGCCCATCGGCCCGGGACTCGCGTCGTACTGAACGGCGTCGACGTTGGCGACCATGCCGTAGACGGACCCATTGGGGTGTGGCCTGACGAGGGAGTGTGCCTCGATGATTTCGCTCTGGGGCAGAGTCAGAAGCTCTTCGCCCGACTGACCTCCGAGTCAGCGTCTGCTTCGTTGGTCGATGCCGACGGTGTGCAACTCACAATGCGGTGGCGTCGGTCCGACGCGTCGTACTTGGGAATTTGGCTGGACAACTGCTCGTTATCACGCCACCCGGTCGTCGCGCTCGAACCCACGAATGCCGGTGATGACGCTTTGGATGTAGCGCTCACGGCGCCCGGTCTGGGCGCGCCGTGGTGTCTCGCGCCCGGGGGCAGTCGGGGCTGGCGAGTGGACATTGAATTGGGCGGGACCGCTGGGTTGCTGCCCGGCGAATCACGTCAATACCAATAATGATAAGGAGCAATGCCATATGAGATTCGCACGAGTGGGAGAACCCGGACGCGAGCGAGCGGCCGTGCAGGGCGGCGACGGAGTGCTACGACTCCTGCCCGAGACGTTGGGCGACATCGACGGACAGTTCTGGATCGATGGACGCCGTGACGAAGTCGAGCGGCTGCTGACGTCGAACGAACTCACCGAGTTCGCCGGGACATCCGAGCGTTTCGGTGCGCCGATCGCGAAGCCCGAGAAGATCATCTGCATCGGACTCAACTACCGCGACCACGCCCTGGAGACCGGCAGCCCTATCCCCGAGGAGCCCATCATTTTCATGAAGGCCCCTAACTGCGTGGTCGGGCCGAACGACCAGATCCTGGTGCCGCGCGGATCGCTCAAGACCGACTGGGAGGTTGAACTCGGCGTCGTGATCGGTGCGCGGGCCCGCTACCTGGACAGCGTCGTTGACGCCGCCGAGGTCATCGCGGGTTACTGCGTGTCCCACGACGTCTCGGAACGCGAGTATCAGCTAGAGCGCGGTGGTCAGTGGGACAAGGGGAAGTCCTGCGAGACGTTCAACCCACTCGGTCCCTGGCTCGTCACGCCCGACGACGTGCCCACGCCGCAGGCGCTGGGGCTTCACCTGAGCGTCAACGGCGTGACCCGCCAGGATGGCACCACGAGCGACATGATCTTCGACGTTCCGTACATCGTGTGGTACCTCAGTCAGTTCATGGTCCTCGAGCCCGGCGACCTGATCAACACCGGGACACCCAAGGGGGTGTCGCTCGGCCACGACGACGTGCCGTACTTGCGCGCTGGCGACATCGTTGAGGTCAGCATCGACGGACTCGGCGCCCAGCGCGGTGTGCTCGGCCAGGCATGAGACACGCTCGACGCTGCACGGCGGCGCTCGCCCGATGATCGTGCTGGCTGGCGACCGCGTCGACCGCTCGCGGGTGGACGAAGACGCCCGTCAGCGCCTGGGGGCTGAGCTCAGCGCTGCGCTGCGCGGTGAGGTTCTCTTCGACGGAGCGACGAGGGGTATCTACGCGACCGACTCGTCCAACTATCGCCAGGTTCCACTTGGGGTCGTGATGCCGATGGACGAAGATGACGTGCTGCGCGCCGTCGAGATCTGTCGACGTTACAACGCGCCAATCCTCGGCCGGGGCGCCGGCACGAGTCTGGCCGGTCAGGCCTGCAACGTCGCGGTGGTGTTCGACATGAGCCGGCACATGAACCAGATTCTCGAGATCGACCCGGTGCGACGCATCGCTCGTGTCCAACCGGGAGTGGTGCTCGACGACCTCAATGCCGCCGCGCGGTCGCTCGACCTGACTTTCGGACCCGATCCCGCGACCCACGCGTGGTGCACCGCGGGCGGTATGGTCGGGAACAACTCGTGCGGAACCCACGGACTTTACGCCGGTAAGACCGTTGACAACATCGAAGAACTGGCAGTCGTTACCTACGGGGGCGCCCGCATGGTGCTCAGCGCGCTCAGCGACGACGAGTACCTGGAGCAAGCGACCAACGCCGGTGAATCCGGCCGGATTCTTCGGGAGCTTCGCGAGTTGCGCGGTCAGTACGCCGAAGCCATTCGTATCGGGTTCCCCGACATTGCGCGCCGCGTATCTGGTTACAACTTGGACCAGTTGCTCCCCGAGCAGGGCTTCCACCTGGCCCGCGCGATCGTGGGGACCGAGTCCACGTGCGTCCTGGTTACCGAAGTCACGCTTCGACTCTCGCACTGGCCACGCCACCGGATACTGGTCCTACTCGCTTTCGTGGATATCTACACCGCGGCCGACTACGTCCCGCACCTATTGACCCACCCGCTGATTGGTCTCGAGGGGTTTGACGGTCGCCTCGTCGAGCAGATGCGCCGATCCAATCTGTATGTGCACAATCTGCGCCACCTGCCCGTCGGTGGTGGCTGGTTACTCTGCGAGATCGGGGCCGACGAGGAACCCGAACTTGAGAATCGGGTCTCGATGCTGGTGGCGTCACTGCCCAACTCGGTGTCGTCGGTGGTGCTGCGCGACGAGCGCGACCAGCACGAGGTCTGGCAAATTCGTGAGTCGGGACTCGGCGCCACGGCCCACCCAGTGGGCCAGCCGGTCAACTACGAAGGGTGGGAGGACGCCGCGGTGGCGCCCGAACAGCTCGGACACTACATGCGCGGGATTCGCGACCTCTGGGAGGAGTTCGGGTATGCGGGGGCGTGGTACGGACACTTCGGCCAGGGCTGCGTGCACACCCGCAACAATTTCGACCTCTCGAGCGTCGAGGGACTCACAGCGTATCGACGGTTCGTCGAGCGCGCTGCGGATCTGTGCGTATCGCTCGGTGGCTCGATCTCGGGCGAACACGGCGACGGACAGGCTCGCGGCGAGTTGCTCACTCGGATGTACGGTCCGACGATGATGGCGGCGTTTCGCCAGTTCAAGTCCATCTGGGATCCCACGGGCATGATGAATCCGGGCAAGGTGGTCGACGCTTTCCCCCTCGATACGAACATTCGTTACGGACCGACGTACCGCCGTTCATCCTTGACCGTCACGGCCTTCCCTTTCGCCGAGGACGGGGGCTCGCTGCAGGGCGCCGTGGAGCGTTGCGTCGGGGTCGGCAAGTGCCGCAGTAGCGCGTCGGGCGTCATGTGTCCCTCCTTTCGGGCGACTCGTGACGAGAAGCACTCGACCCGCGGACGAGCGAAACTGCTTAATGAACTCTTTCAGGGTGAGACCACACCCGAATCATGGCGCAATGAGGAAGTTTTCGAAGCGCTCGATCTCTGTCTCTCATGCAAGGGCTGCGCGGTCGACTGTCCCACCCACGTCGACATGGCGACGTATAAGGCCGAATTCCTCTCGCACTACTACGCCCGGCGACTGCGTCCCCGCTCGGCCTACGCACTCGGGCTTCTACCCTGGATTGGACGTCGCGCGTCGCGCGTCGCTCGGTTGGTGAATCCGCTGCTGTCCAACCCACGAAGTGCCCGGATATTGAAGTCACTGGCTGGCATCAGCACCGAGCGCCCCGCCCCACCATTCGCGAACCCGAACTTTCGCCGCAGCGAACTGGTCCGTCAGCTCGGCACCGAGGTGAACCCCACGGTGGTGCTCTGGCCGGACACGTTCACCGACCTCTTCTGGCCGGCCCGCGGCACCGCGACCGCGGAAGTGCTCGCCTACGCCGGTGAGCGTGTTGTCGTGCCGGCTCGCTGGGCCTGCTGCGGGCGAACCCTGTACGACTCGGGCATGCTGAAGCGCGCGAAGGCGACAGCGAGCGAGGTGCTCGATATCCTCGAGCCGTACCTCGAGGCGGGACTGCACGTTATCGTTCCCGAGCCGAGCTGTCTGGCCACGTTTCGCGATGAGATCCCGAAGCTCCTCGCCGCCGACCCCCGGGCCGCTCTGCTCGCGGCTCAGAGCCGCAGCTTGAGCGAGCACCTGGCGGATGTATCGTGGGCGCCGCCCACAGGGACGAACGCCGAGAAGGTGTCCGTGCACCCTCACTGCCATCAGCGAGCGGTCCAGGGTACCGCCGCCGATCGCGACGTCCTCACGAGCGCGGGCTTCGGTGTCGAGGTACTCGACCTCGGTTGCTGCGGACTTGCGGGCTCGTTCGGTTACCAGCAGGAGCACGACGGGCTCTCTCGTCAAATCGCGCAGGATCGATTCCTGCCCGGGATCGAGGCCTGCGCCGAGATTTCGACAGTCGTCGCCGACGGCTTCAGTTGTCGACTCCAGACCCAGCACCTCTCTAAGGTGCAACCGACGTCGATCGCCGAGTTGCTGGCCGAACGAATCCGCGCCACGCCACCTTCGGTCGAGGGCGAGCGGTCATAACGCACTGTGTTCTACAGGAAAAGGGGAAAAAATGAACAGTCTTAAGGGAAAGCGCGTGCTGGTCACCGGCGCGTCGAGTGGCATTGGCCGCGAGATCGCACTGCGGTTCGCGCTCGAAGGCGCCGGCGTCGCGGTAGGGGGACGTAATGCCGAGCGGGTCGAAGAGACCTGTCACATGATTGTCGACGCCGGTGGTCGAGCGGTGCCCGTCGTCGGGGACGTCGCAGTCGCCGAGGACGCCGAACGCGTTGTCCGCGAGGCGGCGCAGGGCTTGGCTGGTCTGGATACGGTAGTGAACAATGCTGGTATTGACGCGAATCAGTGGCACGACGTGGCCGACTGGCCGGTCGACGAATTCGACACCATCATGGCGGTCAACGTCCGCGGTCCGTTCTTGATCGCCAAGTATTCGATTCCCCATCTCCTGGCGGCGGGCGGCGGGTCGATGCTCCACATCAGTTCGGTGTGCGCGATCACGGTGTGGGCGGGGGACAGCGCCTACGACATGTCCAAGGCCGCGCTCAACATGCTCTCGGACCACATCGCGGTCGAGTACGGACCGCGCGGCATCATATCCAATACGTTGATGCCCGGCGTCGTTCACACCGCCCTCCACGAGGGAGTCATGGAGGGCATGAACGACGGACGCGCCTTCGAGCGGGTCCTGCTCTCGCGCCACCCCATCGGTCGATTCGGTACGGTCGAGGAGATTGCCGACGCCGCGGCGTTCCTCTGCTCGGGATCGTCCCCGTTCCTCACCGGTGCCAACATCCCCATTGACGGCGGCTACAGCCGCGTCTAATCGGGGCGATCAATCAGGAGGATCAGGGACGCAGCAGCGCCTTGATCGGAGTGGTCTGGCCGCCCATGAGTGCATTAAAGATGTCGGCACCCTCACTCAGCGGATAGGTGGTCGACCACGAAAGATTCAGGTGGGGAGCCATGGCGATGGCCTCCGCGAATTGGGCATCGGTGTAGGCAAATGATCCTCGAATGTTCTTCTCCAAGCGAACGGCGTGAGCCGCGTCGAAGCCTGATTCTGCGGTGCCAAGACCGAGCCACACCGTTGTGCCGCCGGGGATAAGACGCTCGACGGACGTGCGCCGAGTACCTGCCGTGCCCACGGCATCGAAAATGACGTCGAACTCGCCCTCGAGTGTCTCGCCCACTTCGTCGGCGCCAATCGTCAGGGCGACGGCGCGCCGTTCACTGGAGAGATCAGCGCAAACCACCGACGCTGCGCCAAGGTAGTGAGCGACCTCGAGGCACGCGAGACCAATCGGTCCGCAGCCAATGACGCCGACGCGCTTGCCCTGGGGGGCGCCCGCGAGGGCCCAGGCGTGCACGGCGTTGGCGACGGGTTCGATCAATCCCGCCCGATCCCAATCAAGGTCATCGGGCAGGTCGTGGATGGAGGACTCGGGTACGGCGACCCGCTCAGCGAAGCCACCGGCCATATGGATGCCGAGGAGCGACCGGGACCGGCAAATCTGTGTGTTGCCGGCCGTGCAGAGGTCGCACGTGCCGCACGACACCAAGGGGTTGACCGCCACGCGCCGGCCGTCACTGGTGTGACCGACAAATTCGTGACCCATGATGAGTGGCGGCACACGAAACCCGGGGTTCTGAATTCCGTGGAGCTCACTCCCGCAAATACCGGCGCGGTCGATTTCGATGATGACCTGACCGTCATCGGTGACGGCCTCGGGGACATCCTGTACCTCAACAACTCCGAGGCGTGTAAACACCATTGCCTTCATGTCAACCTCACGAGATCACTAATTGAATTCCTGTCCCAACGCTAGTTGGTTGCCTCGTTCGAACACACCGAAATCGACAGTGTTGCACCCCATTTCGTAGCAACTTGGTCCACGGATGAGGTAATGATGTCGCATTGTTCCGAATACCAGAACACTTCGTGGAATGACACCGGTTGGCACAACATCGACCTATCACCACGCCACCGTGCCTTTGCGTGATTTCGCGATGTTCGCTACGTTGGTGACGACTTCACGCATGGCGTGGAAGGTGGGAAGGATTTTGAATGTCGAATAGTTACGTCGATGCGAATCTCCGCGATTCTCGAGTTGTAAGAGCGAGACGCGACACGATGTGGGGTGAGTACCTCGCCGACTCGACGGTAATAGTCAGTGGTGGCGCCACCGGGATCGGCGCGGCCGCGGTTCGTGGCTTCGCGCGCGCCGGTGCCAAGACCATCGTGGCCGACGTTGCTGACGAGCTCGGCGAAACCCTCGCGGTGTCCCTCGTTGGCGAGGGGC
This sequence comes from Acidimicrobiaceae bacterium, assembly GCA_003132205.1. Taxonomy (GTDB): domain Bacteria; phylum Actinomycetota; class Acidimicrobiia; order Acidimicrobiales; family RAAP-2; genus RAAP-2. The sequence continues at coordinate 16,398 of PKWY01000027.1, forward strand.
ATCGCGCCGTCTTTCGCCACTGCGACGTGAGCAGTGAGCGCGATGTCGAGAGCACGTTCGCGTGGGTGAACGAAGAGTACGGGGCGATTGATGTCGTCTTCGCGAATGCCGGCATTGAATGGACCAAGGACGCGCGTCACACCACGCTTGCCGGGTGGCAACGAGTCATCGACGTCAATCTCACCGGGATGTTTCTCGTCGGACGCGAGTCTCTGCGGTTCATGTGCGAACGCGCGCGCGGTTCGTTGATCATGACGTCCTCGCCTCACGCCGTCGCCACGGTCGCCGATACGGTCGCCTACGCCGCATCCAAGGGTGGGGTGAATGCGTTGGTGCATGCACTGAGTCTCGAGGCCGCACCTTACGGCGTGCGCGTCAACGGCGTTGTGCCCGGCACTATTGATACGCCAATGGTGCGTCGCGAGCTCCAGGCCTCATCCGACCCCGAACTGCAACTGTCGCTCCTGGCCTCGAGCCAGCCCCTGCGGCGAGTCGGACAGCCCGAGGACGTGGCGAACCTCGTGATGTTCCTCGCGACGCCGATGGCGAGTTTCATCACCGGTGCCCTGATGTCCGTCGACGGCGGTCTGATGGCTGGGCTCCCCACCGGATCACCCGCGAGCTATCAGGACTAGAGATGGCGTGGTGAGAGAGTTCGTCGCGGAGCCGTGCACCACTGACGTCTACTTTCTCGGCGAGAGTTGCCGGTGGGACGAGGTACGCGGCGAACTGTTGTGGGTGGACCTGGACGCCGGCCGGTTCTATCGGGCTACGGCCGACGGCACGCGGGTGGAAATCATTGCATCGTATGAAGTCCAAGGAACGTTAACGGCGGTTGCGCCAATGAGGGATCGTGGCGAGGGATGGATAGTCGCGACCGACCAGTCCATCGCGGTCCTTGGACAAGATGGTCATCTCCGCGAGCTGGATCGACCAGAGGCTGCTCACGCGTCGCGAGTGCGTATGAATGACGGCGCGGCCGATTTCTGGGGAAGGTTTTGGATTGGATCGATGGCCTACGACGCCGAGCCTGGACTTGGGAGCCTGTACCGGCACAGTCACATGACCGGCACCGAAACCATCCTGCGAGGACTCACGATCTCCAATGGTCTCGGTTGGAGTCCGGACCGGCGCACAATGTATTTCGTGGATAGTGGACCAAGCGTGGTGTACGTCTTTGATGTCGACGATGAGGGCGATGTCAGTAACCAACGGATACTCATCCAATTTGATCACGAGAGCGAGGGTGATCCCGACGGTTTGTGCGTCGACGCCGAGGGCGCGCTGTGGATCGCCGTCTGGGGCGGTTACGAGGTGCGCCGATACACACCGAATGGTGAACTCATCGCACGAGTATCGATTCCGACGGGCCAGCCGGCGTGCTGCGCCATTGGTGGCGCCAACGGAACGACGCTCTATGTCACGACCGCACGTGAAGACATGTCGACTGAGCAACTTGCTCGAGAGCCCAACGCCGGGCGACTCTTTTGCGTCGATGTGGGAGTCACCGGTCTGCCGCTCAATACGTTCGGCTCCGCTTAGCCCACCATCTCCGCGACGCTTTGTAACGCCTTCCATGTACCGGCAGCTCAATCTCGCGGTAGGCATCGTTCACGCCCAATAGGTAAATTGAGGTTGCCTGCAGCTGAGATGCGCGGACTCGGTTCATTTGACTTGGAGGTCATGACACTGAGTATGGAAACGGAATACCTGAGTCGTTCGCGACTATCTCTGGACGACGCCCACCGGTCGAAGCGGTGTCGAATTTCCTCGGCGGCTACGTGCCCGAGGGCAATCATCGTGAGGCGATGGCGACCAAGCGTCGAATCGACAAGGATGACCTCTTCGCCCTACTACGCGAGTTCGGCGGGTCGATCGCCGGCGCCGTGACGCTGCGTCAGTCAGATGAGTCGAAGACGTACCGGCCCGACTATGAGCCACTCGATGATCTCGCGTTGAGCACAAAGTTCAGGCAAGCACTCGATGACAGCGATCAGGCCATCGCGGGCGACAGTCGCTCCACCCTGCCCGGCGATCAACCGAAGGTGCTCGTAGCGCAGGTCGACGGACAGTGGGCGTATCCACATGGCCGGGCCCACTCGACGCACATCCTCAAGCCTCAGGTCCCCGCGAGGCCGAACCGTATCTTCGACGAGCACTACAGCCACCTGCTGACGCAGCGTATTGGACTGTCGACCTATGCGAGTGAACTACGCAGGGCGGGACCCATGACGTACCTCGCCATCGAGCGGTTCGACCGGACGGTGGTCAACGGTCAGGTGCATCTGCACCACCAGGAAGATCTCGCCCAGGCGCTGCGTCTCGACTGGCGAGACACGGAGACGAAGTTCCAGGAGCCCGACTGGCCGGGCGACCCTACGCGGGCCACGGTGCGACGCATCGCCGAGATGCTGGGCTCGATTCCTGGCGGCGACGGCGCGGTGGAGGAGTGGTTGCGCCACCTGACGTTCCATATCGCAATTGGCAACAACGACGCGCACGCGAAGAACGTTGCCCTCATGCACCTTTCGACTGGCACCGAGCTCGCGCAGGTCTATGACGCGTTACCCAACTTGTTTCAGGCAGATCTGGTGAAGTGGGATCTCGCCTTGGCCGTCAATGGGATCTTTGATCATCGAAAACTTTCTGTGGAGAGCATTCTCGAGGAGGCGAATTCGTGGGGCGTGATTGCCGCGAACCGAGCGTCGACGCTGGTCTCGGCGACACTCGTCGCTCTCGACAGTGCGATCGTGGAGATCACACCGCCCAAAGGAGGGTCGCACGATATGATCGAGTATCTGCAGTGGAATGTGCGCCGACTCCTCGCTGGTGAAGAGATCGGCGAGCTCAAGTCGTAACCTGGACCGTAGAAGCGAGCGGTGTAACCAGATGAAAACAGCAGAGTGAGCGGAGCAAAGCTCCGCGATTCATCCCTCAAAACATCCCTCACACAGGTCCGACGGCGCACGACAGAACGGACAAGGAGCGACGCAAAACCCAGTAAAAATCGACAAAATTGACCATCGACGACCTACGGCGACGGACCGATTCCCATTTACACTCAGCAGGTCGGGGGTTCGAGTCCCTCAGCGCCCACGAAATTCCTCCGGGAGAGAGGGGCCCCACCGCCGAAACGGGCGGAAACCCCCGCGCAGCGACGCCGCCCGGCCGCCGCGCCAGCACGGCCCCCCCCGGAAACCAGGGAGGCCAGGGAAAGGGTTGATGGCAGATACTTTCCGGCGAGTGCGTCGCCGAACGTGTGGACAATCCTTTCGGCAATCGGCGCGAGCTCCTTCGCCCACAGAGGCAGGGATTCCGCTAACTCGTGGGTGAGAGGTGGCCGAAGCCGGCAATGGCCGTCCTCGGTCTCGACAAATTCCGCCTTGCGGAATGCCCGCCGCTCCAGCAGGTCGAGCACGTAGGTGTCGACCTTGGGGCGAGTGGGTTCGAGCAGGTCAAGAGCGAACGACGACCGGCCTCTCATGTCGGCGTGCACGAGACCGAGGCCCGGGTCCAAGCCGACTACCTGCCAGGCGAGAATGGCCTCGACTTGGAGCAGGGCATAGAGGGGACTGCTTGCGACTTGTAACCACTTTGAATCGTTTCCGTTGTCATGAGATCACGTCCCCTCTGCAATGGTGTGGCGATTGGCCGACCCGCTCATAACTGATGCCCTGATAGACCGCCGGTTGAGTGTCAAGACTTGGGCGGGCTCGTTTCCAACTTGGCACCTATCTGTGTCGGGGCAGGATTCCCTGGAAGCGGTTGCCGGCAGTGCGAGTGAGTCGTGCGGACTCCAGCCTGCAGCGGGGGCATTTCCTCCGAATCCTTGAGGTAGGTCCCTTGACTGGTTTCCCGCACACCGTCCACGCGGTCTCGACTGGGTCTCGATAATGGACCTTGTCGTCTGACAGGGATTCAACCTTCACAAGCCGCGCCATAGCCGCAGACTAATGCCTCTCAAGATTGAAGAGTGGACTTCCTCGCTTTATTTCTACCGGAGGCTCCGGAGGGTCTCCCAGTGCCTCTCAGCAGGTACTCTCTCCCCGACCGGATCATCGAGGCAGTCGATTTAGCCACTCCGCATGCCTCCATGATCCGTGGGAGGGTGACGCCCTGCAACCCCGGGAGTATCGCCCTTAGGTACTCTTCGGGATCACCCTTCTGCCCGGGGTATTCCATCCTCCACTTACTCTCCTCCTTCCCCTCTGTGCGATTGCCTCACCCCTCCTCTTACGTATGGATAAGTCCTGACCAGGCTGGCTCTCCCAGCACCGAGGGCACCGGATGTGCCTCCCCCGATAGAGGGGACCCGCGCACTCCGCGCAACTACGGAGGGTCGAAGGAGTGTTGGTGGAGGGTCTCTGCTCAAGGGTGTCCTCCTTAGTGGAGGCAGCTCACGGTAGATGGATTCCTTGGCCTTGCGGACCTTCACCGCCTTCCGGCATTCCCGATGGTTGCTACCCGTTAGAGGGGTCGCGGGCACGTACTTGCCCTTGACGACCTCGCCGAAGAGGTGGGCTACCTTCTCCACCCAAGGTGCGACTTCCTTCTTCCACTGGCCCATTGAACCAGCCAACACGTGGGTGAGAGGGCCAGGAGACGCACTTGGCCATCGGCCGCCTCAACGAACTCACTCTTCTTGAAGGTTCGGCTCGCGAGGAGGTCGAGGATCCACGCCTCCACAAGGGGTCGTACCGGCTCCATCAGGTCGAGCGCCATTGACGACCTCTTGCGTTGGTCCAAGTGCATGATCCCGAGACCCGGATCGATGCCCATGGCGTGGCACGCCCGGACCGTCTCCACCTTCACGAGGGCAAAGAGATAGTTGAGAATCGCGTTGACCGGTCGTTCGGCCTTGCGGTTGCCGTTGTTGGATCGCAGCACCGAGCCACGTCCGTCGTAGCGAAGCCAGTGGTCAGGCACTTGAGAGCTCTCCTTGGCGATGAATCTCGGCACCGCCAAGGAGGACCCACTCCACTCGTTGAAATAGCAGGCCGCCGCCGAGGCGAATGCCGTATCGATCACAGAGCATTCGAACATCCCGCGCAAACGAAGGATGTGGGATGTTGGCCCCCGAGGATTGTCCCCCTACAGGTCCCATCACGAAGGCGAGTACCCGATCTTCACCGAGGCGGGCAACTGTTTCCTCGAGAGCGGCCAGGCTGTTCGACGCCGCAGCCTGCGTGCTTGGGGCGAAAGGTGAGTGGCGCGGGGATCTTCTCGGAGTACACCGTCAAATCCCCGCATAGGAATGGGGCAGTGACGTCGCCGTTGAGGTCAATCGTCTGAAGCGTCGCTCCGTGATAGCCGGGCATGAGGGAAATCACGCGTGAACGCTGGGATTGGCCCGTCGCGACAACGTGCGCTTGTAGGAACTTGAGGGCCATCTCAACGGCCTCGGAGCCCCCGGGGTGAGGTGCGCACGCTCAAAGCCGGGACCAGGGAGCGACGCCAGGCGGTCGGTGAACATCGCATTCGCGTCGGATCGTGCGCGAATAGGTGTAGGTGAGGGAGCGACCCTGTTCCAGCATCGCGCCGAGGACCCGTTCGTTACCCTGGCCGAGTGCTGCTAGAAACGGACCCGAACAAGCATCGAGAAGTCGGTGTCCGTGTTCGTCCATGAGGTGCGTGCCCTACCCAGCGACGATCCTGGGAAGCAGCGACGAACCTTTTCGATCGAAGAAGACGTCCTGAGTGCCGCCGATGGATGGATAACTGAAATCGCCCACGTCTCACGTCACCGGCAATCATGTTCCGTGCCCCGGCATCCGTCGGTTACGCGTCGTGAACCGTCCAGAGACAGTTCGACCGGGCCAACTCGTCGCACCATGATCAGATTGACCACGCCCATCCGCTCGAAGGATTCCCGTTCTCGTTGGGTGGCTCAAGGTCCACCATTGCGAAGGGTGCATCACGACGACGAAAACGTCTGCGTCAATTGAACTGGCCCGGAAAGGCGGCGCGACCTTGGAATCAGTTGCTGGGATCTACGACGCCTCGAGCTCGTAGATGAACTCGGCGGAACTCATTGGCCGGGAGAACATCGGGTAGTCGTAGGCGAGCGCGTTGTCGTGCTCTTCGATCGACGTGGCGGCGACGCAGTCGTTCAGGGTGATCACCTGGTAGCCGTTCTCGTAGCCCGAACGCATGGTGGACTCGACGCAGCAGTTCGTGAGGAAGCCACCTAGAACGATGGTGTTGATTCCCTTGCTGCGAAGGATGAAGTCGAGATTCGTGCTAGCGAAGGTGTCCAGGCCTCGCTTGCCCTCGATGACGATGTCGCCCTCCTGAGGGGCCAACTCGTCCACAATCGCCGCGCCCCAGGTTCCCTTGACGAACGCGTTGCCGTCCACCACGCCCTTGAGAATGCCGTAGGGATGCGAGCTGATCTCGTTGTATCCCTCGTGGAACGTAATGGGAGCGTGCATGACGGTCACCCCGGCGCGACGCGCGGCGTCCACCACACCGGCGGTGTTGCTCAGCATGCCGTTCTTGGTCATGACCCCTTCGACGGCTCCGTGGAGCGCGCCGCCTTCAGACGTGAAGTCGTTCTGGTACTCAATGAGTACTACCGCTGTTGTCGTTGGGTCAATCGGCATCTTTCGAATCTCCTCGTTGTCATGGAACCGACCGGTCCGCTGGCGCTCACCGGGGTTCGTCCTAGGTAGTGACCATACAACGACCGGGATGCGCAGACCATGGAGTCGCCGGAGATCCGAACGGCGGCCTCGATCGGTCCAGGGGAGTTGATCGCGCGACGTGCCTCGCGAGATTGGTGCTATTGGGAGCACCCTCGCGCGTCGACGTCGGCCACCCCGACGACCACGTCGCCTCGAACGAGCCAGATCAAGTCATATCGATCTACGGTTGGGTCGCAATGCGGCGGCACGAGTTCAAGTCGGTCACCTCGACTCAACGTCACGTGGGGTCCGGTCGTGACAAGTCCGTGCTCGTCACCGAAGAAGTGGTACTGCGACTCTTGCTCGTGTCCGACGACCAGGGGGCTGCCGGCGTCGGTGGCCATGGCCTTCAATCCAGCGTCGACGGTCACGAAGTCTGGTTGATTCGCCGAGATCACCGTGGTGGCGATCGTCAGGCTCTGGGCGAACCTTCCCTCCACGTCGTCGCCGAGCGCGTCGCGGTACTCGCGGTCCATGAAGACGTAGCTCCCGGGCTGCAGTTCATTGAGGACGCCAAACTCGATGTCCAGGCTCGAGGTGCCGGTGCCCCCTCCGGTGCGCAGGCGAACACTGTGGCCGTTCGACTCCAGGGTTTCAATGACGGCCTGGAGACGGTGCGCGGATTCGCTGGCGACCGATCGGCGTTCGTCGCGCCCGGCGATGTGCTGGAGATGCCCCCCGTAGCCCTGGACACCGGCGAAACGGAGCGAAGCGCTCCGCCCTATCCGCTCAACGACGCCCAGCGCCTCGTAGGGGCCGACCACGCCCGTGCGCCCGAGCCCTACGTCGACGTCGCAGAGCACCGAAAGGCGGTTACCAGAGGTCTCAAAGGCAGCCGAGAGCTCATCGACGCCCTGTGGGTGGTCGACGACTACCGTCAGGTCGCAGCGCTCGGCGAGAAGGGACGCTCTCTTGGCCGACGCAGCGCCCGCGATGGGCGAGGTGAGAAGGATGGAGATCCGGGGCTCGTAACCGCCGGCGGGCAATCGCTCGACGAGGACCTCCGCCTCGGAGAGTTTGGCGCACGCAAGTCCGACGGCTCCGCCTTCGAGCTGGCGCCTGGCGACGAAGGCCGATTTGTGCGATTTCACGTGCGGCCGCAGCGCGATGGCGGCGGACGCCGCCGTGTCAGCCATGCGTGCAAGGTTGGCCGTCAGAAGGTCAATGTCGCAGACGAGTGCAGGGGTGGGGATGAGCTGTAGTGACCCCGGTCGTCCCAGTTGGTCGATCACGGCTCGGAATGCGGGCCGGCGTGGTTGAACTTCAGTCATCGGCGCATCCTCGTTTCCGATCTCGACAGCACCTGTGACATTGCCACAGTTGATCGCGTACCGCGTGAGTGTCCGGGCGCCCATCAGCCTCTCAGCGATTCGAGCATTCCTGGGGAGCATTCGTGAACCGTTCTCGACCTGTCGCGGACTGAGGACTGAGTGCTTTCAACCATGAAACTACGCCATCTTCGAGTCCAGCACGATGGTCTCGCCGTCCACCACGAAGTTCCCGTACCCATGATGATGAATGGTTCTCGGTTGCTTCTGAGCGGGGTCAATCCAGGCTCTGACCACTTCCAGGATGAAGATGTCGTACTTATCCACCATGCTCGTATCCACAACCTTGCATTCGAGATTGGCGAAGCACTCGCCAACAAGGGGCGCTGAAACCAGCTCGGCGGGAAGTGGCGTCAGCCCCAAACTCTTGAACTTGTCGATGGCGCGGCCCGACGAATTCCCGACCTTCACGACGATGGACGCAAGTTCGACGGCGGGAATGCCAATGACGCACTCCTGGACGGACAACAGCGCCGCAAAGCTGAAGTCCGCGCTGCTGACGACGCAGGCAACCAGTGCTGGCGCAAAGTCGACCATCATGTGCCACGACATCGTCATGACGTTGGGCCGACCATTCTGTTGCGTGGTCAAGAGCACCACGGGCCCCGGTTCGAGGAGTTGGTACACGTCGGACAGCGGGAACTGCTTCATCATTGACGCGCCCCGGGAGCCGGCAACCTGAATCCCGCGATCGTCTCCGGGCTTCGTTGATCTGGTCATCTCCAGGCGACGATCTGGGCTGGACGCCTCGTCGTGGGCGGGGTCTCGCCTGCCGGCCACCCGACCGTGATTGGCAGCGCGGCGACCCAATCGGACGGAACGTTGAGATCCGCCTTTACTTCCTTTCGATTGAACAAGGGGAGAGCCAAGCCGACTGGGCAGGTTCCGAGCCCGAGCGTCCACGCGGCCAGCATGAGGTTCTCGGCGGCGAGGAAGCAGTCCTGCGTGCCCCCGCTGCTCGTGGCGTAGATCACGACCAAGGCGGGAGCACCGTGGAAGATCGCGAAGTCCGCGCTGGCGGCCATCTGGCGAAGCCAGTCGTTACCGGAAAACCCGCTCTCCACCACCTCCTCGGTTGGGGGATCACCGAGCAAGAGCATCTTTCCCTCCTCGGCGTAGCGGGTGAGGGTCTCGCGATCCTGGATCACGACGAAACCCCACGGTTGCAGATTGACGGCGCTGGGGGCGTGGATAGCGGCCTCGAGCAGCTGTTCAATTTCTTCACGGGGCACAGGTTCGTCGGTGTAGGCCCGAACGGCGCGGCGCTGGTAAATCGCTTTGAGCGCGCCCTCGGCTTCAGCCGGGCCCGCTCCTGGGGGATTACGGGTCTCTGCGACGTCGGCGTTTGATTGGGTTGCAGTCACGAACTCTCCTTTCATCGGATAGTTGCTGGCGATGGGTCCTTCGTCGAATCGAACCGCCCTCGCGTGCACCTCTTGGTTGACGCGTGCTCACAGCGTCGCGACCGCTCTTCCCACCTAATCACCACCGTGGCACCGCGGCAGCCACCGTCGCTAGGGCCAATGGTCCTCTGTCACGAAGGGCAGTCGTTGGAACCGTTGTCATCGAGGAATTCATCATCAGTGACGGCGGCGAACGGGTGACCGATCGCCGGAAAGAGCGTGGTAAGGACCAGAGCGTGTGTTCCAAGAGTGACGCAATTCGAACCGTCCAGTTGGCGGGGTCTCTTGGTCACGCGTCGGTGGGGCCGGTATCGAGATCACTTCGCGCCAGTGACACCAACGCCCCGGTGAGATCCACGTTCGGATGGTCAAGACCCGGAGCCTCGTTCTACGTATCTGTGATACTGAGGTTCGTGGCTAAGAAAGCTCGATCGCCGGTGTCTCGGAGCCCCGAAGTGGCGAGGGCAACGCCGTCGGTTCTCACCCTCGAGGCGTCGGATGCCTTGGCGTCGTTGAGCAGTTCGCGCCGGGGGCTCGACATCGCTGAAGCGTCCCGACGACTTGCCGTCGAGGGTCCGAACGCACTGCCAGCGCCGCGTCGGCAATCGGTAGTCCTCGAGTTTCTCGCCCAGTTCGCCAACATGTTTGCCATCTTGTTGGTGGTGGCGTCCGGCTTGACGTTCGCGACGTATCTGCTCACGAAGCCGCGCAACTCCGCGAATCTGGAACTCGCCTTCGCAATCCTTGGTGTGGTCCTGCTCAACGCCCTCATCGGCTTCTTCCAAGAGCACTCTGCCGAGCGCACCGCTCAAGCGCTCCAGGCCATGGTGCCGCACGTCGCTCGAGTGCTGCGCGCCGGCGAATTGACGGAGATCAGCGCCGAGCAGCTGGTCACCGGCGACGTGGTGGTGCTCGAGGCGGGCGACGCTGTATCGGCGGACTGTCGCGTGATCGAGTCGCACGGACTCTCCGTCGAGATGGCCGCGCTCACCGGCGAGAGCCAGCCGGTCACCCGCAGCGACGAGGCGGTCGGCGGCGGCGAACCTCTCGAGGCGCGCAACTGCGTGTTCATGGGAACCTCGGTGACGAACGGCACCGGCAAGGCGGTGGTGTTCGCCACTGGTCTCGGGACCGAATTCGGCCGCATCTACCGCCTCACGGCCGATCTGCCGCGCGAAACGAGTCCGTTGCAGCGTCAGGTGAGCGAGATGGCCCGCCGGGTTGCGATCGTCGCCATTGTGGCCGGAGCCTTGTTGTTCGCGGTGCGGCTCATGACGGGCAATTCCGCGTCCCTGTCCTTCGTGTTCGCGCTCGGCGTGATGGTCGCGCTGGTCCCCGAAGGACTGCCGGCGACCCTGTCGGTGTCGCTCGCCATCGGCGTGCGACGAATGGCCCGGCGACAGGCACTCATAAAACGCTTGGTGACGGTGGAGACGCTCGGGTCGACGACGGTGATCTGCACCGACAAGACCGGGACGCTCACCAAGGGTGAGATGACGCTGCAGCAGATCTTCGTGTCGGGCCGGGCGCGCGCTGTCACGGGAGTGGGTTACGGTCCCGGAGGAGACGTGGAAGATCCGGCGGACGTCACCGAGGTGCTGAGGGTGGGAGCCCTGTGCTGCGACGCGCGCCTGGTGGCTCCGATCGACGACCGGGGATGGCAGGTGCTTGGTGACACGACCGAGGGAGCGATCCTCGTCGCCGCGGCGAAGGCCGGGATCGATCTCGCCGCCGAGTCCTCGTCCACCCCGAGAGTGGGGGTGTTCCCCTTCGACTCCGACCGCAAGCTTATGACCACGCTGCATCAGGTTGGCGACCACGTCGAGGCTTTCATGAAGGGCTCGCCCCAGAGTGTCATCGAACGCTGCTCCAAGGTTCGATGGAGCGGCGAGGATCTCCCTTTGGATCCGGAGCTTCGTCGCGAGTTGGAGCGAGCCAACGACGCCATGGCGAGCTCGGCTCTGCGGGTGCTGGCTATCGCGACGAGGTCCGTTACCTCGGACCGGGCGAGCCAGGAAGAGTCGGAGCACGAGCTCACATTGCTCGGCCTGGTGGGCATGGTTGACCCGCCTCGCCTCGAGGTCACTGTCGCGGTCAAGGCCTGTCGGAGGGCGGGAATCGCCATCTTCATGGTCACCGGTGACTACGGCCTGACGGCCGAGGCGATTGCGCGTCGCGTTGGGATCGTGCGAAGCGGTGCCGCCCGTGTGGTGACCGGGGCCGACCTCGATGCCATGGGCGAGGGGGAGCTCGCGGCGACGCTGCGTGGAAGCGATCAGATCATCTTCGCCAGGGTCCGACCCGAGCACAAGCTTCGCATCGTGCTGGCCTTGGAAGGACTCGGAGAGATTGTGGCGGTCACCGGAGACGGGGCCAACGACGCCCCGGCCCTTAAGCGAGCCAGCGTCGGCGTGGCGATGAGCGAGGGGGGGACCGACGTGGCGAGGGCCGCGGCGCAGATGCTGCTGCTCGACGACTCCTTCGCTTCGATCGCCGCGGCGGTGGAGCTGGGCCGCGGTGTCTACCAGAATATCCGGCACTTCCTCGTCTACCTCTTCAGCCACAACCTCGCCGAACTTGCGCCGATCCTCGCGGCGACGTTGGTTGGCTTCCCGCTCGTTCCCCTCTCGGCGCTCCAGGTCCTCGCCATCGACCTCGGATCCGATGTCCTGCCGGCCTTGGCCCTCGGCGCCGAAAGACCCGAACCCGACACGATGGCGCGCCCGCCCCGGTCGCCGGACGAGCACCTGTTCTCCTGGGAGTTGATACGTCGTTTCGTCTTCCTCGGCACCATTGAGTCCGTCGGCGTCGTGTTCGCCTTCTTCTGGCGTATTCACACCGCCCACTTGCCCTTCTCGGCGTTCACGTCGTCGAACCACACTTACCGCGAGGCGCTGACCATGACCCAGGCCGGCATCGTCGTGAGTCAGTTCTTCAACAGTTTCGCCGTGCGAACCGATCGCGCGAGTGTGCTCCGTATTGGCCTGTTCTCCAATCCCCCCCTTATTGGAGCCGGGCTTTTTGGACTCGGATTCGTGTCGTGCGTGAGCTACGTCCCTCTCCTCCAGCGGGTTTTCAATACCGCCCCGTTGCGACTGTCGGATTGGCTAATCCTCTTTGGCTTCGGGGTACTGTTGCTTGGAGCAGACGAAACTCGAAAGGCGTTAGGTCGCCGTGCGGACCGGCGGCGCCAAGCGGTGATTTCGCCGGGACGCTCGTGAGAGGAGCGGCTATGCACGTCGTGATCGTTGGCTGTGGACGCTCGGGCGCGGCCCTTGCGGCCCGTCTCGATTCCGAGGGTGAGGCGGTGGACGTCATAGACGTCGACGGCGCGGCGCGCGCTCGACTGCCGGCCTCGTTCAGGGGCGGGTTCGTCGCGGGCGACGCCATGCGGCGAGCGGTTCTTGAAGAAGCGCACATCGGTCAGGCCGACGCGTTCGTCAGCCTGAGCTCGAGTGACAGCCTCAACATCGTCGCCGCCCGCGTGGCCCGCGACACGTTCCGCGTGCCGCACGTCCTCGGTCGGCTGCACAACGTCGAGTGGCACCCGATCAGTGCGCACCTCGGGCTCCAGATGGTCACCACGGTCCAGATGACGGTCGACCGGATCCACCTACTGTTGCGGCACCGGCCACTCGAACCCGAGATGGTCTTCGGCAACGGGGAGTCGCTGCTCGTTCGATCGTCGGTGCCTGACTACCTGGCGGGACGACGCGTGAGCGAATTCAATGTCGAGGGCGAAATCCAGGTTGTGGAAATCGGTCGAGGAGGACACTCCACGATCCCGGGAACCGAAGCAACGTTGCGCGAAGGAGACCTGGTGAGCTTCGTTGTCTCGTCGGGCTCGCTTGAACGACTACGGAACTTCCTCGGCGGGAGCTGGAAGCAATGAGGATCATCGTTGCCGGGGGAGGTACGATCGGCGCCCAGATCGCCCGGGCGTTGGTGGCCTCGAATCACCAGGTCATCGTGATCGAGAGCGAGAGTGCGCGCGCCGCGAGCCTCAAGGCCGAGGGGCTCGAGATCGTGACGGGGAATGCGAGTGTCGCCACTTCGCTCGAGGCGGCGGGTGCCCTGCGCGCCGACGTACTCGTCGCCTGCACGGAGCGTGACTCGGAGAACCTCGTCATCTCTGTCATGGCCAAGCGCCACCTCGAAATCCCGCGGGTCGTGGCGCGGATCAATGATGATGCCAACCGCTGGCTCTTCGACGGGTCCTGGGGCGTCGATGCCGCAATCTCGTCGGCCGGAGCGCTCGTCGCCTTGGTCGAGCAGACGGGGAACTGAGGACGGGCCGTTCGTATGCGATGTGTCGCGCGCGACTCCCTTCGATGAGCGTGACGGCAAGCATCGATTCCGGATGATGCTGGCGGCACGAGGTTGTGACAATGTGCTCTACGTTCTAGGTCACCAAAGCGTGCTAGAGGGCGTACCGTGGGGATTGGAAGTAGCGTCGCCGTCTCATGGCGGGGCGGTGGCCTTTCCGCAATGCGGAGGTTGACATGACAAACACTGAAGTTTCAAGCAAGCAACACAATCTGCCCGCTAGTTGGGCTGGCACTTCGTGGCCATCCTGGAGGTGGCTGGACGAGTTTTTCCACGACGGCGAAATGCACCAGATGATCAAGATCGAGGAGTGCCGAGAAGGCGACGCCATGGTGGTTCGAGCAGAGTTGCCCGGAGTGGACCCTGACAAGGACATCGAGATCGAGGTAATCGACGGTGCGCTGGTGATATCAGTGGAGAAGACTGAGAGCCACGAGAAGGGTGATCATCACTTTCATCGCAGTGAGTTCCGGTACGGATCGCTGACGAGGAGCGTTCCGATCCCGACTGGGGTGGACCCGTCGATGATCGAAGCGACGTACAAGGATGGCGTCTTGGAGGTTCGAATGGCGCTGCCGAAGAGTTCCTCGCCTGACACGACGCGTCGGATCACGGTGAAGCGTGCTTAATCCTTGAATCGCCGGTACGTGCCGTCGTTGCTGTTGCGCCGAGGTTGGGCGTCGATCGCGTTGGAGGCGGGCCTGCCGGTTGTGCGGTGGTTGTGAGAACCCCCGCACAACCGGCAGGCCCGTCGGCGTTGGTGGTTATCGTTCGCTCGATGGAGAGGTCGCCGTCGGCTGCGGTCCGCGGTTTCCGCAGTCGCGCCACAAGTGGAGGTGCTTGCGGCTCGAACGCCTCAAGAAGAGTCCATCGTCTCCAAGCGCGCCAGTAGCGAGCCGGACTCGGGGTTTCGAGATCTGGACTTCCAGCATCGTTCGAAGGTCCATGGTTCCTAATCGAAACACACGAAGAAGCCGATGCGAAGGCTTGTGAAATCGTCCACGAGGTGGTGTCGCGGGGTTTCGTTGCGACCCTTACGGCTCTGACGGCGGCCGTGACGCTTGGTGTCACCAAATCCCCTGAGGGTCCGAGCGACCTGGCATCTAGACTTGAATCGGAATGGTTGTACCTGGCGAGGCTTTACGCGGGTTTTGACGTATGTTGAAACAAGAAGGCGCAGAGGAGTCACGTGTCCAATGATTCGCTAGAAGAACGTACCGAGGTGGTGCGAGAGGGTTCGCTGAAGCCCGTCATCGACGCAATCCCGTCCGAGATCTACGAGAACCCGACTTGGAAGGGTCTGATGTACTTCTTCCGTGATCTCGCAATCTACGTGGGGCTGTTGGTACTGCTCGTATTTGTGACAAATCCTCTCCTCGTCCTGCCGGTCGAAATCGTCCTGATTCTCTCGGTCACCGCCCTCTTCGTGGTGGCGCACGACTCGGCACACGGCGCATTGTTCAATACGAAGCGAAAGAACATCGTCATCGGGAAGTTGGCGATGCTTCCCTCGTGGCACGTCTTCGAGGCGTGGGTCCTCGGCCATAACCGGATCCATCACGCCTTCACGGTCCGCCAGGGGTACGACTTTGTGTGGCATCCAGTGACCGCCCAAGAGTACGAAGACAAGAGCCGGATGTCGAAGTTGCTGCACCGGATTGAGTGGTCGTGGATGGGAACCGGCCTCTACTACCTGAAGGAAGTCTGGTGGCACAAGATGATCGCCTTCAAGCCGCCGGCGCGCTGGGTGAAGGCGATTCGCCGGGACCGCTTTCTGGTCGGCGCGTTCATCCTCGCGATGGCGGTGGGCTTTGGAACCCTCGCCTACGTCCGCACGCATTCGGTGTGGGGCGTCGTGTGGATGATTCTCCGCGTCGAGATCATCCCGTTCCTCGGCTTCTCGGTCATGATCGGCTCGGTCGTTCATGTCCACCACGTCCAGACCGACATCCGCTGGTGGAAGCGTGGCGAGTGGACGAAGTTCCGTGGTCAGATGGAAGGCACGACAGTGTTGCGGGTGCCCAAGGGCCTCAACTTTTTCTTCCACTGGATCATGATCCACACCCCGCATCACGTGGACATGCGCATCCCGATGTACAACCTCGAAAAGGCCGCAAAGGCCATCGAAAAGGCCTTCCCTGGCGTCGTGCATGATGAGCCCTGGCGATTCGGGGACTTTCGCAGGGTGACCAAGGCGTGCAAGCTCTATGACTTCGAAGAGGGCCGGTGGATGACCTACGAGGCCGCCCGCGAGTCGTTGGCCTCCGCCGCTTGATCGTCACGCGCTCTTGACTGTGGCCTAGGGGCGAACGGCGCCGCGTCGACGACATGCCTCGGTGGAGGTTACTGACGTCGTCCGGTCAGATCGAGCAACTTGGCTTGGGTGGTGGAGTCGGGCTTGATGGCTCCCGACGGGCCCGTGCCAAAGACACCAATATCCCCGATGAACGCCTCCATCGGCAGAAGGACGTCGTAGACGTGCTCGACGAGCTCGTCGGGGAGCTCGTCGGAGATGGAAAGCGCTCGCGCGAGGTCCCACGCGTGAAGGGTGAGGTCGCCAATTCGAAAGTCGAACAGTTGGCGTACGGAAATGTCGCCCACGGTGTGGTGAACCATCTGTTCGAGGTCGACGGCGCTCGTCATCGCCGCGAACTGGGCGGCGAGGGCGCGACGGCATTCGCCCAGCACGTCGTCGGGCGCCTCGGCGTGGAACAGTTCCGATGCCTCGGATTGGGACGCGCCGTTGAGCAGGGACACCGACATGTCAGAGCCGCGCGTCACGTGGGCCACCAGGTCACGCACCGCCCACCCTTCGCACGGGGTTGCGAACGCCAAGTCGTTAGGCCCGACGTGTTCGAGCAGGGAAAGGAAATTCGTTGTGCTGAGCCTGAGGGCTTCGCTGAGATCCATCCGGCCAACGTACTCGGCCAACGGAGGAAAAGGAAACTTCTCGTGAGCGGTCATCAAGAAATACTTTTGAAACGTTGCGGCGATAAGTTTGGGTATGGGACAGTCATACGTCGAGATTGATCCCAAGCAGGCGTGGGACGAAGTATTCAGCGAGCCCGGAAAGCCGCGGCCGGTCTACCGAGATGTGGTCGCCGAGATCGAACACTACGGCGAGGGTGAACTGCAGACCCGATTCGATCAGCTCGGCCGCACCTTTCGCGAAAGGGGAGTGACCTTCGCCCACGACGGCGAAGAGCGCCCGTTCCCCCTCGACCTGATTCCCCGGATCATCAGCGCCATTGAGTGGGACACCCTTTCCAGCGGCATCCAGCAGCGCGTCGTGGCCGTCGAAATCACGAAGTTGTCGTAATCACTCCTGGAGAGGTCCGACGCCCGGTCGCGTGGATTTGACACGTGGTTCTAGAAGTCGGCTGCTGGAGATATTCCATGGGGCGAACGCTGAAGAGGGTCACGAACCTTCGACGTCCTCATCAGAGAGCACGTAGTAGCCCACACCGGGCACCGTTCGGATGATCTCTCCCGTCTCGTCGTTCAGTTTCTGGCGCAGGCGGTGGACGTAGGCGTGGACGTACTGGGCCTCCTTGCCGTAACCAACGCCCCAAACGGCACTCAGGATCATCTGGTGGGTGCACGTTCGCCCGGCGTGCCGGGCTAGGAATGACAAGACTTCGAACTCTTTCGTGGTCAATTGAATATTCTCGCCCCTGAGATTCACTTCGTGATGAACCAGGTCGAGTTCTAGTGGCCCGCATCGCACGAGCGCAGGACCAGCGTTGTCCGAGTTCGAAATCCGGTTTCGCACGACGACTCGTATTCGAGCCTCGAGTTCAGCCATGCTGAACGGCTTGGTCACGTAGTCGTTGGCGCCGCCGTCGAGAGCGGCAACCTTCCGATTCTCCGCCCCAGTGGCGGAAAGAATGATGATGGGGACGTCGCTCCACTGGCGAATCCTCTTACACACGGTCAGGCCATCGATATCTGGAAGGCCAATGTCCAAGATCACCACGTCAGGCGAAATCAAGGCAGTTTGAGATATCCCGTGTTCGCCCGTTTCGGCAGTTGCGACCTCGTGCCCGCCCGCCTTGAGTCCGAGGCGCAACGCCCGCAGTAGCGACTTGTCGTCGTCAATAACCAATACCTTCGCCATAATCAGAAGTGCTTCGAATCAGTACTGCCATCTGGGAGCATGGAGAACATGAACTTGGCGCCTCCACCGGGGGCGTCGTCGCACCAAATCCTCTCCCCATGGGCCTCGACGAAGGTCTTGGCGATGGTGAGTCCCAGACCGGCCCTGCCACCCGTGTCGAACTTCACAAATCGGTTGAAGATCGATTCACGATCCTCGAGTGGAACGCCCGTGCCTTTGTCCGACACCGAAATGATGACCCGCCCACCTCGAAGTTCACTCTCAATCGTGATGACGTCGTCCTGGGGAGAATGACGAAGCGCGTTGTCGAGAAGGTTGACGAGCACCTGGACCATGAGCACGCGGTCGACGCTCACATCCGGCAGCGAACCTTCAGCGCACGCGCGAATCCGGTCGCGCTTAAGGCTCGATCCCATCACGGACACCGCCTCATCAATCAAGTCCTTCACCGGCGTCGAGGTGCGGTTGATCTTCAGGACGCCAGCCTCAATTCGGGTCATGTCGAGCAGGTTAGTGACCAGTCGCGTGAGACGATCCGATTCGATCTCGATCAATTCGTGCAGTTCTTGAGTGTCCTCCGTTGAAAGTATATTTGCTCGGTTGACCAATGTCGATGAGGCGACCTTGATGGTGGCGAGAGGTGTGCGAAGGTCGTGTGAGACAGCACCCATGAGCGCATGGCGCAGTCGATCAACCTCCTCAAGAAACTGGGTTCTCAAGGCTTGCTCGCGAAGATGAGCCCTCTCCATGGCGAGGGCCGCGTCGTTGGCAAAGGTGATAAGTACAGTCCGATCGGCGTCAGATATCGGTCGACCCTTGAGCACGAGGAGACCCGTTGGCCGACCCGACGATGAGAGCGCCACTGTTCGTAGGGCTCCGGTCGTACCGAGGGCGGTTGAGATGCTCACCGACAGTCCGGAGTGGGGGTCGAGCTGATTCAGCTCTTCAGGCGTCAGGGCGTTGCCGACTGACGCGGCGATCTTCAGTTTTTCGTCTTCGAGAACGAATAGGGACACTCCATCGAATTCAAAGATGTTCTGAACCGCGCGAACGACCGTGTTCAACAAGTCATCGACCGACCTCTCCTCTACGAGCAGTTCTGACAGCTCGTAGACACGTCGCATGTTCTCTGCACTGCGGTGGGCTTGGACTCGCGCCACCTTGAGGTCTGAGACCACGTGAGCGACGAGCGCTACGACGATCAGGTAGACGCCGAGTCCTACCCAGTTCTGGGTCGATCCAATCGATAGCGTGCCGTAGGGACGGATGAAGTAGAAGTCCAGAAGAAGCGCGCTGAAGACGACGGTTGCCAGACCGGCTGCGAGACCACCCGTGACGACTCCGAGGATCACGGGGATGACGAATATCAGGGTCACCGTGGCGACGCCGACGTGATCGCGCAGGGAGACAAGGATGAGCGCTAGCACCAAGGCGCTGGACATCCCCAGAGTCAGACCAACTAGGCGTCCACGCACTCTCTCATTGTGGCACTACTGGACGCGTGACGACGACTGGTATCGAAATGAAGGAATTATTAAGACCACGCTTCGACTTTTAAGGATTTGTTGAGAATCTTCCAAGAATAATTGCTCCATGGCAGATATCTATTCACTACTGGGCATCGTTGGGTTCACTCTCACGATGCTCGGACTTGTTTGGGCCTTGGACCGCGTATGACGCTCACCCAAGACATCCTTTTAGCAGTGGCGGTAGTCATGTTCTTGTACCTTGGCTACGCCATGTTCAAGCCGGAGAAGTTCTAAATGTCCTTCTTCCTCACACTTGTCCTGCTCGTCGTTACCGTCGGGCTCACATGGCGGTACCTAGGTTCCTACATGGCGGCAGTCTTCGAGGGCCGAGTCCATTTTCTCAAATTCATTGAGCGGCCTGTTTACCGCCTGCTCGGGACGAGCCCCGAGCAGGAGCAGACGTGGAAGCGCTACGCCGGTGCGGTGATCATCTTCTCGGGGGTCTCGATACTTTTCACGTACGTGATCCTTCGAATCCAGGGCTCGCTGCCACTTAACCCGCAGCACCTGGGCGGGGTCGGCTCGGCGTTGAGCTTCAACACTGCTTCATCCTTCGTCACGAACACCAACTGGCAGAACTACGGCGGAGAGACGACGATGTCGTACTTCTCCCAGATTGGGGCTCTCACGGTCCAGCAGTTCGTGTCGCCCGCGGTGGGCATCGCCGTTGCGATGGTGGTGGTGCGAGGATTCTCGCGTCGCAACTCGTCGACCATAGGCAACTTCTGGGTCGACATTACCCGTTGTTTGTTCTACATCATGCTGCCGATTGCGTTCTTCTTCGGCATCATCTTCGTCGCCCAGGGCGCTGTCGAGACTTTGGCGGGAACGGCCACGATCCACGACGTGCTCAATCAGGTGACCCAGACCATGGCACGTGGGCCCATAGCGTTCATGGAGACGATCAAGCAACTCGGTACGAATGGCGGTGGTTTCCTTAACACGAACTCCGCCACGACCTTTGAGAACCCGACGGGTCTCACCAACTTCCTTTCCATGTATCTCATACTTGCGATCCCGGTAGCTCTCACGTACACCTTCGGGAAGATGGTGGGAAGTATTCGCCACGGTGTGGCGCTGCTGTCGGTGATGGTGATCCTGTTTGGCGTGTGGGTTGGTTTCGCGAGCTACGGCGAGCACCAGAACAACCCGGCCGTCGCGGCCGCCGGCATTCACTCGACCGTCGGAAACACCGAAGGCAAGGAAGTTCGTTTCGGCGATACCTCGACGGCCTTGTTCGGCATCACTTCGACCAGTACGTCGACGGGGTCGGCCGACGCTTCCTACGACTCGTTCACTCCCGTCGGTGGAATGGGCCTGCTCACCGGAATGATGTTGGGCGAAGTCACCCCGGGCGGGACGGGCAGCGGGCTCTACACCTTGCTGCTCTACGCCATCATCGCGGTGTTCATTGGCGGGCTCATGATCGGGCGCACGCCGGAGTATCTGGGAAAGAAGATCCAAGCCAGAGAGGTGAAACTTGCGGGCCTCGGGGCCCTGGTGATGCCGATCGCGGTGCTGATCATCACCGGGCTCGCCGTATCGCTTGCTGCGGGTAAGGCCGGTCCGCTCAATGCCGGCCCCCACGGATTCTCTGAGATCCTCTACGGACTCACTTCGCAGGGAAACAACAATGGCTCCGCCTTTGGCGGGCTCACGGGCAACACACCCTTCTACAACATCATCGGCGCGATCGACATGTTGGTCGGCCGCTTCGCGATCATGATCCCGGTGCTCGCCCTCGGAGGTGCGCTCGCTCAGAAGAACGTAGTTCCCGAGTCCCTCGGTACCTTCCGAACGGACAACGGGATGTTCGTGGGACTCACCATTGGCGTAGTTCTCATCATTGGCGGGCTGACCTTCTTCCCGGCAATCTCTCTCGGACCAATTGTCGAACAACTTAGCCACGCGAGGTTCTTTTAATGTCTACTGTCCTTACTCAGCCAACTTCTGAGTCGACTCCACACGGCGTTGCGCAAGCTCGAGGCCTCTTTGACCGCCAGATCCTGCGTCAGGCGTTCAAGGATTCATTCAAGAAGATGGATCCTCGGATTCAGGTCCGCAACCCGGTGATGTTTGTCGTACTCGTGGGTTCGGTCATCACCTTGATCGAGGCCTTCGCCCACCCGAGCACGTTCACGTGGTCCATCACCGTGTGGCTCTTCCTCACCGTGATCTTTGCCAACTTCGCCGAAGCAATGGCCGAAGGGCGCGGCAAGGCGCAAGCTGACACGCTTCGAAAGATGCGGTCCGAAACCGAGGCTCGTCGACTGCGCGATGACGGGACCGAGGAGCTGGTGCCGGCGGCGGACCTTTCGAAGGGCGACCTGGTCGTCTGCGAGGCCAACGACATCATTCCCTCGGACGGAGAGATCATCGAGGGAATCGCGTCGGTTGACGAGTCCGCGATCACCGGGGAGTCGGCACCCGTGATACGCGAGTCCGGAGGTGACCGCTCGGCGGTTACGGGCGGCACCAAAGTCCTCTCCGACCGGATCGTGGTGCGGATAACCGCCGAGCGCGGACACACGTTCATTGATCGGATGATCTCATTGGTCGAGGGGGCGAACCGGCAGAAGACGCCGAACGAGATCGCCTTGACGATCCTGTTGGCGGTGCTCACGATTGTCTTCATTCCCGTCGTCGTCACCCTTGAGCCGTTCGCGGGTTTCGCCGGGGCCACCGTCTCTGTGGTGGTTCTGGTGTCTCTCCTGGTGTGCCTGATACCAACGACCATTGGTGCCTTGTTGTCGGCCATCGGGATTGCGGGAATGGACCGCCTGGTGCAACGCAATGTGCTCGCCATGAGCGGTCGAGCCGTCGAGGCCGCTGGCGACGTGCAGGTGTTGCTGCTCGACAAGACCGGCACGATTACCCTCGGCAACCGGATGGCGGCCAACTTCTTTCCGGTGACGGGTCACACGGAGCAGGAAGTCGCCGATGTTGCGCAGCTCGCTTCGCTTGCCGACGAGACGCCGGAAGGTCGATCCGTGGTGGTTCTCGCGAAGGAGAACTTCGGAATCCGCGAGCGCCAACTTGATCCCGCACACGTCTTCGTGCCCTTCACCGCGACGACGCGCATGTCTGGACTCGACATGGGTCAGCGCCAGATTCGAAAGGGCGCCGCCGAGTCGGTGAAGAGGTGGGTGAGCGAGCAGGGTGGCACGATTCCCGCCGACCTCGACGCAATCGTTGAGAGGGTCTCGCGAGCCGGTTCGACGCCGTTGACGGTGACCGACGGCCCTGAGATCCTCGGCGTCATCGAGTTGAAGGACGTCGTGAAGCAGGGGATCAAGACGAAGTTCGAAGAGATGCGCCGAATGGGCATACGCACGGTGATGATCACGGGTGACAACCCGTTGACGGCCGCGGCGATCGCCCAGGAGGCGGGCGTCGACGACTTTCTCGCTGAGGCCACGCCGGAGGCGAAGATGGCTCTCATCAAGCAGGAGCAGGAGGGGGGCAAGCTGGTCGCGATGACCGGCGACGGGACGAACGATGCCCCGGCGCTCGCTCAGGCGGACGTTGGCGTTGCAATGAACACGGGAACCACCGCGGCCAAGGAAGCGGGCAACATGGTCGACCTCGACTCCAATCCGACGAAGCTGATTGACATCGTGGAGATCGGCAAGCAGTTGCTCATCACCCGGGGATCGCTGACGACCTTTTCGATCGCCAACGACATCGCCAAGTACTTCGCGATCATTCCCGCGTTGTTCGTCTCCACGTACCCCCAACTTGGTTCGCTCAACATCATGCGCCTTCACAGTCCAGAGAGCGCGGTCTTGTCGGCCGTCATCTTCAACGCCCTCGTGATTGTGGCCCTCATCCCGTTGGCTCTTCGCGGGGTCAAGTTCCGAGCCGCTAATTCAGCGGCGATCCTGCGGCGAAACGTCTGGATCTATGGAGTTGGCGGTGTCCTCATCCCCTTCGTGTTCATAAAGCTCATCGACCTCGTGCTCGTTTCGTTGCACGCCTATTAAGAGAGAGTCTCAGATGCTCGTACATCTTCGTCGTTCATTGGTATTGGCAGTTATCTGCATGGTCGTGTTTGGTTTCCTGTACGCGTTCGCCGGCACTGGTGTGGCCCAACTGCTCTTCAAGAATCAAGCCAACGGATCAATCTCGGCCAACGGTTCAACACTGATTGGACAGAACTGGTCGAGTCCCAAGTGGTTTCATGGTCGCCCCGACGACACCGGCCCTTACGCGGCGAACCCCAAGAACAACGTCTCCGGAGGGGACAACCCGTTGGTCGCTAATGGCGTCAGCGGGGAGTCAGGGGCGACCAACTTGGGACCGCGGTCGAAAGTCCTGCTTGCCGACACCAAACAGCTGGTTGCGTACTGGCACAAGCTGGGCGTCAATCCGACGCCCGACCTGGTGACCACGTCGGGGAGCGGTTACGACCCCGATATTTCGCCCCAGGACGCCATCGTTCAGATTCCCATGGTGTCCAAGGCAACCGGTATCGCGCCGTCGCGACTTAGGACGCTCATTACCAAGGAGAGCCATGGTGCCGAATGGGGCTTCCTCGGAAGCAGTTACATCGACGTGCTTCAACTGAATCAGGCGCTCGCGAAGTTGAGCTAGTCGGTGATCATCCGGTATCTCGTGGCGTGGTTCTGTATCTCAGGAAGAACTCAGATGGTCATTTCGTGATGAAGCAGGCGGCGAGTTACATCAAGATGCACCGCGCAGGTTTTGCGGTGCTTGCGGCGCTCGTCTTGCCGCTTTGCCTCTCGGCGGGTTTCGTTCCGTTCAGAGACTCGTTTACCAACGTGGGCGCAGCACTTTCCTTGGTCGCACTGATCGAGGCAATCGCAATTCTTGGCAACAGGTTCAGCGGGGTGGTGGCGACGGTTTCGGCGGCGATCTGGTTCGACTTCTTCCTCACGCCGCCTTACGAGCGTTTGACAATAAGCCGCCGGCCTGATTTGGAAACGACGATCTCGATCCTGGTCATAGGAGTGATCGTCACGGAGGTCGCGGCGCGGAGCCGGCGCCACCGGCGTGCCGCGGGAGAAGAGTCACGTTTCGTTGCCATGCTGCACGACGTAACGGAACTCTGTGCCGGGACGACCAAGGCCTCCAAGGTGACCGACTACGTGACGCGGTCGCTCGTCGATGTACTGGGGCTGCGCGCCTGCCACTTCGAGACCGATATTTCGGGACCACCGCCGGCCCAGATAGAGTTCGGCGGCCACGTCGTGCACGTCGGGCTCCACTGGCCCGCCGACGAGATTGGAATACCGGGACCCGAAGCCGAGATCCTCTGCCAGTTTCGCGGCGAAACGGTCGGTCGATTCGTCCTGACACCGACGCCGGGTCTTGCTATTTCGCGTGAACGCAGAGTGGTGGCGGTGTCCATGGCGAATCTGGTTGCCGCCCTTCTTCATGAAGAGCGATCGTCGGCGGCTCGATAACCAGTGGGATCCTGCACGCGAGTGAAGCTCGCTCCACGGCGTGCGTTCGCCGGAACATCGATCGGTGTCCCCGTACGCCTGATTACCGACAATCTGGAACTACGTCCCATCGTCGTCGCCACAGTCGAGAAGGGTCAACTGGCCGTCTTGGCAACTTTGAGACTCCAGATTCGGGGCTCTTTGACCCATGATTCCCAAACCTCGGGCCAGGGACCATAATTCCCTTATGTCACGTGGCCAGCTTCGCGTCTACCTGGGACTAGCACCGGGAGTGGGCAAGACGTTTCGCATGCTCGACGAGGGATGGCGTCGTCGCGAACGGGGCACCGACGTCGTCGTTGGCTACGTTGAGACCCACAAGCGTCAACTCACCGAATCCCAACTTCGAGACTTGGAGGTTATCCCGCGCAAGAAGATTGAGTACCGTGGCGCTCAACTCGAGGAGATGGACCTTGAGGCGGTCCTCGCGCGTCATCCAGAGGTGGCGCTGGTCGACGAGCTCGCGCACACCAATGTGCCGGGCAGCATCAACGAAAAGCGCTGGCAGGACGTCGAGGCGCTTCTCGAGGCGGGCATTGACGTCATCACCACGGTGAACATCCAGCATGTGGAGTCGGTGAACGACGTCGTCGAGAAGATAACCGGAATAGTCCAGAAGGAGACTGTGCCCGACTTCGTTGTCCGTCGGGCCGAGCAGGTCGAACTCGTCGATATAACACCCGAGGCCCTGCGGCGCCGAATGGCCCACGGGAATATCTACCCCGCGGAGAAGATCGACGCGTCGCTTTCGAATTTCTTCCGCTCGGGAAACCTCACCGCCCTTCGCGAGCTGTCGCTTCTGTGGCTCGCCGACCGGGTTGAGGACTCACTGCAGAGTTACCTCGACGCCCACGACATCAAGGGCAGGTGGGAGACTCGCGAGCGTCTCATCGTCGCGGTGACTGGCAGCGAGGCCGACGAAATCCTGCTGCGCCGAGCGGCGCGAATTGCCGCGAGGAACCATGCTCAGCTGGTGGCGGTTCACGTGATCGACACGGGCAGAATGCGGGAGCGCTCGGAAGACACCACGCTCGCCCGAGAACTCGTGACCGAATTCGAGGGGACGTTCCACGAGATCGTCGATGAGGACATCGCGAGCGCGCTCGTAGCGTTTGCCCGGGCCGAGCGCGGGACTCAGATTGTCCTCGGATCGAGCCGCTCGAAAAAGCTGATGCACCTGCCCGGTGTCGTCGAGAACGTGTTGCGCCAGGCGCGCGATCTCGACGTCCACATCATCGCGGTGAGCGGGCAACGGCACCCCAAGGTGCCCCGACGACGAAACAAGTCTCCGGTCTCCCTGCGGCGCCTACTAGAGGGTTTGGCGGCCTCGGCGGTGCTGCTGCCGCTCCTGACGGTTGGGATGTCAGCACTGCGATCAGATCTCTCCTCCTCGACCGTGTTCCTGGTCTATCTGGCGGCCGTGCTGGCCCTCACCACTTGGAGCGGCGTGGTCGTCGGCGTCGTCGCCGCTCTCGCGGCGTCGGGCCTAGAGAACTACTTCTTCGTCAGGCCCCTTCACACCCTTGAAGTCGCCCGGCCTGATGACGTTGTGGCGCTCATTGCCTTCTTGGTCTTCGCTATCGGGTTGAGCCTTGTGGTCAACGGCTTCACGAGCCGGTCCAACGAGGCCCTGCGGGCGCGCACGGAAGCGGAGTTACTGGCGAAGGCCGCGGCCACCGTCGCAGCCACCCGGGATGACCTCATGCCGCTGCTCGATTCCCTCCGCGCGGTCTTCGCAGTGCCTACCGTGGCGTTGCTGGAGAAGCACGACGGCCAGTGGGCTCCAGATCTCGTGAGCGGCGAGCCAGTCTCAGATACGGGGCTGAACGAGCGGTTCGAGGTCAACGACGACACCGTGTTGGTCCTGACGGGCGCGGAACTAGACAACCAGGACCGTCAACTCGTCAGCGCCTTCGCGGGGCGCATCGCCGCGGGGATTGAATCGCAAAAGCTTGCAAAGGATGCGGCTGCGTTGAAGGCCAGGGCCGAGGCGGACGCCCTACGGATCGGGCTCTTGCGCACGGTTTCGCACGACTTGCGCCCGGCGCTCGCGAAGATCGAGACGAACGTCTCGTCGCTCCTTCGCACGAACGCATCGTGGACCTCGGAGCAGCAGAGGAGTTACTTGAACTCAATCGAACGTGAAGTCAACAACCTCACCAGGATGGTGACGAATTTTCTGGATTCTGGACGCCTCGACGCCAAGTTGGTGGCCCCGCGTTCACGCAAAGTGGCGCTTCTCGATCTCGTGAACAGAGCCATAGAGACCATTGACACACAAGGCCGCGTCATCGATATCGACTTCGCCGATGAGCTGCCGAAGCTGACGACGGATCCAGACCTCTTGGAGCGGGTGATTGCCAATGTCGTCAGCAACGCCTGTGCGTTCAGCCCCGAGGATCAAGCGGTGCGCCTTAGCGCAGGGGTCACCGCGAACGGAGTTGAGCTTCTCGTCATCGACCGAGGGCCCGGAACCCGCGATGTCCGGCGCAGGATTCCCCGGGCTCAACCCGAAGAGGGGACCGATGAAGCCATCGGTCTCAGCGTGGCGTCGGGATTCGTCACTCTTCTTGGCGGTGAGCTTCGCTTCGAGGACACGCCGGGTGGAGGGCTCACGGTGGTCATCGAACTCGCGCAGGATTTCGCGCCGGTGGAGATGGCGGCGCCCAGCGACTGAGGGAAGCACAGGTACTTGTCCAGTCTCCGGGCTACCTCGAAAGCCCCAGCGATCGCAGGACGCTGTGGGTCAGGGCGTTCGATCTGGCGTAGGCCTTTCTACGCGCGTAGCGCCTCCCGTAGGCCACGGGGCCTTGGGAAAGCACCTCGAGGTTGCCCATGACTCGAGCGTCGCGATACAACTGCGACCGCGGACTCCACTCGCGCGACATCACCATCCTTTCTGTCAAGGTCGGGGGCTATTCAACTGGCGACCCATCTGCAGGACCGATTGAGGAGGTAGACCAGCTGAAGTCAAAAGGTAATTCCAAGACGGGGGTAACGTACGGTGCTCATCCTGTCGAACGAGCATCTAGCGTGGCAGTCACTACCTAGGAGTTTCCATGATTAACCGCCAAATAACTCTTGCCCAGCGCCCCGTTGGCAACGTGGACGAGTCAACTACCTCGTTGGTGGAGAATCCTCGACCCGAGTGCGGGCCCGGCCAGGCACTTGTCAAAGTGGGAATCCTTTCCATTGACCCCACGATTCGCACGTGGATGAACGACGCGCCGGGTTATCTGCCCCCGATTGGTATCGGCGACGTGATCCGCTCGAGTGGAGCCGGCGTTGTCGTTGAGAGCAACACCTCTCGTTACACGCCCGGCGACGTGGTCTTCGGAATGACCAACTGGCAGGAGTGGGTGGTGGCTGGCGAGGAGAACAAGTTCTCGGTGCTGCCTACGGGAATGGGCCTTGACCTCCCGACGGTGATGAACGTGCTTGGTGTCACCGGGATCACGGCCTTCTTCGGGCTCATGGAGGTCGGGCAGTTCAAGGAAGGCGACGTCGTGGTGGTGTCGGGGGCCGCGGGGGCGACGGGATCGGTTGTCGGACAGATCGCTAAGGCGCGTGGGGCGAAGAAGGTCATTGGAATCGCTGGCGGCCCGGAGAAGTGCGCCGAGGTCGTGGAGAAGTACGGATTCGATGAGTGCCTGGACTACCGCGAATCGAACTTGGCGCGACGCCTGCACGAGGCGTGTCCGAAGGGCATCGATGTCTACTTCGACAATGTCGGCGGAGAGATCCTCGATGCGGCGCTCTCCAATATCGCCATGCACGCGCGCATCGTGCTCTGCGGGGCGATCTCCCAGTACAACGCTATGGAAAAGCCCCAAGGCCTCGCCAACACGACGATGCTCATCATGCGGCGCGGGCGCATGGAGGGCTTCATCGTCCTCGACTTCGCCGACCGATTCGCCGAGGCCCAGATGGAACTGGCGGGCATGGTCTTGAACGGCACGCTGGCCCACCAGGAGCACCTCGTGCGCGGCCTCGAGCACGCTCCGGACGCGCTCAATCTCCTCTTCACCGGGGGCAACCACGGCAAGACCCTCGTCGTGGTTGACGAAAGCGTGCAGCTTGCCTGAACGGGCTCACGAGACTTCGACGCATCGCTCACTGAATCGAATCACCGTAGCCCTGTTTCTCGCCGCGCTTCTTGCTGGCTTCGGGCAGTTCGGCGCGGTGGCGTCGCTCAATGACGTCGCGAGGCACTTCGGCCACCTCTCCTCGCACGGGTCGCTGCAGAGCGTGGTCGGGCTTTCCGGCTCGATGATCGGGGTGGGACTGGCGACGCTTCGCCTCGCGTCGCTCGCCGCGCTGCCGCTGGCGTCCCTGGCCGATCGTTGGGGACGCACCAAGGTCTTGCGGCGCACGATGACCGTCGGGCTCTTGGCGACGGCGTTGGCGTCGATGAGCCCTAGCTACTGGTTCTTCGTGATGTGTTTTGCTCTGGCGCGGCCGCTGCTCTCCGCCGCCTCGGCGCTTGTCCAAGTGATCACCGTCGAGTTGTCGGCCACTTCGCAGCGAATCCATCGATTGGCCATCATGGCGGCCGGAGCGGGATTGGGCGCTGGGCTCTCTGCGGTGCTGCACGGGATCATTCGCGGGCCGGACTCGTTTCGCTGGCTCTTCGCAATGGCGTTCGCTCCGGCACTCTTCATCTCTCCACTACTGGGCTCGATTCCTGAGCCCGCGCACGAACGCCCGCCCGCCCGTCTCGCCTCGGTGCCTGGAGAAATTCGTGGTCATCTGGCCGTCGTGGCGACGGTGGCCTTTGCGGTGGGGATGATCACCGGACCGGCGAACGGTTTCGCCTTCGTCTACGGCGAGGGGATCCTCAAGATCAGCCCGCAGGTCGTCGCTTCGGTCGTCGCCTTGAGCGCTCTGACGGGGCTAGGCGGACTTCTCATCAGCCGCAGTCTCGCGAGGTCCCTTGGCCGTCGTTGGACCGTGGTCATCGGGGTCCTCGGCTCGGGCCTCACCTCGGCCTACGCCTACAGCGGAGGACGCTTCAACTTCGTCGCCGGCTACCTAGTCGGCGTGGGCGCCGCGGGCGTGCTCGCCCCGGCGGCGACCGCCATCAGCACGGAGATCTTCTCGCACTCGCATCGAGCGACCGCGGCCGGATGGGTGGTCGTGGCGGGGGTTCTTGGTGCCACGGCGGGGTTGGGGCTGTTTGGCTGGGTCGGCGACGCCGTGCACACGTCGGGCGTCTCGGCCCTTCGCATTCCGGCGCTGGTGACGTTCCTGCCGCTCATGCCGACGTTGCTGCTCCTTCGACGCCTGCCCGAGAGCTCCGAGATGGAGCTGGCCTAGCCCAGTTCGATGTCGGCGACGAGCGCTCGATGGTCGCTTCCGCCGTTGCTCGCGCCGCCTCCCAGCCTCCTCCAAGGTCCCCGCCCGAGCACGTGGTCGATCTGCGAGTGCGGGAAGCGCGCGGGCCAGGTGCGGGCGCGCACGAGCGAGCGCCATCCTGGGAGCAGCACCCGAAGGAGGGGCCGCCAGCAGTTGAAGTCACCCGCGAGAATGATGGGCACTCCCGCTTCCAACGAGGCCGCGATCTGGTTGATTCGGTGATAGTGGCGGTACGAACCGTGGCTGATGTGGGCGCCGTGAAGGGCGAGCACGTAGAACGGACGCCCGTCGTCGCTCAGGCGCGCCACCACGAGCGCGCGGCGAACCTTCTCACGGGGGAGGCGTCCGAGCGGCTCGATTCGAATCTCCTCGATCGGTAGCCTGGTAAGGAGCGCCAGGCCCCATTCGCCCGCTTCGAGCGCGCCGTGTGATTCGCGGCGGGCGAGCTGCGAGGCCGTGAGTGCGCGATGCTCGCCGAAGTACAGGCCCCGTTCGGCGCTGAAATGGGCCATGAGGGGCTGCCAGGTTCGCCCTCCCGCACCCGAAGTCACCCGTTCAGCCCGCGCGAGCGGCGCGAAGATCCCCTTCATGGAAAGGCGGGTCGAAAGGTCCTCGAAGAAATCGGTTCCGTCGTCACCCCGCCAGAGTTCCGGGCAAATGAGCACGTCGGCGCCCAGCGAGCAAGCGTGTTCCAGGACACCAGTCGGCCGACCCCAGCCGTCAACGCCGGCGTGAAGATTAAACGTCGCGACACGCACCCCAAAACCCTACGCCGTTCCCGGGTCCGCGTGTGGCAGTCTCTAGTGGTGGATTCCGTCAATGTCAGCTTTGGTCACCGGCTCTGGTGGGTGGATGCGTTCATCGGAGACGCGGAACGAGGCAACCCCGCGGTAGTGGTCCTGTTGGAGCGCCCAATGGAGGACCGCGAGCTGCAGCAGATCGCCTTCGAACTCGGCGTCTCGGAGACCGCCTTCGTGCGCCGCGTTGGCGACACGTGGTCGCTGCGTTGGTTCACGCCGACCGTGGAGGTCGACCTCTGCGGCCACGCGACCCTCGCGACGCTGCACGTGCTACTCACTGAACTCGGGGTTCCCGGCGGGGAGTTCTATTTCCAGACCCGATCGGGGGTCCTGTCCGGGCGTCGCCTGAAGGATGGGATGCTGGGTGTTGACCTGCCGCGTTCGTATATCGAGCCGCTCGACGCGTCGGTGCTCAACGGGACGCTCGGACCGGTGAGCGAGGTGTACCAGGCCGGAGCGCAAAGCGTGCTGGCGGTGGTGAAGGACTACGACACGCTGTGCGGGCTCTCGGTGGACCCCATGAGCCTCTTTCTCGTGCCCAGCTCCATCGTCATCGCCGCCTGTCACGGCGGACCCAACGTCGACGTATCGATTCGGGTGTTCGCGCCTCGACTCGGGCTCGCGGAGGACCACGTCACCGGAAGCGCGATGTGCGCAATCTCGCCCTGGTGGGTGGAGAAGGTCGGATCGCCGACCGTCTCAGTGCGCCAGGCCTCGGCGCGAGGGGGAGTGATGTTCGCGCGGCTCTTCGAGAAGAACGTCGAGGTCGCCGGAATGGCCCGCACTTTCTTTGGTGGCGACTTACGCGCATGAGC
Organism: Acidimicrobiaceae bacterium; assembly: GCA_003132205.1. Lineage (GTDB taxonomy): Bacteria > Actinomycetota > Acidimicrobiia > Acidimicrobiales > RAAP-2 > RAAP-2. Next base: position 48,219 of record PKWY01000027.1, read on the forward strand.
GACGAAACCCTGGGGCCGGGACCGAACACCAGGGTGCGCCGTCTTCCAGAGAAGGCGCGCTACGACGCCGACACAATCAACGCGATTCTCGACGAGGCCAGGTTCTGCCACGTGGGGGCGATCGTCAACGGTCTCGCCATGGTGCTGCCCACGCTCCACGCCCGCGTGGGGCGAACGCTCTACCTGCACGGCAGCAAATCGAACGCGGTGATGAAGTCGGTCGTCGAGGCTCGCCGCGCGTGCGTGACGGTCACGCTCTACGACGGCCTTCGACTGGCCCGAAGCGGCTTCGAGTCGTCCATTGCCTACCGGTCGGTCGTGGTCGTTGGCCAAGCGAGCCAGATCGACGACGAGGCGAACAAGTCGAGGATCCTGGACCTCTTCGTCGACGCGATCCTCCCCGGTCGCGCGTCGGAGGTCCGGCCGATGAGCGAGCAGGAGCTACGCCTCACGATGGTGGTCGCGGTGTCGATGGACGAAGCGTCGGCCAAGGTTTCGAGTGGGCCGACGGACGACTTCGAAGATGATCTCGACCTTCCGATCTGGTCGGGGGTCATACCCGCCCGCCTCCGCTTCGCTGCGCCGATTCCGAGCACCGACGGGGCAATGGCGGCGGGTGACGTGGCGCTGCCGGCGTCGGTGCGACGCCTCATGGAGCAGCAGACATGACGCCGATCGAGGGTTTACGTAGGAAGATCGAGGCGATCTCACCGGTCGACGAGCGCGAGGCCTCCTCCATCAGGGCAACGCTCGACCGTCTCACCTGGCCCGACGACCCCTTCGACGAGGAGTTGAACGATCACCATCTGACTGCGTCGGCGTTCGTGGTCTCTTCGAGGGGGGTCATCCTTCATCTTCACAAGAGGCTCGGGATCTGGGTGCAGCCGGGGGGCCACGTCGACCACGGCGAAACGCCAGAGGAAGCGGCGGTGCGTGAGACGACCGAAGAGACGGGTCTTCGGGTGCGGCACCTGGACCCCGTCGAACTCTTCCACGTGGACGTCCATCCCGGACCGCGCGGACATACGCACTTCGACCTTCGCTACGTGCTCGTCGCCGAGCCGCTTGATCCGGCGCCTCCGCAGGAAGAGAGTCCCGAGGTGTACTGGTTCTCCTTCGACGCCGCGCAGAGACGGTGCGAGCCCGCGCTCGCGCCGGCGCTCGCCAAACTCGCCAAATCGGTGGCGGACTTCGACGTGAGAGACTGATGGGGTGAGTGAAACCGACGCCCTTCGAGCCTTGATGGAAGCCGACCGGTGGATCGAACGCGTCGGATCCCAGCGCAGCCACCTGCCAGAGATGGCCGAGCTCGCCGCGCTCGAAGAGGAGCTGCGCGAGCTGATCAAGGCCCTTAGGGAGGCCCAAGCGGCCCAGAATCCGGTGCGCACCGCTTACGAGGACGCCAAGAGTCAAGCAGAACGCCTTGGCCGGCGAGCGAGCGACCTCGAGAAGACCCTCTCGGCGTCGACCGCGAACGCGCGCGAACTCACCGCGATCCAAAATGAGCTCGAGCACCTGCGAGAGCTCCTGGGACGTTGCGAAGATCGTGAACTCGAGCTGCTGCTTGAGCTGGAGCCACTCGACGAGGTGGTGAACGCAGTCAAGGAGCGCGCCCAGCCCGCAGTCGCGCGCCGGACCGAGCTTCAGGGGGTGATTCTGCAACTGCAGGCGACCCTCGATGAGGAGTTGGCGTCGCTTCGCGAGGCTCGCCATGAGCGCGCCGCGGCGCTGTCGCCCGAGCTGCTCGCCCGCTACGACGCGGCGTTCGCGCGCGTGGGGACGTCGGGCGCGGCCCAGGTCGACGCCGGACGTTGCGACGGATGCCGGATCGCCCTTTCGCCCCTCGACCACGATCGCTGGAAGGGTCAGGCGGCGGGAACGTTCATGACCTGTCCCGAGTGCGGGCGGCTGCTGCTGCCATGATCATTCTCGTTCGACACGGTCAAACCGCGACGAATGCCAAGGGACTCCTGGTCGGACGGAGCGATCCCGCGCTCACCGAGCTCGGCCAGCGGCAGGCCATTGCCTTGCGGCCGCTGCTCGAGAACGTCACCGAGGTGTGGGTCTCACCCCTGCAACGCACCCGCTCGACGGCCGAGCTCGCGATGCCCCACGCTTCGTATTCGGTGAGGGAGTCGTTCCTCGAGGTTGACTATGGCGATCTCGAAGGTCAACCGCTGAGCGTCGTGAGCGAGGCGCAGTGGCAGGCCTTCGAAACAGACCACACCGTCGCGATCGGTAACGGCGAATCGCTCGCGTCGGTCGACGCCCGGGTCCACGCCGAGCTCGACGTCCTCTTCGCTGACCGCGAGAGTCTCCTGCACAGCTCGGACCGACACCTGGCCATCGTGAGCCACGTGTCGCCCATCAAGTCGGCGATGGCCTGGGCTCTCGGCGTGCCGGGGTCGGTGGCGTGGCGCACGAGGCTCGACAACGGCTCGATCACGACGATCGGCACGCGACGCCGCTCGCCGACGCTGATTCATTTCAACATGGTGCCGCCGCTCGGCTAACTAGCGAAGAGCGACTGCGAGGGCCCAGAAGTGCAGGCCGGCGCCCAGCAGGGTGAAGGCGTGGAACAGCTCGTGGTAGCCAAAGACCCGTGGCGAGAGTTTCGGGCGCTTGGCGCCGTAGAAGACGGCTCCGACCGAGTACGCGAGGCCTCCGGCGACGACGAGTGAGAAGCAGAGCGTCCCGCCGCCCCGGTAGATCTGGGGCATCACCGTCACGGCGGCCCATCCCACCACCAGGTAGGGAAGGGTATTGACCCACTTCGGGGTGTCGAGGGCGAGTTGGCGGATTGCGATGCCGATGGCGGCACCCGAACCAATGATGATCATCAGCACCAGTCGGACGTTGCCGTGCATGGTCAGCCCGGCGATGCCGAGGTAGCTTCCAGTGATGGCGAGAAAGATCGTCGAGTGGTCGGCCCTCTTCCACGCACGGCGCTTCGATGGCGACCAGTTCACCCGATGGAACAAGGCGCTGGTGAGCATCATCGAGGCGACACCCACGATGTAGCAAAGCACCCAGCCCACCTGGGCCCACGTTTGGGCGCGCGCGATCAGGATCGGCGAGCACGCGAGCAGGACCACGACGCCGCCGACGTGAAGCCATCCGCGCAGGATGGGTTTGACGAGCGGAGCCGATGCCTCTGAAGCGGACATGCGATCACTCATGACCCCACCCTAGGTTCATTGATACTGGGTCTTGAAAAGTCCCACGGGAACAACGAGGCCCGTCTGTTCTGTATAAACGGAACAGACGGGCTCGCGATGTTTGGCCCCCCCAGCCAATAGATATGAAATTAGTTCGCATTCCAACCACTACTCTGTCTCCATAAGCCAGCAAACAAAGGTTTGTGAGCAACTTCACAAAGAAGGAGACAGCATGGAGCGTCGATTACTGGGTCAAGGATTGGAAGTCTCAGCGCAGGGTCTCGGGTGCATGGGCATGAGCGAGTTCTACGGAGAGGGCGACGACACCGAGTCGATCGCCACGATCCACGAGGCGCTCGACAGCGGAGTGAACTTTCTCGACACCGCCGACATGTACGGTCCCTTCAAGAACGAGCTGCTCGTCGGCGAGGCGATCAAGGGTCGCCGGGGCGAGGTCGTGCTCGCCACCAAGTTCGGCAACCAGCGCGGTGGGGACGGTTCGTACCTGGGCATCAATGGCAAGCCCGAGTACGTGCTGAAGTCGTGCGACGACTCGCTTCGCCGCCTCAACGTCGACTACATCGACCTCTACTACCAGCACCGCGTGGACCGCACGGTGCCCATCGAAGAGACGTGGGGCGCCATGAAGTCGCTCGTGGAGGCGGGCAAGGTCCGCCACCTCGGGATCTCGGAAGCTTCGTCGGCGACGATCGAGAGGGCCCACGCGGTCCATCCGGTCACGGCGCTGCAGAGCGAGTACTCCCTTTGGACGAGGGACCCCGAGGACGGGGTGCTCGACACGTGCCGTCGCCTGGGCATTGGCTTTGTCGCCTACAGCCCGCTCGGACGGGGCTTTCTCACCAACGAGTCGGCCAACCGCGACGGCGTCGACGAGAAGGACTTTCGCACCCACCACCCGCGCTTCATCGGCGAGGCGCGCGAGAAGAACCTGCAGCTGCTCGCCAAACTCGAGGCCATCGCCGCCGAGAAGGGAGCGAGCGTCGCCCAGTTAGCCCTCGCGTGGGTGTTGTCACGCGGCAGTGACGTGGTGCCGATTCCGGGAACGAAGCGTCGCAAGTGGCTTCGCGAGAATATCGCCGCGAGCAACGTGGTCCTGAGCGGCGAGGATTGCGCCACCCTCGAAGCGGCGGTACCGCGCGAAGCCGTCGTCGGCGACCGTTACCAGGAGCGTGCCATGGGTGCGCTCAACGGGTAGTCCGGCGAAGAACCATTCCGGAGAGTTCGAGCACCTCGTCGCACCACGACACCACCTGAGGGTCGTGTGTGGCGACGACGACTGACGCGTTGGTTGAATCCAGCAGGGCCAACACCCTGGCCGTCTCGTGCGCACCGAGACCGCTCGTTGGTTCGTCCAGGATGATGATCGCGGGATTCGTGACGATGGCCCTCGCGATGGCCACCCGTTGGCGCTCGCCGCGCGAAAGCTCGTCGAAGCGTGACGTGGCATCCGTCACTATTCCGAGCGCCGCTAAGTCGCTCGGAACCTCGCGTTCGCTGGCGCGACCCAATCGGACAACGTCATCGACGTAGCCCCTCGTGAGCCCCGGTTCGCTCACGACGTAGGCGAGCCTCGCGCGCAGGTCGCGCTCGTCGATCTCGCGAAGCGGCACGCCGCCAATCGTGATGGAGCCAGAGTGGACTGCGTCGAGCCCGCTCATGGCACGGAGCAAGGTCGACTTTCCCGATCCCGAGGCGCCCGTCACGGCGATTCGACGCCCCGGCGCGATCGCGAAGGAGGCGTCATCGACCAGTACCGACCCGTCTTCCAATATCTCCACGTGATTACCACGGAGAGTGGCGTCAACCGGCCATTCACTGGATGCGGTGAAGGGGCTTTCTTCGAGATCTTCCAGACGTTCGCCCGACGCGCTCACCGAGACCGCCGTGTCTATTGATCCGCGGATGACGGCGAGCGACTCCGCGGTCGAGACTGCCAAGAGGGCGACGACGACGAGCCACGTGGGCGAAGTTGAGGGATGCGCGGCCCATAAGGTCAGGACCGCGATCAGCGAACCCAGCAGGGGGACGCCGCTCGTGATCCGGCGGGCACGCCGCACCAGATCCTCGCCCTCTTGCACCGCGCCTCGAACAACTTCGAGGCGCGACTCGGCAAACTCCTCGCAACTGAGAAGGGTGAGTTCGGGTGTCGTCGCGCTGAGCTCCACCAGCGCCGCCTGATAGGAACCCCTGGCGCGGCGAAGATATCGGTCGGCCCTGACGAGGGGCCCGAAGTTGGCGAACAGAATGAGCGTCGAGGCGAGTTGAATAAGGAACAGGAGCGTCGCGAACGCTCCCCAGTGACCGCGCGGGGGAAGGAGCCCGATGACGACGTCGCCGAGGATCATTGTCACGCTGGTGTTCAAGACCGGCAACGCGAAGCGCAGCCAAAGGTCCTGGAGCTCGTCGGTGTCGCGTAGCGACCGCTCGAGGAGGTCTCCCGCGGCGTGGGTCCGCCACCTCGAATAGTCCCACCGGCCAACGGTCGCTACCAGCCAGCGCCGCCATCGGGTCACGGCCTCGAAACCCAGCCGGTGGGCGCTCAGACGCTCGCTGAAGCGAAGAGGCGAGCGAAGGAAGGCGAGCGCTTCGATGACAATGAGCACGCCCGCGACCGCCCGAAGTCCCGGTCGGTTCGCGCTTTCGACGAGAAGGCCCACTGCGCCCACCAGAAGACCGACGTTGGCGGTGCTCGCCACGGTGCCGGCGAGGATAGCGCGAAGGAGCCGGGCGCGTGGGGGCTGGGCCCGCCGCAGCCAGCGCAGCATTCGCTGAAGGTCAGCGCCCATGAGCCAGCTCGATGTGCTGCGTGGGTGAAACCAGGAGGGGCGCATCAACCGTCGCCTCGACAATCGCGACGCGTTCCTCGCGCTCCAGGCGTTGCCGGACCTTGTCGCGCGTCGCCTCATCCATCACTCCGGCGATGTCGTCCAGTACGAGGACGTCAACTCCGCCGATCAGGCTTCGAGCCAGCGCCAGTCGAACCCGCTCTCCGCTGCTCAGTCCGCGCCCGTCAGCGAGAAGCATCGCATCGAGATCATGAAACCGTGGCGCGTCAAGCCCTAATTCGTCGAGGAGGGTTACCACTGAATCCCTCGAGACCTCACGACCCAGTGCCAGGTTGTCCCATAACGACCCCGACAGGAGGGAGCTCTCGACGCTCACGTAGCCAATGATGCCGACGGCGTGCTCGGCGTCTCCCAGCCGCGGAGGGCGCCATCCGACGAGGGTCTCCAGCAGCGTGGTCTTGCCGCAACCCGAAGGGCCGGTCACGAGCAATCGGTCGCCAGGACCGACTTGGAAACTCACCGCCTGGTCGCACGCTTCGGTAATGAGATCTTTCGCGCTGAAGAGCGGTCCACCCTTCACCGCGTTCTGAGGGCCGGCGTTGTCCTGAAGAAGAGCCGTTGATTTCGTAGCGTTCTCGCGGCGGTGAAACTCCGAGCCGAACCTTCGAATGCTGACGAAGATGTCGCTGGTGACGAGCACGGCGATGAGGGCGTGCTCGAGCTGCACGTGGCCGTCGAGCAGCGAGAAGCCGACCACCATGGCAACGAGACCAATGCTCACCCCGCTCAGGAACTCGGTGACGAGCGATGACTCCAGCGCGACGCGGATTGCCCGCATGGCAATCGAGTTCTCGGAGTTCGAGATCGCGGCGATCTCGTCGGCCCCGTAGTTGACCGCACCTAGTGCGCGTAGCTCCGGGGCGTGGTCCAGCAGTTCCAACTGGCGGCCTTCAAGCAGTGTTCGACGTTCTTGAAACTCGGCCGCGAGTACCTCGCTGCGCTTGCCGGCGCGCTGGTAGAGGGGTACCGCGAGGGCCATCAGGCCAACGGTGATCAGCGTGCTGAGCCAGCCGACCGACCAAAACACGAGGATGAGGCCCAGTGGGCTGAGACGGGCGCTGGTCGCGAGCAACTCCAGGGAAGGACCGTCAGCGGCGTGTTCTATCGCGAGCGCGACATCCCCGCGGCCGCGTTCGCCCTCCAAGCGCGGCATCCTCATGAGACTCACCGTGCGGCTGCGCCATTGGAGCTTGATGCTGCGAGAGGCGTGTGCGCTCCATTCGCCAAGGGCCGACGACAGCAGCCAACGGGCGACGAGAACGGTTGCGAGGACCATGAGGCCCGACGCGAAAGATCGGTGAGCGATGTCGGTGAGCCCCACCGCCAAGAGCATCGCCAAACCCAGCGACATCACGACGTTGAGAGCCCCAAGAAGCCGTGCCGAAGTGCGAAAAGGGGCTTCTGCTGAAGTCGTTGACGTTACAGAGGCCACCATGCAAATCTAACGAGCCCAGCGTGGACTAGAGAATGTCGTCGCGGTGCGCCAGTTCCTTGGCGGGGCCGTTCAGCCAGTCGCGCAGCGCTTTCGTGGCCCGACAGTCATCCTCGTTGTACTCGAGTATTCGAAGGCGAGACGCCAAGTCGACCTCAGAATCATCGCCAACGGCCACCTCGTACCACAGCATCGACGCCTCGCCGCTCGGATTCGCGTCGCGCCAGCGAAAGCCACTCGCCATCGCCAACTGCTTCAGCCCGAGCGGTCCCTCGGTCTGGATCTGGCGCTGCGCGAGCTCGTGCAGATCAATCCACTGCGCCGGGGAGGCGTTGCGGAACGCGTTGAGGTCTGTTCGTGACGGGCCTCCCTCGACGGGGAGCTCGACTGCCCGGTTCATCGCGCCATCCTCTGCCTGGGCCCAAAAGCAATAGGCCGCGAGGGTCCGCCCTTGGCGCTCGCAGAGGGCACGCAGCCCGGTGAACCAACTCCAGAATTCGCTGAAGATCCTGGATTCGGCCTCACCGGACAACTCCCCCCACTCAACGAAGGCCCGGTAGCCCGCCTCGACCCCGTCCACGTGACGATTCACGCTCACGCTGGCGCCCCAGAGGTACGTCGCGTCGTCGTAGCTCTCCATGTCGATATCGACCTCGATGTCGGCCGTCGGGCACCCCATCAGCGTCGGATCAACAATGCGCAGTGAACTCGAGCGCTCGTGGGCGCGGGCACGGTAGATGAGGTCGTCGAGTTTGTCGATAACCCGCCCTAGATGGTCCTCGCGTTGAAACTCCTCGCGCGGGGCGAGCGCCTTGCCGCGTGCGGACCTGGCGCGAAAGGGATCCAGCCGTGCCAGCTGGGCTCGGGTGTCGACCCCATGCTCGTGGAGCATGATCTGTTGCCCCACGCTGGTGAACCTCGTGAGCGAGACGTCGTCGATCTCCTCGAGCTGGGCTTCGCAGTGGGCGGCGTAGGGGCAATCCAGGCACTCCCGGTGCCAGTAGGGCGACGTGGGGAAATCGCCGCCCGCCTCGCTCCAGCGGTCGTGGGCTTCGAGGATCAGGAGCCGTTCGGCGTAAAGCCGGTCGTAGGCCGCCAAGTTGAAACGCGGATAGTTGTCGCTCGCAAGGTCGAACCACCACACGCGGCGGTGCCGGTCGACCATCGCCGCGCGGCCGGCGGGATCACCGTGGCCGAGCGCCTGAAGGACGCGGGTGGCGTGGGCGAGGGCGATGCCGTTTCGTATTACGGTCAGGGTGGACCTCGGCCCGAATCCGTCGGTGAACGAAGCGTCGGACGGCAGTAGACGGGCGATCGAGCCCTCGAGCAGGCGACGGGTGGTGGCCGCCTCGATAATCTCGTTCTTCTTGATGATGATTGGCGCGTAGATGAACCTCCCATCCGAGCGTCCGACGCGCACCAGCGCGTGCACCGATGAACGCCGACGTCCCTCGACGTCGTTCGCGAGCCGCGGACGCAGGATGAGTTCGGCTCCTTCGTCGAGCAGCGACATCGTCTCGTTGGGGTTGGCCGGCGCGACGGCGTTCGGGTGCTTCTCTCGAATCTCGGCGATGGTGTGGAGTCGATGCTCTTCGGCGTCGCGTCGCCGCTTCTCCATTTCTCCCGAGACCGCAGGGCGGACGAAGTCGAACGGCTGGCCCCGGTTGAGTGCGACCCGATGAACGCAGGCGAGGATTTCGTCGCTGCGAAGTAGATCTGCCACGCACGAAGCCTACGAGCCGGCCGGACCCTCGCGGCGCCAACTGCCCCAACTGCGCGTACGCGTCGCCGAGCACCGCCAATCCAAGCGGGCTTCCGACTCAATCACCAGTCGGGCCCTTCGACCCAGACCGGGCCTTGCGGGGAGAAAGGGGATAGTGAGTCGACCTGTAAGCGGGGTTCTGTCCACCCTTCTTTCGAAGGGATGGGTGACCATCCATCTCAGCGATCTACCTAGGGAGTGCCTTGTTTCCAAGACATGCGGGCCACGCGCTCCCATGTTTGATCTTGCTCCGGGTGGGGTTTACCAAGCCATCCTGGTCGCCCACGATGCTGGTGCGCTCTTACCGCACCGTTTCACCCTTGCCTGTTCTCGGTTGCCCGAGCCATCGGCGGTTTACTTTCTGTGGCACTGTCCTGCACGTCACCGCGACTCACGTTTCGCGAGCACCCTGCCCTTTGGAGCCCCGACTTTCCTCACGCCTCGTTGCCGAGTCGTGCGGCCACCCAGTCGACTCACTATCCATTGATAATTCTGACACACGCGCCCATTGATGACAAGAGACGTTTGAGGGTCACCATCGGGCGATAGCCTCGCGACGTGACTCTTGACGACACTTCGAGTGACGAGACAATTCTTGAAGTTGGCCAGTTCTATGAACTTCTGACCGCTCAGCTCGAGTCAGCGTTCGGTCGTCGCCATCCTCGCTGGGTGCGCGGGGAGATCGCGAAGGTCTACGAGAAGGTGCATCTCTACGTCGATCTCGTTGATGCGGGTTCCGCGTCATCGGACTCCAAGCGGCCGGTACTCAACGCGCACTGCTGGGGTTCGCAGTGGAATCCATTGAAGAAGAAGCTGGCCGCCGACGGCGTTACTCTGAAACCGGGAACCATCGTCAATTTCTTTGGCTACGTCGATGTCTATGCGCCCCAGGGCCGGATTGGCTTCACCGTCACCGCAATCGATGTGGAAGGCCTCTTGGGTGACGTGGCCCGGCGACGACAGGAGCTGGTCGCCCGCCTGCTTAGCGAAGGACTGCTGGAAGCCAACAAGCGACGCGTGCTTTCGCCGGTGCCACTGCGCGTGGGCCTCGTGGCGAGTCCCGGTACCGAGGGCTGCAGCGACTTCACGGGTCAACTCTTGAATTCGGGCTACGGATTCGAAATAACACTGGTCAAGACCGCGGTCCAGGGCGAGGCGGCCCCGCCCCAGATCGTCAGCGCCATCGAGACCCTCGACGAGCACGGCGTTGACATCATCTGTCTCGTGCGGGGCGGCGGTTCCAAGGGGGACCTCGCGTGCTTCGATGACGAGCGGGTGGCGCGCGCGATCGCCAACGCATCGACTCCGGTCTTCACCGGCATCGGCCACACCGGGGACGAGTCGATCGCGGACATGGTCGCCCACACGCGGGCCATCACGCCGACCAAACTTGGCGAGGAGATTGCGAGCATCGTCGCCCAGTGGGATCAGCGCTACGTTCGCCTGCCCGCCCAGAAGGTGTTGAACGCCACCGAGGCCATCCTCGACGAGGCGACCGAGTACGTCGCCGAACGGCGGCGCACCATGATCTTCGCGGTGCGCGACCGTCTGCGTTCAGAGGAACGCCATCTCGGCACCACCCGTCAGCGGCTCTGGCTCCAGAGCACGCACCTGCTCAACTCGGCGGCCCAGATGCTGCAGAGCAACCGCCAACTCCTCGGGGCCTACGATCCGAAGAAGCGCCTGGCGCAGGGATGGTCGATCGTGACGGGCGAAGACGGGGGCGTGGTGCGGGCGCTGAAGGACGTACGAATGGGCGAGGTCGTCCGCGTGCTCGTGAGCGACGGAGCATTCGAATCAACGGTGACAGCAATGGACGGAGCAACATCATGACAATTGGCGACTGGAACGAGGCGGCCAGCGAGCTGAACGCCATAGTGGCGTCCTTCGACGAGGGCGAAGTGTCGGTCGACGACCTCTTTGTCAAGCTCGAGCGGGCGACGCAGATCATCGAATCCCTGGAGGCGAGGCTCGACGCGACCAAGGCCAAGGTGGAAGAGCTCGCGCCTCGGATCGCGCGCGTCGCCGAGGAACAATGAGCGACCGCTTCTACTTCCGCCAACTGCTCGCTGGTCGCGACTTCGCGATCGGCGACAACATGGCACGACAGATGGTCAACTTCGTGTACGTGATCGGCGACCGCGAGACTGGTGAGGCCGTTCTCGTGGACCCGGCATACCGGCCCCGCGAGCTCGTCGAGCTCGTCGAGGCCGACGGGTTGAGGCTCACCGGGGCGATCGCCACGCACTACCACTTCGATCACATCGGCGGCAGCTTCATGGGTCACGACGTCGAGGGCATCCGCGAGCTGCTGGAGGTTGCTGACGTGCCGGTGCACGTGCAGGCCGAAGAAGTGGAATGGGTGACGCGCTCGACCGGGGTAGGGGCCGACACACTCGTCGCGCACCAATCGGGAGACCACGTTCGCGTCGGCGGACTTGACGTCACGCTGATCCATACGCCAGGCCACACCCCGGGCAGTCAGTGCTTGTTGGCGGGTGGTCGCCTGCTCAGCGGCGACACCCTCTTCCTCGAAGGCTGCGGGCGGACCGATCTGCCGGGCTCGGACCCCGCGGAAATGTACCGGACGCTCACCCAGCGCCTGAGCGCGGTGAGCGACGACACCGTCCTGTTCCCCGGCCACATGTACTCGCCCGATCCCAGCGCGCGAATGGGCGACGTGCGCGAACACAACTACGTGCTGGCGCCTTCATCGGCCGAACAGTGGCTCGCGATGTTCGGTTCATGAGCACGCTTCGCTGGTCCGACCACGTGATTGTCGTAGGCGGCGGGCTCGCGGGATGGCGCTTCGTCGAGGCGCTTCGTCGAGAGGGCTACGAGGGCGCCCTCACGTTGATCGGCGACGAGCCCCACGCACCCTACGACCGGCCCCCGCTTTCGAAGCAGGTGCTCTCCGGCAAGTGGGACGTCGAGAAGACGCTGCTCGCGACGCCCGCCTTGGTCGAGAAGTGCGGAGTCACCATGCACCTGGGGGTACCGGTCACCGACCTCGACGTCGCCACCACCACCGTGCGCCTGAAGAATGAAACGGCAATCAGCGGGACGCACGTGGTGATTGCGACCGGTGCCAAGGCGCGACGCCTCCCGTTCAGCGCGGACGCCCAGATCCACACCGTTCGAAGCCGTGATGACGTGCTCGGCCTCAACGAGGAACTAACCAGCCTGTCCGCCGCCAGCGTGATCGCGATCATTGGCGGAGGCTTCATCGGAGCCGAAGCCGCGACGTCGCTGCACGCGCGCGGCTTCGTCCCACTGGTGCTCGAGGCGGCCGCTCGGCCGCTCGTGAACGTCCTTGGCCCCGAGGTCTCGGCGTGGCTCGCGGGCCTCGCCGGCGACGCGGGAATCGAACTCCGAAACGAGCAACGGATCGCGGACGTCGTCGCCACTGACGAAGGTTTCAGTGTCGTGTTCGCCGACGGCGGCACCCTCGCAGCCGCCGCGGTCATCGTCGGCGCGGGGGCCGTGACCAACGATGAATGGCTGAAGACCTCGGGCCTGACGATAGACAATGGCGTAGTCGTCGACGAGAACCTCCTCGCCACCGAACGCATCGGCGCCATTGGCGACGTCGCTCGCTTCATGTGGAGAAGCACCACCGGCACCGAGCTCGTTCGAATCGAACACTGGCAGGTGGCGAACGACCACGCGGCGCATCTGGCGCGCTACTGGACGGGCGGCGTGACACCCGCTGCCCTGATGGTACCCTATTTCTGGTCCGACCAGTACGGCAAGAAGATCCAGATGCTCGGCCACGCCAAGCCGACCGACACGGTGACGCGCGTGAGCGGCTCGAATGAGGAGGGCAAGTGGGTCGCGCTCTACTCGCGTGACGGCATCGTCACCGGGGTGGTGGCCCTAAGCCAGCCCCGAGCGCTGATGCTCTCGAAGACATTGCTCGACGCACCCACCACCCTTGACGAGGCGCTGGAACGCGCGCCGTGGGCCAGCTAGAACTGAACGCTGCTCAACTCCGGAATTGTCTTTTCCACGCGTTGAACCATCGAGGACCATTGGGAGCGAAGAGCGAGACGCTCATCGCCGCTTAGTTGGGGCACGTACACCTCGACCGGCGACCAGAGCTTCTCAACGTCGCCGAGGGTCAGGTGGCCGGCGCTTACGAGCGCCATCAGGCCCGCGCCACGGGTAGTGGCCTCGCGCTGGGGAGAGATGGTCACTGCCAGTCCCGTGAAGTCGGCGAGCGACTGCACGAGGAACTTGTTCGCGCTCATGCCCCCGTCGACCCGGATCTCGTCGATGGTCTCTCCGGTCTCGATCTGGGCGGCGTCGATGAGATCGGCGCCACGATGGGCGATTCCTTCCAGGACGGCCCGGACCAGGTGGGCTTTCTTCGAACCGCGGGTGAGCCCGAAGAAGCCGGCGCGCGCGCCGAAGTCCCATTGGGGGGTTCCAAGCCCCGAAAGAGCGGGAACAAACCAGACGCCGTCGCTCGTGGGCACCGACGTCGCGACCACCTCGGAGTCGTCGGGATCGATGATGAAGCCGAGGTCGTCACGAAGCCATTCGATGCAGGACCCTGCGGCGAGGGCGATCGCTTCGATGCCCCAGACGATCTTGCCGCCCTGGCTGCGCGCGACGACGGGAAAGCATCCCGAGGGAAATCGGTTCATCGTCGTCGGTCCGACTTCGCCGTGAACCATGTCGAGCATGGCCCCCGTCCCAAAGGTGATCTTCACGCCCTTGGTGATGCAGCACTGCCCGAAGAGCGATGCCGGCTGGTCCCCGATGAGCGCCGTGATCGGAGGCGAGCCCGGAAGGGCGCTCGCGATGCCGTGCGCCCCCATGGTGTCCACGATCTCGGGCATCATGGCGATGTCGAGCCCGAGAACGTCGATGGTGTGCTGATCCCATCCGTCGACGCCGACAGCCACCAGCCCGTTGACGCCCGCGTTGGAGCGGTCGGTGACGTGCAAGCCGCCTTGGCTGAGGTGCCAGGCGATCCAGGTCTCGATCGTGGCGAACCTGAGCTCGCTGGCCGGGCGGCCCGAGTGCTTCACGAGCCACTGGACCTTTGTCGCTGATTGGTTCGGGGCGAGTCGGAGTCCTTCTCCTTGCAGGATGAGACAGTCGATGACCGTGCGTAGGTCCTGCCAACCGAGCGCGGGCCCGACGGACTCACCCGTCGCGGGGTCGAACACGATGGTGGTCGCGCGCTGGTTCGTGATGCCCACCACCTCGCAGTGCCCGCCGTCGGCCAGCGTTTGCCGCGCCAGACCGAGGGCGACGCTCGCAATCTCAACGGCGTCGAGCTCGACCTCGCCAGGGTTCGGGGTGGTGATGCTGAGTGCCTGCTGATGGATGTGCGAAAGCTCACCCGAGATGTCGACCAAGGCCGTTCGAACCGTGGTGGTTCCGACGTCGATGGCGAGGGCCTTCACCATGACGCGCCTCCAATGCCGAGCGCGCCGGGATTGAGGATATCGAGCGGATCGAGGACGGCCTTCTGCGAAACGAGCAGCGGGTAGGCGCTGGCGAGCGCTTCGGGGACGAAGCGAGCGCGATTCCGGCCGATGCCGTGGTGGTGACTCAACGAGCCTCCGCAGGCGAGCACCGTCCTTGAGGCCTCGTCCCACGCCCGGCGGTAGAAGGCCGTGTGGTCTCCCTCGGGCTTGCCCGCGAAGGTGAAGTAGAGACAGGCGCCGTCAATGTACGCGTGCGACTGATGCACCGACACGGCCAGCATTTCGTTGATGGCGCTGAGGGCCGCAACGACCCTCTCGTGCATGTCGGGCAGTGTCGACCATGGCCCGGCGACTTCGATCGTGTCGACGACGATGCCGTGCTCCCACAGGGGGGCAAGCGCGCTGACATCGTTGCGGTGGGCAATCCACGTCGCGACCAAGGACTGATCCAGGAAGGAGGCCTGCGCGCACTCTCGGCGTACTATTTCCATGGTGGCGTTCACGAGGAGCTGGTCGCCTTCATCGAGCACGACGAGCGCGCACTGGGGGACCTCGAAGTTCCTCAAGGTCTCGGTCTCGTCGTAGAGGCGAAGGACCGCGGGTCGGGCGTCTCGTTGCATGATCCGCCGGCACGCTTCGAGGCCCCCGGCGAAGGTGTCGAATCCGTACGCCGCGCGTTGCTCGTAGGGGGCGACGGGGTGCATCGCCAAGGTGGCCTCAGTGATGATCCCTAACGTCCCTTCGCAGCCAATGAAGAGCTGCATGAGGTCGGGCCCGACCGCCTGGCGCGGTCCGCGCCCGCCGAGTTCAATGACGTCGCCGTTCGCGAGCACTACCGTGAGACCGCGCACGATGTCCTCGATCTTCCCGTAGCGATTCGAATACTGGCCAGCGCCCCGGCACGCGATCCATCCGCCCACCGTCGCGAGGTCGAATGATTGGGGAAAGTGGCCGACGGTCCAACCACGATCCTTCACGTAGGACTCGAGCTCGGGGCCGAAGGTCCCCGCTTCAACGTTCACGGTGCCCGAGACCTCGTCGATGGACACGATTCGATTCAGACCAGTGAGGTCGAGGGCGATTCCCCCGGTAGGGGCGACGGCCCCGCCCACCACGCCCGAGCGTCCTCCTTGGGCGGTGACGGCGGTGCGATGTTCGCTCGCGATTCGAAGCACCGCGCTGACCTCGCTGGTCGAACGCGGAGCGACCACAACGCCGGGCCAGTGGGGCACGTGGCCGTTCGCCACGTCACGGATCGATAGGGGCCACCAGTCGCGACCGTGCGCGGCGCGCTCGGACACCGAGACGCCGTAAGAGACGCCGGCGCGGTCAAGATCGGCAAGGAGCGCCGCGGGCGCGGCGTCGGGCACTTCGCCGCTGAACGATCCGGAAGGGTAGTCATTGGGCATTGTTGGTTTGGTCATCGATGTGCCTTATGGATTGAGCCCGGCGGCAGAGAGTTCCTTCTGCACGAGCGCCTGGTAGTTGCTTATCTGATGTGCGCGCTGCTCGTCGCTCCAACCGAGCACCGGAGCGACCAGCGCCGCAACGGCCGGAGCCGCTCGCAGCGTGGTCCGGGCATCATGCAGGTGCGCGCGGGTGCGCCGGGTGAGCAGGTCCGCGAGTGAGATCGCCATCTCGTCTCGAGCGCAGTACACGAACTCGGCGCCCACGTAGGGTTGGCCCGCTATCGGTGTCCCGGCGAGCGCGGGGTCGTCCTCGATGAGCGTCAGCACCGCAGCCGCGTCGCTGCCGAAACGTCGGTACAGGTGCTTCTCCAACTCGTTCTGGGGCCGCCACGAGGAGACCCCGTGCAGGCGAAGGTTCTTGGTGCGGACGCTCTTCAGGTTCTTGAAGTAGGGCGCGAGGGCGTTGACGGTGTCCTCACCCATCTGGCGGTAGGTGGTCCACTTGCCCCCGGTGATGTGCACGATGCCGTCCTTCGAATCCGTCACCTGGTGGCGCCGCGAGAGGTCGGCGGTGCGCTCACTGAGATGCGCGCCCTCTTTCGGAGCAAGCAGGGGCCGAAGCCCCGCCCATACGCCGGTTACGTCATGCGGCGTCAAGTTAGAAGACGTCCACGCGTTCACCGCAGTGAGCAGGTAGTCCACATCATCGGGCGTGCAGTCAGGGTTGTCGAGCGCCCCCTCGTAGGCCGTATCGGTTGTTCCGATGAACGTGTAGGGCGCATCTTCAAATGGAACGACGAAGATGCTTCGCCGGTCGCCGGGCACGCTGAGAACCGCCGCCACGTCGGCTGGAAGGCGTTCGCGGGCGACGGAGAGATGGACGCCTTTGGCCGGAGTGATTCGATGGGACGCTTCGTGCTCGGCCATCGAGAAGATGCTGTCCGCCCAGACACCCGTCGCGTTGATCACCGTCTTGGTCTTGACGGTGAACGGCGAGTGGTCGAGCTCGTTGCGACAGACCACACCGTCGACGCGTCCGTCTGGGCCGTGGGAAATGCCAACGGCGCGAACGTAGTTCGCGACGTCCGCTCCAAAATCGAGCGCCGCGGTGCGCGCCAGTGTGAGAGCCACGCGGGCATCGTCGCCGCGGGCATCCATGTAGAGGAACCCGGCGACCAGGTGATCGGCCTTCAGGGTTGGCAGATGCGCGAGCGCCTCGTCACGAGAGATCCTGCGGTAGCGGGTTCCAATCCGCCAGCCCCCGGTGAAGTCGTAGATTCGCAGTGCAGTCGAATAGCCCTTGACCAGGGCCTTGGAGGCGGCACCGTCCTTGCCGAAGAGCGGAACGAGGAACGGAAGCGGCCGCACGAGGAATGGCGCGTTCTCCAAGAGACGTTGGCGCTCGCGGAGGTTCTCGTAGACCAGCCGGAACTCCTTCTGCTGAAGGTAGCGCAGGCCTCCGTGGACCATCTTGGATGACTTCGAGCTGGTTCCCGAGGCAATATCGCCCGAATCGATCAGCGCAACTTTCAGTCCGCGCGCGGCGGCGTCAAGCGCGGCGCCGGATCCGGTCATGCCCGCGCCAATGACTACGACGTCGTACGAGGCCGACTTCATCGTGACGATTGATTCGTCGCGCTGGAAATGTGCCATTCGCCAATGTTGGCACACGGTCAAGGCTAACTTGATTGGTATGGATTTCGAACTAACAGAAGAGCTCCGCGCCCTCCAAGAGTCCGTCCGGCGACTTGCCCAGGACAAGATCAAGCCTCGCGCTCGCGAGATTGATACCACGAGTGATTACCCTCAGGACATCTTCGATGAGTTCAAGAAGGCTGACCTGTTGGGACTCTGCATTCCCGAGGAGTACGGCGGTTCCGGAGCGGGGATCATGGGGCTCACGCTCGCGATAGAAGAGGTGACCAAGTACTCGAATGTGCTCGGGCTCATGCTCCTGCTCACGCGGCTTCCGACAGGACCGATCATGATCGCGGGAACCGAGGAGCAGAAGCAGCGCTACTTGCCGGGGATCGCCAATGGGACTCGTCGATCGGCATTCTGCCTGTCCGAGCCGGGCGCCGGATCGGACGTCGCTGGAATGCAGACCCGTGCGGCGGAAGACCCCGAGGTGCAGGGTGGCTACGTCCTGAACGGCACGAAGTGTTGGATCAGCGGCGGCATGCAAGCCGACTGGTTCATCGTGTTCGCCAAGCTCGGCGATCCGTCGTCAAGGCTCCATTCCGACATCTGCGGTTTCATCGTCGACGGCGATACACCGGGAGTCTCGCGTCCGCGAGTGGACAAGAAGATGGGTGTGAAGGGCATCGACACCGCAGAGATCCATTTCGAGGACGTGAGGGTCGCCCCCAACAACGTGCTGGGGGGCAGCTTCAGCTTGATCATGCAGTCGCTCAACGCGATGCGACCCATCGTCGCCGCACGGGGACTCGGACTTGCCGAGGGTGCCCTGATGTACGCGACCGAGTACGTGAAGAATCGACCGGCGTTCGGCAAGACGATCGCCGAATTTCAAGGCATCCAATGGGAGATAGCGAAGTGCGCGACCGAGATCGAGGCAGCCCGACTCTTGACCTACCGGGCGGCGTGGCTCGCTGATCAGGGCAAGTTCTCCAAGGAGTACGTGCCGATGCTTTCCATGTGCAAGTACTACGCGTCAGAAGTGGCCGTGAAAGCTTCGGGGCTCGCGCTGCAGATGCTCGGGGCCGCGGGCTACATGGAGGAGCACCCCATGGAGCTGTACTACCGCGACGCGCGCCAACTCACGATCGTCGAAGGAACGAGCCAAGTCCAGTTGGGTCTCATTGGCAAGGGCGTCCTCGGGCACGACCTCTGGTGGGACTAGCCGTACA
Organism: Acidimicrobiaceae bacterium; assembly: GCA_003132205.1. Taxonomy (GTDB): domain Bacteria; phylum Actinomycetota; class Acidimicrobiia; order Acidimicrobiales; family RAAP-2; genus RAAP-2. Next base: position 67,158 of record PKWY01000027.1, read on the forward strand.
GAGACGTAGAGTCTTTGTACACTGACATCGTGAGTGGACCGCTTGAGGGAATAAAGGTACTTGAACTGGCCGGCATCGGACCAGGTCCTTACGCGTGCATGCTCCTCGCCGACCTCGGCGCGAACGTCCTTCGGCTCGAGCGCGGTGATTGGTCCATCGAGCGGAGCGCTTCGTGGGACGTGCTCAACAGATCGCGCTATTCGGTCGCGGTCGACCTGAAGAATCGCGCCGGGCGGGATCTGGTGCTGGAACTCTGCGAGCAAGCCGACGTGCTCGTTGAGGGTTTTCGGCCGGGCGTGACCGAGCGGCTCGGACTGGGACCCGACGACGTGTGGCAGAGGAATCCGCGTCTCGTCTACGGGCGTATGACCGGTTGGGGGCAGAGCGGCCCTCTTTCGCAGCGCGCGGGTCACGACATCAACTACATCGCGGTATCGGGCGCCCTTTGGCCGGTCGGACGAGCGGGCGAGAGGCCGGTTCCACCGCTCAACCTGGTCGGAGATTTCGGGGGAGGCTCGATGTTCCTGGCCCTCGGCGTGCTGTCGGCCCTGATCTCGGCGAGGGTGACCGGAGAAGGCCAGGTCGTCGACGCGGCGATGGTGGACGGCTCGGCCTCGTTGCTCGCGATGACCCACTCGTTCATGAACGTAGGGATCTGGAGCGAGGAAAGGGGAGTGAACCTTCTCGACACGGGCGCGCCCTTCTACGAGGTCTACGAGACGAAGGACGGGAAATATGTCGCCGTCGGGGCCATCGAGCCGAAGTTCTATGAGGAACTTCTGCGGGGCTTAGGCCTGTCGTCGGGTGAACTTCCCGCCCAGATGGACAGGTCGCACTGGGTTTCGATGAAGGAGAAGTTCGCCGAGATCTTCAAAACCCGGACGCGCGACGAGTGGACGGCGATCTTCGAGGACGTCGACGCCTGCGTCACCCCGGTGCTCTCGCCTCGCGAAGCCGTGGTTCATCGCTACAACGCCGAGCGCGACGTCTTCACGACCCAAGGGCCGGTGCAGCCGAGACCCGCTCCGCGATTTTCGAAGACGCCCGGCGAGATTCGAATGGAACCGCACGTCGCTGGCTCAGGAACCCGCGAGGGGCTGAGTGATTGGGGAATTGGTCTCGAGCGCCAAGTGACCCTGAACGCCGAGGGGGCCTTCGGTTAGATGTTGACGACGGGACAGGTCAACGTGCGTGTGATTCCTGGGACTTTCTGGATCGCTCCCACGATGAACTTGCCCAGGTCGTCCACGCTGTCCGCCCCGCAGCGAACAATCACGTCGTAGGGACCAGTCACTTCGTAGGCTTCCACAACGCCGGGTACCGCGCGCGTGGCGAGCACCACCGCTTCGCTCGAGCCAATTTCGGACTGAATCAAGATGTACGCCTGAACCGACATGTGGGACCTTTCATTTCAAGTCCTTCTATATTGCCTTTTTTCTTCGAATTTTGCTAATCGTCGCGAAAGCGCTTGCCGATGTGCCACTGGAAGCAGTAGTCGCACCGGTAGGCGTTCAGATCGACTCCGTTGAGCGTCCAGGCCAGTTGAGCCGCGCTTTTCGCCTCCGATTCAGTGCGATACGGACTCTTCGGAGTCCCTTCTCGCGTGAAGTGCGACGCGACGCGCCCGATCGGCTTGGTGGAAGGAGTGGGGCGTCGCCGTCGTTTCATGACTCCTTGACACTACCCATGTCGGTAATGTTCTATCCGTGAGCATCCAAGTGGACACCGAACTGGCCGTCACCTCCACGACGAAGTTGGACGACGGGGATCATGATCGATTCACCCACATCGTCCTGGAGGGTTACACGCCCAAAGACGGGGAATTCGTTCCTCTCGATAATTCTGTGGTGGGTGGCATGATCAACGCGACGCCAGTGAAGGCACTCTGCGGCAAGGTCTGGGTGCCCGGACGCGATCCCGAGAAGTACCCGATCTGTCCCACCTGCAAAGAGATCGCCCAGTCGATGGGCTGGTCACTTCCAAATGGATAGTCTGACCGGCCAGCGGCTTTAGGCTGACCTCCTGTGCGAACAGTTCTCCCTCGTGTCGGCCCACAACGCGTCGAAGGGTCACGTCACGGCGCCGAGACCGGGTTAGGCCGGGGTTCCTCTGTAGGGCCGACGAAGTAATGACGCGGGCACTCTTCCTACGGCATCATCTCGAGGACAGCCCGGGGCTCATTGGTGAGGCTTTTGCGGCGCGCGGCTATGAGTTGGACGTCGCGATGATGGACGAGTTCAGCCCCACACCGAATGTCGAGGGCTACGACGTGCTCGTGATCCTGGGCTCGAAGAGCGCGGTCTACGACATCGACGTGGAAGCCGCGTGGTTTGGCCGCGAGCTCGGTCTCATCGCCCACGCGACCCGACTCGGCATTCCCATCTTCGGCATCTGCTTCGGGGCCCAAGCCCTCTGCCAGTTCCATGGCGGCGTCGTCGAGCCTTCCAACGTTCCCGAGATTGGCTGGTACGAGGTGGAAGCCCAGAACGGCTCCGGCATCGTTGCGGGCCCTTGGTTCGAATTCCACTTCGATCGCTGCATACTGCCGAGCGACGCCGAGCTGTGGGCGACGACGCCTCCAGCCGTCCAGGCTTTCGCCATTGGCAAGAATGTGGGTGTTCAGTTCCATCCCGAGATTGACGACGTGCAGCTTCGCCAGTGGTTCTCCAGCGGCGAAGAGCACGCACGCGAATTCGGTGTTGATCCGGATGAACTGCTTGCCCAGACCGCCCTCGAGACCCCCGCCGCCCGCCAACGCGCGGGGGCGCTGGTCGATCTGTTCTTGACACACGCGACGAGTTGAGCGCGGGTTGGGCTGGGCCTTTACGTGATCCTCGCTTCGTCGCTCCCCGGGAAGTCTTGTCGAGCTCTCACGGAGCCTCGCTGACGATGTTCGTGGCGCCAAGGCTTGTATCTTGCGGCCTCAGTAGGCTGCAATGGTGAGTAGTGAGTCTTTTTCCGTGTCCGAAACCCCAGTTCGTATTGAACGTCCCGCCACTGGCGGGGGAGTCGGGCGCCTGCCCGATGGCCGAGTGGTCTTCGTCCGCCACAGCTTGCCGGGCGAGTTGGTGCTCGTCGACGTCACTGAAGCAACGGCCAATTTCTCGAGAGGCGACGCAGTCGAGATCGTGGAGCCGAGTGCCGAGCGGGTGAGCGCGCCGTGCGACTATGCGCATCCGGGCGGTTGCGGAGGTTGCGACCTCCAGCATGCTTCGCCAACGGCGCAGGCATCGTGGAAGCTCTCCCTCGTGCGCGAGCACCTGAAACGGATCGCCGGGGTGGAACGCGACGTCACCATCACGCCTGCCTTGACCGCAGCCCAGGGATCTCGCACCCGACTTCGCTGCGCGGTGAACGAGGACGGTCAACTGAGCCTGCGCGGCGCGCGATCGCACGATCTGGTCGTGATCGAGTCATGCTGGATAGCCAACGAAGCGTTCACTCCGGCGTTTGGAACTTCATGGGAGGGCGCCGAGGAAGTGGAGCTACGGGCCATTGGCGACGGCGAGCCCTTCGCGGTGGTGCGCCGCGATACCCATCGCGGAACGATGTACGAACTCTGCTCCTTCCACGGAGAGCCGTTGGAGCCCTCGACCCAGTCCCGAGTGTCGGTGCAGGGCCACTATTTCTCGGTCTCGCCGCGTTCGTTCTGGCAGTCGCACCGCTCGGCTCCTCAGCAGTTGCTCGAGGCGGTGTTGTCCTTCGCGGATGTCCAGGCCGGTGACCACGTCGTCGACCTCTTCAGTGGCGTCGGGCTGTTCGCGATCCCCCTCGCCAAGGCTGTCGGCCCGGCCGGAAGGGTCACCGCCGTCGAGTCTTCGCCCTACGCGGTCAGAGACGCTCGACAGAACGGCGACGGACTTCGTCATTTGAAGGTTCGCGAATGGTCGGTGAGCCCGCGGGCCATCAACGATTCAGTGGGCGAAGGCGACATCGTGGTGCTCGACCCTCCGAGGAGCGGCCTCGCCAAAGGCGTCGTCGACGCGCTGCTTCGTCGGGCTCCGAAGCGGCTCGTCTACGTGTCCTGTGACGCTGCGACCTTCGCCCGCGACCTCAAGGCCCTCATGGCCGGAGGCTTCAACCTGTCGGATTTGAAGGTATTTGACCTTTTCCCGATGACTGAGCACGTCGAACTTGTGGCACTCCTTGACATTGGCCTCTAGAGGGTACAGAGTTCTGGTGAGGGCGGAAAACCTCAGCCCTCGATGAGGGGGTTGACTATGTCGATCAAGTTGGATCACCATCACCGCATTACCGCCCAAAAACTCTTCGGACATCCACTCAATCACAACATCCAGTGGCATGACGTCTGCTCGTTGCTCGCCCGCTTCGGTGAAGTCCACGAGACGCATCGAGGAAACTGGGCAGTGACGGTTGAAGGCGACACCATCTCGTTCGGCTCCACGCGTACGCGGGACCTCACCGAAGATCAGGTGATCAAGGTTCGCCACTTCCTGCACAACCTGGGACTCACCCAGGACGTGGTTCGAGCGGCGTAGTTAATTGAAGGCGGTACCGTGTGAGCCGTGACCGGCCCACTCTTCGTACTGCTCCCACCATCTGAAGCAAAAAACGCCGGGGGGTCGGGCACTCCCAAAATCGGTCCCTTCGATGCGGGCTTGGCGGGACCTCGAAGGATCATCACCGCGGCGCTCGGAGAGTTGCTCGCCTCTGCGTCACCCGAACTCTTGGAGAAGACCTTGAAGGTGCGCGGCCCACTTCTCGAACGGGCGCTCGAGGCTTCGATGGAGGTGGTGGAGGGCCGGGCGGGGCTGCTCGCGGGTTGGCGGCGCTACAGCGGAGTGGTCTGGTCGCATCTGAAGCCCCAGAGCCTCAGCCCGGCGCAGCGGCGGCGAATCCTCGTTCCATCCGGACTCTACGGACTGACGACTGCTGAAGATTTGGTTGCCGACTACCGGCTCAAGATGAACGCATCTCTTCCAACCGTCGGGAACGTGGCGGCATTCTGGAAAGAACATCTGACGACTGTCCTTATCCAAGACCTCAAAGGCGCGGGCGTCGTCAATCTCCTGCCCAGGGAGCATGAGGCAGCCATTGATCTCGGCGAGTTGGCGGGTGCGGTCGATCTGACGACAATCAGCTTTGTCACCCATGGCGGCGAGCGGGCGGCTGGTCACGCCGCGAAAGCCGTGAAGGGCCTGGTCGCCCGCGAGGTGCTCACGGGTCGTCTGGATTCGCTCGATTCGTTTCGCTGGCACGGTTGGCGCGGGCGCCGGCGCGCCGGGCAGTTGCAGATCGTAGCCCCGCGCGCGTAGCGGTGCGACGCTTGAGAGTCTCTTGACCTGGTCATAGGGCAACTCCCCGTCTCCGCCCAGTCTTCCCGGCACACCTTTAGAACGTCACCAAACAGTGGTCGGAGCCCAACTTCACAGTTTGTCCGAGGTTGGCATCGAAGTTGCCATCTCGCTGTGAATCGGGACCGAAAAACGAAGACGCTGCTCGCACGCTTGAGCGCGCCGTGACCATGAACGATAGCGGCGATGCCAACAAATCCATTCGAAGTCACAACGATGTCGTGACGCCTGCCCGTGCCGGCGCCGAGGCGAGGCTGGGCCGCTGGAATCGGCTAAGTGCGCCGGGAGTTTGCTCGCCATGAATACTCAGCAAGAAGAAACTGGTGGCGCAGAGAATCTTCCGCCAAGCTTCGGGGCTCAACTGCTCGGTCTACCCAGTCAGCGGGCGCAACGGACGCTTTCAAGCGATAACCCTTGGTCCCCACCGTCGAGACTCCTGACGGTCCGCAATTGCGAAGTAGTGGTCGATCGCACGGGAAGAGCGGGTCGAGTTGCCATTAAGAAATTTTGACGACGAACGGCTGGTTATTAAGAATCTTTTCGTATCCTTCCCGCGAAAATGTAAGGACAGTAGTTTCCAATTAGGAGTGGAGTTATGAGTAGCGAGAAGTCATTTCACCTTACAGAACCTGACCGCAAAGGCCAATCGCAAGAAGTCAGACGTTACAGACGCTACGCGATGAAGAGTGACGCCGGTAGTCAAATTGATAAGCGAAGCGCTCGGCAGACACTCACCCGGGTCGACGTCCGCAAAGCGCAGGAATCGATCACCGGTGTGACGCCGCTTTGGATCAAGTTCGGTGCTCGAATGTTCGGCTCAGATCTTGATCGCCGACTCGCGGAAGGGGAGGCTCCCGAGTCGAGTCGACTGATGGAGGAGCGAATTCAACAGATTGTTGCGCCTCGGGCGCGTGAGGTGTTGGCCCGAAACTGGTTAGCCATTTTCACCCAATCTGACGAGTCCGTGAAGTTGTTCGATCTAAGGGTGCCAGTTGTTCATGATCGAATCATCGTCGCTGAAGCGGAGATTCGAGCGATGATTGTCGCTCTGATGGCCCCGCTTCCCAACGCGCAAGGTGTCGCGATGTCAAGATGGCTGCTCTCTGATGGTGCGGGACCGCTTTACAACGCACAGTGCACTCTCGATCTTGGTTCCCGGCTGCGACAGATTGGCAAGCATTTGGATCCTTTGACCCCTTAGGCCATGCGAACGAATCATCCTGGTCGCAAAAGATCGTGCCGGAGAGACGATGGAAAGTTCGTTGGCCATTTTTGTTCCGTCGGTATCAGGTGTCTACGAGCGGATTGAATCAACACCGCTGAAGGCTTAGATGTCCCCCCAAGGTCTAAGCCTTCAGCGGTGTCGTTATTGGTTGACCCTGTTGGTCAACTCATTGGAGAAGCTGAGTTGGATCGCTCCGGGTTTTGTGTAGAGAAAGACATCTTCGAACGGTTGAGTGTCTTTCTTCTATCGCTCAATGTTGCGATCGTTGAGGTCCTCGAGGAGGTTGAAGTCAAATGGGAATCATCAGGACAGTGGTTGGTGGCTAAGAGGTTAGGTCGATTCGGTTCGTCGCAATCCTGAAGAACCGAGTTCAGGAGACAAGTTTGGATATGGCCTGGAAAATATTCGAAGCGGACTGACTGAAACTCACCAAAATCTTTTGTTTTACTGGTGGGCCGCCCGTTCTCGGTCACAGCACCCTGGGAGCCTTCGAAGCGACTTCGGGAGCATGGCTTCACGTCCAAGGCCTAGTCTGACGCAATGAGCTCAGGTCCGGTGTTGGTCGAGCAACGTCTGCGTTCGGCCGGTTTGGCCGTGGTTCTCGCACTCGTGCTCGCGGTGTTCATCAATTTCGGCGTCATCTTCACCAATACCACCGACGGCAACGCAGTTCCCACGGTGGCCTTGGTTGTGTCCTACTCGGTGCTCGCGCTGCTGTTCGCGTTCTTCTTGCTGGCCATCCGCATCGTCGTTCGGGTGGTTGAGGTTCCGCAGGGGAGAGTTCTCGAGATCCTCTACGGGCCCGGCGGCCTGGTTCGCCAGGTCTTCGGGCCGGGCCAACTGCAATCGGCCTCCGCGCAGGACCTCTCCTTCATGGAGATGGGCGGTTGGGGGTACCGCGGGAGCCTCAAGTTTCTGAAGCGTGCAGCGTTGGTGACCCGGCGCGGTGACGCGCTCGAGCTGTCCCTCGCGAAGAAGCGCCGATTCATCGTGACCGTCGACGACCCGGCCGCGTTCGTCACCGCCCTCGGTTTCGGAACCTAGAGCGAACGCTCGTCAGCCGCGATCATCATTCTGGCGTGAGGTTGATCCTGGGGTACGAGGCCTGGGGCGCCCATCGCGTATTCCCATTGGCCAATCGTGAAGCAGCGGCTGATATCGCCCTTCGCACCCTCCAGCAGACGTCGCAAGGGTACCGCGCAAGGAATTCTCGAGGGTCGCTATTGTTGGGATGTGGGGTTGGACGTCTATCGAAGTTGCTCGTGGCGCGAGAAGCGCGAGGTACTTGACTCGTTCTGGCGCACGAAGACGCACCCGTCGAACCGGATCAATGAGGCGGCGCTCGAGTACGGCCCCTACGCCGCGGTTTTCATCGCCCTGATAGTTCTCGAGTTGGTTCCGATCATCATCTTCACGATCGCGCGGGCCAACGCCTGGGGCTGGGTCGCTGGAGTCGTCGAGGTGGGTGTGGTTGCTTCGTTCTGGTGGGCGGTCGTTCGGATCAGGACACTGAAGAGCGAGTCCTCGACACCGCTCGTCGACGCCAACTCGTAGCGTTACGGCGTCGGCGCTCAATCGTCGGCGCGAAGCCGTATCGCGTGAAGGTGACATCTGGCCCTACAGGTCCGCCGTGTTAAGGGCCTAAGTTCGATAGTGGTGACCGGATTGTCTCCAATTTGGTTAAATTCGGTCACGCGACCGGCATAGTGCCTCTCGATACTAAGAATGGCAGGAGGTAGGCCATGAAGGCTCTCGTTTATAAAGGTCCGGGTCAGAAGAGTTGGGAAGAAGTTCCGAACCCAGTAATCCAGCAGTCGACGGACGTGCTTGTGAAGATGGCGGCGACGACGATCTGCGGCACGGATCTTCATATCCTGAAAGGCGACGTTCCCGAGGTTGAAGTTGGTCGAATCCTCGGCCACGAAGGGATCGGCGTCATCACCGAGGTCGGTTCCGGCGTCACGCAACTTGCGGTAGGCGATCGGGTCATTCTCTCGTGCGTGAGTTCGTGCGGAAGGTGTTCCAACTGTCGCAAGGGTCTCTACAGCCACTGTCTCGACCCGGAGGGCGTGGCGGGAATTGGTTGGATCTTCGGGTACATGATCGACGGCACCCAAGCTGAGTACGTTCGAGTACCGTTCGCGGAGAACTCGGTCTACAAGGTTCCAGAAGGGATCAGCGACGCGGAAGGCATCCTGCTATCGGACATCCTGCCCACCGGCTTCGAAATTGGCGTGCAATACGGCCACGTCAATCCGGGCGACGTCGTTGCCGTGATCGGATCGGGACCCGTGGGACTGTCATCAGTGATGACGTCGCGCTTGTACGGTCCGTCCAAGATCATCGCGATCGATCTCGATGACGCCCGACTCAAGCGGGCCACTGATTTCGGGGCGACCGACACCATCAACTCGGGTAACGCGGACTGGAAGGAGCAGGTAATGGCTCTGACCGACGGACTGGGAGTCGATGTTGCGATCGAGGCCGTCGGGGTTCCCCAGACCTTCACCATGGCGACCGAGATCGTGCGCCCTGGTGGACACGTCGCCAACATCGGCGTTCACGGCAAGTCCGTTGACCTTAAACTGAACGAACTGTGGATCAAGAATATTGACATCTCGATGGGCCTCGTCAACACGAACACCCTGGGGATGTTATTGAAGCTCGTCGCCGAGCACAAGCTGCCGGCGGAGAAGTTCGTGACGCACGAATTCTCGTTCGATCAGATGATTGAGGCCTACGACGTCTTCGGAAACGCGGCGATGCATGACGCGCTGAAGGTGCTCATTCACTAGCGCGCGCGGTCGTTGCCGTGCGTACTTGCGTGTCGACATCGATCACCGGACGACACGGGCACAACTTCGCTGATGAAAGCGAGGTTGTGCCCGTGAGTCGTTTGGTTCCTTGGAAATGGGTGAGGAAACCTTGGGGTTGCTTGACTTCGTGCTTTAAACTACTTAAACTATAGAAATAGTAGTAAATACCAACGAGAAGGAGTCACGATGTCACTGAAGTTTGTAAAGAAGGTCAGCGAGGCACCCCCCGAGCGTGCAGAGGAGTTGCACGAGCTCCTCTTGAGCCTTGACCTTCCAGACGGTCGCCTGAGCCCCGCGCAACTTGAGAAGGTAATCGAAGCGGTCGCGAAGCGGCCCGATCTCTATGAGGATCTCATCGTCGCGGACCGTGAGAGTCGATGGTGGCTTCTTCTGTACCGCACGCCGAGCTTCGAGGTGAAGCTCTTGACATGGGAGAATGGCCAGGAGTCCGACTGGCACGATCATGGTGGTTCGTCGGGAGCGTTCCGGGTCACGGCTGGCTCGCTGCTCGAGAGGCATCGGGCCGCCGACAGCGTCAGCGTCGACTCGGCCAGTTTCGGCGTGGGCGGGTACGGGTCGTTCGCCACCGACTACGTGCACGACGTGGTTTTTGAGTCCGGTGATCCGGCGGTGAGCATCCACGCTTACTCCCCGCCGCTGAGCGGCTTGACCTACTACGAGCAGACGCGCTTCGGCTTCATTGCCCGCGAGTTCGTCGAGGAGGAGCGACGATCGATGTTTCGAACAACGCAGCCGGACTTCGAAGACTGAGGCAAAGGGCTAGACGCCGGCCTTCCTCGCGTCCGAGTCGCGAGAGGCGACCTGACGGGAAGATGCTTTCCCCAAATCGAGAAGAATCTCCGGACTGCCCGCGTTGAAGGGCGTAGCCTAAGGCGCAAGGTGCCGCCTGGGCGCCCAGGCGAAGCAGTTAGGGCCTGAACGGGATCGGGGGGATCTTGTTTCTCGACTTTGCATCTGTATGGGAAGAAGTTGCCGACGTCGTGCCGGCGCGGGACGCCGTTGTCCAGGGTGACCGCCGGCTCAACTACGCGGAGTTCGACGACGCTGCCGCACGCTTCGCCGCGGCCATCGAGGCGGTCGGAGTACCCGAAGGGGGAAAGGTTGCCCTCTTCCTCCACAACTGCCCCGAGTACCTGATCGCCCAGTACGGAGCGTTCAAGCACCGCGCGGTTCCCATCAACGTTAACTACCGGTATCTGGACGATGAACTCGTCTACCTGCTGGACAACAGCGACGCCGAGGTTCTGGTCTTCAATACCTCACTAGGGGAGTGCGTGGCGCGAGCGCGCGGCAAGCTCCCCAACGTGCGCCTGTACATCGAGGTTGATGACGGAGGCTCTCATCTTGAGGGGGCGTTACGATTCGGGGAACTCCTGGACGCTCACCGGCCGCAGGCGCGCAAGGAGCGCACCCCGCAAGACCTCTACATGCTCTACACCGGGGGCACGACAGGGATGCCGAAGGGGGTCATGTATCCCCAGGGCGCCTTCACCGAGAGTCTGCTGAACTCGCTCGTCGGCCTCGGTCTGTGCGAGTCCGTCCCAACCAATCGAGAGGCCATCGCGCCCCTCGTCAACGCCATGAGCGCGCGGGGGCCCGAAGTGAGCATTCCGTGCTGTCCGCTCATGCACGGCACCGGAATGTGGATTGGCGCGATGCCCGCTCTTCTCACTGGCGGCACCGTCGTGCTCACCCAAGCCAGGTCCTTCGACTCACATGAGGTGTGGCAACTCGTCGAGAGGGAGGCGGCGACGAGGATCGTCATCGTTGGCGACCCGTTCGCCCGTCCGATGCTGCGCGCCCTCGAGGAGCGCGAGGCCCAGGGTCGGCCCTACGAGGCGTCGAGCGTGCGCAACATCATCTCCTCGGGCGCGATCTGGAGTGCCGAAATCAAGGATGGTTTGAGGTCCCGGCTACCGGCGCTTCTCGTTGACGCGCTCGGTTCGACCGAAGGTGGAGGTTTCGCGGTGAGCGGCGCGAATCACGACGTGGGCGCCCAGACCGCGCATTTCACCCTCTCTCCTGACACCAAGGTGGTCACGGAGGGCGGACGCGAAGTGGCCCGGGGATCGGGCGAGCAGGGGATCCTCGCCAGCCGCACGGGGGCGTACGGGTACTACAAGGACCCGGAGAAGTCAGCTCGAACATTCATCCAGATCGACGGGAACTCCTACGTCATCACCGGTGACTGGGCCACCGTCGAGGAAGACGGAGCGATCACGCTCCTGGGTCGAGGCTCCATGAGCATCAACTCCGGAGGCGAGAAGATCTTCGCCGAAGAAGTCGAAGAAGCCATCAAGCGGCACCCTCTCGTCGAAGACTGCCTGGTGGTGGGGCTGCCCGACGAGCGGTTCGGCCAGCGGGTCGTGGCGGTCGTCGGCGCGGCAACGTCGCAACCTCCGACCGGCGAGGAGATCTGCGACTTCCTGCGGTCGTCGCTCGCTCACTACAAGATTCCGAAGGCCGTGGTTGTTCGAGAGAGCGTCCGCCGCGCAGTCAACGGAAAGGCGGACTACAAGTGGGCCCGCGAGGCGGCGCTCGCCGCCCACGCTTCTGGCTGAACCCAACAGGGCGCGCGCTTTCCAACGCTGACCTCGAGACGCCGAGAAGCATCGATTGCCAGTTGAGTGCTGCGCTCTTGCGCAGCCTTCCAAGGGAACTTCAGAAACGGTCGTGGTCGACGTCTGGATTGTCTTGGTTCGGTGTTCGTTCCCCGCCACTTGTTCGTAGGGCTGTCGTTTCGACAGCGTGCGTGCATCTCCCAGGGGGGACTTGCGGGACCCTGCCGGACTCGGCCGCGTCGGCGTAGCATCCGGCGTGTGGAAGTGATCGAGGGGGAGGTGGGGTATGAACTGCGCGCTCATCGTCACCTGGAGGACGCCTGTTCCAGGACGCGAAAAGTTGGCGCTCGGCCGCTGGGACGAGGTCAACGAGTACTGGGGTAAGTTAACGGCCGAGGGCAAGTGCTCCGTGCCTGAGATGTTCTTTTTTCGGATCGCGGCATGTGGATGGTCAAGGGTCGCACGGACACGTTGCGCCAACTCTGCGATGCGGAAGAAAGCAAACAACTGTTGACCAAGGGGCGGCTTCTCATGGGAGGCTTCGCCCACGAACTCGTGAAGACGGGTGATGTCGCTGTCGGGCAGATGCTGGGGTACGCCGGCCCGGACAGAAGGTCGGGTTATTCTGATCGCGCGACTACAACGTCGCAGAGCGGAAGGTCTCGGCGATCTTCGACAGGCGTCGTCGAGAGCGACTCTCGTCGGCATTGACCATTAGCGACGACGACGTCATTGGGGTTCCGTTCGGATGCGGACACCGATGGTGCCGGCAATCGCGTGAGTGACAGCCACTCACGTCACGAGTTCAGAATATAGGGCCTGGCCGTCTCGGTCCCTTCACGAAGATTCTCGCGGCCCCATGGAATGAGAGCCGTAGAGAGAATCATCACTACAGTCGTTGAATGGATGAACTGCCAGCATGCCCACAATGCCACTGTGCCAACACCTACCCAATGGGAGCGTTGTTGGTCTGCCCGGAGTGCGCTCACGAATGGGTCCCTGGTGAAGAATCGGAATCCTCGGAAACTGATGCGGTAATTCGTGATGCGGTGGGCAATATTCTCACCGACGGCGATACCGTCACAGTTATCAAGGACATGAAGGTGAAGGGCAGCTCGAACACCTTGAAGGTGGGGACGCGAGTGCGCAATATCCGCCTCGTGCCCGGCCCTGGCGGCCACGACATCGAAGCCAAGGTCGATGGCTTTGGACCGATGTACTTGAAGTCCAGCATCTTGAAGAAGGCCTGAGCCCATCGCTTGATGCATTGCCCTGTTTGTTGCTCTCGACAACGTTGAACTGATCTCATGTCCAACAACCATCGAAGCGAACTCAATCATCCTTGGAGATGCAGGGAATCGAAAATGGCCCTCAAAGCATTGTGTGGCTTGGAGCGCAGAATGTCTTACGCCTAACACCTGAACCATTGTGTGTGCAGCGGCGGTGTGTGTACGTCGTTGCTCTCTCCTCTGGCATATCAGTGAAAACATGGAGGCCATCAAGTATCTCAGAGACCTTGACAGTTGGACCGATACTGTTGGGTGTGCAAGCCCTTCGTCCCGTCGAGTCTCGTCGGGTCCGCCGGCCGCCCACGTGGTGTCAGCGGTCAGTGCAACAGATAAAGGAGCTTTGATCAGTGTTGGTAGTCGGTGATCCGGTAAGGCAACAAGTTCGACGGACCATCTATGGCTCGCTCGTTCTGGCCGCTTCCTTCACGGTAACTACTGGGCCAGTGAAGCAGTTCGCGCCTATGTACAAGCACGCACCCTGGCTCAATGACCCCTTCGACACCGTGGTCTCGTTCATGATGTTCTTCGTCCCATTCGTTGCGGCATACTGCGTGGTTCGAGTGCCATTATGCAGACGCTTCGAACCGCTCCCGCTGGTTCGCGTTCGCGACTTGTTGCGAGGTGCTCGGGTCGTTCTCCTGAGTGTGGCACTTACGCTGGTCAGCGAATGGACTGCTGTGGCGATCGGCGCGAACCGGTCAGCGTGGAATGGTGCCACGCTCTTACAGGTTGCGGTCTTGGCAGCGTTGAGCCTCGCGACAGTCCTCACTGCACGCATATTGTTGAGAACGAATGCCCTTATCCCAATCGCAAAAGTCGAACCTTCTGAAGATCCTGACTGGCTGTCTGACGCGGTGTGCCTTCTCTCGACGAGGGCCGGCTGGTTTGGACCGCTCCGGTCGCTGGTGATTCGCGTCGTTGCTTCGGTTGATGCTCGAGTAGCTGCTGTTGTCCGTCGCCACCCTCTGTGGACAGCCGTGACAGTCTGGGGGGCATTCGGCATTGTGATTGGTGTTCGCCAGTCTCTGAACGAGGGGTACAGGCTGGGCGCTGCCTTGTTGTTCATCGCCCTGCTCAGCGGAGGCATGTTCGGGCTCAGTGTTATGGCTGGCAGTTACCTCGGGTTTGTTCACAGCCCCCGCCCCTTGAGCGGTTGGATGCGCCGTATCGTCGATGCGTTGGTCGCGGTCTCAGTGGGCGTTCTCGCTCCCTTCGCCCTCCGATACCACCTCTGGTGGGTCGTAGGGAGTCACAACGCAGTTGCCGGTTTAGGCCAACTTGTAGCCCTCTTGACTATCTCAAGCCTTGTCATCTTTGCCGTGACGCTGGTGGTTGAGGTTGTGCTTGGCTACCATGAACCGAAGTCTCTTTAAGACCGATCGTCCGGCGGCTCCTTTGACATCACTGACACTGACAATCACTGCGCGCCAACCAAAAACTGGCTGAAAACATCACTGGTGCCCTACTGGCAGTCCAAAAGTTCATCGATCACTGAAAAATGAAAGGAAAGTCAGCAAGAAAGCTTCGGAGTAATCGTGAGGGATCTCTGAAGTACTGAGAAATCGAAATTCCCGCACTCATGGTGCGGGCATTTGGTTCATTTCGTGGAAATGCAGAGAATCGATCTTGCTGCTGAAGCGCCAGTGGGCTTGGATCATGAATCCAACTACGACTGACCGTGACACCTATTGAATGCGGCCGAGATGTCGTCGTGTAAGAACCGATTCGAACTGGATACACAGGGTTCAAGATCAACAAGTGAGGAAGATCATGCGGCGTTCCTTGCGCATTGGTCGTTGGAGCTGTGCTCGGAGCAGTCCTCTCGGCCTCGACCGATCATCCGGAGTCATCGGTGCTTCAGGATGAGGCACCTGGTAGTGCTCTGTTCGCCACGGCGAAGGCACACTCGAATGGAGATGTTCCTACATCGAAGGATTTCATGGCGATCGGAGAACAGATGTTTCCGTTCTCGAAAGGCGGTGTCGGATTGGACACCGGCGTGACGCATTTCAGGGGGACGCACAAGCTCGGATTCGTTTCCGGAGGAACGAGCCCTCTGACTTGTGTGCGTAACCCCCCGACAACTTTCGGCGACGTGCCGCAAGTGACTTCGTGTCCGTCGCAGAACCACGATGCCCGCACCAAACGTGCGGGCATCGTGGTATCGCGGAGATGGCACTACCCAATACGGGCTCTTCGCTGCTTGAGGTTCCTGCTTCCACCGTACCTACTTGCAAGAGAAGCAAACCGATCGCGATTCGTGAGGAGGCTGTCGCGCCTATTGGAGATACAGCCACTCCCAGCAGTCCGACTTCCGCGCGCGGGATGTTCTGCTGGCTTCATCTGAGGCAACTGCGAGATGTGACAAGGTGTAGATATGGCTGTAGGCGTGGGCGCTGCTTTTGCGACACTCCGGACGCGAGAGCTGTTCGCAAGCGGCGTGGGCGTACTGCACGTGAGTCTCATGGTGACGCCGGTGAGCGGGCTCCACATCAAGGGTGCGCGCTCGCTTGAACGTGACGCATCGGCCTGCTCGTGAATTCCAACGAGCCGCCCCAAGTGCGGGGGTCTTCGCAAGCGCCGACGCTGGAGGTTCGCGACCTGTCACGCACTTACGGGTCCGGTGACGCCGCCGTCCAAGCCCTTCGTCACGTGTCCTTCGAGATTGCGCCGGGCGACATGGTGTGCATCATGGGAAGGAGCGGCTCGGGAAAGTCGACCTTGCTCCGCCAACTCGGGCTCCTCGATACGCCGACTTCCGGCCAGGTGTTCCTCGATGGCGCCGACGTGACTCGGATTCGAGAAAGCCGCCGTCGTGTCTTGCGACTCGGGCACCTTGGCTACGTGTTCCAAGAGTACGCGCTTCTTCCCGAACTCACCGCTGAGGAGAACGTCTATCTGCCCTCCCTAATGACGGGTAGTCCACTTCGACAGTCTCGGTCGCGTGCTCGAGAGCTTCTGGCAATGCTTGATCTTGAAGAACGTGCCCGTCACCGTCCCTCCGAGCTTTCCGGCGGGCAGCAGCAACGAGTGGCTATCGCTCGTGCGATGGTCAATCGACCGACGGTGCTCTTCGCGGATGAGCCGACGGGCAACCTGGATACTGTCTCGAGCGAGATGGTGATGACGGCACTCGCGCGCATGAACGAAGAGTTGGGCGTCACGATCCTTTTCGTCTCGCACGATCCAGACCACCTTCGGTTTGCGAAGAATACGATCATTCTGCGCGATGGCGAATTAGCGGAGTCTGCGTACTGATGGCCGCACTATCGTCATTGCGGGTGGCGGCATTCCTGAGCCGGCGCGCCATCATTCGTGGTAACCGCGGGATTACTGTCCTCACGGTGGCAATGATGGCCGTTGTCTACGCCGAGCTCATGTTCGTCCCGTCCCTTATCCAGGGTGCGACTAACCAGATTCAGCTGGAGCTTCGCAATAACGTGACGGCGAGCATCACGATGACTCCCGCTGGATCGAACCCGACGATACCCGACGCGGCTGCCTTGCTCGCTCGGGTTCGAGCCACTCAAGATGTGGCCGCCGCGACTGCAACCTCGCTGGTCGGGAGCCAGATCAGTTACGGGAGCCGCACGAATTCGTGGCCCGTGCTCGCAATTGATCCCACGTCCTACGCAAGGACCTTCACGACGCCACGGTCGATGATCGAGGGGGCCTTCCTCGATCCGGGAGCCAACGACGAAATCGTCCTCGGCGTTGGAATTGCCGGCGCCGGGATGACCCAGGATTCCATGTACGGCTCATCGCTCCAGACCGTGCACGTCGGCGACCACGTCACCGTGACCCTTGCCGGGGGTCGAACACACGTGTTTACGGTAAAGGGCATCTACGACACCGATCTCGCTGCAGCCAACGCCAGTGCCTTCATGACGTCTGCTACTGCCAACCAGCTTGCACCCCAGCTCAGGGGAAGGATCTCGGCAATCTACGTGAAGACCAAGCAGATCGGCGATGAGAAGGCAACAATTGGCCGGTTACGCCGCGACGACCGTCACGTCAAGTACCAGTCGTGGGAAACCCTGTCATCCACCGTGAAAGACATAACCGGCTCATTCGACACCATCAAATCGATTCTCAACGCCGTGTCACTCTTTGTCGCCGCAATCGCCGTATTCATTGTGACCTACGTGGATCTCGTCAACAAGCGGCGAACCATTGGTATTGAGCGGGCCATCGGAATAAGCGGTCCCGCGATAACAGTGAGCTACCTCCTGAAGGCCGCGGTCTTTGCGGTCTTTGGCATCCTCTTCGGTGCAGGGATCTTCTTCGGCGGTGCGATTCCTCTGGTGCGTCATCATCCGTTCCGGTTCCCCATTGGTCCAGTGACGCTCAGCGTCTCGTCAACTGAGTTGCGCCGCGACGCCTTCATCTTGCTCGTCGTCGCCATTATCGGTGCGCTTGTGCCGGCATGGCGGGCCGTGCGCACCCGTCTTCTCGATGCTGTCTGGAGATGACTGAGGCGTGGTGTCTTCGTTGAAGGCCCGCAAGACACGTTGGCGGAATAGTCGCGCCCAGGGTGTTTGCGCATACGCCGAGTCAAACAAGATGGAGTGCTCCTTACAAACTCTCCTCATCAGGTCATCCCAGGCTTCGCCGCCCCTACCCGGATTCCAAATAAGTTCGGCGCGCTCATTGACGATTTCTTCAGTAGTGAGGTCACGGAGCTCAGCTTGGACAAGGTTAGAGCGGCATTCGTGGAGATGCTGGGAATCGATTGTGGCCCCTAAAGCCTCGTGGGAATGAGGCCCAGAATCTGTTGCGCTTGACTTTTGCGCCTGCGTCTCAAGTGTGGGGCGATAACGAGGGTCTTGTTCTGAGGACCTTGGACTCGTGCACCGCTCTCGATGGGCGTCAGCCCCACCGTCCGTGAAGGGGGAGAGGTCAAAGTGAATGGGCACGGTGAACGCAAAGCTCTACTTCAGGTGAGTGGCCGGAAGGACAACTATCGGCGTCCGTGCCACGCACTTGCCAAGGGGGTCATTCGGGTTGAACGCCCCGTTGCAACTCATGGCGAACGATGCTACAGAGGCAGGCGTGAGCAGTATTTGGTGAGGCGTCACCACGGCCTATTGCATTGATCCTTCGTGCAGAACCTCTGCTTTAATCGTCTATTCAACGGAGTTCGCGAAACCGATTTGTGCGAGGCCGTCAATCGACCAGGCCTTGTGCGACTGGCTGGCGACCAGTACCGTAAGACCGTCGCTGTCTCCTGCTCGAATTCAGGACTCGGCGACCGTAAGCCAACCGGGAGTCATTACAACGACGTATGGTTGCTTGACGCGCTGCAGGGCGGTCTTCGTGGTCAACGACATTTGCCACAAGAGATCCGACCACTTCGCCAGCGATGAAAGCAGGGGTCGTAGCAGAGTGTCTTTCCGTGAAGTGCTTCATCATGGTGCTCGGTGGTTGGGGAGCCACTGCTTAGACGGGCCTCAATGTCGCACGACCTAGATGTTCTTGCCGCAGTATGAAGACATGCGCGGAATGCAATCGAGAATTTCAACCATCGAGCCGTCATCTTCGGTGTCCGGGTTGCCGCGCCAAGTCGGTGTGCGCGTGCGGCAAGGTCAAGCAGGTCAAGTCCGCGACATGCGCTTCTTGCCGGACTGCCGCCGAGAGCGCCAACGGCAACTGGAAGGGTGGCCGGACGACGGACAAGGCGGGGTATCTGATGATTCGCGAACCTGGACACCCAAGAGCTGGCCGAAGCCCTATGTATTTGAACATATCCTCATCGCGGAATCGATGCTTTGCCGTTTTCTGGCTTCCGGTGAAACGGTGCATCATCTGAACGGTATTCGTGATGACAACCGCCCGGAGAATCTCGAACTTTGGACGCGCCCCCAACCTTCGGGAATCAGAGTCAGTGATGCGATCCAGTGGGCGCACGCCGTATTGGATCTTTACGAGAGTGAGGGCATGAAACCATCTCCAACAACGTCCGAAGCGAACCTCGGGCATCCTTGGAGATGCTGGGAATCGAACCCAGGTCCATCAGCTTCTTAGTGGCTATTCTCCGAGCGCAGCTGGCAGGGAATTGTCGGGAATGTCACTGCTGTCAGCACCGATGACGATCCGTAGTTAGCTGAGTTGTCCCTACAAGACCACTAACGAGTCTTGTTGGTAAGCCCTACATTATGACGCCCGTTATCTCAACCGCAGGGCTGGGTCAAGGCGGACGTTGCTACCTAAGCAGCAAGCGCAAGCTGAGGCTTGGCGTTTATTTGTTTTTCCGGCTCTTTAACGTGGCTCCGGAGACCACGGCTCGCTTCTTCCACTTCGACGACCGATGTCGAAACCAATCATCCCCTCGTTAGTTCCAACCAAACTGGTTGGAGAACCATTCTACCGCATCGATGAGTCGATTCAACCGTATTTTTCCCTGCTACGCACGGCGCGCGCGATCTCGCGCTCAGCGTCCCGTTTGGCGATGGCTTGGCGTTGGTCCTGCTGCTTGCGTCCTCGGGCGAGGGCGATTTCCACTTTTGCGCGCCCGTCTTTGAAGTAGAGCTTCAGCGGCACGATGGTGAGCGGCTGGGTCTTGGTCTGCTCGCGGAGGTCGTCGAGCTCATGGCGGTGGACGAGGAGCTTTCGCTTGCGATCGGGGTCGTGGCTTCCAAAGCCCACCGCGAAGGCCCACGGCGGAATGTGCATCTGGAAGAGCCAGAGTTCACCGTCCTCTATCCGGGCGTAACTCTCCGCGATCTGGGCCTTTCCCTCTCGAAGGGACTTGACTTCGGAGCCGGTGAGCATGATGCCGCACTCGAGGGTTTCGATGATCTCGAAGTCGTGACGGGCCCGACGATTGGTGGCGACCACCCGGTCGC
Source organism: Acidimicrobiaceae bacterium (assembly GCA_003132205.1). Classification (GTDB taxonomy): domain Bacteria; phylum Actinomycetota; class Acidimicrobiia; order Acidimicrobiales; family RAAP-2; genus RAAP-2. The sequence continues at coordinate 87,230 of PKWY01000027.1, forward strand.
CACCCGCGGCGTCTGCCTTCAGCTTTGCGCGCCGCTCTTGCATCTGTTTCGCGCGAGCCATGCTTACAGCGTAGTGACGCGGGCGCGATAGCCCGAAGGCGCTCGGTAGGGTGAATCCGTGATAACTCTGACGAAGGAACAGCGCGACGCCATCGTCGCCACGTGCATACGGGCCCTGCCCGACGAGGGGTGCGGCCTGTTGCTCGGTTCGACCAGCGGCCCCGACGCCGTGGTGGCCGACGTGGTGCCCAGTCAGAACGTCTCGTACTCGGCGAAGGTCTACGAGATCGATAGTCGCGTGCTGCTAAAGGCCTATCGCCGCGCCGACGACGAAGGGCTTGAGGTGCTCGGGGTGTTCCACTCGCATACCCACTCCGAGGCGTACCCGAGCCCAACGGACATAGCCCAGGCGCCGGATCCCGCGTGGCACTACGTCCTGGTTTCCCTGCGCGACCTGCCGACGGTGCTGAAGAGCTACAAGATCGTCAACGGCGTGGTGAGTCAAGAAGACGTGGTGAGTCACTAACCTTTGTGATCGGCATGAAGTTGCCTCCACCACTGCCCAAGGAGCATCGACAGTGACACTGACCAACATTTACGATTCGGCCTATCCCACCTCGATCAACCTCGTGCTCCTGGCGGTGAGGCTCTTCCTCGGCCTCATGATCTTCTCTCACGGCTACGCGAAGGTCTTTCGCGGAGGCAAACTCGCCGGCACCGCGGGATGGTTCAACCGCATCGGCATGAAGCCGGGCAAGATCAACGCGTTCATGGCTGCGTCGACCGAACTGGGCGTGGGAGTCCTGCTTAGCCTCGGCTTTCTCACGCCGCTCGCTTCGGCGGGACTCATCTCAGTGATGACCGTCGCGATCGTCACGGTGCACCGCAAGAATGGATGGTTCATCTTCAACAAGGGCGAGGGCATCGAGTACTGCCTCTCCGTCATCTTCATGGCGCTGGTTCCCGGGACGCTCGGGGCCGGGAAGTTCTCGATCGACCATGTCTGGCGGATACTCAAGTGGTCGTACGCGACCAGCCTGGTCGTCACTGTCGTCGTCGGTGTCGGCGGGGCGCTGCTGCAACTGGCGGCCTGCTACCGGCCACCGAAGCAGGGCTAGGCGTCACGGAGCAGGCAGGTCACGCTAAAGTCGACGGAGTTGGTCAGGAATAAGATCACCCAGGCGAAAGAGAAATCATGGCGGCAACTCTGAGAATTCCAACCGTTCTGCGACCCGCTATGGGCGGTGCGTCCATCATCAGCGTGGAAGGCGCCACGATTGGCGACGTCCTGGGCCAACTGACCGTCACGTACCCCGCGATCAAGGGCCAGCTGCTCAATGACGACGGGACCCTTCATCGCTTCCTGAACGTCTACATCAATGACGACGACGTTCGCTACCTGGGGGGCGTCGACGCTCCCGTTGCCAACGAAGACGAGATCACGTTGCTGCCAGCGGTCGCCGGTGGAGCTGCGTAGTGGCGCGTTACGCGTCAGTCCTTGATCTCATCGGCAACACTCCCGTGGTGGACGTCAGCGACCTCTCACCGAAGTCCAACGTCACGATTCTCGCCAAGCTCGAAGGACGCAATCCCGCCGGGTCAGTGAAAGACCGGGTCGCGCTCTCGCTGATCGAAGCGGCCGAGCGCGACGGCATCCTCATACCGGGAAAACCGGATCAGATCCTGATCGAGCCATCGTCGGGGAACACCGGGATAGCGCTCGCCATGGTCTGCCGGCTGCGCGGCTACCACTTGAAGGTCGTTCTGCCCACCAACGTCTCGCCGGAGAGGCGCCAACTCCTGCTCGCCTTCGGGGCTGAGATCATCGACTCGCCGGGCACCGAAGGCTCCAACGGAGCGGTGCGCCTGGCACACACCTTGGCCGACGAGAATCCCGACTGGACGTTTCTCTACCAGTACGCGAACCCGGCGAACCCCCTCGCGCACTACCGCACCACTGGCCCCGAGATCTTGAAGGACGTGCCCGAGATCACGCACTTCGTCGCGGGGCTCGGGACGTCGGGGACCTTGATGGGCGTTGGACGCTACCTCAAGGAGCAGAAGCCCGACGTGCAGGTCTGGGCGGTCGAGCCGCCGAGCGGCGAGATGGTCGACGGACTGCGCAGCCTCGAGGACGGCTACATCCCGCCGATCTTCACCGACAACGACGGAACGGAGTTGCTCGACCGTAAGGTGGTCGTTCGACCGAGGGAGTCGATCGAGTGGACCCGCAGGCTCACTGAGGTCGGCCTCTTCGCCGGCATCTCGTCGGGCGCCATCATGGCCGGAGCGGTCAAGTGCGCCAATCTCGTACCTGATGATCAAACGGCCACGATCGTGACCATCGTCTGCGACGACGGCTGGAAGTATCTCTCGACCGGCGCCTGGAGCGACGACATCGACGAGGTCGTCGAGCGCGCCAAGAAGATTATCTACTTCTAGTCCGTCGCTACCGCGATTCTCAAGTACCGTTGATTCGCACGTTGATCGATCGTCCAAGGAGCCGCATGACACAACTACGGGCCGATGGCCGAACCCCGAATGAAGCGCGCCCGTTGACCTTCGAGCGCGATTTCACTGAAATGGCCGCCGGTTCGGTCCTGGTGAGCTTCGGGCGGACCCGGGTTCTCTGTACCGCATCGGTCGAAGAGGACGTTCCACGCTGGCTTCGTGGCACCGGCAAGGGATGGGTGACGGCCGAGTACTCGATGCTCCCCGGTTCAACCCCCGACCGGGCCAGTCGAGAGGCGGCGAAGGGCAAGCAGTCCGGGCGCACTCAGGAGATCCAGAGGCTCATCGGGCGTTCGCTTCGCACTGTGACACGGCTCGAGCTCTTGCCCGACGTCCAGATCACGGTCGACTGCGATGTGCTCCAGGCCGACGGTGGAACCCGAACGGCTTCGATCTGCGGTGGATACGTGGCACTGCACGACGCCATTTCGCGCCTGGTGATCGCCGGCACCATCAAGGAACACGCCCTCAGCGACCTCGTCGCCGCGGTGTCGGTCGGAATCATCGACGGCATTCCGATGCTCGACCTGCCCTACGAGGAGGACTCGAGGGCCGACACGGACATGAACGTGGTGATGACCGGATCAGGTCGCTTCGTCGAGGTGCAGGGGACTGCCGAGCAGGAGGCGTTCACGCGCGAAGAGCTCGATGAACTCCTCGACCTCGCCGCGACGGGCATTGCCGAGATCCACGAAGCGCAGCGCCTCGTGTTGGCGAGCCCGCCGGTGATTCGCGCCAAGTGACCACCTTCGTCTTAGCGACGGCGAACCCCCACAAGGCCGATGAGATGCGCGCCGTGCTGGTTGGCCTCGACGTCCAGTTGATTGAGCGCCCGGTCGACGCGCCTGAGGTCGAAGAGACCGAGGACACGCTCGAGGGTAATGCCCTTCTAAAGGCCCGCGCCCTGGTGGAGGCGACCGGCCGTCCGGCGATCGCGGATGACACGGGTCTGTTCGTAGAGGCCCTCGACGGTCGACCCGGGGTCTTCAGCGCCCGCTACGCCGGCGAAAACGCGAGTTATCGCGACAACGTGGAGAAGTTGCTCGCCGAACTCGAGGGCGTGGATGAAAGACGGCGCCGGGCCCAGTTTCGCACCGTGATCGCCGTCGCCTACCCGCAGCGCGACCCCGAGATCGTCGTCGGCACTCTCGACGGGTCGATCACAACGGCGCCCCGGGGCGAAGGAGGCTTCGGTTACGACCCGGTCTTCGAGCCGAACGGCGCGGGCGGGCGCACGCTCGCGCAGATGTTGCCCGATCAGAAGAACGCCATCTCGCATCGAGGCAACGCGCTTCGCGCCCTCGCCCTGGTCCTCGCGAAACAATAGGCACGTTCACAGAAAGTTCACCTTTAGTGTGGAGTGGTGACGAGTCTGCGACTGCCCATGTTCCCACTCGGGATGGTTGTCTTTCCTCACCAGATCGTCGGGCTCTGCGTCTTCGAGGATCGCTACAAGCAGATGCTGCGCGACGTCGAGTCGGATAATCATTTCGGCACCTGTCTCATCGAGCGCGGATCCGAAGTGGGTGGAGGCGACAAGCGCACGTCCGTAGGGACCGTGGTGCAGATACTTGGGTCCCAGGTAATGAACGATGGCAAGACCCTCATCATGATCGAGGGGATATCGTGCTTCGAAGTCTCGGCGTGGCTCGTTGAAGCGCCGTATCCGCGCGCACTCGTGAGCGAGCGCTGCTGTGACGAGGTTTCCATCGAACCGGCGCTCATGCGGTCCACCGAATCAGCGGTTCGCGCGCTTCGCACCCTGCAGAGCGAGTTGTTTGCCGATCAGTGCCTGAAGACCAACTGCGAGATGGACCCGAATCCGTGGGTGCGCAGCTGGCAGCTTTGCTCGATGACGCCCATGTCGATCCTCGACCAGTTCAAGGTGCTCAGCTTGAGCAATCCCAACGACCGGCTTCGCCTGCTCGCCGAGATCTGCTGCGAGCGGTACGGAGATTTCCAACGCATGCTGGCGATGGGCATGCCATTGCTGCCCTTCGACTAGCGAAGCTCCAAGAGGTCAACGACGAAGATCAAGGTTTCGCCGGGGGCAATGACGCCGCCGGCACCCTGTTCGCCATAGCCCAGATGCGAGGGGATCACCAGACGTCGACGCCCGCCGATCTTCATGCCGACGACGCCCTTGTCCCAGCCTTGGATGACGTAACCGGCGCCGAGGGCGAAGGTGAATGGCTCGCCGCGATTCCACGAGGCGTCGAACTCCTCGCCGCTGGAAACGCCGACCCCCACGTAGTGGACGACGGCGGTTTGACCGGCTCGGGCCTCGTCACCCCTGCCCCCGATGATCTCTTCTATTACGAGATCATCGGGGGCAGGGCCGAGGTGTGGATCAACTAGAGGCTTCTCAGACATGAATCGAAATTCTAGTAGCGGCGCTCACGTCCGCCGCCAACGGCGCGCACGTTGCGGGCTTCGCGTCCCTTGGGACCCTGCGCTTCCTCAAAGGTGATCTTCTGACCCTGGCTGAGTGACTTGAAGCCGTCACCAAGGATGTTCGAGAAGTGGATGAACAGGTCGTCGCCCTTGTCGTCGCTGGCAAAGCCGAATCCCTTGGAGTCGTTGAAGAAACTCACGACTGCTTCGCCGTTGCGGCCACCACGAGGTGACGCCGCGCGGTCATTGAAGCGGGGCTCACTGCGCTCTGCGCGCTCGGGGCGCGCACCACGGTCGGCGAAACTGCGCTCAGGACGCTCGGCGCGGGGTCCGCGCTCGGGGCGCGCACCGCGCTCGGCGAAACTGCGCTNNCGCTCGGTGCGCTCAGGACGGTCGCCGAAGCTGCGTCGCTCGGTGCGCTCAGGACGGTCGCGACGCTCGAAGTTGCGAGGTCCACGTTCACGGTCACGAGGCGCCGAACGCTCGGAGCGGCCCTTGCCCCCACGGTCGTCAAGTCGCTCGGCGGCGACGGCGTCGTCGACGGCACCCAGTCGAATTGCCGGGGCGTCCTCGCGGGTCTCGATCGAGATCGGAACTCCGAGAGCCTTCTGCAGTCGCTTGACCTGGCCAATGACGTCCTCGCCAACGAGCGAGATCACTGCGCCGGTGGCACCGGCGCGACCGGTACGGCCCGAACGGTGCAAATAGTCGGTCGCCTGCGCCGGCGGGTCGTAGTGGACAACAACGGGCAAGAGATCGATGTGGATGCCACGCGCGGCGACGTCGGTGGCGACGAGGACGCGGATCTGGCCGCTCTTGACGCTGCGAAGCGCGCGTTCGCGCTGGGCCTGAGTGCGGTCACCGTGGAGCGGTACGGCCGAAATGCCGCGCTCTTCGAGCTGACGGGCGAGGCGGTCGGCACCGTGCTTGGTGCGGGTGAAGATGATCGCACGGTCGTACTCTTCGATGATGTCGGCGGCGAACTGGGGGCGCTGGTCGCGAGGGACGCGCCAGAAGTAGTGGTCGACGTCGTTCGGAGCCTCTTCGCCGACAACGTCGTGGATCACGGCGTCGTTGGTGAATTCGCGCACGAGTGACTTGACGTCGGGGCCCATGGTCGCCGAGAAGAGCATGACGTGGCGGTTTTGCGGCGTCGCGCCGATGATGCGGCGAACGGAGGGCAAGAAGCCCATGTCGGCCATACGGTCAGCTTCGTCAACGACGACAGTCGTGATCGAAGAGAGGTCGAGGGCGCCCTGTTCGAGCATGTCCTCGAGGCGTCCGGGGCACGCGACGACGACGTCGACGCCGAAGTTCAGGGCCTTGCGCGCCACATTGTACGACGTTCCGCCGTAGATGCAGATGACGCGACGGCCGTGGTCGTCGGTCAGGTTCGCGAGTTCCTTTTGAACCTGGGCCGCGAGTTCGCGAGTCGGCACCAGCACGAGGCCGAGCGGCTTGCGAGGACGGGCCTTACCAAGACGCGCCATGAGCGGAAGACCGAAAGCGAGGGTCTTTCCGGAGCCGGTGACGGCTTTTCCGACAACGTCGCGGCCGGCGAGAGCGTCGGGAAGTGCCGCCTCTTGGATGGGGAAGGCCTCAGTAATTCCGCGAGCACTAAGACGCTCGACGAGGTTGGTGGGCACGCCGAGGTCGGCAAAGGACATGGACATATAACTCCTACAAGTTGAGATGAGCCCAACTCGATATGTCACAGTCGAATCGGCTCCACCGCGAAGTGCGGCAAAACAGCGTTTCCCACGCTAGCAGATGCCAGAAGCGAATGCCACTATTCTTTTGAAAACGCTGGTGCGGGCGGAGGGACTCGAACCCACACTCCGAAGAACTGGTACCTAAAACCAGCGCGTCTGCCAATTCCGCCACGCCCGCAAGAGTCTCCACTCTATTGCGTTGAGCGAGGGGATCGCATCCCCACACGGTAGATTGGACCAATGATTAACTCCTCAATGGCCGATGGTTTCGGCGCAAATGACCTGAATCAGCGACTACTGCGTGAACGCATCGTCTTCTTGGGTTCGCAGGTCGACCAAAACACGGCGAATCGTATTTGCGCCGAGCTCCTGCTCCTTGAAGCCGAGGACCGCGACAAGGACATCAGCCTCTACATCAACTCTCCCGGTGGTTCGGTGACCGACGGGCTCGCGATCTACGACACGATGCAATACGTGAACTGCGACATCCGCACGATCTGCGTCGGCATGGCCGCGTCCATGGGTCAGTTCCTGCTGTGCGCCGGGTCCCCGGGCAAGCGTTTCTCCCTGCCCCACAGTCGCATCCTGATGCACCAGCCTTCCATGGGCGGGATGCAGGGTCAGGCGTCGGACATCGCCATTCAGGCCGAGCAGATTGTGTACATGAAGTCGATGCTCGCCGAGCGAATCGCGTTCCACACGGGTCAGCCGATCGAGCGCATCGAAGCCGACTCGGACCGGGACCGTTGGTTCACCGCCAAAGAAGCACTCGACTACGGATTTATCGACGCAGTGATTGATCGTTCGGCCCTTCGTCAAGGGGTTTAGTGAACGAGGCCACATCGGCGGGGGTCCAAAGACGGTCTCTTGACGATGCACCGGTACGCGTAGTCAGCGCGCGCGCGAATCTGCGCACGCGTTTACGCAACCTCTGGTCACGCCGCGAGCTGCTCACGAGTCTTGTTTCGTCCGATATTCGAATCAAGTACAAGAATTCGGCACTCGGAATCTTCTGGTCGATGTTGTCGCCGGCGCTCACGCTCGGCATCTACGACCTCGTCTTCTCGGTCATCACCAAGAACGGATATCCGAACTTTGCCCTGTACCTGTTCTCCGGCCTGGTGGTGTGGAACATGTTCCAGAACGCCGTGAACATGGCGACCGGCGTGATTGTCGACCGGGCCGGTCTCGTCAAGAAGGTGTCGTTTCCCAGGGAGATTCTCGCCTTGGCCAATGTCGGCGCGGCCGTGGTGTACTTCGCGATTCAGCTTTGCGTCTTGTGCCTGTTCATGCTGGCACTCGGGCGCTCACCGGCCTGGAGCTTTCTCTGGATTCTACCGATCTCGTTCGTCACGCTGTATCTCTTGACGGCGTCAGTCGCCATCGTGATGTCGGCGGTGACGGTGTACCTGCGCGACATGAGACACCTGATGGAGGTGCTGTTGCAACTGTGGTTCTGGTTGTCGCCCGTCGTCTATTCGTACCAAAATACCATCGCGCTGCGCCTTCATGACCACGGCGTCACTTGGGTCTATTTCTTGAATCCGGTCACGCTGATCATTATCACCTTCCAGAGAATCTTCTACGTGAAGACGACCGTGCTCTCAACGGTCGCCCCGCATCCGCCCCTACAGATTCTTCCGACGTGGACCATGTCGACGTTCTTCTACGCGAATGCTTCACTTCTCGCGCTGGTGGTCGTGGTCTTCCTTGGGTCATTGATGATCTTCGGTCGCCTCGAAGGAAACTTCGAGTCGGAGCTGTAATGACCACCGTTATCGACGTCGAAAACATCTCCAAGCAGTTCAAGATCCATCACGAGCGCAACCAGTCACTGAAGGAGCGCCTGCTGCACCCGAAGTCGGGCTCGACCGAGATCTTCAACGCGCTCTCGGACATCAGCTTCCAGGTGTCGGCCAACGAGACCGTCGGGATCCTGGGCCACAACGGTTCGGGCAAGTCAACGCTGCTCAAGTGCATCTGCGGAGTGCTGCAGCCGACGACCGGCCAGATTCGCCTTCGCGGGAGTTTGGCGGCGTTGCTCGAACTCGGCGCCGGCTTTCAGACTGAACTGTCGGGTCGTGACAACGTGTACCTCTACGGCGCGATGCTCGGCCTTTCGAAGAGGAATGTCGACGCGATCTTCGACGACATCGTGGCGTTCAGCGAGATCGAACAGTTCATCGACACCCAGGTCAAGTTCTATTCGAGCGGCATGTACGTGCGCCTGGCCTTCGCCGTCGCCGTCAACGTTGATCCGGACATCTTGGTGGTGGACGAGGTCTTGGCCGTTGGCGATGAGCGATTTCAGGCCAAGTGCATCGACCGGATTCGAACGTTCCAGGAAGAAGGCCGCTCGATTCTTCTCGTCACCCACCAGGCCGATCAGGTGCGCGCGCTCTGCGACCGGGCGATTGTGCTCGATGGAGGGCTGATGGTCGCGAACGGACCGGTCCAGGAGTCGCTGCGGATCTTCCGCGAGCACCTCTTGGAAGACGCGGTCGAACTCGACCGTACCGGCGCGCGGGCCGAGATCAGCATCGATTCGGTGACGACACCCTCTGGCTCCTTCGACGTGAAGAGCGGCGCGGGTATCCATTTCGACGTGCAAATGACCTCGCACGCCGCCTACAGCGGGAACTTCATGATGGAGATCTTCACGAGAGGCGGTCTCCTGGTGAGTCGAAGCGATGCCCAGGGCTCGCCCGTGAACCTGAAGCCCGGCCTCAACAGCGTGGGTGTCGACCTGCCCCAGATCCCCCTGCTGGACGGGGTCTACGACGTCAACGTGGGAATCGTCGATCGTCACGGCACTGTCATGGCGTGGCGCGAGCAGGCGGCTTCGATCCAGGTGGCCTATTCGGGGCGCGAAGGCGGCATCGTCGAGCTGGGCGCTTCGATCACTCAGCAGTAACGGCCGCGTGCGCTTCCGCCCGTTTCAGACGGGGGAACCTGCGAAGTGCCCCGAACACTCCGAGCTTTCCCGCGTCGAAGGGATACGTGGCGCCGCCGAGCATGCGGCGATCCCCGCGCGAGTTGCCGTAGGCGTAGATCACGGGGTCCGACGGGTAGCCGCGCAGTTCAATCCACTCGCTGAGACGGCGCATCTTCTCCCGACCACGGCAGTTCTTGCCCAGGAAGCTTCCGCTCAACTTCGAGCGGGCGTCGACCGCGAGGCGGGTGCCGAGTCCTCGGGTGGCGCGCAGAGCCTCGGTGATGACGTCCACGTAGATCTGCGGCGACGCCGAAACTATGACGATGTCGTGACCCTGCTCGCGGTGCCATTCGAGGCGAGCGAGGACCTTCGGGCGGCCCTGGTGATCGAGGTGTTCAAGCGCGAACGCGCGCGAGGCCACGGTCACTTCTGCCAGGTCCCGGCCCACGAGGAGCTTGTGGAAAAGGCGCTCTTTGGCGCTGTCGGCCCACCTGCCGCTTCGTATGGCGCCGATCGTGAGAGGAATCATGAGGGGAAGCGCCGCGCGAAAGACCTCGCGCGATCCGGCGATGTAACGAAGCCAGGGAAAGACGCTGCTACCTTCGGTCAACGTGCCGTCCAGATCGAAGGCGGCGACAACGGGGGGGTTGGGTGCGTTCACCCTTCTAGTTTCACAGGCTTTGGGATAGCCACGGGCCTAATATCTACAAAGCAAATAGAGATTTGCAACAATTGAGTTCCGTGGGGCTAAAGTGTTGAAGTTCAGTCAAGGGACTGACATCTTGCACTCAAGGAGCAAACACATGGCGATTCGCCTTGGTGACGTGGCCCCGGACTTCACCGCCGAGACCACTGAAGGAACAATCAATTTTTATGAATGGCTTGGCGATAGTTGGGGCATCCTCTTTTCGCACCCCAAGGACTTCACGCCGGTGTGCACGACGGAACTTGGGGCCTTCGCCGCTCGCAAGTCCGACTTCGACAAGCGCAACACCAAGATCATTGGCGTGTCGGTGGACGATGTCGCTTCGCACAACAAGTGGAAGGATGACATCGCCGAGACCCAGGGGACCGCTCTCAACTTCCCAATTATCGGTGACGAGGAGCGCAAGGTCGCTGGCCTCTACGACATGATCCACCCGAACGCCAACGACACTTTGACGGTTCGCAGCGTGTTCATCATCGGGCCGGACAAGAAGGTCAAGCTGACGCTGACCTACCCGGCTTCGACCGGCCGCAACATCGACGAAGTGATTCGCGTGCTCGACTCCCTGCAGCTCACCGCGAACTACCAGGTTGCGACTCCGGTCAACTGGACCGACGGCGGCGACGTCATCATCGTCAACTCGGTGAGCGACGAAGAGGCCAAGACGAAGTTCCCCAAGGGCTTCAAGAAGCTGAAGGACTACCTGCGCGTCACGCCGCAGCCCAACAAGTAATAGCCAGGATTTCCCGCGGAGCGGCCACCTTCGGGTGGCCGCTCCGTTGCGTTTAGCCCCTAAAGTGAGGTTGAACGAGGAGACATCATGGCTGGTCCCATAACTTTTACGTACGCGAATCAAACGGTCAATCGATTGGGTTACGGTGCCATGCGCATCACCGGCGACGGGATCTGGGGATATCCGAAGGACCGCGGAGAGGCGCTCGCGGTGTTGCGTCGAGCGGTTGAGCTCGGAGTTGATTTCATTGATACCGCCGACTCGTACGGGCCGTACGTCTCCGAGGAGCTGATCGCGGAGGCCCTTCACCCGTACGGCAACGTGAAGGTCGCCACCAAGGCCGGCCTGTTGCGCACCGGACCGAATGTCTGGGTCGCGTGCGGCCGGCCGGACTACCTTCGCCAAGAGTGTGAGATGTCACTTCGCCGGTTGGGTCAGGAGTCGCTCGACCTCTTTCAGTTGCACCGCATTGACTCGAACGTGGTGGCGGTTGAGCAGTTCGAACTGCTTCGAGATCTGCTCAACGAAGGAAAGGTCCAGGCAGTCGGGCTCTCAAATGTGACCGTCGAGCAGATTGAGGCCGCTCGCGAGGTCGTGCCCATCGCGACCGTGCAGAACCTGTACAACGCGACCAATCGCCAGAGCGAGGACGTCCTCAACTACTGCGAGGCCGAAAGTATCGGTTTCATCCCGTGGTTCCCCGTCGCCTCGGGCACCTTGGCACGCAGCGGTGGGCAACTCGACGACTTAGCGAAGGAGAACCACGTGACGGTCGCCCAGCTCTCGCTCGCGTGGCTGCTTCGCCGGTCGCCCGTCATGATGCCCATTCCGGGGACTTCGAAGGTTGCCCACCTGGAGGAGAACTGTGGCGCCGCAAACGTGGTGCTCGACGACGAGACGTTTCGCGCGATCGACCTCCTCGCTGGTTAGTCCTACAGCTGCATCTGCTCTTCGATCGAGTCTCGGAGCTCTCGCTTGAGCACCTTGCCCTGCGGATTGCGGGGTAGGGCCAGGGTTCGAAAGAAGATCCGTGTGGGGACTTCGAATCGGGCCAGGCGCTGAGCGACGTGACGGGAGATCTCCTCAGCTTCGATGACGCGGCCCGGTCGAAGGACAATGACGGCAGCGACCTCTTCGCCCAAGATGGGGTGGGGGACGCCGACCACCGCGCAGTCGGCGACGTCGGGGTGTTCGAAGATCGCGGCCTCGACTATCACCGAGTACACGTTCTCGCCGCCGCGGATGATCATGTCCTTCGCTCGGTCGACGATGTAGATGAAGCCCTCGTCATCGATGCGCGCGATGTCACCCGTGTGTAGCCAGCCCTTCGAGAACGATTGGGCGGTGGCCTCGGGCTTGTGCCAGTACCCGCGGACGACGTTGGGTCCCTTTATCCAAAGCTCGCCGACCACGCCGGGCCCCTTCGCCAGGTCCGGCGTGGGTTCGCCGCCTTCGAACTCCTCGGGGACAACGGCGACCTCGCAGACCGGCAGCGCCGTCCCCACGCTGTCGGGCCTGGCGACGTAGTCGGGTCCCGCGTTGAGGCACACCGCGGCGGACGTTTCCGTGAGCCCGTATCCGTTGCCGGGTTGGCCAACGGGAAAGGCCGCTTGAATGCGCTTGACCAACTCGGGAGGTGCTGGGGCGCCGCCATAGGAGACCGAGCGAATGCTTGAAGTGTCGAACTTTTTGAAGTCGGGATGGTCGAGGATCTGCATGGCGATCGTGGGAACTCCGCCAATCATGGTGAGCCGCTCCGCTTCAATCAACGCCAACGCCTTGCCAGCGTCAAAGTGGTGCATCATGACCATCTTTCCGCCCGACGCGGTGTTGACGACCATGACGGCGAGACAGCCCGTGGCGTGAAAGAGCGGCACATTCAAGAGACCAGCGTTCTGGATGCTCTCTCCCTCAAGGTCGACGTTACCGGTGCCGAAGCGGAGCGCCGCGCGCTGACCAATGAAGAAGAGACCCATCAAATTGGTCAACGCGTTGCGGTGCGAACCCACGGCGCCTTTTGGCTTACCCGTGGTTCCAGACGTGTAGAACATCGTGGCATCATCGTCAGGCTCGAGGCCGACCTCGGGTGGCGTCGCCGCCGGGTCCACCGTGGCGAGGAAATCCTCGAAAGCAATCAACTGGATCCTCGAGTGGGTCCTGTCGATGTGCGCGCGCCGCGTGGGGTCGTCACTGATGACGACGATTGTCCTCAACTCGGGCAGGTGGTCCAACTGCTTCGCGAGTCTCTCCAGACGCTCTTCGTCGATGAAGAGGATTGATGAACCGGAGTCGGTGAGGCCGTAGGCCAACTCCTCGCTCGTCCACCAGGCGTTGAGTGGAACTACGACCGCGCCGGTGACCATGGCGCCCCAGAATGCGAAGACCCATTGGGGCAGGTTGCGCGAGGCAATCGCCACGCGGTCGCCCTTGACGACGCCTGCGTCGATCAGACGATGCGCGAGGGTCGATGCGATTCGGTAGTGCTCATCGAATGTGAAGCGCTGCTCTTCGTAGACCAAGAAGTCTCGATTGGCGTGGTTGAGCGACATATCGAGAACCTGTCGCAGATTCGCTGGTGCGTTCTTCCAGACCGACATTTCGATGCCGTTGACGGTTGTGCGCTCGGTCTCGAACATCTGGCCCGGCGCGGTCATCTGCGCGGTCGCTTCGACGAGGGAGAGAGGAGATTCGCTCATGCCGTGTGGTGCTACTTAGCGCTGGCGGGCGGGGGAAAAAGGGTTTCGCGGTAATGGACGAGTTCCGCGATCGACTCGCGAATGTCATCAAGCGCTCGATGCGACGTTTCCTTTTCGGGCAGCGCGGCGAGGACTTCTGGGTTCCATCTCCGGGCGAGTTCTTTGATCGTCGAGACGTCAACGTTGCGGTAGTGGAAGAAGGCTTCGAGGTTCGGCATGTACTCCTGCAGGAACCGTCGGTCGGTGCCGATCGAGTTGCCGCAGAGCGGGACGCTGTTCTCCTCGTCGATGAACGTCTTCAAGAACGCTAGGGTCGCCGCTTCGGCCTCGCTGGCGGTGGTGGTCGACTGTTTTACGGCTCGCAGCAAACCGGACTTCGTGTGCATCTCGGTGACGAAATCGCCCATTTCGGCGAGTTGCTCAGGGCTTGCGTGAACTACTAGGTCGGGCCCTTCGGCGACGATATTCAGCTGGTCGTCGGTGATGATCGTGGCTATTTCGACAATCACATGTCGCTGGGGCTCGAGCCCCGTCATTTCTAAATCCAACCATACGAGCACATTGCGACACTATCGAATCTTGAGGGCACGGTGAGGAGCGGGCGGTAGCCTTCACAAATGGAGATTCTGACGAAAGTCCTGCACCCCGACGCGGTGCTGCCCGCGTACGCCAACGAGGGCGACGCGGGGTGCGATCTTGTCGCTGTGGAAACCTGCACCCTGGCGCCCGGTGGAGGTCGGGAAATGGTGGGCACCGGCCTGAGCATTGCCATTCCCGCTGGTTATGGAGGTTTCGTTCTCCCCAGAAGCGGGCTCGCCGCCAAGTACGGGGTCACCTGCATTAACGCACCCGGGCTCATCGATGCCGGATATCGAGGCGAAGTGAGGGTGGCGATGGTCAATCTCGATCCGGCGAATGAATACGTGGTGCACAAGGGCGACCGGATCGCCCAGCTGGTGGTGCTTCAGGTGCCAGAGGCGTTCTTCACCGTCGTCGACGAACTTCCATCGGCATCGCGTGGCGAAGGCGGATTTGGCAGCAGCGGTCTATAGCCCGAGATTTCCGCGCCGCAAGCGTGCCTGATTGGTAACCAGCGTCCCTGGAGAAAGACAAGGCTTTCAGGTCAGCCGGAATACGGTGGCAGGACCAACCCGGGTGGTTTCGCCGACGGGGGAGTTGGGCTATTATAGGTATCCACGCGGACGTAGCTCAGTTGGTAGAGCGCGACCTTGCCAAGGTCGAGGTCGCCGGTTCGAGCCCGGTCGTCCGCTCCAAGGTGCTTGTTCCAAGTTCCTGCTTCTTTGCACCTGATTCCCGATTCCTCGAAAGAGAGTCGGGAATTGTGCTTGGCGATCCGGGATGTGGTTTTCTTCATCATCGCGGGACGCAAGATGGACCGCCTCGAAGGTGGCTCAGCGGATCTCACCCGTGATGGTCGTGACGATGCCCTCCTCAGTCGAGAGATGCCGAACGATCCTTACGCACCAACGGGCGGCGCGGCGCCGATTACTGCTTCGCCCAGGATTGACTGTGGCCGCAGTTTTGACACTTTCTCTCGGGACCGCCGAAGTGCTCTTGGAACAGCGCATCGCACCTTTGCAATCGGTGGAGATTGCGTATTGACCGCTGCCGGTACGGTCGCGATGGATGACGAACGCAGCCGAACCGAAGCCCACGACAACCAGCACCAGTGGCGAGGTACGACCAGTTCCCGACGAGGAGCACTACGACGATGAGCGCCTCATGATTGGGTACAGATCGATTCTGCTCAGGGGCCGCCTGCCGGATGGCGGGCCAGTCATTGGCCGGGCCGACTATTCGTACGAATGGCGTTCGCGGAGGAGTTCTACGGCTTCGACTATGGACTCAGGGTCCGGACCCGGGTGCAGCAGTTTCTCACGCTCCACAGCGGCCTCGTCGAGGCCCGGCGTCTCGACAAACGGCGGCTGGGTGAGGAACGTGTCAATTGGCTCCGAGTCGTCCGAGATGGTCGTCTCGTCGTGGTCATCATGATGGGGCATATGACTCACTGTAGAACCAGGTCCCACCGCTCGTCACCAAGCGCGGCTGTATATCCGAGCCCGGTCGGCAGGCCGGGAGCTGGTCGCGCCTGACTGCCCTCGAATCCGAGAGGATCCAGCCAAACGTTGTCGCGACACTTAGGGCGTGGCGGCGACTTCGTGCGGTCCACCGTTACGGGGACGGCTGGCCCATCTCTTCAACGCAGCCGTTCGGACATTTTCCGTCACTGTCACCGAATGATTGCCCGGACGCGCATTCTTCACCGAGCGCATTGCCTAATCTTTAGCGAAGGGGGTTTCGATGGTCCATCCAGCACTTGAGCCGTACGTTCGAGCGGTCCGCGCAAATCCTGCTCCGCATCCTTCCACGATCAGTATCGAAGAGCGGCGCGCCACGTATCGTCAACTCGCCGAGGCGATTCGCGGCGAGCCCGAACCGGTCGAGTCGGTCGTCGACGGGGTAGTGGCGCTCGAGGGGCGGACACTCTCGACTCGCCTCTACATACCGTTCAACGACGAGAACAAGGCGCTCGTCATCTACTTTCACGGCGGGGCTTTCGTGGTGGGTGATCTCGAAACCCACGATGGGCTCTGTCGGCGTTTGAGCGCCGACACGCGGATGAGTTTTCTCGCAATTGATTATCGCTTGGCGCCCGAGAACGAGTTTCCGGCGGGGATCGATGATGCCGTCGACGTCATTCGTTACGTCAAGAGTCATCTTGGCGATTACGCGGTGCCCGACGCGGAACTCATCGTCATGGGCGACTCGTCGGGTGGCTCGCTCGTCGCGGTCGCGGCCGCTCTCACCCGCAACGAGGGACTTGGTATCGCGGCCCAGGTGATCATCTATCCAACCCTTGGTCCGGAGTTGCTCACGGACTCCGCGCACACGTACGGCGTGGGTTACATGCTCGACCTTGACCACCTGCGCTACGACTACGGCCAGTACCTCGGCGAGTGGAGCGATCACACCGATCCGCGCGTGACGCCGCTCTTGTTCGACGACCTGACGGGCGCCCCGCCCGCGATCGTGGTGGTGGCCGAATGCGACCCGCTGCGCGACGAGGGCGTTGCCTACGCGGGCCTCCTGGAGCACTTCGGAGTACCGGTCGAGCTACTCGAGGCCGAGGGCATGCTGCACGGATTCCTGAGGATGGGAGCCCTCGTTCCCGAGGCGCTTGAGATCGTCGACGATCTGGCCGAGCACATGCATCGATGCGTGGAGATCGCCTCTTCGTGAATGTTCTCTTCATCACCCTCGACCAGTTTCGAGGCGACTCCTACGGTGCGGCCGGGCATCCGCTCGTAAAGACCCCGACCCTGGACCGCATCGCGAGCGAGGGGGTCCGTCTCGAGCGCCACTACTCCCAGTCGGCACCCTGCGCGCCGGGACGAGCCGCGCTGTACACCGGGACCTACCAGATGAACAACCGCGTCGTGGCGAACGGCACGCCGCTTTCGGCGAGATTCGAGAATGTGGCGACCGTGGCGCGTAGTGCCGGCTACGACCCCATCCTCTTTGGTTACACCGACCAGGGACTCGATCCCAACCAGTCGGAGGGGTTTGACGATCCCCGTCTCGACAGCTACGACAGCATCCTGCCCGGCTTCTCCGTGGGCCTTTACATGCCTGAGAGCCAAGCGGGTTGGATCCAATACCTGCGATCCAAGGGCTACGTGGTCGAGAGTGGCTGGGCTCCGGCGCTGCGCGGTGAACCCGAGAGACCGGTGGAGGATTCGCACAGCGGCTTTCTCACGAATCGATTCGTCGACTGGCTTCGCACCCAGGAGAGTGGCTGGTTCGCCCACTTGAGCTATCTGCGTCCCCATCCTCCCTACGCCGCGGCGGGGGAGTATTCGAAGATGTACGACCCGGCCGACGTCGAGCTTCCAATCGCGCCCGTCGACAAGGACCTGCGACATCCAATCCACGAGGTCGCGCTGGCCGTGCGTGCGAGCGCGGCGCCCACCGACGAACGCGAGATGCGTAGTCTGCGCGCGCAGTACTACGGAATGATCAGCGAAGTCGACTTCCAGCTGGGTCGGGTTGTCGCGATACTCGAAGAGCGAGGCGAGTGGCAGGACACGCTGGTGGTGGTCACGTCGGACCACGGTGAGCAACTCGGCGACCACGGGTTGATCGAGAAGCTGGGGTTCTTTCCTCAGAGTTATCACATACTCGGACTCTGGCGCGATCCACGAGACGCTCACGCGGGAACGAGCATCAACGCCTTCAGCGAGAACGTCGATCTCCTTCCGACCCTGTGCGACTCGCTGGGAGTCGAGGCTCCCAGCCAGTGCGATGGCCGCTCGCTCGCGCCGTTGTTCAATGGCAAACCGTGTGAATGGCGCACCGCCGCCCACTACGAGTGGGACTACCGTGAGTACTGGATCAACGACCACACGCGGCGCTGGCCCAAGGATCGCACGCTCTCGCGTCAGAACATCGCTATCTCAGTGAGCGGTGATATTTCGTACGTTCAGTTCGGCGATGGATCGTTCAGGTGTTTCGACCTGGGGGCAGATCCCACATGGCGCACCGAGTGCCACGACGCGACCCGAGTCCTGCGCGCGGCCCAGGAGCAGCTGGTGTGGCGTCAGGAGCACTTGAACCGCGACATGACCGACATGCTGCTTCGCCCCAGCCGGCCCGGTCGATGGCCTGAAGGCTTCTAGCGAGGCTCCACCCTCAGGGCGTCGAAGCCTCGTTGGACGCCGGACAGGAACTGAAGGAAGGTCTCGTCGCGGTCCCGGGCGAAATTGATGTCCAGGATTTCGAGGGAGATATAGCCGTGGCAGGCGGCCCAGAGCATCTGGGCGAGGTTGTCTGACGCGATGTCTGGGAACATGCCCACCGACTGACACCGTTCGATGTGCTTCACGAGCTCCTGGAAAGCCCTCGTCGCCACGTACGCGGCGGCGATCGACGGGGTGAAGCCCACGAAACGATTCATGAACATCACGGTGTAGTGGGACTTGTGTTCGAGGGCGAACTTTCGGTACGCGATGCCGGAACGTAGAAGCTCGTCCTCGGGATCGCCGCCGATGGGCGCTAATTCTCGCTGCAGGATCGTGAACCCCTCGGTCCAGATCGCGTCGAGCAGTCCGTTCTTCCCGTCGAAGTGGTTGTAGATGGCCATCGGAGCTACGTTGGCCTTTCGAGCAATCGCCCGGACGGTGAAGCCTTCGGGACCTGATTCGCTCAAGAGTTGTAGCGCCGCGTTCATCACCTCGGGAACAATGAGCTGAGAGGGAGTTCGCTGTGGACGGGGTGACATCGGACAAAGTATAGAACAATGTTCTATACTTTGTCCCGATCGGTCTCAAGCCATATCTTCGGTCACCTCCGGGAGTCCTTGAATTCGCATGAGGTCGCTTGTGGACAGGGCGGAACTGGCTCAATGTAGAACGATGTTCTATATCTATAGAACAAGATGCTATAAAGTCTCCATGAACCGGGCCACGAAAGACCGCCGTTGGCTGATTCTCTTGGTCCTTTGCGTGACCGTCTTCTTGGTCGTGGTTGACAACACCATTGTCAACGTTGCGCTTCCCACGCTTTCCGAACGCCTCAAGGCAACGGACTCGGATCTGCAGTGGATCGTCGATGGCTACTCGCTGCCCTTTGCGGGACTGCTCCTGGCGGGCGGCAGCCTCTCTGACCGTTACGGGCGAAGGCGCGTCATGCAGACCGCGATCCTCGCCTTCGGGCTCTTCTCACTTCTCGCCGCGCGCTCGACGAACATCTCCGAACTTCTGGTGGCTCGAGCATTGTTGGGAGCCGCCGCCGCCTTCATCTTCCCGGCCACCCTCTCGCTCTTGACGATGACCTTCGAGGACCCGTCGGAACGCGCGAAGGCCTTCGGCTTCTGGGGGGCGACCAGTGGCGTGGCGGTCGCCTTCGGGCCCATTGTTGGTGGAGCACTCATCACCCATTACTGGTACGGGTCGATCTTCCTCGTCAACATTCCCATCGTGCTGATCGCATTCTTCTCGGTGGCGGCGGTCGTCCCGGAGTCGAAAGCTCCGCGTCCCAAACGTTTCGACTGGGTTGCCCTCCTGGTCGGAAGCGCCGCGATCACGTTCCTGGTGTTCGCCATCATCGAGGGTCCCACGTGGGGCTGGAGATCTGAGTCAACCTTGGGCCTCCTGGCCTCGTCGGTGCTGCTCTTTCTGGGCTCAGTGCTCTACGAGCTTCGACGCGATGAGCCCCTACTCGACGTACGGGTATTCGCGAACAGGGGGTTCAGCGCCGGCGCGGCATCAATCGCCACCAGCTTCTTCTGCCTTTTCGGGTTCATCTTCCTGGTAACCCAGTACTTTCAACTGATCAAGGGATACACAGCCTTCTCGGCGGGTGTCCACACGTTGCCCTTCGCCTTCGTCACGGTGATCGCCACGCCCCTCGGAGCGACATTGGCTCTGCGATTCGGCGCGCGATACGTGGTGAGCATCGGGCTGTTGATCATGGGAGTCGCCCTCATGTGGATGGCCAACATCAGTGCCACCGCCCACTACCTCGGACCAGTGATTGGCAGCATGGTGGTGCTCGCCGTCGGGTTCTCCCTGATCACGGCGCCCTCCACCGCGGCGATCATGAAGTCGCTGCGGCCCGAGCAGATCGGTGCCGGAGCGGCGGTCAACGAGACCACCAGGGAGATCGGCGGGACTCTCGGCGTCGCGGTCTTCGGCTCGGTCTTCTCATCCCTGTTCACCCCCCAGGTGCGAATGGCCCTTTCGGACCTGGGACTCAGCCACCACCAGCTCGACTCGGCTCAGGGCTCAATGCAGTCGGCACTCGCCGTCGTTGCTCGCGTGCCTCACGCTTCGCCCTTGTTCGTTGAGGTGAATAGGGGCGTCACCTCGGCGTTCATGAATGGTTTTCATCGAGGCTGCATGGTAGGCGCCATCGCGACGACCCTCATGGGATTGTCGGTCTTTCGGTTCCTTCCAAAGGAGGCTGCCCGCAAAGAGGAACTGGTGCTCGCGTAGGTCCGTCCCCGTTCATTCTCAGGCTCTGCCACTCAGCGCGTCCAATTTCTGGTATCAATAGAACCCATACGCCAACCCGGCGAAGATTAAGAGGAGTTTTCATGCTTCGAATCACCCGCGTGCGACAAGCGCTCGTCATGACAGGAATCACATCGCTCGTTCTGGCCTCGAGCGTGGTTGCCGGTGCATCGTCGACCTCAGGCGTCTACAACGCTGCAGACGCCAAGATGGTGCCTGCGAGCTACAAGGGTACGACGCTGCAAGTCGCGACCGACGCCAGTTATCCGCCGGATGAATCAATGCACGGAACAACCATGGTGGGCTTCGACGTCGATCTGACCAACGCCATCGCCAAGACCCTTGGACTCAAGGTCAAGGAAGTCAACGTGAAATTCGCCAGCATCATCGCTGGTATTCAGGCCGGCAAGTACCAGGTTGGCAACTCTTCATTCACCGACGAGAAGTCGCGCGAGAAGAGCGTGAACTTCGTCGACTACTTCCAGGCTGGCGAGGCCGTGTACGTCAAGTCAAGCTCTAAGGCAAAGTTCACTGGGCTCTCGAGCCTCTGTGGGAAGACCGTCGCAGTGGAAACCGGCACGACCGAACAGTCCGACGCAGTCAAGACGGCGAAGACGTGCCCATCAGGCAAGAAGCTGTCGGTTCTGGCCTACCCGGACCAGACGTCGGCGAACCTCGCCGTGTCGTCCGGTCGAGCCACCATGGGTTTCCTCGACAGTCAAGTCGCAGGCTACGTGGTAGCGCAGTCGAACGGAGCCTTCAAGCTCTTGGGCAGCGCGATCGAAGTGGCCCCCTACGGCATCGCAACCCCCAAGTCGTCCGCGGGCAAGAGCCTGGCCATGGCGTTCCAGATGGCGCTCAAGACCATGATCGCGAACGGCACGTACGGCGCGATCCTGTCGAAGTGGGGCGTCTCTGCCGGGGGACTTCCCGCCAGCAAGATTGTGCTCAACGGAGCACTCTCCTAGGAACTTGAAGCAACTCCGCCCATGGATACGAACGGGGACGTCGCCGTAAAGGTCGTCCCCGTTCGTCACGTGGGCAGATGGTTTGGCGTGGCGGGCGTGGCGCTCTTCGTCGCGATGCTGATCCACACCACGCTGTTCAAGGTGGCCAGTTCGACGAAGACCTGCGTCACTACTAACGGAGTCAAGACGTGCCACGGCGTGTTGGTCTGGCGGTTCCAGTGGGACATCGTTGGCCAGTACTTCACCAGTTCCGAGGTCCTCCACGGCCTTCTGATCACCGTTGAACTCACGGTCATCTCGATGGTCATCGGCATCGTGTTGGGCATGATCGTCGCGGTCATGCGGATGTCGCCTAATCGCGTCCTCGCTGGCGTCGCCTGGACGTACACCTGGTTCTTTCGCGGCACTCCGGTGCTGGTGCAGATCACGTTCTGGGCGTTCATCGGCGCTCTCTATCCGCACATCTCCATCGGCATTCCGTTCACGCATATTGCATTCGTGCACATCACCAACGTCAACGTCACGTTCACGACGCTTGAGGCGGTGATCGTGGGTCTGGGGCTCAATGAAGGGGCCTACATGTCGGAGATCGCCCGCGCGGGATTGATCTCCGTCGACGAGGGCCAGATCGAAGCAGCGACCTCGCTCGGCATGACTCGTCGCCAGTCACTTCGCCTGATCGTCATCCCCCAGGCGATGCGGGTCATCATCCCGCCGACGGGCAACGAGGTGATCTCGATGTTGAAGACGTCGTCCTTGGCGAGCACGGTCGCCGTGCTCGAGCTCTTCGGAGCGGTATCGAATATCTCCGCCCAGAACTTCAAGATCATGCCACTGCTTATCGTGGCGAGCATCTGGTATCTGATCGTGACGACGGTGCTCTCAATCGGCCAGTTCTATCTGGAACGCTATTTCGCTCGGGGAGCGCTCCGTTCGCCGCCGCCGACCCCCATCCAGCGCCTCAAGCGTGACGCTCGAGGCATAGCGTCGAAGTTCCGCACCAAGCGGGGCGTTTCGGGGGCGGGCGCGTGACGAATCCCATGGTCGAGGTGCGCGGCGTGCGAAAGTCATACGCCGGTGTCGAAGTGCTGAAGAGTGTCGATCTCACCGTGAACCGGAGCGAAGTGACCTGCCTTATCGGGCCTTCTGGTTCAGGAAAGAGCACCCTCCTGCGCTGCGTCAATCACCTGGAGAAGCACGACGCGGGAGAACTGCGTGTCGACGGTGAACTCGTTGGCTACGAGGCGAGGAACGGGAAACTCTACGAGCTCAGCGATAAACGAGTCTGCGAAAAGCGCTCGCACATTGGGATGGTCTTTCAACGTTTCAACTTGTTTCAGCACCTGACGGTGCTTGACAACGTGACCATTGGCCAGACGCAGGTGAAGAACATCGCCCGCGAGAAGGCGCGGGCGAAGGCCCGCGAGCTCCTCGCCCGAGTGGGCCTCGACGCGAAGGAGAAGCACTACCCGGCTCAACTGTCCGGAGGCCAGCAGCAAAGGGTGGCGATTGCGCGCGCCCTGGCTATGGAGCCCAAGCTGATGTTGTTCGATGAGCCGACTTCGGCGCTCGACCCCGAACTCGTTGGCGAAGTGCTCGACGTCATGAAGGACCTGGCGAAGAGCGGCATGACGATGATCGTCGTCACGCACGAGATGGGCTTCGCGCGCGAGGTCGCCGACACCGTGTACTTCCTCGACGGAGGAATCATCGAAGAGTTCGGAGATCCCCACAAGGTGTTGACGGCCCCGTCCTCGGAGCGCTTGAAGAGTTTTCTTTCGAAAGTCCTCTAATGATTTGGGAACTTGACCCGTCGAATGTCGGCACGGGACTGCCACTCGAGGGGGTTCGGGTCTTGGATTTTTCGAGAGTGCTCGCCGGCCCGCTCAGCGCGATGATCGCGGGCGACCTCGGCGCCGACGTGATCAAGGTGGAGAGCCCCGAGGGCGACCCGGTGCGGGCTCTCGCTCCGCCGCGCTTCGGCAATGACGCGACGTACTACTTGGCGGTCAATCGTCATCGGCGCAACGTCGTCGCCGATCTGCGCGATCCCGTCGACTTCGAGCACGTGGCAGATCTGGTCCGCGAGGCTGACGCGGTGGTCGAGAACTACCTGCCCAGTCAGATCCGCTCGCTCGGGATCGAACGACTCCGCGCCGTCAACCCCGACTGCGTCTGGGTCAGCATCACGCCGGCGACCAGCGGCGGGCCCATCGCCGATCAGCCTTCATTCGACCTGCTGGCCCAGGCCCGTTCGGGCTTGATGGGGGTGACCGGAGAGGCAACGGGACTACCGACGAAGGTCGGCGCGCCAGTTGCTGACGTGGTGACCGGACTCTACGGGGCCATCGCGCTCGTCACCGGCCTCTTCGAACGCGCCAAGGGCCGGCCCGGTCGTCACTTCGAAGCTCCCTTGTTGGAGTCGACCATGAGCGCCTTGTCCAATCAGGCCCAGGGATACCTCGCGACCGGGGTCAATCCGCAGCGGTTGGGCAACGACCATCCGAGCATCACTCCCTACGGCCCGGTCACCACCGCCGACGGCTATATCCTTCTCGCGGTAGGCACCGACGGCCAGTACCAGAAACTGGTCAGGGCGCTGAACGATCCGAAGCTCGAGAGCAACTCCCAGTGGGCGACGAACGCCGCGAGGGTCGCCGAGCGCGACGCCCTTCGTGAGGAGCTCAACCGGATCTTCGCGGAGCGCTCAACGGAAGCGTGGCTCGACCTTCTCGCCGCCTCGGGAGTGCCGCACGCGCCGATTGTCGACGTGGCGGGCGCGTTCGCGCAGCCCCAGATCAGCCAAGGTGACTTCGTCGGCTTGATGTCATCACCCGCCGGGCAGCTGAAGGCGATGAAGACGCCGTTGCTGCTCGATGGCGTTCGCCCCGCTATTCGAAGCGGACCTCGTCGATTGGGCGAAGACACCGAGGAGCTGTTTCGTTCCGAGGTTAAGCCGCCGAGCTAAGGATTGAGGGGCTCGCCGTCGAAGGAGTCGAGAGTCGTGAAGAACTCAACGGACCGTCGGGTGAGCTTGGTGGGGCGCTTGCGGGGATAACCCAAGACCAACACCGAGGCCACCGCGTACGTGTCAGGGATGTTGAGTGCCGCACGCACATCGTCCTCACGCCGCGTGGCGACCGTGGTGATGACGCCGCCCAGACCCCTCTCGCGGGCGCTCAAGAGGATGTTCCAGATGAACGGGTAGATCGAAGCGCCCCCGGCGATCTGATAGCGGCCGAGGTCGCGGTCGGTCGCCGCCAGCACTTCGAGGTTGGCACAGATCACGAGCATCGCTGGCACCGAATCCAGATTCTCGGGAAACCCGTCGGGCTTGGAGAGCTTCTCGGCGGCTGGTCGCTGAGCGAGGGCGGCGGCGCGGTCGTCATCGCTCGCGAGAGGGGAGAACGGGATCAGTCCGGCCAGCAGATGGGCGATGTAGTCGTGCCACGCTTCGAGATAGGCGTCGCGAACGGCGCGACGAGCCTTCTCGTCGCGCACGACGATGACGTGCCAAGCCTGACGATTGCCACCCGAGGGTGCGAAGCGGGCATCGTCGAGAACTTGAAATAGCAGCTGATCACTGACTGGCTGGGCGGTGAATTCGCGGATAGAGCCAGTGGTTCGAATTGTTTCAATGAGTTCCATTTCGAAACCCTAGAACCTCGGCTGAGCCGGTGCCTAGGCGTCGCGGGTTTGGAGCAGCATCGTGCCCGCTGCCAAGAAGACCACGACATAGATCGCCAACGCCGCGAATGCCGACCAAGCCGAAAAGAGGTGTGCGGGGGTGGTGGTCGAAGCCATTGATGTCCAGAGATTTCCCAACTCGAATCTCTCAATATCATTGCGCCAACTTTCGGGGAAGGAAAGTGAGATGAGCGGGACGATGAGAAGAATGACGACGAACACACTGATTGAAGCTGCGCTTTGGCGCAAGATCAGTCCTAGCGCGAACCCGAGAAGAGTGAGGAGAGCCAGGTAGACACCGGTCAGAATTACTGCCCTCAGCACCGAGCCGCTGCTCAGTGAGGCGGTGGGAACGACGCCGCTGAAGACCGCTTGTCCCATAAGGAAGGTTACGAAGGTGACCACTTCGCAGACGACGAACATTGAGCCGAAGAGGACGATGACCTTACCCGTAACCAGCCTCACTC
This sequence comes from Acidimicrobiaceae bacterium, assembly GCA_003132205.1. Taxonomy (GTDB): domain Bacteria; phylum Actinomycetota; class Acidimicrobiia; order Acidimicrobiales; family RAAP-2; genus RAAP-2. The sequence goes on from PKWY01000027.1 coordinate 113,070, forward strand.
GGTTCGGCACCGCTGCCAGTGTCGTGCGAATGGAACCCGACGAGTACTCCGCTGAAATGAACAGCACTCCAATGACGCCAACGGCGAACTGGGCGAAGAAGACCCCCACCAAACTCGTGGAAACGGGATCGAATGTGAGTCTGTCTATTCGTGTCGATTGATCCCAGTGGGCGCGAAGCACCAGTGTTATCAACAGCGAGAATCCGATTGTCAGGAAGAACAGCATCGCAATTCCGATAATCGTGGAATTGACAGTCCGAAACTTTATCCACTCGGACTTGGCAGTTGAGACGACGTTCTCGTTCTTACTCATGGTGCGCCGTTTCGGGTTTGGAGGAGCCGAATTCGAGGGAATCCGCCGTCAGGTCCATGAAGACGTCCTCGAGCGACGCCCGCTGGGGTGTCAATTCGAGGATGGTGATTCCCGCGTTGAAAGCAATGCCACCAATCTGATCCGACGTCAGGCCGCTGATGGTGAGATTGCCGTCGTTCATCTCTTCGACCGTGCCGTTTTGGTTCTTGACCAACGAGATTAACTGGGGCGGGTCGGACACACGTACGAAGACCGTCCCGTGGGCGGTTGCCGTGAGGTCGTCGACTGAACCTTGGGTTATGAAGCGACCGCGGCCGATAACGATGATTTGATCGGCGCTAACCGCCATCTCGCTCATGAGGTGCGAACTGACGAACACCGTGCGGCCCTCTTTGGCCAACGACCGGAAGAAGTCGCGGATCCACTTGATCCCTTCCGGATCCAGTCCGTTTACCGGCTCGTCGAAGAGCAGGACGCCGGGATCGCCCAAGAGGGCGCCGGCGATGCCGAGGCGCTGGCTCATACCGAGGGAGTAACTGCCCACCTTCTTGTGGGCGACCGAAGCGATGCCGACGAATTCGAGCACCTCGTCGACGCGAGCCTTCGGAATTTGGTTCGAAGCGGCGAGGGCGCGAAGGTGATTGCGGGCGGTGCGTCCGGGGTGGACCGCCTTCGCGTCGAGCAGTGCCCCAACCTCTCGAAGTGGCGCCTTCAGATCGGCGTAACTCAGGCCGTCGATGGTGGCTCGACCCTTCGTCGGATGGTCGAGCCCAAGTATCAGGCGCATCGTTGTCGTTTTTCCCGATCCGTTTGGCCCGAGGAATCCAGTGACGACTCCGGGCTTCACCTCGAAGTCGAGGTCGTCGAGCGCCGTCGTGTCCTTGTAGCGCTTGGTGAGGTGGTCGATCTTCAGCATGATTGTCTTAGTCAGACACTAGTGAGATAGGGTCCGCAGCCGCGACTGACCCTTTAAGAACTCTTTAAGAGTGCGAAGCTCCGCGCTTCTTGCGTCGACCAACTTGGCACGCCGCGCAGGTTCCCGAAAGGGCCACGTGGTGACGATCGAGCTGGAATCCGAAGGTCTTCTGGAGATCCTTGCTGAGCGCGTCGAAATGGACGGCGGGAATCTCAAATGTCTGCTTGCACGTCTCGCAGGTCAGGTGGCCGTGCACGGCACCGGCGAGGTGGTACACGGCCGCCGGTTGGCCAAGGTGGGCGTGCACGACGATCTTCAACTCCTCGAACTCCTCGAGGATCCGGTAGACGGTGGAGGGGCTGACGTCGGGTTGGCGCTGCTGCACGGCGCTGGTGATGGCGTCGACGGTGAGATGGCCGCTCGCGTTGACGAGGACCTCGGCGACGGTGCGCTTGGCGACGGTCACGCGCTTGGGGGTACCGCGGATGGTCGAGAGAATCTCCTGAACCGTGTTTTCACGCTCTGGCATAGCAAGAGACTAGGACCGTCGCGCGGGCGGGCCTGAACCTCTAATCTCGTGTCATGTTCGCAAAGTCAGAGATGGTAACTCCAGAGAAGGCTCTCAAGGGTCGTTCCAATGAAACCGTCGTGGATCGGCCGCACCTCGCACTGGGCACTTCGATGCTCGGGCCGTTTCGCGATGGGAGCGAGACGGCGTACGTCGCCATGGGCTGCTTCTGGGGAGCGGAGCGAAAGTTCTTTGCGTTGCCTGGAGTGATCTCGACGAGCGTCGGTTACCAGGGCGGCTACACCCCCAACCCCAGTTACGAGGAGGTGTGCACGGGAAGGACGGGCCACGCCGAGGTGGTGAAGATTGTCTTCGATCCGAAGGTGGTCAGCTACTCGGACATCGTCAACTCCTTCTACGAGAACCACAATCCGACGCAAGGCTTTCGTCAGGGCAACGACATGGGTACCCAGTATCGAAGCGCGATCTTCTTCGTCGACGAACGCCAAGAGGCGATTGCCCGCAAGGTGACCGATGCGTACGCCGAGTCGCTTCGTGAGGCGGGCTACGGGGCCATAACAACCGAGATTGCTCCCGCCGGGCCGTTCTACATGGCCGAGGAGTACCACCAGCAGTACCTGGTCGCGAACCCAAATGGTTACTGCGGACTGGGCGGTACCGGGGTGAGTTGCTCGATCGGCCTAGGACTCAACTAGCGAGTCAGTTCCTGTCGTTCAACCGCGCGTGGCCGGCGCGGTCGACGAAAAGAGCTACGGAACTCGCGTCTGCATTCGAAGCAGCAGGACGCCAAAGACGGTGGCGATCAGTGACGCCGCGAGCAGTCCCACCGTGAAGGCGCCGTAGGTGGCGCTTCGGGTCCCAAAGAGCGTGCCCGCGAACAGCAGGGGCACCGTGAAGCCAATCGCGCAGAGCACGGAGACACTGGCGAGCAGCGGCCACGTTATCGAAGGATCCAGCCTGAATCGGATGAGACGCGCGGCGCCAACACCGCCGGAGATTCCGACGACTTTGCCGAGTATGCGAATCGCGACGAGCGAGGTGACGATCGTGAGCGTCTTCGAGTGCCGTGAGAATTCGTGCCAGTCGACTCCGCACGAGACGAGCGCGAAGAGCGGAAGCACGAATCCGGTCGAGCATCGGCCCATCGAATGCTCGAGTCGGGGCGCCCACTCGTTGTCAAACGAGATCAAGAGACCAGCGATCACGCCGGCGAGCGGGGGTTCGACGTTGGCCCACACGAAACAGACCCACAGACCTGCGAGCAGCGCCAATCCCCATCCGACTCGGCGTGTGGTCCGCGAAATCACGATTCCGACCACGATCATCAGAGGCAGCGCAACGATACCGGCGAGTCTCGCGTGGGTAGCGCCGGTGAACGCCAAGACGACGACGCTGAATGCATCGTCGGCGACGGCCAGCGTCAGGAGGAAGATCCGAATCGGCGAGGGGAGTCGGCGACCGACGAGGGCGAGCACGCCGAGGGTGAAGGCTATGTCGGTCGCCATTGGAACGCCCCACCCGCGGCGCAGTGCGCCCGAATTGGTCAGCTCACCGAAGAGGTAGGACAGCAGAGCGGTGCCCGCCATTCCGCCGATCGCGCCAAGGACCGGGGGTACGACGAAGGTCGCCTTGGTCAGGGCTCCGGTACGCAGCTCGCGCGAGAGTTCGAGCCCGATCGCGAAGAAGAAGAGTGTCATCAGTGCGCTGGCCACGAGCGAATGGACCGAGTCGATCGAAACCTGACGAAAGAAATGGTTTGGCCAAGCCTCGTTTATGGCGCGCTGGTAACTGGAAGGGCCGACCGCCGACCAAAAGAGGGCGACAACGACGCCGGTTCCGATGGAAACGGCGGCGCTGAAATCGTGATCGAGGGCCCGCAGAGGACGAGAGAACGACATGCCGGTCACAGTGGCAGAGGCTACACAAGAGCGGGTCGGATTCTGGCCTTTCTATTATGGTGGGCGTGACAACGGGTGCGGTTTGAGCCGTCCAAATTACGTTGAAGGGTCTTCGATGAGCGATCAACTTACGGGAGCGATGCCGAAACGCGAGCTGTACTTCGTCTTTGGTGCGTTGATGCTCGGCATGCTGCTCGCCGCACTGGACAGCACCATTGTCTCCACGGCGCTTCCAAAGATCGTGGGCGACCTTCACGGGGCGAACCACCTGAGCTGGGTTGTGGTTGCGTACCTGCTGTCCTCGACCGTGAGTACGCCGCTTTGGGGAAAGCTCGGCGACCTTCACGGTCGCAAGATCTACTTCCAGTCGGCGATCGTCATCTTCCTGATTGGCAGCATGCTGTGCGGCATTGCCCACAGCATGCTGACGCTGATCCTCTTCAGGGCTCTCCAGGGTCTCGGAGGCGGTGGCCTCATGGTCGGCTCGCAGGCAGTGATCGCCGATATCGTCCCGCCGCGTGAAAGGGGACGCTACGCGGGTTTCTTCGGTGCGGTCTTTGGCGCCGCAACGGTCATCGGACCACTTCTCGGTGGATTCATCGTCGAGTATTGGTCGTGGCGCTGGATCTTCTTCGTCAACGTCCCCTTCGGGATCGTGGCCTTGCTCGTCACGGCGGCGGCGTTGCCCAACGCGGGAGTGCGCGTGCAGCACGTGATTGACTACGCCGGAATTGTCACCTTGGCGCTGGCGGCTTCGGCCCTGATTCTCTTCACCTCGCTCGGGGGAACCGATTTTGCGTGGCTTTCCGCCAAGTCGATCGGGCTCTTCGTAGGCGGAGTCCTCTTCACGGTTCTCTTCGTCATAATCGAGCGCCGATCCTCCGAACCGATCCTCGCCCCTCGCCTCTTTGCCAACCGGGTGTTCAAGTCGGCGTCGGCGATTGGCTTCGTGGTCGGATTCGCCATGTTCGGTGCGATGACCTTCTTGCCCCTGTACTTCCAGGACGTCCGTGGAACAACGCCCACTAATTCGGGGCTTCGACTGCTTCCGATGATGGCCGGGCTCTTCGCGGCGTCGATCATCACCGGTCAACTCGTGTCCAAGGGGAGGAAGTACCGGCCATTTCCGATCTTCGGCACCGCGATCATGACCGTTGGGCTGGCGCTGCTCGGGACAATCAGCGCGACGTCATCTCTGGTGTTGATGGGCTTCTACATGTTCATACTCGGAACGGGCATTGGACTCGTGATGCAGATCCTCGTCACCGCGGTCCAAAACGCGGTGAACCACGAAGATGTCGGGGCGGCGACGGCGGGCGCGAACTTCTTTCGATCGATTGGTGGCTCTTTTGGCACAGCCATCTTTGGAGCTCTGTTCGCGAACGAGATTCCTCGAAAGCTCGCGAAGGGATTCAAGGGGACGAAGTTCGCATCGAGCAAATTCTCGTTCTCGCAGATGACCCCTGAGAATCTGAAGAAGTTGCCGGCGGGCCTCTTCAAAGTGGTGATACACGCCCTGGCGAGCAGCATCCAGGTCATCTACCTGTGGGCCGTCCCCGTTGGCGCGCTCGCGGTGGTGCTTTCGCTGACATTGCCCGAACTGAAACTTCGAGAGAGTCTTCACCCAATCGCTGACGAAGTACCGATGTCAAACGTCGACCCCCTCTTGTGAGGACCTCGAGACACTCATCGAAGTCGAGGTCGTCCCCGTAGTAGGGATCGGCGAGGTCGAGATCAAGTCCCGGCTCGAGCAGGTTGCGAAGCATGATGACTTCGGTCGACTCGTTGCTCAGGCGCTGGCGGACATCGTGCAGATGTTCACGTGTCATGACGATGATCAGATCGTGACGATTGAGGTAACCGGACTCGGCGTACGCGCTCAAGGTCCCCTCTAGGTGATAGCCCGCCCGATCAAGCGCGGACCGAGTTCTCGGGTCCATCGGGCTGCCGACGTGCCAGTTTGCAGTACCGGCACTGGTGATTTCGACGCGTCGGGCCAGAAAACCGTCCTCGGAGACGAGATGGCGAAGAGAAACCTCAGCCATTGGGGAGCGACAGATGTTGCCGGTGCAGATCATCGCCACGCGAATCGGCAGGTCGGTCGTGGGAGGCTCATAAGAATCAACTCATTCTTATCGGTGGCTTAACAACTTTCGTGTTCACATTCGCCGGCAGAAACGGTACGATAATGGCAGGAATAGGGGGAAGGAGACGCGGTGCCACTTTCAGAGCATGAGCAGAAGATTCTGGCCGAGCTTGAAGAGTCGCTCTCCAAACAAGATCCCAGGTTTGCGAAGAATGTTCGCGAGACCAATGTCTACTCCCACGGAGGGCGCCGGGTTCGTTGGGGAGTCGCGGGTTTCGTGGCTGGACTTCTGATATTGGTCCTCTTCTTCTCTCAGTCCACATTGCTAGGACTCGTAGGCGTTGCGCTGATGTTCATCTCGGCCGTCGTCATTGAACGAAACGCTCGGCTTCTCGGCCGTGCATCGTGGCAGGACATCACAAGGTCGCCCCAAGGCGACGATGCCCATGCGAACTACGGTCCTCGGACCCGTTCGCTTCGCGACTGGTTGTCGCGTCAACGCCGCAAGACCGAATGATCGACGTCGGGGTTGCGAAGAACGCAGCCCCGTGTCTGGCCCTCGACATTGGTGGCACCAAGGTCGAAGCCGCGGTCATTGAGGGTGGCGGGGTGGTACTTGCTCGTGAACGCCTCTGCGTGGCCGAACAAGAAGGCGGTCTCTTCGAGTCGATCGTCGGGCTGCTTGACCGGGTCGCCCAGGGGAAGCACTTCGAGTTCGTCGGCGTAGGCTGTGCCGGGCCAATGACTCGTGCGGGTGCGACGGTCTCGCCGCTCAACATTCCGGCATGGCGAAACTTCCCGCTGCGCGAGCGTCTCAAAGAGGTGCTCGGCGTCGACGTGCACATCGATGGCGATGCGCGGGCCCTCGCGCTCGCCGAGGGAGTCTTTGGTGCGGCCATTGACGACCACTCGTACGCGTCAATGGTGGTCTCCACCGGAGTGGGCGGCGGGTTGGTCATTGACGGCCGACTTCTCGACGGCGATTCGGGAAACGCGGGCCACATTGGCCATCTCAATATCGTTCCCAATGGTCGGCTCTGCTCGTGCGGCAGTTACGGCTGTCTGGAAGCCGAGGCCTCTGGTTGGGCCATCGAGGATATGACGGGACGCCCGGCGAAGGATGCCGATGACGCCACTCGACTTCGCTGCGCCGAGATGGTCGGACGCGCCGTTGGGACCCTGAGTTCGGTGCTCGATTTCAACCGTTGCTACATCGCCGGTTCGGTCGCATTGGGCTACGGTGATGAGTTCTTCGCGAACGCGAACAAGGTGGCGCGATCGCTGGCGACGATGCGCTACTCGTCAGATCTGGAGATTCGAAGATCCGGACTCGGCGGCGACGGGCCGATCCTCGGCGCCGCGCTGGTGGGTTGGCGCGGAGCGCTGCGGTGAACCGGTTCTGGGCACCTGGTCTCGGACGCTATCTTCTGCGTCATCCCTCGAGCGCCTTGCCACTGGCCCGCGCGGGTTGGCGGCTTCGACGCAGGGGATGGTGGCGAAGCGCGCCGTTTCTACCCCTCCCTTCCGTCAACTACTGGGCATTTCGAACGACCGCCGTGGGTGGCAGTTCCGGCTCACCGTTGAGCCCGGAGGCAGTGGTGGACGCCGCGAAATGGTCCCTGCGCCAATCGGTGGGGCGGTAGTTCTTCTGATGGGGCGAGTACTCCTGCTGAACGCTACGTTTGAACCCCTTCAGTTGGTGAGCGAGCGCAGGGCGGTCGTCTTGATGCTCGCCGGCAGGGCCGAGCCGATTGTCACGCCCGACGAGCCGGCGGTGTGCCGCTCGGCCACGGTGACGGTCTCGATACCGTCGATTGTTCGACTTCATGAAATGGTGAAACTGCCTACCAAAGTGCGCACGCCGCCCCTCACCCGCCGCTCCCTCCTGCTTCGCGACAGTTTTCGCTGCGCCTACTGTCTCGAGCACGCCGACACCATTGATCACGTCGTTCCGCGCAGCCGTGGAGGACGTCACGAATGGACCAACGTGGTCGCCGCATGTCGTCACCACAACATGCAGAAGGGTGACCGGCTCTTGGAAGAGATCGGGTGGCGCATGCACTTCGAACCGAGGGTCCCCGACGGTCCGTGGTGGCGCTGGCGTCACGTGCCCGACCCAGATCCGCTGTGGGCCCCGTATCTCCCGCGCGCCTCGTGACGAACGAGGTCGAGGAGCTCTACGACTACAGCGCTCTGAGGGAACTGGATCAGGCGACGATGTTTGTCCTCCATCTGGCCCGACCCACATTGATTCTTGGTGGTAGCCAGTCGCACGATGTGTTGGACGAGGCCAGACTCGGTGGAGTGTCGATTCGACGCCGGCGGGGTGGCGGAGGGTTGGTGCTACTGCAGCCCGATGACCTCTGGATCGACTGGTGGATACCAGCCAGTGATCCTCGGTGGTCGAACGACGTCCACGTCAGTTCGATCCAAGCAGGTTCGTGGTGGCGAGACGCTCTTCGCCCCATCGTGGGTGGGGACATCACGGTCCATGAGGGAGCTCTTGAGGGAAATATTCTGCATCGAGTCGTCTGCTTTGCCGGACGCGGGCCAGGCGAGGTATTTGTTGATGACCGAAAGGCTGTCGGCGTCACGCAGTGGCGTGTTCGAGAGGGCATCTTCCTCTCGACAGTGATCCATGGCCACCCGACCCGCGAAGTGGTGAACTTCCTGCGCGACGTGCCAGAGGGTATCGGCGAGGCGCTCGATCACCACGTCGTTTCCTCTCTGGGGATCACCGACGCCGACCAGCTCGTCGTCTCGTTGGGCGTTCAGAGCGGACCTTGGCAGGTCCGACGGCTTTTCCTCTCGGCCTAGAAGCCGTCCAAGTCGGCCGCTCCCTTCAGCCCACTGGAACCGGTCACGTCCAATCACAAAAGGCCATCAAAAAAAGAGTTCGAGGTGGGTCAATTTGGCGGGAGGTGGGGATTAGTGGTGTAATGTGTCACGAAGTGGGGGAAAGTGGTGAACCCACCGGAGGGACAGTCGATGCTCGGGTTCGTTGGTCAGTTTCAGCATTCGCTGGATGCCAAGGGTCGACTCATCCTGCCCGCGAAGTTCCGACCCGAATTCGAACGGGGCGGTCACTTGAGCCCCAACACCGAGGGCTGCGTCGCGCTGTGGACTCCCGGTGAGTTCGCGCGCAAATCCGACGAGTACCTGGCTGAGAGCCGCAGCGGCGGTATTCAAGGGCGAAGGCAAGCCCGCTACTGGGCCGCCAACTCGTCGGACGTCGAATTCGACAAGCAAGGCCGTTTCGCTCTTCCCGCGGCCATTCGAGATTACGGGCAGCTCGTCGGCGATGTCTTGGTCGTCGGAATGCTTGACCACATCGAGTTGTGGAAACCGGCGATCTACGCCGAGCAGGTCAACTCCGCCGAGGAGATATTCAAACAAGGCAGTAACTAGTGACAGGAGTTCATCAGCAGTACCGGTCGCGGACCATGCGCAGCCTGGCAATCGTGAAGACGGATCAGGTTTCCTCCTCCGCCGTCTCTTCCGTCTTCAAGAATGCCAGGCCGCAGATGGCCCAGGACAACTACCACCAACCAGTGCTCGAACGAGAAATCGTCGAGTTGTTCACCAGTCAGCCGGCTGGGGTGATCGTCGACGCCACGTTGGGCGGGGGAGGCCACGCGGCGGCGATCCTTTCGAGTGCTCCGCAGCTTCGTGTGCTCGGTATTGACCGCGATCCCGATGCCCGTGCCGCCGCGGGCGAACGTCTCGCCCCATTCGCTGCACGAGTGCTGATCGTCGACGCCACGTTCGCCGAACTCACGGCCGTCGTTCGAAACAACACCGGTTTTCTCCACGGCGAGGACGTTGTTGGCGTTCTCATGGACCTCGGCGTCTCGTCGCACCAGCTCGATGAATCCAGTCGCGGCTTCTCATTCCGCTCGGACGCCCCGCTCGACATGCGGATGGATCCGACCAAGGGTGAGACCGCCGCGCAGTTCCTGAGTCACATCGACCAGCATGAGTTCGCTCGTCTGATGCGCGCCAACGGCGAGAATCGATTCGCCGGATCTATTGCGAAGTCCGTGCTGGAGCGCCAACCCCAGACGACCAACGAGCTCACTGAGGCCGTCGAGCGCGCGGTGCCCATGGCGGCGCGACGTCGTGGCCACGTCGCCACCCGGGTCTTCCAAGCACTTCGCATCGCGGTGAACGGCGAGGAAGAGCAGCTCACTGAAGGTCTGGACGCGGCACTTGACGTGCTCGCCCCCGGTGGAATTCTGGCCGTCATCTCCTATCACTCGGGCGAGGATCGAGTCGTAAAGTCCGTTCTCCACGAGGCGGCCACCGGTGGCTGCAAGTGCCCAGTCGAGCTCGGGTGCGTCTGCGGCGCGGTACCGCGCGTCACCGTCTTCAAGGCCAGTGCCCGGTTGGCGAGCGCGGGTGAGATAGAGCGCAATCCACGGGCTCGCTCGGCCCGGCTGCGCATCGCGCGCAAGGTCATCTCGTGAGCGTCATCAGCTTCCCCCGCAGGGTCGACACCCGTCGTCCGGTTCGCCCGGTCGCTCGACCGGCGACCCGGCGACCATCACATCAGCAGAGCACGCCGCGAAGAACGGCCGTCACCTCACTCTGGCGAGGTACCTCGTCGGCGCGCAAATCAGCCACCATCATTGTCTTCGCCTTGGTGCTTTCGATCGCGGGCAGCATTCTCGTCGCCAACCGTCAAGTCGAGATCCACCAGCTGCAGAGTCAGCTGCTGCAGGACCAATCAACCTACGCTGTCCAAGTTGGAACCTTGACCAACTTGTCGGCGCCGAGCCAAATCGCCTCGCAGGCCGGAGCTCTCCATTTGGTTGATCCCGTGTCAGTGACGCAAGTTCCGTCTACGTCGCTTGATGCGATCCTGCCGCTACCTAAGTTCTCGGGTCACGCACCGGTCACATCAAGGACGATTCGGTGAGCTCGCACGGTACGTCGACCCATACTCGAACCCGCGCGCAGAGCAGACCCGTACGCCGCAACAGATCGAAATCCGCCCGGCGACTGAAGATAGTTCGCGCGAGCTTCATTCTCGTGTTCCTCCTGTTGGCGCTGCGACTCTTCCAGGTCCAGATCTTCGAGCACGCCCACTACGAAAGACTCTCGGTGGCCCAGGTGCGAGAGGACCTGACCACCACCGCGTTACGAGCAGGGATCTACGACCGCCGCGGCCAGATTCTGGCGATTTCGCGACCGACCTCGTTGGTGATCGCGGACGACATCCAAATCTCGAATCCCGTGCGTGAGGCTGAGGCGATGTCCCCACTCGTGCAGGTTCCCGTCAACCATCTCACGGCGCTTCTCTCGAAGAAGAAGGACGGTTACGTCATCATCAACAACAAGCTCGACCTCAACGACGGGCGCAAACTTACGAGCGCGGCCTTCCCGGGCATCGTTGTCCAGAACTCGTCGGTGCGCAACTATCCCAATGGCACGCTCGCCGAGTCGTTGCTCGGCGGCACAAACTCCGCGGGTGCGGGCAACTCGGGGCTGGAATACGAGTACCAGAAGCAGCTGGCCGGTCAGACCGGCGTTACCCGGGAATTCGTCTCCGCGTCAGGGGTGAATCTTCCGAGTTCGCACAGCACCGTTATCCGAAAAGCCACACCGGGAGTCGGCCTCGAGTTGACGATCGACTCCTCGTTACAGTTCGTCACCGAACGAGCGCTCGCCACCCAGTTGAAGGCCGTGGGTGGGCTTACCGGCGTCGCGGTCGTGATGGACGTGAAGACCGGTGAGATTCTCGCTGACGCCTCGCTCGTAAACACCAAGACCGCGGCGGGCGTGCTCGGCCCCGTTCCGTCGTGGGGCACCGCGGTCGGGGTGCCGGGCATCAGCCAGACAATCAACAATCTCGCGTTCAGCCAGGCCTACGAACCAGGATCGGTCTTCAAGGTCGTGACCTTCTCCGCGGCGCTCCAGGCGGGTCTCATCACCCCGAGCACGGCCTTCACCGTCCCCAATTCGGTGAATGTTGGCGGGCGCTACTTCCACGACGCCGAGAATCACGGGCTCGAGCATCTCGCCGCCACCGAGGTATTGGCGCAGTCATCCAACATTGGCACGTACGAAATCGGCAAACTGGTGGGTGAGGCTGGGCTTTTGGCGCAAGTCGAACGACTGGGGTTCGGTCAAATGACCTCGGTCAACTTCCCGGGTGAGACATCTGGGCTCCTCGTGAGTGCCGCCAACTGGTACGCGAGTGACCAGGTGGCGCTGCCTATTGGCCAGGTGGACGCCGTCCCACCGTTGCAGGTTCTCGACGCGTACAACACAATCGCCAATGGGGGGGCATTCGTTGAACCAAGATTGGTTCGTGGTTATGTCTACGCAAATGGTTCCACCAAGTCCGCACCGCCGAGCGTCAAGCGACAGGCGCTCTCGCCAACGGTGGCAGCGACCATGAACAAGATGCTCCAGCAGGTCGTGCTCGCGGGAACGGGCACGAACGCGATCATCCCGGGTTACAGCGTGGCCGGAAAGACCGGTACCGCCACAATGCCCTATCCGGGTCGGGACTCCCTTCTGATAGGCGACTACAACGCCAGTTTCGTCGGCTTCGCTCCGGCAAACAATCCGGTCTTGTCCATGATCGTTGTGGTGGAACGACCCCAGACCACGATCTTCGGCGGCGCGGTCGCGGCGCCGGTGTTTCAACAGGTGATGTCGTACGCCCTGCACCACTTCGGCATCCCTTCCAACGGCACGATGGTGAAGCCCCTGAAGGGCGCGGGCGCGAGTATCGGATCGGACGTAACGTGATGCAGCTGGGCGACGTACTTGACAGTGTCACTCTCGATGTGGCGACGAGCTCGATCGAGGTGACGCACGTGGAAATCGACTCGCGTGAGTGCGTCCCGGGCACGTTGTTCTTCGCGATGCCGGGCACGAAGGTCCATGGAGTCAGTTTCATCGACGACGCCGCACGGCACGGCGCGGTCGCCGCGGTATCGAGCGAACCATTCGGAGCGGTCATACCCGTGGTTGTCGTCCCCGAGTCGCAGCTGTACGCGCTCATGGCTCACGCGAGTTCGGCGGTAGTGGGTCATCCCGGGCAGGAGCTGGACCTGGTGGGCGTCACGGGCACCAACGGCAAGACCAGCGTGACATCGCTCGTGGGTTCGCTGGCTCGAGCGCTCGGGTGGAACGGCGCGAGCATTGGAACTCTAACCAACGAGCGCACGACTCCGGCGTCGCCGGAGCTCTTTCGTTCGCTCGCTCATCTCGCCCGGGGTTTCGACGTCGAGCGCCCGCGTTCGGTGGTCGCCCTTGAAGTCTCCAGCCACGCGCTCCACCAACATCGGGTGGAGGGGCTCCGCTTCACGGTCACCGCCTTCACGAACCTGGGCCATGACCATCTCGACTACCACCGCACCATGGAAGAGTATTTCGCGGTGAAGTCCCAGCTCTTCACGCTGGAGCACGCCAAGCGTGCCGTCATCTGGTGCGATGATTCCTACGGTTTGCGTCTGGCGGACATGACATCGCTTCCTGTGACGAGAGTCCGCCGAAGCGACGCGGTCGACGTCACCGAATCGATGCAGGGAACCATCTTCTTCTGGCGCGGCCATCTGGTGAATACGCCGCTCATCGGCGGCTACAACGTCGACAACGCCTTGATGGCCATGGAGATCCTTAGGTCACTCGGCGCGAGTGAGTCCGACATCGCGGCGTCGATGGCTGATGTCGAGGGCGTGCCCGGCCGTTTCCAAGTGGTGAGCGCCGAGGGCCTCGTTGTGATTGTTGACTACGCGCACACCCCCGAGGGACTTCGCCGACTTCTTGAGGATGTCCGTCGACTCATGAACGGCGGGCGGATCATCACGGTGTTCGGTTGCGGGGGAGACCGTGACCGGGCCAAGCGCCGACAGATGGGCGAAGTCGCCTCATCGCTCTCGCAAATCACCATCGTGACCTCGGATAACCCACGTTCCGAGGAGCCTGATGCCATCATTGATTCCATCATCGAAGGAACAGTGGCCGGCGCGACCGTGCTTCGCATGGCTGATCGGCGCAGCGCCATCGCCGAGGCGATCCGCCTCGGCGAACCCGGCGACGTGGTGGTGCTGGCGGGTAAAGGCCACGAGACCACCCAAGTGATCGGTGACGTTGTCCTGCCGTTCGATGATCGAGTTGTAGCGAGAGAGTTCCTGAAGTGAGGGCGCAATGCTGAGTTTGATGGAGTCGGGCGGCTTCGGTTTCCTCATCTCGCTGCTGGTGACGCCCCTGTGGATACGTTTTCTGCAAGAGCGATCGCTCGGCCAGCGGATTCGTGAGGAGGGACCGTCGACGCACCACGCCAAGGCGGGAACACCCACTATGGGCGGGGTCATCATCGTGCTCGCCGCGGTCTTCGGCTATCTCATGGGGCACGTCGGCACGTCGATCAACTTCACCCGCGCGGGCGTTCTGGTGCTCTGCGTTACGGTGGCGTCGGGAGTGCTCGGTTTTCTCGATGACTACCTTGCAATTCGCAACGCCCGAAACCTGGGACTCAACAAGCGTGGAAAACTCGTCGGCCAACTGGTGATCGCCGCGGCGTTCGCCGCCTTCTCGATCTACTGGGTCCACACCTCGACCGACCTGTCCTTCACGCGCTTCTCCCTGCCCGGATGGAACCTGACTACGGGGGGATGGATGCTGCTGGCCGTGTTCGTCATCATCGCCACCTCCAACGCCGTGAACCTCACCGACGGACTCGACGGACTCGCCGCGGGCTCGGCGACTTTCTGCTTCGGCGTGTTGTCGATCATCGGCTATTGGCAGTTCCGCCATCTCACCATCTACCGCCTGCATTCGGCGCTTGATCTCGGGCTGGTGGCCGTCGCCCTCGTGGGGTCGTGTCTCGGCTTTCTCTGGTGGAACGCCGCTCCCGCGCGGATCATGATGGGCGACACCGGCTCACTGGCCATTGGCACCGGACTGGGCGCGCTGTGCCTCTTGATGAATCTGGATCTTCTCCTCGTCATCATCGGTGGGCTCTTCGTCGCTGAGACGGCGTCGGTCATTCTGCAGGTCCTGAGCTTCCGCATCTTCGGTCGTCGGGTGTTCCGCATGGCGCCCTTCCACCATCACTTCGAACTGCGTGGCTGGCCCGAGATAACCGTCATCATCCGATTCTGGATTCTGGCCGGCCTTCTCGCCATGCTCGGCCTCGGCATCTTCTACGGCGATTTCCTGAAGATTGGAAAGGTCGTCTAGGTGGCGAAGGCGCGCGCATCCCTTGGGCTCCTGCAGCCGCTCCCTCGAGGGAGCTTCAACGCGCGAATGCTCCTCTTGGTCACCACGTTCCTCATCACCTTCGGCACCATCGCCGTCGCCACGGCGAGTGAGGGACAGTCGGCGGCGAACGGAGCTTCATCGTTGAGCATCGTCCTGCGCGACGTCATCTATCTGGGCTTCGGCATCTTCGCCCTCTACGTGGTGGCCCGCATCCGCCTGGACCAGCTCGTGCGAAAGGCGCCCCTGCTGGCGCTCGGCGGGCTCGGTCTCTTGGCGGCGGTCAAGTTGGTGGGTGTGACGTCGAATGGCGGCAAGCGCTGGCTGAACCTGCACGTTATCTACCTCCAGCCCTCGGAGATCTTCAAGTTCGTCACGGTGATCCTCGTCGCCTGGCTGGTTCAGCACCACCACGACGAGCTCGGCAACTGGAAGCAGCTGGTCATCTGGACTTCGCCGATTTTGCTGGGAGCGGGCCTCATCGTCATTGAACCGGATATCGGCACCACGTCGGTGGTCTTGGCGATCGCGTTCGTGATGCTGGCCGTCGCGGGGCTTTCGCGCAAGCTGCTCGTTCGTATCGCGGGTCTCGGCATCGTCGCCTTCCTGATCTACATGAAGCTGAGGCCGTACTCGGCCGCTCGGTTCTTTTCGTTCCTTCACCCGAACAGGGACCTGCTCGGGAGCGGCTACCAGTTACTCGAGTCGAAGATCGCCCTCGGCGCGGGAGGACTCACGGGACTTGGTCTCGGCAACAGCCGTTCGAAGTGGGGGTTGCTTCCCAATCCCCACACGGACTTCATCTTCACCATCATCGGCGAGGAGATGGGCCTGCTCGGCACCCTCGTGGTGATCGGTCTCTTCGTCTGGTTCTTGTTCGTGGCGACCCGCATCGCCCAGCAGTGCATGAACGAGGTCTACCGGCTGATCGTCGTTGGCGTCACGGCCTGGATCATGGTCGAAGCGCTGATCAACATCGCCTCGGTGGTCGGTGGATGGGCGGTGACGGGAATCCCACTCCCGTTCTTCTCGTACGGAGGCACTGCTTTGATCACCGAGCTCGCGGCGGTCGGGCTGCTGTACAACATCGCCCACGACAAGAGCCGTGCGGGCGACGTGGAGATTCGAGAGTACGAGATGACGAATTTCCGTGAGTCCCTTGAAAGCCGAACCCTGACTCGGCCGAGAACCGCGTCCCGGCGCCGCCATGGTCAACGTCAGCGACGCTAATGAGGGGGCCCATAGTCATCACGGGCGGAGGCACGGGCGGACATATCTTCCCGATGCAGGCGGTCGCCGAACAGCTGGAGGCCCGCGGGATCGAGGCATCGCAACTTCATTTCGTCGGGAGTCGCCGCGGTCAGGAGAAGGCCCTGCTGGGCGGATCGTCAATCGGGCTGACATTGCTGCCCGGACGTGGAATTCAGCGATCGCTCACGCCAAGGGCGACACTCGACAATGTTGGAGCGGTGCTGGGACTGATGGGCGCGGTCGCCATCGCGTTCACCAAAGTCGCAAGGTGGCGGCCTTCGGTGGTGGTGTCGGTGGGGGGTTACGCCTCGTTCGCCGTGGCGCTCGCCGCGGTGCTCTGGAGGCGACCACTGGTTCTGGTTGAACTCGACGCCACGCCCGGCGCGGCCCATCGTCTCCTCGGACGCTTCGCCCGCGCCCACTGCAGCGCATTCCCCTCGAGCGAGGCACGCGCAGTCTTCACCGGAGCGCCCCTTCGTGACGCCATCGTCAACGTGGACCGGTCGCTCGAAGCCCGCGAGCGAGCCCGCGGGCTTCAGACGCCGCCCATCGAACCGGGTCGTCGGGTCGTCGTCGTGATGACCGGATCGCTCGGCGCGGCGAGCGTCAACCGCGCCGCCAGCGAGCTGGCGGGCGAGTGGTCCGCAAGAACAGATCGGACCTTGATTCACGTGACCGGCCGGCGAGACTACGAGCAGATCGCACGCATGCGGCTCGAACTCTCAGGGCTGGACTATCGGGTGGTCGCTTTTGGGGACATGGCCGAACTGTGGTCCGTCTGCGACGTGGCAGTCTGCCGCGCGGGAGCGACCACCGTGGCTGAGCTGACGGCGCTCGGAATCTGCTCGGTGCTGGTGCCACTGCCCAACGCGCCGGGCGACCACCAGACGAAGAACGCCACGGTGGTCGTCGACGCGGGAGGAGCGCGGTTGATCTCCGACAACCAGTGCAGCGCCCGAGCGCTCGGTCAGGCCCTCGATGAGCTGCTTCAACCCGCGGCGCTCGCTGCGATGTCCGAGGCGGCGCTCTCCATCGGGCGTCGCGATGCCTCGCACGAGATCGCTCGGGTGGTCTTGGAAGTTGGCGGGTGGTCGTGAGGTTCGAGCCGGGACAGCGAGTGCACATCATCGGTGTGGGCGGAGCCGGAATGAGCGGTGTCGCGCGTCTATTGACAGAGATGGGCTGCGAGGTGAGCGGCAGCGACGCCAAGGAGTCGCCGGTGCTTGGCGAGTTGAGGGCGGCCGGCGTTCGCGTGAGCGTCGGCCACGACGCTGGAAACGGCGCCGACGCGAACATCGTCCTGTGGTCCCCGGCGGTGCAGCCGGACAACGTTGAACTCGTCGACGCCTCGCGGCGCGGCGCGCTTCTCCTCAGTCGTAGCGAGGTGCTCGAAGCGCTCGCCGGGCAGCAACGCGTAGTAGGGCTCACGGGGACTCACGGCAAGACCACCGCCACCTCGATGATGGTGCAGGTGATGCTCGCCGACGGGCGCGATGACTCGCGCCTCGTCGGAGCGCCCGTCACGGGGGTCGGCGCGAACGGCCACTTCGGAGACGGCGACCTGCTCTTGGAGGTTGACGAAAGTTACGGGACCTTTGCCTTGCTGCGGCCCTACGCGCTCGGCGTCTTGAACGTCGAAGCTGACCACCTCGATCACTACGGCGATCTCGCCACGCTCGAGACGGCCTTCGTTGACCTGATCGACCGCACCACGGGATCGGTGGTGGTGTGGGGCGACGACGAAGGAGTCCAACGCGTGCGTTCCCGCTCGAACCGCGAGGTCGTTGCCGTGGGGACGACCTCCGCGTCGACGTGGATGGTCAGCGACGTGGAGATAGGGCGACGAGGGGCGTCGTTTCGCCTCAGCGGTCCCGATCGGCAACTCTCCATCCGCTTGTGCGTGACCGGTCTGCACAACGTCGCCAACGCTGCGGTCGTCGCCACGCTGGCCCTTTTGCTGGGGGTGCCTGACGAGTCGGTCAAACGGGGCTTGCGCAACTTCGCCGGGGCTCCTCGACGGTTTCAGTACCTCGGTTCGTGGCGCGGGGTCGATGTCTACGAGGACTACGCACACCTGCCCGGGGAGATCTCGGCCACACTCCGAGCGACGCGGGCGACGGGATACGAGCGGATCGTCGCCGTGTTCCAGCCTCACCGGGTGACGCGAACGGTCAATCTCGCCCCGTCGTTCGCGGCGGCGTTCGAGCTCGCCTCGCACGTCGTGGTGTCCGATATCTACAGCGCCGGCGAGGCAAATCCGGCCGGCGTGACCGGAGAACTGCTGGTGCCGGGGATTCGCCGGCACGCTGCGAACCAGACCGTGCAGTACGCGCCCACCTTCGACGATGTCCTGGCCGACCTCGAGGCGCTGCACGATCAGTGCGACGTGGTGCTCCTGCTCGGAGCGGGCGACATCGCCACCATCGCTCGCGACCTACGTGGAGGACTTGACGCATGAGTCTGCGTGAACTCGTTGAGCTCGGCGGCGACCGGGTCGAGGAACACGCAGCCTTCGGTACGCGAACGACGTATCGAGTCGGCGGTACGGTGCGCGCGTTGGTCACGCTGTCGACGCACCGCGACCTCGATGAGCTGGGACCGTTGATCTTCGCGAGCGGTCTTTCGCTCGTGCCGATCGGCAACGGGTCGAACCTGCTGGTCGCCGACGGCGAGCACGAGGTCATCGGCATTCATCTGAGCGGCGAGTTCGCGCAGTTGGGGTGGAGCGAAAGCCACGGGGCGGTGGTCGTCGAGGCGGGGGCAGGGCTCGACCTGCCGATCGCCGCGCGGCGACTGTCGGGCGAGGGAGTAGCCGGCTTCGAATGGGCCGTTGGCGTGCCGGGAACGTTTGGCGGGGCCGTGGTGATGAACGCGGGCGGGCACGGATCGAACATGGCGGCTTCGGTGACGAAGGTGCACACGATCTCGGCGAACGGGCCTCGAGAGTGGGACGCCGTCGAGCTCGGCTTCGCGTACCGCTCGAGCGCGATTGACCGCTCCGATCTGGTCACCCGGGTGACCCTGCGGTTGGCTCGCGGCGATGCCCAAGCCTCGCTGGCGCAGATCAAGGAGATCGTCCGGTGGCGACGTGAACATCAGCCTGGGGGCGCCAACGCCGGGAGCGTGTTTCGAAATCCTGAGGGAGACCACGCCGGAAGGCTGATCGAGGTCGCCGGCTGCAAAGGGCTGCGGGTGGGCAGCGCGGTCGTGAGCGAGAAACACTCGAACTTCATCATCGCCGACCCCGGGGGGAGTGCCAACGACGTCTACGAGCTCCTCGTCGAGGTTCGCGACCGTGTCCTCGAAGCCACCGGGATCCTCCTGGTCACGGAGCATCGCTTCTTGGGTTTTGGAGAGCGACCATGAGCCGCCGACGCAAACCGTCGAGCGGGGCCGGCACGGGCGCGCTCGAACGGCGCGCCAGGCCCCGGCGTCGCGGAGCCCAGAGCGCTCGTCCGGCCCACGCGTCAGATCCGGGTCGTGAAACGCGTCCAAGGTCCCATCGCCTCGCCAAGATCCTGGTGGGCCTTGGCTTGATGGTCACGACGGTGGCGCTCGGGGGGCAGTGGGTGCTCCAGCAGTCGATTTTCCGAGTCCAGCACGTGACGCTTCTCGGGCTACGCCACGAGACCGCGGGTGAGGTTCTCGCGGCCGCGGGTCTCGAGAACCACCCGACCATGGTGGGGGTCTCGTCGGGCTCGCTCGAGAGGAGCCTCTCGTCGTTCGCGTGGATAGACAGCGTCAGCGTCTCCAAACACTGGCCAAATTCGATCGTCGTGAAGGTCCATGAGGCCACCCCGGTCGCGGTGGCCTTCGATGCCGAGCATGAGTTGCAGTTCGTCGACGCCACCGGACGCGACCTGGGTCCGGCGCCGCTCAAGGCAAACTATCCGACGTTGGTCTACCTGAGCCCGAAGAATGCCACGTGGCCCTACGGGCGCGCGGGCGCCGCCGCGGCGCTGGTCGCCAGCAAACTCCCGAAGGCCTTTTCGGCGCAGGTTTCGCAGATAACGGTGGGCGCGGCGGGCGATGTCACCCTCAAGATGTCGACGCCCGTGAGTTTCATCCTCGGCCCGCCGACCGAACTTCGCGCCAAATTCGTGGCGATCGCCTCGGTCATCGCCCACACGACCCTCAAGCCCGGCGACGTAGTTGACGTCAGTGTTCCCGACGAGTTGGCGGTCACCGGCCCCGCGCCTTCTTGAGCATGGCATTTGACCAAAAACGAAGGGCTGACTAGCCTTCGGTGACATTTGTTCGCCAAAGAAGTGACCCTCGTAGAGGGAACGCACAAGAAGAGTTAACCCAAGGGGAGTACATGAGTCTCAACCAAAGCAACTATCACGCTGTTATCAAAGTCATCGGCGTGGGTGGCGGCGGTGTGAATGCGGTGAACCGCATGATCACCTCGGGTCTTCGAAACATTGAGTTCATCGCGGCGAACACGGACGCCCAGGCACTGCTGCTCAGCGAGGCCGACCTGAAGCTCGATATCGGGCGCCAGCTCACCCGCGGACTCGGAGCCGGGAGCGATCCCGAGGTGGGTCGCCAGGCCGCCGAAGATCACCGCGCCGAAATCGAGGAGGCCCTGAAGGATACCGACATGGTCTTCATCACCGCGGGCGAGGGTGGCGGCACCGGCACCGGTGCGGCTCCGGTCGTCGCGGAAATCGCGCGTGCGCTCGGCGTGCTGACCATCGGCGTCGTCACGCGACCGTTCTCCTTCGAGGGAAAGCGCCGGGCCACGCAGGCGGAGAAGGGCATCCAGGCCCTGCGCGAGAAGGTCGACACGCTGATCGTCATCCCCAATGACCGCCTGCTCTCGGTGACCGCGGCCGACACTTCCATGCTCGACGCCTTCAAGATCGCAGACGACGTCCTGCTGTCGGCCGTTCGCGGCGTCACGGACCTCATCACCGTCCCCGGACTCATCAACACGGACTTCGCCGACGTGAACACCATCATGCGCAACGCCGGCACCGCCATCATGGGCGTGGGAACGTCGACGGGCGAGGGACGCGCCGTCAACGCCGCCCGCGCCGCCATCACCTCGCCGCTGCTCGAAGCCTCGATTGACGGCGCACGGGGCATCTTGATGAACATCGTGGGCGGACCGAACGTCACCCTGAGCGAGGTTACCGACGCGGCGAACATCATTCACTCGGTCGCGCACGCCGACGCCAACATCATCTTCGGTAGCGTGATCGACGAGTCCATTGGAGAAGCCGTGCGGGTGACCGTCATCGCCGCCGGCTTCGACCAGGTGCCGGCGCCGAAGCCGCCTTCGCAAACGCTGAGCGAACCGGTGATGACCGAAGGTCCACGCAGCGACATCTTCACGAGCACGACCAACGACGACTTCTTTGACGTCGGTGGCGATGACGACCNNACCTTCCCAGCTTCCTCCGCTAGCAACGAACTCGTCCAGCGCGTCGCGGCCAACCTGGCCGGCGTCCGGGCACGGATCGCCTCCACGGGCCGGGATCCTTCGAGCGTTCGCATCGTCGCGGTCACCAAGACCTTCGGCGCAGACGCAGTGCGCGCGGCGTGCGCGGCTGGGCTGCGCGCGGTGGGGGAGAACTACGTCGACGAGCTCGAGGCGAAGCGCGACGAGGCGAGTGACGTCGACGTGCGCTGGCACTACTTGGGCGCCTTGCAGACCAACAAGATCGCCCGCGTGTCCAAGGCCGCTGATCTGCTCTGCGGTGTGTCGCGCGTGAAGGAGATCGAGAAGATCGCTGATTCGCGCCCGGGCATGGCGATCTACGTGCAGGTCGACTTCACCGGCACCCAGGGCCGAAACGGCGCTGATCCCTCGCAGGTGACCGGCCTCGTGGCGAGGGCCAGGGAGGCGGGTCTCGACGTTCAGGGTCTGATGACCGTGGCTCCAGTGGGCATAGAAGGCGCCCGCCGGGCCTTCGCGGGCACCGCGGGCCTGGCGGACGATCTAGGGCTAAGGGAACGCTCCATGGGCATGAGCGACGACCTGGAAATCGCCTGTGCACTGGGAGCGAGCGAAGTTCGTATTGGCCGGGCCCTCTTCGGCCCTCGGATGGCGAGGACTGCCCTGACCTAACATGGTTGGGGCGGTGTTGCCGCAAGGAGATGTTGATGAAAGAAAAGATGCGCAAGGCTTTGGGGTTCTTAGGCCTCATCGAAGACGAGTACGGCGAGTACGCCTCGACCACTCCCGCCCGCCCCTTCTCCGACCAGCCCGCGAACGAGGAAGAGCCCGAGTGGTCGCGCCCCGCCCCGAGCGCCCAACGGCAGTTTCCGACGGTGTCGAGCGGCCCGTCGAACGTGCGCGCCAACCCGGCGCCGATGGCCAGTCACACCTCTTCGATCTCGGTCCTTGAATCCCAGGGTCAGTCCCCTCGGATCCGACCCGTGCAGAGCAGCGGCGTGCGGGGCATCACGCCGCTCTCCCAAGACCGTGACGTCGCGATCTTTACCCCGACGAACTACAACGAGTCGCGACGCATCACCGATCTGCTTCGCAGCAACCGGGCCGTCGTGATGCTTGTCACCCAGGTGGATCCGGGTCTCGGTCGTCGATTGGTGGACTTCGCGTCGGGAACGGCGTACGCGCTCAACGCGAAGATGGAAATCCTGGAGAAGGGAGCCGTGTACCTGGTGAGCCCTCAGGGTACGCACCTGAGCCCTGAGGTTCGTGAGCGACTTCGAGCTTCGAACTACCAGTCCACAGGCTATTAATGGTTCTCGTTCACGAGATCCTCGGTCTCTATATCTGGGTGCTGATCATCTCCGCATTGCTCAGTTGGTTCCCGACGACCAATCAGAACGGCGGCCTGGCCTCCACCAAGCGCGTTCTCGCGCGACTGACTGAGCCGGTTCTGCGTCCGATTCGCCAGATCATGCCTCGACCCCGGATCGGCGGTGTGGGCATTGACTTCTCCGTGCTCATCGCGGTCGTTGTGCTCGAGGTCATAAACGCAGTTATCTGACGCGGGAAGTCACTACTTAGCCTTAGTGGGGCGGTAGGGTAGCAGCATGGAAAGTTCGGATAACGCTCTCTCGGCTCTCGACGCCATCGACACGGTGGCCTTCAAAGTGGGCCTCAAGGGCTACAACGTCGATGAGGTCGATGAGTTCCTCGAGCGCGTTTCGTCCGAGACTCGTCAGCTGAAGGACCAGCTTCACCAGATGCGCCAACAGTTGCGCCAGGCGGGCGAGCGGATCAATCAATTGCAGAGTGGCTCGGACTTTGCAGCGACCGGTCAAACCCCGGTGCAGGCCCCAATTCCCGCCCCGGCGCCAGCTGCGCGCGTGGTGGTGTCAGGTTCGGGCGCCGAACAGGTCACGGCCATGATCGTGATGGCCCAACAGTTCATCGAACAGGCCCAGCAAGAGGCCGAGTCCAAGGCGCGAGAGCTCACCACGGCCGCTCAAGAGCGGGCCCGCGAGATCGTTTCCGAGGCTCGAAGCCGCGCCGAGGACGAGGTCAACCGTTTGAACGGCCTGAAGCAGCGTCTGAGCGAGGATGTCGACACCCTGGCCCGTCAGTTGGAGGCCGAGCGCACCCGACTCAGCGGCGTACTCGCGGAGTTCTCGCGCTGGCTTGAGAGCTCCTTGCACGTGGGTGGGGTGCGTCCGGCAGGACCTGGTCCGTCGCAGTCGCCGCCGCCTCCAAGGAGCGCACCTTCGCCGGTTGCCGACCTGGCCCGGCCCGCGTCGCCGCCTCCTGCCCCCGCGCCCCACCAGCAGACCATTGGCCAAGTTCTCAACTTTGAGCAGCCCTTGCACGACGATCGTTCCTAATCCTCGCACTTGCTGCTAGGGTCGGCGCGCACTTGTTCATCGCAACTTGAGGAGTTAACCATGCCGTCCAACGCCAAGAACGCCGCCAAGGCCCCCGCCAAGAAGGCTCTGGTCAAAAAGGCCGCCAAGAACGCCATCGTTTCGAATTCAACGGCCGCCAAGGCCCCCACAAAGAAGGCTCCGGCCAAGAAAGTTGTCGTGAAGAAGACCGCAAAGAACACAGTTCCCGCCAAGGCCCTCGTGAAGAAGGCTCCCGCGAAGAAGGCGCCCGCGAGGAAGGCCCCGGCCAAGAAAGTTGTCGCGAAGAATGCGGTGAAGAAGGCCGTCGCGCTGAGCTCTGACCAGAAGGCCGTCGGCGCGCGAAAGGCAGTTGCCGCCAAGGCCAAGGCCATCGCCACTGCCAAGGCCCTGAAGGAGCGCGAGGCGAAGGCCAAAGCCGCCGCCAAAGCGAAGGCCGCTCACGACAAGGCCAAGGCCATCGCCACTGCCAAGGCCCTGAAGGAGCGCGAGGCGAAGGCCAAAGCCGCTGCCAAGGAGCGAGAAGTCCAGCGCAAGGCCCGTGAAAAGGCCGCCGCCGAGGCGAAGAAGCAGCGAGAGATCGAAGCCAAGCGCAAGGCAATCGAGGCCGAGAAGCTGCGAAAGCAGCGTGAGATCGAACGACGCAACCTCGAGGAGTTGAAGCGCCAAGAGCGCCGCGACGCCGAAGAGCGCAAGCGCGTCGAGGCCCTCGAGCGAAAGATGCATTCGAAGCCATACGGAAACGATCTCGAGTTCCTCGAGGAGCTGCGGGTCCTGCTTATCGAAGCACGCGAGTCGACGAACAACCAGATCACCATCAGCGAGTCCGAGGCGAACGAAATGCTCGTTGACCGGGAACGTCTCGAGTACGACGACGAGGACGGCAGTAGCGTCGCGTCGGACATCCAGCGCGACCAACTGAAGGACTTCGCCGCGGCGCTTCGACTGAAGGTCGACGAAATCGATGTCGCCCTGTCGCGCATTGATGACGGGAGTTACGGACGCTGCGACGAGTGCTACGAGGCGATCTCCAAGCCCCGGCTCTTGGCGCAGTTGCCGGTCTTCACGTGTGTGTCGTGCCGCGCAAGCGTCTAGCCCTCAACGTCAATACCACCGTCGTGGTGGTGGCACTCGTGGTCACCGCCCTTGATGCAGTCACGAAGGCCTGGGCTCGAAACGCCCTCGCGACCCATAGTGTTCACATAGGCGGAGCGGTATGGCTGCGCCTGCAGTACAACTCGGGAATCTCATTTTCCATCAATCAGTCTGGACCTCTTGTGACGACAGTGCTCACTGTGGTGATTGCCATCGTCGTTGTCGTGGTGGGGCTTCGAGCTCGGCCCGGAGCCCCGGCGATCGGCTTCGGACTCCTGATAGGAGGCGGGCTCGCGAACGTGGTGGACCGCCTGGCCGCGAACCCCCACCAGGTGACCGACTTCATCGCCCTCGGGTCGTTTCCGGTCTTCAATCTCGCGGACGTCTGCATCACGGCGGGTTTCGTGGTCCTGATGGTGGCGGCGCTTCGTGGAGAACGGTTGCTGACACGATGAGCGATGAATCGACGATCGACGCATTCGATGGCGAGATCCTCGATCTGATCGTCCCCGCGTCGCTCGCCGAAATTCGAATCGACCGCGTGCTCTCCATGCTCACCGGGCTCTCGCGCTCCGAGACCAGCGCCATATTGGGCAGTGGCGGCGTCACGCTCAACGACAAGGTCGTCCTGAAATCCTCGGTGTCGGTGAGTGAAGGACAGCGTCTGGTGGCGATAATCCCTCCTCCCGATTCCGGCGTCGTCGAGGCGGATTCTTCCGTCGAGGTCGACGTGGTGCTCGACGATACCGACTTCGCGGTCGTGAACAAGGCGCCGGGACAGGTGGTCCATCCCGGAGCCGGCCAGCGCATCGGCACCCTGGTCGCCGGACTGCTCGCCCTCTATCCCCAGATGGGGGAACTCAGCGCCGAGGGTCTGTGTGACCCGCTACGTCCCGGAATCGTGCATCGGCTCGACAAGGGCACGTCGGGCGTGCTGGTGGTCGCAAAGACGCCCGAGGGGTTCTTGAACCTGAGCGCCCAGCTGGCTGAACGGCTGATGGAGCGCACGTACCTGGGCATGGTCGAGGGGCACGTTGCCGAAGAGCGCGGCGTCGTCGACGCGCCGATCGGACGTTCGACACGTACGCCGACCATGATGGCGGTACGCGCCGATGGACGGGCCGCTCGAACCGGTTACGAAGTCCTGACCCGCATTGACAAGCCTCACGCCATGACGTTGCTGCGACTGCAGCTCGACACGGGACGCACCCATCAGATCCGGGTGCACATGGCGACGATTGGCCATCCCGTCGTGAACGATCCGCGCTACGGGCATCGTCGTGAACGACGCCTGCCCGAGGACCGATTCTTCCTCCATTCGACGACGCTCGCTTTCGCGCACCCTCGAACGGACGAGTGGCTCACGACGACTGTGCCGCTCCCCGAGGACTTGCGACCTCTGGTACCGGATTCGGTGGAACTCTAGGCGTTCTCTCGCGTCGCGAGCACGGCAGTATCGCCGCGCAGCATCTCCAACGCCTCTTCCTCAGCCCGACGGACCCGGCGAACGCCGATGTCCATCTTGGTGGCCGTGGCTTGCAGCGAGAGGGGAGTGGCGCCGTTCAGTCCGAAGCGCAGGTTCAGCACCTCGCGCTGAATGTCGGTCAACTTGGCGAGCGCACCGTGAAGTTGCTCGTCCATCATTGACTGTTCGATCTCGCCGACCCAGTCCTGCTGACTTGGCGCCACGAGGTCGCCCAGCGTGGTCGCCGAATCCGACGATGCCGGCTGGTCAAGGCTGGCGGTGACTCCCGCGAGCCCGCGAAGGCCCTGGCGGACCTCTTTTGTCATCCCGGTCGCTTCGGTCAGCTCGTCGTCGGTGGGCTTGCGTCCAAAGATCGACGTCAATTCAGCCGATGTGGCCTCGAGTCGCTGGAGCTGCTCGCCGACCTCCAAGGGGATGCGAATCGTGCGTCCGTGCTGCTGGACGGCTCGCTGGAGCGCCTGACGGATCCACCAGGTTGCGTAGGTGGAGAACTTGAAGCCGCGCTCCCAGTCGAACTTCTCCACGGCGCGAAGCAGACCAAAGGTCCCCTCCTGGACGAGATCGACCATTTCAACGCCACGGTCCTGGTAGCGGCGCGCCCAGTGCAGGACGAGTCGCAGGTTGGCGGCGACCATCTGCTTCTTGGCTTCTTCGTCACCGGCGGTGACTCGCTTGGCGAGTTCGACCTGCTCGTCGTAGTTGGGCATCGGGTAGCGGTCAAGGTCGCGCATAAGGAGACCCAGCATGTCGTTGGTGTTCACTGATGAACGGCGGGGGGTGGTGTTCACTGCATCTCCTTAATCGTGACTGCGAGGGCATGCATCCAGGCCTGGGTATTTCTCCTATGGACGCCTTATTAATTTACCACGTCGTAAATGGGAGTTCAAGCCAATACTAATAAGGAAAGTTGAAAATTTGTTAAGAACTGTGAGTTCGCTTGACGGGCTGGCCGCCGCGAGCCTGGACCACCATGTCCTCCAGGGTGAAGCTGGCCAGGTGCTCTCGCATGTGATTGCCAACATCGGCCCATACGCCCAGAAGCACGCACTGTCCCTCGTGGTCACAGGCGCCGTCACGGTGAGGCTCGCCAAAATCACCAGCGACGATCGGACCGTCGACCGCGGCCACGATCTCGGCGAGCGTGATCGATTCGGCGTTTCGAGCGAGGACATAGCCGCCTCCGACACCGCGCTTGGACCGGACCAGTCCCACGCCCTTGAGACTGAGCAGGATCTGCTCGAGGTACGGCTGGGGGAGTCCGGTGCGCTCGGCGAGGTCCCGTACCGAGGTTGGCGTGGACTGGTCTTCTCGGAGGGCCAAACTGAGCAACGCCCTGCTTGCGTAGTCGCCACGTGTTGAAACCCTCATGGCCTGAAGTCTACCTACGGGCTTGTTCCAAGGAGCGTGCGGCTGGGGGTCGATCTTTCTGGCACACTGCGTAGATGGAACAAGAGCAAAACGAAAACGTAAAAGTGAACCCCGATGAGGTCCTCGCCCCTGGCGAGGAGGAGGCAAAGCCGCCCGAAGACATAGAAACCGACTACATCAGTCAGCCCGCCAAAGTGATGCGAATCGGCTCAATGGTGAAATCGCTGCTCGACGAGGCGCGAAGCGCGCCGATCGACGAGGCTGGCCGGGCGAGGCTTCGAGAGATCTACCAGATCTCGATCACGGAACTCTCTGGAGCCCTCTCGCCGGACCTGGGTGGCGAACTTGCCCGGATGGCGCCGCCGTTCAGCGCCGATCTTCCGAGCGAATCGGAGTTGCGCATCGCCCAGGCCCAGCTTGTGGGCTGGCTCGAGGGTCTCTTCCATGGCATCCAGGCGTCTCTCTTCGCCCAACAGGCCGCGGCTGCGGCCCAGTTGGAGAAGATGCGTGACCGTTCGCTCAATCCCGGGAGCAGCGAACCTCGCGCCGGAACGTACCTTTAGGTGATTCACCGTGGGCCGTGGCACACTGGTACTAACCTCCAAATGCCACGTTTGTAATTCACGCCCGGGCAGTCGAAAGGAAGAGATCAGCTAATGGCTGAGAGCTTCGTCCATCTCCATAACCACACCGAGTACTCCATGCTCGACGGTGCCGCACGCGTGGAAGAGATGGTCCTCGCGGCGAAGGCCGACGGGCAGACGGCGATCGGCATCACCGATCACGGGAACCTCTACGGCGTCATTGATTTCTACGAGGCGTGTCGCAAGCACGGGATAACTCCCATCATCGGCCTAGAGGCCTACATGGCCGCCAACTCGCGCTTCGACCGTCCGCCTCGTCGGGGGAAGATCGACGACACCGGAGGCGATACCGAGGGCGGACAAAAGCTCTACCACCACCTGACGCTGCTCGCCGAATCCAATCAGGGTTACCGGAACCTCCGCGAACTCTCCTCGAAGGCCTTTCTCGAGGGTTACTACTACAAGCCCCGCTTGGACTGGGAGTTGTTGGAGCGTTACTGCGATGGGCTGATCGCGACCTCGGGCTGTCTCGGTGGCGTCGTGTTGCAGGCGCTCTTGCAGGACAACTACGCCAAAGCCCTCGAACTCGCTGGCCGCCTCCAGACCATCTTCGGTCCGGAGAACTTCTTCATCGAGATGCAGGACCACGGGATCCCCGAACAGATCCGCACCAACCCGCACCTGCTGCAGATAGCGAAGGACTTGCGGGCCCCGCTGCTCGCGACGAACGACCTTCACTACGTGCGCCACAGTGACGCCGAGATGCACGACGCGCTGCTGTGCATTGGAACCGGCTCGCTCGTTGCCGATCCGAACCGATTTCGCTTCCAGAGCGACCAGCACTACCTCAAGTCTTCGGCCGAAATGCGCTACCTCTTCCGTGACCTTCCCGACGCCTGCGACAACACCCTGGCGATCGCCGAGCGCGCGGATGTGACCATCGAATTCGACAACGATGCGTTGCCCGAGTTTCCCATCCCCGAGGAGTTCAAGGGGGCGACGCACAAGGACGGGGCGAATCGGCTGCTTCGTGAGCTCAGCTACCAAGGGGCCCGAGATCGCTACGGCGACTCGCTCAACGACGAGGTCCGCGAGCGCCTCGAATACGAGCTGGGCGTCGTCGCGGACATGGGGTTCTCGGACTACTTCCTCGTCGTGTGGGACCTCATTCGCCACGCCCGCGAAAAGGGCATCCGGGTCGGACCGGGCCGAGGCTCGGCGGCGGGATGCTGCATTGCCTACTGCCTGCGGATCGTCGACCTCGACCCGATCCACTACGGCTTGATCTTCGAGCGCTTCCTCAACCCGGGGCGCAAGCAGATGCCCGACATCGACATGGACTTCGACGAGCGGTACCGCGGTGACATGATCCGTTACGCGGCCGAACGCTACGGCTCCGACCACGTCGCTCAGATCGTCACATTTTCGACGATCAAGGCGCGCGCCGCGGTGCGCGACGCCGCGAGGGTCCTCGGGTATCCGCCCCAGCTCGGCGACAAGATCGCGAAGGCGATGCCGCCGCTCGTCATGGGCCAGGACCTGCCGCTCGAAGCCTGCTTCACGCCGATGCCCGGCTACGAGGCCCGATACGCAGAGGCGGCGGAGCTGCGCACCCTCTACGACACCGACCCCGAGGTGAAGCACGCGGTCGACGTGGCGAAGGGCTTCGTCGACAAACGCCGCCAGGACGGCATCCACGCCGCGGCCGTGGTGATCACGAAGGAGCCGGTCCTCGAGTACGTGCCGGTGCAGCGAAAGTCCGGTCCCAACGGCTCGATCGACGACGCGCCCATCGTCACGCAGTACGAAGCCACCGCCATCGAGAAGCTCGGCCTGTTGAAGATGGACTTCCTCGGGCTGCGTAATCTCGCGATCATCGAGCGGACCCTCGAACACATCAAGCGGCGCCACGCCAGCCCCGTCGACATCGACCACGTGCCCCTTGACGACGTCAAGGTGTTCGAGATGCTGAAGCTGGGAAACTCGATCGGGATCTTCCAGCTCGAGGGCGACAAGATGCGCCAACTGATGCGTCGGCTCGCTCCGACCAGCTTCGACGACATCGCCGCCCTCGTTGCGCTCTACCGTCCGGGTCCGTTGAGCGAGAATGTCCACAACGACTACGCCGACCGCAAGAACCAGCGTCAGATCGTCAGCTACGACCACGATGATCTCGAAACCATCCTGGGCGAGACCTACGGGCTGATGATCTACCAGGAAGACATCATGCGGGTGGCGACGAAGATCGCCGGCTTCTCGATGACCGAGGCCGATGACCTTCGAAAGGCCTGCTCGAAGAAGATTCGAGAGATGATTCAAGCGCAGCGGGCCAAGTTCGTCGACGGCTCGGAGCGAGAAGGTTACGGGCGCGAGCTGGGCGAAGCTATCTTCAACAAGATCGAGCCGTTCGCGGACTACGCGTTCAACAAGAGCCACGCGTACGGCTACGCGTTGATCGCTTACCAGAACGCGTGGCTGAAGGCCAACTACCCGGTTGAGTACATGTCGGCGCTTCTCACGTCGTTTCGAGACGACAAGGACAAGGCATCGATCTACCTGAACGAGGCGCGCCAGATGGGCATCACGGTCGGCGTGCCCGACGTCAACGAGTCGTTCGCGGAGTACGCCCCCAGCCTCAGCCAGGAGAAGACCATCCTTTTCGGAATGGCCGCGGTGCGCAACGTCGGCGAGGCCCTCGTGGACAAGATCGTGAGCGAGCGCGAAGCGGGCGGCCCGTTCACCTCGGTCTACGACTTCGTCCGACGTGTGGATCCGGCGGTGCTGAATCGCAGATCGATGGAGTCGCTTATCAAGGCGGGGGCGTTCGACTCGCTCGGGGTGCCCCGGCTCGGATTCCTGCTGAAGGTGGACGAGATCATCGACGTGACGCTCAGCCGTCGCAAGGATCTCTCGCTCGGCATCACGACGCTGTTCGCGTCAATGGGCGCCGGCGAGGACGACAACGACTGGGAGGGCACCGAGATCGCCCTCTCCGACATCGAGTTCGAGAAGTCGGTGAAATTGGACTTCGAGCGAGAGATGCTCGGCACCTACATCTCCGATCACCCGCTCTACGAGGTGGAGAGCACGCTCGCCGCCAAGACCGATGGCACGCTCATGTCGATCAGGGAGCGGGGGGACGAACTCGCCAAATCGGGGCGCGCGGTGACGGTCGGCGGCATCCTCGCCGAGGTGCAGATTCGCACCACCAAAGCGGGACAGCAGTACGCCCGGACCGTTCTCGAGGATCTGGGGGGCTCCATCGAGATCAACTTCTCGGCCCGGAACTTCGAGAAATGCAGCGGGTTCCTCGCGAAGGACAACATCGTGCTCATGAAGATCCGCATCGACAGCCGCGATGACGAGCTGCGCTTCAGCGCGCTCGAGGTCGAGTTGCTGAAGGTTGACCGCAGCGTGGACGAGTTGCGCCTGATGCTTCGCCCCGAGGACCTGACGTCGACCTCGATCGCGGTCCTTCGGGAGATCATCTCGCGCTACCCGGGCAAGTCGCCGGTCATAGTCGAAACCGGCCAGGACGGCAAGGTCTTCAAGCTGGCGCCCGAATTCAACGTGAATATAGCCGCTGTGGTGGCGGATTTGCGCTCCGAGTTCGGGAGAAATGTCATAAAAGCCTGATCGGTTTGAGCGGGTCGAGAACTCCCGTAGAATGGTTGCCTATGGCAATGACCGTCACTACGAAGGACACCACCGCACTCAGCGACGCAGAACTGGCCGAAATGGCCGATCTCTGTGTTGACCGCGAGCCCAATTTCGATATTGGCTTCTTGTCCAAGCAACGCGAGGAGTGGGTTCTCGTCACGCACGTCCGCGAGGGCAACAAGTTGCGGGGCTACTCATTTTGCACGCTCGAGCGTATTGGCGGCACGCCTTCGCTGCTCGTAGGGCTCTTGCTCGTCGACCGCAACGCCAAGTCAGACCAGACGTTGAAGTCGATCCTGCACGACCAGTTTCGTCGCGCCCTGCTCGCGTTTCCTGATGAAGACGTCTTGCTGGGCTCGCGTCTCACCACGCCAGATGGGTTTCGGGCCTTCGCCGGGCTGGAAGATGTCGTGCCTCGACTGGGCTACAAGCCCACGGGCGAAGACCGCGCCTGGGGTCGGCGCCTCGCGAAGCGTTTCGGCTCGGAGAAGTCGATCGACGACCATACCTTCATCATGACCGTAAACCCCGGACCAGTCGGCGGACTCGACTACAGCGCGGCGAAGGGCGCCATCCCGGAAGGGGTGGAGATCTTCTTCGAGGAAATTAACCCGGAGAACGGGCAGCGACTGGTGGTCTTTGGATGGGCCATGGCTGAGTCCTTGGCCTCGGGCAAGCTGCCCAAATAGCTCAACCGCGCGGAAGAAGCCCGGTGCAGCTCTTGTAGCAGTGCCCATCGATTGGCTGGGAGAGCGTCGTCAGCACGTAGGTCGGGCGGAACCCTAGCGACGTGGCCAGGTCCTTGCCCGCGAGCGATGATCGTCGAGTCGCCTCCATCGTCCGGATTGCGTGGGCGTCCTCGCAGAGCAGCCACACGTCGTCGCCAAACCATCCGAAGCGCACCCAGGTGGATCCGTCATCGTTCCTTCGAAGCAGCTGGGGACCGCGGTCGGCGGCGATCAAGGCCACGCTCGGACGTTCGCCCCGGAACTCCCAGTACGGTGCGCTCGGACCACGAAAGCCAAACAGCGGGCCGTCGGCGGGACTGGCGAGCTGCGCCAGCCATTTGCGAACGCGCCGCCCGCGGTAGGTGCCGAGCCGCCGGGGAAGATTGGCGAGGGTCACGGCCTCCGGTTGAGCCAGATCATTGCGCTCGATGTCATGAGCCAGCTGACCCTCGACGACGTCGAAGACCGCGAGGTCGGTGACGAAGTCTGCTGGCCACGGAATTCGCCATCGCACGATGGTCTGCGAGGCCAAATCGACGACCGTGGTTGTCTCGATGGTCGAGCCCAGGACCAATCCGAAGACCGTGCTGCCGGGCGTGAGATCCACGCTCGGGTGCTGGGGCATCCGCTCGACCAGACGTTTGATGGCCTTCGCCGCGGGGTCGCGTCCAAAGAGGGGCATCAGCGTGCCGCCCGCTGCAACTGATCGTCAAGGTCGCCGATGGTCGCGACCGGCAGTTGGCACGCCCCAGCGCGGCACACGTAGGCCCAGCCCGGAGTTCGCCCCTCGAGCAGTGCGGAAGAGCCATTCCCGGTGATCAAGACTGTGCGCGACATAGGTAACGATCGTACGTGGCTCGTGAGCTCATTGGGGGCTCCGGGAATCACCACCTCGATGCCATCGCCGACGAACCCCGCAGCCGCCACGAGATCGGGGATGGCCCCCGGGTGCGAGGAGATCAGGTTGGCGGCGAGCTCCACGAGCCTCTCGGCCGCCGCGAGCAGGTTGTCGTCTCCCTGACAGAGCGCGAGACGGGCCAGTGCGCGACAGCTCACCGCGTGGCTCGAGGGCGTCGCACCGTCGAATATCTCCTTCGGCCTGGCGGGAAGGTCGTTCACCAGGTCGCACTGGGCGAAGACGCCCTTGCCCGTCTGGGACGACTGCCCCGTCGGTACTTCGCCGTCCCAGTAGTGACCGAGCAGAAAGGCCGCGGCGCCGTTGGCCCGCTCGAGCCAGACATCGTCGCCGGTCGCCTCAAAGGCGTCCACCAGGGCGTCAACGAACCACGCCACGTCGCTCGCCGTCGCGTAGGCGTTGTGGTGCTCGGTGCGCCACCACGCCCCGTCGGCGAAGTGGGAGCGCGAGAGCGAGTCAAGAAGTTCGAGCGCCCGTTCGACCAATGCGGTCTCGCCGGTCATGAGCAGGGCCGACGCGAACATCGCGTTCCATTCGAGGATGACCTTCTGGTCGCGCGCCGGCTGTGGTCGCAGGGACCGCGCTTCTCGAAGGGCGCCGAGCGCCTCTCGAAGGTCGTCGGGCGTGATAAACGGCTCTCCGGTCGCGAGACGGGGGATGGACCGACCCTCGAAGAGGCCGGGGGAGGAGATCGACCATCTGGAGAGCACGCGGGCCAGGTCCCCGCCGAGTCCCTTGCGCTCGAGGGCCGCGGCGACCTCGTCGGGCGTCCACGTCACGTGGGAGCCCTCGACGCCACCCGCGTCCGCGTCGAGCGACGAGCCGTAGCCGGATTCCACCTTCAGGTCATTTAAGACGAAGTGAAGCGCGTGGATCGCGACGTCACGCCACTCGGGGTGGCCGCCCACGGCCTTGCTCGCGCGCAAGTACGCCCTCGCGAGCAACGCCTGATCGCTCAGCATCTTCTCGAAGTGCGGGACGTGCCATTCGGCGTCGACGCTGTAGCGCGCGAAGCCGCCGCGGACGTGGTCGTAGAGACCTCGTCGTGACATCGCATCGAGGGTGCGCGTCACGGCCTCGGTCGCCTCGGTGTCGGTGAAGTCGAGCAGGGCCTCCACGTAGCTGGGGCGAGGGAACTTCGGGGCGTCGCCGAAGCCGCCGTGACTGTCGACACGCGCCACGAGTTCGTCACGAAGGGCGCGTCGCGACCCTCGAAGGTCGAGCGTCGCGACGCGCCCGCCCAGGTGGTCGATGAAGGCGATCTCGCGCTCGAGGGCCCCTCGAAGCTGCACCGCCTGGGCGACCACGGCCTCGCGTTGGTTCATCCACGCGTCGGCGATGGCGTGCAGCAGGCGAGAGAATCCGACTTGGCCGTGGCGGTCCGTTGGCGGGTAGTAGGTGCCGGCCATGAAGGGCCGGCCGTCGGGGAGCAAGAAGACCGACATCGGCCATCCACCGTGGCCACTCAGCAACTGGGTGGCGGCCATGTAGAGCGCGTCGACGTCAGGGCGCTCCTCTCGGTCGACCTTGATGGAGATGAATGAGTCGTTGAGGAGCCGAGCGACGTCGGGGTTCTCGAATGATTCATGGGCCATGACGTGGCACCAATGGCACGCGGCGTAGCCGACACTGAGAAAGATCGGTCGATCCAGGCGAGCAGCCTCGGCGAGGGCTTCGTTGTCCCAGGCCCACCAATCGACCGGATTGTCAGCGTGATCGATGAGATAGGGCGAGCCGAGTCGGTCCTTGATTTCACGAAGCAGTGGCACGCAACGACCCTACGGGATTGGAGCCGCCGGTCCGCCGCCGTCGAAGCTGCGGGTGATGCGAAGTTGCGCCCACTGGTCTTTTCGGATCGCGAGGACCACTTCGTCGGCCCACTCACCTTTGACGAACTCATTCTCGATGAAGTGGGCCCCCTGGTGGGGTCCAGCCTTCTCCAGCGATCGGATCGACGCGACGTTTCGTGCGTCGCAGCGGCCACGAGTACGCTGACGTCATTGATGTGATCGAGAAGCTCGGGGAGGGAATAATGACCACACCACTTCGATGGGGAGTGATCGGGACCGGTCGAATCGCCCACACGTTTGCGACCGACCTTGCGCTTATCGACGAGGGCGTCATCGTCGCGGTGGGGTCTCGTTCGAAGGAGTCGGCGGACGCTTTTGCGGATGAGTTCAACATCCCTCATCGTCACTCCTCCTATGAGGGGCTGGTCAACGATCCCGACGTGGACGCCGTCTACGTCGGCACCCCGCACCCCATGCACCACGACAACGCGCTGCTCGCCCTCGAGCACGCCAAGCCCGTGCTCGTCGAGAAGGCCTTCACGATGACCGGAGCCGAAGCGCGTGACCTCGTGCGGGTGGCGCGCGAGAAGCGGCTCTTCATGATGGAGGCGATGTGGACACGATTCCTGCCCCACGTCGTGGCGATCAGGGAGATCATCGCTAACGGTGAGCTCGGCAAGATCGTGACGTTCGAAGCTGACCACGGCCAGTGGTTCGAGGAGGATCCGACGTCGCGTCTCTTTGCTCCCGGACTCGGTGGTGGCGCGCTCTTTGACCTGGGTGTCTATCCCGTCTCCTTCGCCTCGATGATTCTGGGTGAACCCAACCGGCTCACTGCCCTCGTGGACCCCGCGTTCAGCGGCGTGGACGGCCAAGCGTCAATGCTGTTCGGCTACGAGAGTGGCGCGCACGCTGTTCTCACCTGCACGTCGGGCGCGAGGAGCGCAACGCGGGCCTGCATCACTGGCGTGAAGGCGCGCATCGAGATCGACGGTGACTTCTACGCGCCCACGTCGTTCACGCTGATCAAGCGAGACGGCGAAGAGCAGCGTTTCGAATTCGCCCATCGGGGACGTGGACTTCGTCACGAGGCGGTTGAGGTGGCGCGCTGCATCGGCGAAGGCCTGCTCGAGAGTCCGGTGATGCCGCTCGACGAGACGGTGGCGATCGTGGAGACGATGGAGAAGGTTCTCAGCTTCCTCTAGAGCCAGCCCCAGCCGGGAACCCGTCTCATTTCCTCAGCCCAGGGCGGTTGGGCGCCTTGACGGGTGCACGTGCTCGACGCGATGACTATTGCCGCGCTAATCCCGGATCGAACTAGACCGCTGTCCGCCAGCTCCGAGCGGCCGAGGCCGTGGCCGATCCACCACGCGAGAAAACCGCCGACGAGCGCGTCGCCCGCGCCCACCGTGTCCACGACCTTGACCACGGGCACGTCGATGCTGAAGGCGCTGTGAGCGCCGAGCACGTGGACCTCGCCGGGCCCGTCGGTGACGACGACCCATTTCACACCCAGATCGGTCATTGCACCCGCCGCTTGGGTCGAGGAGGAATCGGGGTAGAGGTAGGCGAGGTCCTCGGTGCTGACTTTCACGATGTCGCTGCGAGAAAAGAGCCGGATGAGCCGACGGCGATAGTCGTCGTGGCTGGTGATCGCAGATGGCCGGCAGTTAGGGTCGAGCACCACGAGCGTGTTTGGCGAAGCCGTGTTTACTAACGACTCGCCCGTCGAGGCCATTGGCTCCACGAGCAGACCCAGGGTTCCGATGTAGAGAGCCGCGGCGTCATCGCCCAACGAGTTGTACGCCGCGATCGCGCCGGGCTCTTCGAGCTGGAAGGCCGCAGTGCCGTTCAGATGAAAGCCGTAGCGGGGACCGGTGCTTCCCACTTCGACGATCGCGAGCGAGGTGGGGTAGTCCAAGGGTCCGGGCAGGGCGAGACGCACCCCGTCGGCGTCGAGCACCGCCTGAAGGGTGCGTCCGAACCCGTCGGTGGAGATGGCGCTGAAGAGAACGGCTTTCTGACCCAGGCGAGAGATGGTGCGCGCCACGTTGAACGGGCCGCCGCCGGGTACCGGCGTAAGGGCTCCCGACTCATCGACGAAGAGATCGATGAGGTTCTCACCGACTACGGCAATAGTCCCGCTGCTCATGGTCAGCAGAACCTTGGAGCGGCGTTTGCATTGAGCATTTCGAGACTCCTCGCAACTTCTTGCAATTGATCAAGTGAGTAGATGAAATGTTGACAAGACAACGTTATCTCACCTACCATCGAGTCAACTCGGTCAGAGGGATTCTTTGGCGAACTGCTCTCAAGTTGGAGAACGAGGCGTGAGCGAAAAGATGACCGAACGGCCGGCGTTAGTTCGAGCGACGATGAAAGATGTCGCGGCGCTGGCGAGGGTGAGTTTGAAGACGGTCTCGCGCGTCATCAACGACGAACCAACCGTGAACGTCGAGTTGGCTGCGCGGGTGCGCCAGGCCGCCGAGCAGCTCCGGTATCAGCCGAACTTCGGCGCGAGCGCCCTTCGCCGGCGCGACGGGCGCTCGTCGACGATCGGCGTCCTGCTCGAGGACCTCTCAAACCCCTTCTCGGCAACCATTTATCGGACGGTCGAAGAGGTAGCGAACCAGCGCTCGGTATCGGTGCTCGGCGGGAGCCTTGACGAGAGTCCCGATCGTGAACACGAACTCACCACGTCGCTCTCACGCCATCGTGTTGATGGTGTGATCATCGTGCCGGCTAGCCATGATCATCAGTACCTGCGACAAGAGCAGGAGGCTGGAACTCCCTTTGTTTTCGTGGACCGTCCGCCCTCATTGTTGCGGGCGGACCAGGTTCGGAGCAATTCACGCGAGGGGACAGCAGTCGCCGTTCGCCATCTCATCGAGGTAGGACACCGGCGAATTGGCTACTTGGGTGATGCTTCCACGATCTTCACGGCGCAAGAGCGCCACTGGGGATACCTCGACGCCTTGGAGCGTGTGGGGATCTCCGCCGACGATGCGATAGTCGTGCAGGACCTGAGGACGATTGACGCGGCCTACGACACGGTCTCGAGGATTCTCAGGTCGAAGAATCCACCCACGGCGTTCTTCACCGGGCAGAACCTCCTCACGATGGGCGCGGTTCGCGCTCTTCGAGAAGCCTCGATGCAGCACGAGATCGCGCTCGTTGGCTTCGACGACTTCCTCACGGCCGATCTCCTCGAGCCGGCGGTAACGGTGGTGGCCCAAGACGTCGTCGCCATGGGTCGAGAAGCCGCGCGGATTCTCTTTCAGCGGATTGACGGCGACCGGACGGAGCCGCATCGCGTTGTCATTCCCACTGAACTCATCAAGAGAGGCTCGGGAGAGATACCTCCTGCGCACTAGGATCACGCGTCGTGCTGGCTCGCTGAAGAAGAAGATGTCGCTGCTTCATGTCATTTAAAATCGCTGGTCAGGCTCCATGTACCGGGAGAGGTCCGTGACTTGTGGCGCAGGTGTTGGCAATACAGGTGTAGGTCGCCAGTGTCGCGCCAACGTTGTCTCGAGACTCTGGGGTGATCTTCGGAGTAGGACGAGACGATGAAGTTTGATGAACAAACAGTCACTAACTTCGGGCGCCTGGCGTGGGCGAAGAAAGGCATCATCTTGGACGAGCCGACGAACCACCTCGAGGCCCGCCAAGCTGGTTAGGTGCTGGCGGTGATGAAGGCCGCCAAGGCGCGACGCCTCGGCGTGAACTTCATCTCGCATGAGTTGCCCGACGCGCTCAGAGTGACCAATCGCATAGTGGTGCAGCGTCTTGGAACGATTGTTCGCGAAACTCCTCCATTGGAGTCCACCGGCGAATCACCGTTCGGAACCATCACGGGACTTCACGCCGCGACGGAGTCATTCCCGGCTCCAGAAGAGTCGCGCATCGCAGTTCTTGCTCGTCGCATTAACTAACCATTTGGTGGGTTGCTGTCGAGTTCCGCTGCGAGATGAGCACTCGCGGATGGGCGAGGAGTCAGTTCGGATTGCCATGTGACAACGTTGTCGTTTCAATGTCGTGTCAATGAACGAAATGTGAACTTTTCCCAAGTTTCTTCGTGCTAGTTTCAGCCACTGAGCAGTATCTTCACTTATTGCTCGGAAGCTGACAAAACTATCGGGGCCGCAAGGCCCCAAAGAAGGGTTGGGGACAATGAAGTTCAAGACAGCGAAGGCGCTTGCGTCTGTGGCATTGGTCGGCAGTTTTGTCGTCGCAATGCTGCCGGCCGTGAGTTCCGCTAGCACACCAACGGTGAAGGACAGCACGTTTAACACGAGCTTTTCCACCATGAAGTACCTGAAGTCGATCGTGCACAAGGGTAAGGGCAGCATTGCCGTTATCCTGCCCGACACGGTTACTTCAGCTCGATACACGGAGTTTGACGCTCCGTACCTGAAGCAGGCATTGAAGGCTGCCGGCCTGACCACAAAGCAGTACACGGTTCAGAACGCCCAGGGAAGTGACACCACGCAGTACACCGACGCCCAGGCAGCCATTGCCAAGGGAGCCAAGGTGCTTCTGTTGGACCCGCTTGACTCGACAACCGGCGCCATCATCGAGGCTTACGCCAAGGCTCGCGGCGTCAAGGTGATTGACTACGACCGTCTGACACTTGGTGGAGCGCGTAGCTACTACGTCAGCTTCGACAACGTGGCAGTCGGTACCCTGATCGGCAAGGGCGAAACAAGCTGCATCACCGATTGGGGCGTCAAGACCCCACTCATTTACGTGATGAAGGGTGCTCCTACCGACAACAACGCGACGTTGTTCGCTCAGGGCTACAACGCAGTGTTGAGCGCAGCCGGTTTCACCACAGCAGCAGGGAACGTCGTCAACGAGAACACCGGTACCTGGACTCCAACAGTCGCCTTGGGTGACTTCCAAGGTGCGTACGCAGCCAATCCGAAGATCAATGCGGTCGTGACGCCTAACGACGCCAACGCCGCGCCAATCATCGGCTACCTGCAGAGCAAGGGTCTGGCTCCTAAGACCATCCCGTTCACGGGTCAAGATGCCAGTTTGACCGGTTTCCAGAACGTCATTTCCGGTTACCAGTGCGGCACCGTCTACAAGCCGATCTGGCTTGAGGCTCAGGCCGCGGCTGCCTTGGCGATCTACCTGCGTGCTGGCCTCAAGCCACCGTCGGGCCTGGTCAACGGCAAGTCGACTGACTCTGCTGCACTCATCAACAGCCTGAAGCACGTTCCATCGGTTCTGCTGGTTGCAACGTGGGTTACTCCTAAGAACGTTGAGAGCACCGTGATCAAGGACAAGGTCATCAAGGTTTCGGACCTGTGCACCTCATCTGCGCCTACGGTTCTGAACGCAGTTCAGCCAACCTACGCAACTGACTGCACCACCTACGGCATCAAGTAGTCGATAGGAAATGAGCACAACCCCCGAGTCGTCAAACCCCTCATCGTCCTCCAACGGACCTTCCGGACAAGACGGCTCGGGGGCAGGCTCAGAACCTGTGTTGTTGAGCCTGCGCGGCATATCGAAGAATTTCGGTCCCGTGCAAGCCATTCAAGGAGTCAACCTCGACGTTCCGGTGGGCCAAGTCACCGCACTCATTGGCGACAACGGGGCGGGAAAATCGGTTCTCATCAAGACCATTTCAGGGATTTGGGAGCCTTCCGGCGGCCACATCTACTGGAAGGGCGACGAGATCCACGTTCACACGCCGCGAAACGCCACCGATCTCGGCATCGCCACGGTGTACCAGGACCTGGCCCTCTGCGACAATCTCGACATCGTCCAGAACATGTATCTAGGGCGTGAGGAGACCAAGTTCGCGATGCTTGATGAGATCAAGATGGAGTTGGCCACCAATCAGCTTCTAAGGGACCTCTCGGTGTCCACCGTGAAGTCGGTGCGCCAACTAGTCGCATCGCTGTCGGGTGGTCAACGCCAAGCCATCGCGGTTGCGCGTGCAGTCATGCGCGAATCGCAGTTGGTGATCATGGACGAACCCACTGCCGCGCTCGGCGTGTCCCAGACCGCCCAGGTTCTCCAGTTGATCCGCACGCTTTCATCGCGCGGGATGGCGGTGCTCGTCATTTCGCACAACCTGAACGATGTGTTCACTGTCGCTGACCGTATTGCCGTCATGCACCTGGGAGCGCTGTGCAGCGAAGGTCCGGCTTCGAACTACGACACCGCGAGTGCGGTAGAACTCATCACGACCGGCCACTCCAGTCGTGTGCCATCCACGCTTACTCCAAGCTCATAATCGAAAGGTAGTCGGATCTTGTCTGCCCCTCACCAAGAAGACCCCACGCTGCATGTGTCGGAAGACCTTTCGATTCCCGGTCCGAATTCGATTGGATTACTGGTCAAGCGCATGCGACAAGGCGACAGCGGGATGCTGCCGGTCCTCGTCGGGCTTCTCCTACTGGTCATCTATTTCCAGATAAGGAATGCCGCGTTCCTTTCTTCCGGGAACCTCGTGAATCTCTTCGTGCAGGCGACCATCTTCATCCTCCTCGGAATGGCCGAGATCTGGCTCCTGCTGCTCGGAGAGATCGACCTTTCGATTGGGATTACTTCGGTGCTCGGTGGAGCTGTCACGGTGATCCTCGTCGATCCCCAGTTCAACGTGTCCTGGTTCCTAGCCCTGCCCGCTGGGGTGCTCGTCGTCACCGCCATCGGTGCGCTCTACGGACTGATTGTGGTCAGACTTAAAGTCCCCTCGTTCATCGTCACTCTGGCCGGTTTCCTGGCCTTCCAAGGCGTGC
Organism: Acidimicrobiaceae bacterium; assembly: GCA_003132205.1. Lineage (GTDB taxonomy): Bacteria > Actinomycetota > Acidimicrobiia > Acidimicrobiales > RAAP-2 > RAAP-2. Next base: position 155,461 of record PKWY01000027.1, read on the forward strand.
TCATCTACCTGGTGGATGCCCAGGGTACCGGTGGCACAATCCCGGTCCACGAGAAGGTGCTGTACAACCTCGTCTATGGCTACCTGACTCCGTTGTGGACTTGGATATTGATTGTCGCCGGTGTCGCGTTCCTGGGTTACCGGATGATCAGGATGGACGTGAGCCGTCGATCGAGTGGGCTCGCTACCGACCCCTTATCGTTCGTCATTGGGAAGGTTGCGCTGCTTTTGGCGGCGGGCATCATCCTCGCGATGGTGTTTAACGCCAACCGAGGCACCTTCGTTCCGCTGAGCGGCATGCCCTTCGCCATTCCAGTTGACTTGGGTGTCTTGTCGTTCGGGACACTCATTCTCACCAAGACAAAGGCGGGACGTTACATCTACGCAATCGGCGGAAATACCGAAGCCGCTCGTCGCGCTGGCGTGAGGGTGGAGCGCTACCGCCTTCTCGCGTTCTGTCTGGCTGGCCTCACGGGTGGAGTCGGCGGGCTCTTGTACGTGTCGAACCTCAACGGGGTCAATGACGGACCGCCAAGCACCCTGACTCTCTACGCGATTGCGGCGGCCGTTATCGGCGGCACCAGCCTCTTCGGTGGTCGCGGCAAGATGATCCACGCCGTCGTCGGCGGAATCATCATCGCCACCATCTACAACGGGATGGCGCTACTCAGCATGAGTGCCTCGACCCAGTACATCGTGACCGGCGTGGTACTTCTCGCTGCGGTCACCGTGGACGCGATAGCGCGCCGGCGTAGCGCGACCAGTTGATCCGGGTCGCGGCAAAAGGAACCAGGACTTGACCACGGAAGCGAGCCTTGAGGGTCGAGTGGCCCTGGTGACCGGCGCCAGTCGCGGAATCGGCTTGGCCATTGCCCAGGGCGTCGTCGAGCGTGGAGGTCGCGTCGTCATCTCCTCTCGGAGCGAGTCGAATCTCGCGGAGGCGCTCTCGACATTCAGCGACGCCCGTTCGGTGCACGCGGTTGTTGCGCACGTTGGATCACGCCAAGACGCTGACCGGCTCGTCACCGAGACCATTGAGAGGTTTGGACGCCTTGACATCTTGGTGAACAACGCTGCGACCAATCCGTATTTCGGACCGTTGGTCGACATAGATGACGCAAGAATGCAGAAGACCTACGAGGTCAATCAGGCGTCGATCGTTACCCACACCGCCGCGGCCTGGCACCAGTGGATGGGTGAGCACGGTGGCGTGGTGCTCAACATCGCTTCGGTCGGCGGGCTGGGACCCGAGCCGGGGCTCGGATGGTACAACGTCACTAAAGCCGCGGTCATCCATCTGACCAAGCAGTTCGCCTGGGAGCTCGCTCCCAAGGTGCGCGTCAACGCCATCGCGCCGGGAGTCGTTCGAACGGACCTGGCCCGCGGCCTCTGGGAAAAGAACGAGGACCTCCTCACCGGGCACATCCCGATGAGGCGACTCGGCGAGCCCGATGACGTCGCAGAGATGGCGTTGATGCTCGTGAGTGATTCGTCTTCGTGGATAACGGGCCAGACGATCGTCATCGACGGCGGCACCACCAACCAGCCATCAGGTGGCGTCGGCTAGAGAAGCCCCGCCAGTTCGCTTCGGCGAATCTTCCCGTTGGCGGTGCGCGGGATCCGCTCGACGAAGATGATTGTCTTGGGCTTGGCCCATGGACCAATTCGCTCACTGGCGACGTCGTGTATCTCCTGGGTGACGTCACGGTGTTCGCTCACGACCAGCGCGACAACGCGCTCGCCCCATTCGGAGTCCGGTTGGCCCAGCACGGCTACATCGTTCACTTGATCGAGCGACATGAGCAGCGCTTCGAGGTCCTCGGGCCAGAGTTTCTCGCCTCCCGTGTTGATTACGTAGTCGAGGCGCCCTCGCACGGAGACCATTCCGTCAACGACGTCACCGGCGTCACCGGTGGGAAACCAGTCATCCTTGCCATCAGGTCCGGCGATCGATGGCCGCGGCGAGGTCCGGTACGAGCGAAAGAGCGTCGGGCTTCGAACAATGATCTGTCCCTCGACGCTCGCCACCTCGACTCCCGGAAGCGCGATGCGGTCGTAGACGACGCCGGATCCGGTCTCGGTCATTCCCCAGGTGGTTATGACGTTGTCGGGCAGTGCGGCGGGCGGGCGCGCCCCTCCCAGCAAGACCTTTTCGAAGCCGCTCAGGTCGTAGCGGGCCAGCTGCGCTCGAACGACTGACACGTGGGTTGCGCCGCGCCGCGCCCCAAACGAGAGGTCGTCGGGCGCGCCCCAAACGAGAGTGGCATCATCGAAGATCGTCCTTAGGAGCACCGCGAGTCCGCCAATGTGATTGGCCGGAAGGCACGGGTACCAGACGGGGTCGTGATCGCCTCGCAGCGTCGCTTGGGTGAGTACGGCGCTCGCTTGAAGTGCATCCCACGTCAGCTCCGCGGCCTTCGCGGTGCCGCTCGAACCCGACGTCAACATGACCAGGCCGATCTCGTCATCGACTTGCCGGCCGTAGTTGCGCGAGTGGCGTCCGCTCGGGTCCAGTACAGCGGTGGCCCCGAGAAGATCGAGCTCCTCTTCGCGCCGCCTCGGCGAAACTCGTTGATCGAGCACGCAGAAGGCGACCCGATCTTCCACGCACTGCCGCAGGGACGCTTCCAACTCCGGGCCGAGGGGAAGGTCGAGAGCCAGCAACGAATTCACCCTGTGACACTACGCCGCGTCGAAGTAGGTTTGCTGGAGGAAAGCGTGGGTGGACAGTGGCGTCGCTTCGGCACGAGATTCGAATTTCAGCTCCGGTGGATGTTGTGTGGGGGGTCATCACCCGTCCTGAATCGATACCTCAATGGTTCCCCGGAATCGATTCGTGCACGGTTGACGGTAACCATCGCGTCATCACGACCAAAGCTGGTCTCGAGATGCCCGAGGAGATCCTGACCAATGATCCCCTGCTTCGCAGGTTCGCCTACCGCATAACCGCACCCTTGTACAAGTTCCACTTGGGGGTCATTGACGTCATTGCGATCGGCGTCAACGACTCGCTCTGCGTGTACTCAACGACCGCCGAACCCGACGTGCTGGCGCTGATCATCGCCGGAGGCACCAAGGACGCCCTGGTGGAAATCAAGCGCATAGGCGAGGAACTGGCGAGGTAATCCATGGGACGAAAGATCCTTTTCATAACAACTGATCAGCAGCGGTACGACACCCTCGGCGTGAACGGAGGCATCCTCGCTCGCACCCCGGTGCTCGACGGTCTCGCCGGCGAAGGCATCCGTTACGAGCGTTGCCAGCCGACGTCGGTCGTCTGCATGCCCTCGCGAGCATCGATGCTGACCGGGCAGTTCCCCACCACGCACGGGGCATGGATGAACGGGGTCGCGCTCGCGGTCGACGCTCCGTCGGTAGCGGAGAATCTGCACGATGCCGGCTACGCGACGGCGCTCATTGGCAAGGCGCACTTCGAGCCCATGATGGATCCCTTTGGGCGTTTCGCCGAGAACTCGCTCGCCAGCCTCGGAATCCCCTCGATCGAGCAGGACTGGTTCGACGGCCGGCGCGGTGTTCACCGCGGGTTCGACTACCTGGAGTTCGCGACCCACGGCGTCATGGGCCCTTTGCACTACGCGAAGTGGATCAACGCCAATCATCCAGGGGCTGCGGCGGGTTTCTACCCGGTGCTCGATGCGGAACTCAACGTGAACGCGGCGGGTGGCGGCGACACCGGGGCGCCCCAGGTGAAGGTCAACGGCGTGCACCGCGACTGGTACCACACCGACTGGGTGGCGCAGCGAACGATCTCGTGGCTCAAGCGCCAGGACGACGACCGGGACTGGTTCTGTTGGATGAGTTTCCCCGACCCTCATCACCCGTGGGATCCGCCGAAGTCAGAGATTGGTCGCGTGCCCTGGAGGGAGGTTCCGTTACCGGCGAACTATCCAGAAAAGCCGAACGAACGCGAGGCGCTGATCGACGCCAAGGCCCGGCACTGGCGTGCGTGGTACGACGGGACACTCGTGTCGAACTATGAAGCGCCCGCGAAGTGGGTTCCCGCCACGCTTACCGCGGACCAGGTGCGAGAGGTGAACGCGCTCAACGCGGTCGAGGTCGAGCTGATTGACGAGGCGATCGGCAAGGTCATGAAGGCCATCGAGGCAAAGGGATGGGTCGATGACGTCGACGTCATTTTCACGACCGACCACGGAGAGTTTCAAGGTGATTTCGGCTTCTTGTTCAAGGGCCCGTACCACGTCGATGCCTTGATGCGGCTGCCCCTCATCTGGCGTCCGGCGCGCTCCACCAAACCCCGTGCGAGCGTGGTGACGGCACCCGTCAGCCTGGTGTCGCTGGCGGCGACGTTTCTGGCGGTGGCCGGCCAGCCCGCGCCAGTGTGGGTCGAAGGCGCCTCGTTGCCGGTCGATGACGATGATGCCCACGCCCGCTCGTTCGAATCGACGGTCACCGAGTGGGATTCGGCCCTGTTCGGAGTCGATGTGCACGTTCGATCGGTCGTGACTCGCGGTCACCTCTACAGCGAGTACCAGCCCGGGACGCTTCATGACGGGAGCGAGGGCGAGCTTTACGACCTGGCGGACGACCCGCAGCAACGCGTGAATCGCTTCAACGACCCGGCGTTCGCCAGCGTCCGCGAGGACCTGCACGAGCGCCTTGTTGAGCACGAGGATCGCCCGGGTGAACGGGCCGAGCCCGGCGTGGTGATGGCCCCCGTCTGAACGAGCGGTAGCGTGGTCGGCATGTCCGACACCGTTATTCAAGGTTCACCGATTGACCCCGTCGAGGAGTTCCGCTCGTGGCCGCTGCCCGCGTGGGAGCAGCAGGGCGAGTACGGCGACATCATCTACGAGGTGGGCGAGGGGATCGCGCGAATCACCATCAATCGACCCGAACGCCGCAACGCGTTTCGACCCCAGACACTGTTTGAACTGTCGGACGCCTTCGAGCGCGCGCGCGACGACATCTCAGTCGGCACCATCATCCTGACCGGCGCGGGGCCCGACGCCTTCTGCTCGGGGGGCGACCAGAAGATCCGGGGCGACGACGGCTACATCGGCGATGACGAGGTCGCGCGCCAGGGAGTCGGACGCCTCAATGTGCTCGATCTCCAGATTCAAATTCGGCGGCTACCCAAGCCCGTCATCGCTCAGATCGCGGGCTACGCCATTGGCGGCGGGCACATATTGCACCTCGTGTGCGATCTCTCCCTCGCGGCGGACAATGCCCGCTTCGGCCAGACTGGACCCCGCGTTGGCTCATTCGACGGGGGCTACGGTTCGTCACTGCTCGCGCGCAGCATTGGCCTGAAGCGCGCGAAGGAAGTCTGGTTCCTCTGCCGCCAGTACGACGCGCAGCAGGCGCTCGACTGGGGCCTCGTCAACACGGTGGTGCCGCTTGCGCAGCTGGAGAGCGAGACCGTGGCGTGGTGCCGTCAGATGCTGACGCTCTCGCCGCTCGCGCTTCGAATGTTGAAGGCCGGATTCAACGCCGCCGAAGACGGCCTCGCCGGAGTCCAGCAACTCGCCGGAGACGCCACGATGCTGTTCTACATGTCAGAAGAAGGCCAAGAAGGTCGCAACGCATTCGTCGAGCACCGAAAGCCGGATTTTTCGAAGTTCCCGAAGCGTCCATGACCGGGGCTCCCGGGCCCCTTCGTCGATGGGTGCTGGCGGCTCGTCCCCGCACGCTCCCGGCCGCGCTGGTGCCGGTCCTGGTCGGCGCCTCGCTGGTGCGTCCCGCGCCCATTGAATGGCTGAACTCGGCGTTGTGCGTGTTGGTGGCCCTCGCGCTGCAGATCGGCACCAACTACGCCAACGACTACTCGGACGGGGTTCGCGGGACGGACGCGGTTCGCGTGGGCCCGTTTCGACTGACCGCTTCATCGCTCGTTGAGCCATCACGGGTGAAGTACGCAGCGTGGGCCTTGTTCGCGTTCGCCGCCGTGGTCGGTCTGCTGTTGGCGTCGAGGACGTCGTGGTGGCTATTGCTCGTCGGACTCACCGCCATCCTCGCGGGCTGGTTCTACACCGGCGGCCCGATTCCCTACGGTTACTACGGCTTCGGCGAGCTGTTCGTCCTGACCTATTTCGGCTTCGTCGCCACGGTCGGCACGAGCTACGTGCAGCACCTGAGATTTCCCGGTTCCTCCTGGTGGTTCGGCCTGGCCACCGGCTCCATGGCGTGCGCATTGCTCGAAGCCAACAACCTGCGCGATGTTGAGGGCGATCAGTTGTCTGGCAAGAAGACGCTCGCCGCCCGGCTCGGGCGCACGCGCGCGTCGTGGCTCTACGCGATCTCCGTCGCGGGGGTCGTCATCGGGGTGGTCATGGGCGGCGAAGGACTCGTTGGCGCCGTCGCCATCGCCCTCTACATCCCCGCTCTGAGGATGGCCTTTTCACCTCGAAACGGGCGGGAGTTGCTGGCCCTCCTCCAAGCCACGGCGAGGACCCAACTGGTGCTCGGTGGACTGCTTGGCGCGACCTTCTTCGTCACCCGTTGAGGAACTCCCGCACGGCTTGTGCGGTGCGCTGAGGCTGCTCAAGCTGGGCGGCGTGCCCGGCTCCTCCAATGAGCAGCCAGGCGCCGTTCTTGACGCCGCTCGCGATCGCCTCGGCTTCAAGGGAGAACTTGGCGTCGTTCGCTCCCGCCAATGCCAGCGTGGGCACTTCGATCTCGTGGAGTCTTGTCCCGAGCCACTCTTGGGTCCCCGTGCCCGACGTGCGCAGTGAATTAGCGAGACCGTGGGGATCGGAGCTTCTGGCGGCCCGTTCGAAGTCATCGTTCGCGAGTGCTGTAAACATCGGTTGGCTCAGCCACTCATCGAGGAATCGGCGTGCGCCGATTTCCTCGATCCGCTGGGCCAAGTCGTCATCGCGCCGCTTGCGGGCTGCGCGCTCGTCGAGGTCTTCTATCCCGCGAGAAGCGCCCAGCAACACCAGGCGGGAGATTCGATCGGGATGTCGAAGGGCGAGGTGAAGGGCCACCCGCGCCCCAAAGGAGTAGCCCCCGAGAGCGACGGGCTCGTCGGGAAGCGTCTTTGCGAGCAGATCGGCCGTTTCATTGAGCGTGGCGCTGATTGCCGCCGCCGAACCGTGGCCCGGCAGGTCCAGCGTCAGCAGTTCGTTGGTTCCTGCCAGAATGGAACGGAACTGGTGTGCCGACGACCTCGTTTGAGTGAATCCGTGCAGCCAAACGAGGGCTGATCCCGACCCTTGTCGATCGTAACTGAGGAGTGGCATTGCAACAGAGCGTACCGAGCGCGGCCGACGTCCAGGCGACGTTCGTGGCCACCGTCGTTGACGAGTGGTGCCGCAGTGGGCTTCGTGACGTCGTTGTCTGTCCCGGATCACGCTCCACGCCCCTCGCACTGGCGTTCGCCGACCGGGGCGAACTAGCGATCCACGTGAGGATCGACGAACGAAGCGCCGGGTTCTTCGCCCTTGGCCGCTCGCTTGCGACGAGGCGACCGGTCGCGATCCTCGTCACCAGCGGCACGGCCGCCGCCGAGTTGCACTCCGCCGTCGCCGAGGCGGACCTCGCCAATGTGGCGCTGCTCGTCCTCACCGCGGATCGCCCGCCCGAGCTCCACGGCGTCGGAGCGCCGCAGACGATCGTGCAACGCAACCTCTACGGCCCGATGGTGCGCCGCTTTGAGGAGCCGGGCGTCGCGCGACTCGAAGCGTCCTCCTCGTGGCGGGCCCTCGCCAACCGGCTCTGGTCCGACGCGGCCGGGACTTCGGGCGCCCCTGGACCGGTGCACTTGAACGCCGCGTTCATCGAGCCCCTCATCGGAACCGTCTTGGACCTGCCAAGCGGTCGAGAGGGTGGGGCCGCGTGGCGCATCTTCGCCAAGCCCCACGTCAGCGCGCCTCGGCTGGACGTGAACGGCCAGCGGGTGCTCGCCGTCGTGGGCCGAGGTGTTGGTGCCGACGTCATCGCCCAGTGTCGAGAACTGGATTGGGTGGTACTTGGCGACGCCACGGCGCAGGGTTCACTCGCGTATTTCGATCCGCTCCTTCGTGACGAATCCTTCGTTGATGGGGCGAAGCCGGACGTGATCGTGCGCCTGGGAGGGCTTCCCGCGTCGAAGGTCCTGCAGGAGCGGATGCGCCTCTGGAAGGCGCGAACGGTGGGCTTGCTCGGGGCCGGTCCGGTGAACGACCCGGACGGGTTGATCAGCGAGTTCGCTGCGGGACTTCCGAGCGGCGACGCGGCCCTCCTTCGAGCCGATCCCGGCTACGCCCGCCATTGGCACGCCGCGTCGGAGTCGGTGGGCGAGTACTTGCGGGCCAAGGAGTCCGACGACGACGCGCTCGATGAACCGGCGGTCGCCCGGATTGTCGTGGAACTGAGCGGCGACTTCGAAGTTCCGCTCGTCGTGGGTTCTTCCATGCCCGTTCGCGACGTCGAATGGTGGTCGGCGTCGCGGCGCGCTGACACATTCGCCAACCGCGGCGTGAACGGAATCGACGGCGTGGTGTCAACCATTCTTGGTGTGAGCGTCGCCAGAAGGGGAATCGGCCTGATCGGCGACGTGACCCTGCTGCACGACGTGTCGGGCCTGGTGGACGGCTTGGGCGACGCCGGAGGCACGTGCGTGCTGGTCGTGACCGACAACCAGGGCGGCGGAATCTTCTCCTTCCTGCCCCAAGCCACGTCGCTCAGCGAGGACCGCTTCGAGCAGCTCTTTGGAACCCCGCGCTACCACGACGTGGAAGCGATCGCCAGAGCGTTCGGACATTTCAGCACGACGGTTCACTCGCGACTCGAACTGCAGCGCGCCGTCACACACGGGCTCAGCGTCGAAGGGGTCACCGTGGTCGTAGCGCGCGTACCGAACCGGAGGGAGAACGTGGCGATCCATGATTCGCTCAACCAGGTGATACAGAATCGTCGAGGTCGTTCGTGACGGTCGCGACGCTCCCGGCGTCCCTGCTGGCGGCGTTCCCCTTGGCATTCGCCGCGGGTCTCGTCTCATTCGTCTCGCCGTGCGTCCTGCCGCTGCTCCCGGGGTACGTTGCGTTCCTGAGCGGAGCGTCGGGGCGCGTCGAGGGCCAGACTGCAAGGGGACGGGCGTTGGTGGGCTCCATCGCGTTCGTGCTCGGCTTCGCCCTCGTGTTCGTCAGTTTCGGAGCCCTCTTCGGCGAGTTCGGCGCTCACCTGCGCACGCACGAGCGCCCGCTCGACATCGTGTTCGGCGTCCTTACGATTCTCCTCGGGATGTTCTTCGCGGGGCTGTGGCCGTCTTCATGGCTCCAGCGCGATCGTCGCATACACCGCCTGCCCCGAGTGTCGGTCATCGGCGCCGGGCTGCTCGGCATCACCTTCGGACTGGGCTGGACGCCGTGCATTGGACCGACGCTCGGATCGATTCTCGGTCTCGCGGCGTCTTCGTCGGGGGCCACGGCGCTTCGCGGGTCGACGCTGGCCTTCGTGTACTGCCTCGGGCTCGGGGTTCCCTTCGTCGTCGCCGCCCTCGCCACCGAGTGGATGGCCACTGCCTCGACGTGGCTTCGTCGCCACAGCAAGACGCTGGGACTCATCGGCGGAGTCCTGCTCATGCTCATCGGAATCGCCGAGATAACCGGCGCGTGGAACGCCCTGGTGCTGTGGCTCCAGGTTCATTTGCCGTCGTACGCACTCTTGTAGATGGAGGGTTCTCGTAGACTTCGCCTATGAATCTTCGCGAAGACTGGCAGTTTCGTGGGCTGGTCCACCAAACCACCGACGAGAACATCCTTGACCGACTGAGTGCGGGCGGGGTCACGGCCTACATCGGATTCGACCCGACGGCGCCGTCGCTGCATCTGGGAAGCCTGCTGCAACTCTGCAATCTTCGCCGGCTCCAATTGGCGGGGAACCGCCCCATCGCCCTCGCCGGCGGGGGCACCGGGCTCATCGGTGACCCGAGCTTCAAGGCGGTCGAGCGACCGCTGTTGACGAGCGAGCAGTTGGCCGCGAACGTCGAAGGCATCAGGGAGCAGTTGAGTCGTTTTCTCGACTTCACCTCCGACGCCGGCAGTTCGCGGGCGTTGCTGCTCAACAATGCCGACTGGCTCACCACCATTCCCCTCACCGACTTCTTGCGTGACGTGGGCAAGCATTTCACGGTGAACCAGATGGTCGCGAAGGAATCGGTGAAGAGCCGACTTGACCGCGATGATGTCGGGCTCTCCTTCACCGAGTTCTCGTACATGCTCCTGCAGGCGTACGACTTCCTGCGCCTGAATCTGGACAACGACTGCACCCTGCAGCTCGGAGGTTCCGACCAGTGGGGAAACATCACGATGGGAACCGAACTGGTGCGTAAGGTCACGGGGCACCCGGCGCACGGGCTGACGTCGCCCCTGCTGCTACGCGCGGATGGACAGAAATTCGGCAAATCGGAAGGCGGCAACGACAGGGTCTGGCTCGACGCTTCGCTGACCTCGCCGTTCGCCTTCCATCAGTTCCTCTTGAACGCCGACGACGCCATGTCGCCCGCGTTGCTTCGCTTCTTCACGTTCCTCGATCATGAGACAATCCTCGAACTCGACGAGGCCACGCGCGCGAAACCGCAGGAGCGACGGGCCCAGCGGGCATTGGCGAACGCGGTGGTGACCCTGGTGCACGGCGAAGAAGCCGCACGAAAGGCCGAAAGGGCCGGCGAAGCGCTCTTCAGCGAAGACATTGCTGGCCTGGACGAGTCGACGCTTCTCCAGGTGGTGGCTGACGCTCCGTCATCGACGTGGTCGCGCAATGAGCTGCTCGAGGGAGTCGAGCCGGCTGACCTTCTGGTTCGATGCGAGCTTGCGAAATCAAAGGGTGAGGCTCGGCGTTTTCTCGAGCAGGGTGGCGTCTACGTCAACAATGTCCGTGTGGATGGATCAACGCGGATCGACGCCTCTCGCGCATTGCACGATCGCTACCTCGTCGTTCGACGAGGACGTCGTGAGCTGCACCTCATGGTCATCGCGTGATTCGTCGGCTGACGGCGTTGCTCTTGGCGGGCCTCATCTTGAGCGCGTGCGGCGCCGAGAGTTCGGTGACGGCGATGCGCACCTGGGTCACTCAGAGTAGCTTTCGAAGCTCACTGGTCGTTCTTTCGAGCGACGCCCACAATTCGGCGAAGGCGTTGGAGATCGCCTCGATGAGCAGCGCTAACCTTCACACGGTCTGCGCGGTGCTGCTGGTTGACACCGAGTCGGCCAATGCGTCGCTGCCGACGCCGGACGGTCAGTCCACGACGCTCTTGTCGAGCGCCTACACCAACCTGGGTGCGGCGGCCAATGAGTGCTACAACGCCGCCGCAAGCCCCGCGAAGCGCGCGCAGGCCCTTTTCTCCATGTCAAAGGGACTCGCCGCCCTCTCTGAAGCCGCGGCGCGGATCGACGTCGCCGCGGCGACGAAGTAAGACCGGACTCTATCCGTCGTCTCGAGGCCGAAGGTCTATCTCGAGTCTCAAGATGCCGTTCTCCAGTGTCGCCGTGGCGTCACCCAGCATGGCGTAGTCCTGGAAGTCGATCTTGGCCGCCTCGAGGAAGAGCTGGCGTTCCGGGCCCTCGACGGGGGGTAGTCCTCGGCGCTTGACGGCCTCGGCCCTTTCTTGGAATCTCAGGATCATCTCGTTGGGATTAAAGGGTTCGCTCACGACTGAATGTTAGAGGGGCGTGAGTCGATGCTCAAGTTGGTATCATGGCTACTCGGCTCAGTTCTACTGAACCGCGGTCGCCGCCAGTTATGGCCTGCGACCAGTGAGGAGTTGACGTGAAAAAGGGCCGCCATCGTCGGTTTGTTGAAGCTCGCGAACTCAAGCGCAATACCGGACCCCGCGCGACCACGTGCGATGAGTGCGGTGCGGCGCCCGAGGACGTGCACGCAGAGTGGTGCCTCGCCGAAGAGGACCGCTACGACGAGATTCTTGGTTCTCTGCCTCGCACGTCATTCAACGAAGAAGACCCGCTCGCCGCAGAGAGTTAAGCCTTGCGTCGAAGTACCGGGTGGGGCAGCAATGTCCCCTTGGGTTGGGTCGCCCGCTTGTCCATGTAGGCGAGCAGTTGGCCGTAGACGACCTTTCCCACCATGGCGGTGAGTTCCTCCGCCATGGAATCGACGACACGATTCTTCCCGACGAAGGCCCGCGCGTCTTCGGTGCACCACCAGTGAAACTCGTCGCCACCGGCGCCCCAGTCGCTGCGGTTCCATTGGGCGATTCGGGTGATGACGTGGCCACTCTCTTGAACCTCGTCGTCACGGCGCAACGGCAACTGCCAGCAGACCTCGGGCTTCAAGGGGATATAGCTCTCGTTGTTGTCAATAGACATCACGTGCAGCGCGCAGCCGGGCCCGCGGTGAAAGTCGGGACGATTGAGGAATATGCAGGCGTCCTTCACCAGCTTGGTGACGATCTCCCCGTTCCTCTTCACCCGGGTGGTGCCCTCTTTGCCCTTGGCCCTGAACTGCCACTGGTCATCGGTCAGGTGCTTGGCCGCCTTCTCGACTCGCTGTCGATCCTTCTCGTCGGTGAAGTGCGCCCCGTAACTGCAGCAGCCTTGCACTAATTCGGGCGTGGGACCGGTGAGGACGCCCTGGCAACCGTCACCGAAGATGCACGTCCAGTTGCTTTCGAGGAACGTGACGTCGAACATCCATGTTCGCTGGTCTTTGTCGTCCTCGAAACTCACCCATTCATGGGCGTCGCGTGGTATTGAAGTCACAGATAGAACCTAGTTCGCGTGATCGATCTTGCGAGTCACCTCTAGACTTGTGCCATGACTACCGTCGAAACTTCTGACATCCTGACCCTCACCGACGAGGCCCGCAACGTTGTGCTCGATGCGCTGGGCAACGAAGACAACGGCGAAGGGCTGGCGCTCTGGGTGGAGGTCACGGGAACCCGTGGCGCGGGCTACGCCTACGATCTCTACTTCTCAGATCGAGCCGACGCTCCGCAGGATTCGGCCATTGGCGTTGATGGCGAGGTGACGATCGTCATACCGGCGAACAGCATCGATCGACTTCGCGGCAGTCGTCTGGAGTTCGCGAGCGATGGTGGCGGCGGACTCGTGCTCGTGAATCCGAACATACCGACCCCCGAGGAAGTGAACCCCGGTGTCCCCGCGGACATCCTGGCGCTCGGCATCGAAGGACCGATGGCGTTGTTCGCCGTCAGCGTGCTCGAGGAGCAGGTGAACCCTTCGATCGCCTCGCACGGCGGACACTGCGACCTCGTGGCGCTCGACGAGGAGCAGAAGGTCGCCTACGTCAAGATGTCCGGTGGCTGCCAAGGATGCGCGATGAGCCGCCTGACACTGACCCAGGGAATCGAAGCGACGCTCCGCGACGCGATCCCGGAACTGACGGGCGTCATCGATGTCACCGACCACGCCTCGGGCGTGAATCCTTTCTACGCCAACGAACAGTAGGCCTCAGCGCGCGCCCTAGAATTGGGAGATGTTGCGCTTCCTCACTGCTGGCGAGAGCCACGGACCGTCACTGACCGTCATCGTGGAGGGTCTGCCGGCGGGGCTGCCAATAACGGCGGAACAGATCGGCGATGAACTCGCTCGACGGCGCCTCGGCTACGGCCGCGGACCCCGGATGCGTTTCGAGCGCGACGAGTTGCGCTTGACCGGCGGGATACGTCACGGTCGAACCCTCGGCTCGCCGGTCGCCATCGAGATTCTCAACTCCGAGTGGCCCAAGTGGGAGCAGGAAATGTCCGCCGCCCCGGGAACGCCGAGCGACAAGCTCACCAAACCCCGGCCCGGCCACGCCGACCTGGCGGGCATGCAGAAGTACGGCTTTGATGACGCCCGTGATGTCCTCGAGCGGGCGAGTGCGCGCGAAACGGCGGCCCGCGTCGTCGCGGGCGCTCTCGCGAAGGCCCTTCTCGCCACCATTGGCGTTGAGGTGCTCAGCCACGTCGTGCGCATCGGACAAGTGGCGTCGCCGGGCGATCATCGCCCGTTGCCGGGCGAGCTCGCCATCGTCGACGAGAACGAGGTTCGATGTTTCGACGCCGACACCGCAGAGGCCATGATCGGCGAGATCAAGGCCGCCGCGAAAGAGGGCGACTCGCTCGGCGGCATCGTCGAAGTCATCGCCTACGGCCTGCCCGTCGGACTCGGTTCGTACGTGCACTGGGACCGCAAGCTTGACGGCCTGATCGCCGGGGCGCTGATGAGCATCCAGGCCGTAAAGGCCGTGGAGATCGGCGACGGCATGCGACAGGCCTCCCAGCGCGGAAGCGTGGCCCATGACGCCATAGCGGTGGACGAAACCTTCAAGAGCGGTGGCGGCTACGTGCGACGCAGCGACCACGCGGGCGGACTCGAGGGCGGGATGACGTCCGGAGCTCCGGTCATCGCCAAGGTGGCGATGAAGCCCCTCGCGACCCTCAATCGACCCGTCCTTGAAACGGTGGACGTGGCGACGGGCGAGTCGGCGGTCTCATTCAAGGAGCGCACCGACGTCACCGCGGTTCCCGCGCTCGGCGTGGTCACCGAGGCGATGATGGCGCTGGTGCTGGCGAACGAGGCCCTGCGCAAATTCGGCGGAGACTCGGTCGATGAGTTCGTCCGCAATCATGGCGCCTACGTGGCCAATCTGGGTTCGACGGCTTCGGCCTCTCGCCCCGAGTAGCAGTGGCGCTTCTCGTCCTCGTTGGCCTTCCCGGAACCGGCAAGACCACCGTGGGCAGGGAGATCGCGAGCAACTGGAACCGCGGATTTATCGACACCGACGACCTGCTCGCCGCGTCCGTTGGCTGCACGGCCGCCGAGTACCTGCGAAGCGCCGGCGAGGAAGCGTTTCGAGCGGCCGAACTTCGCGCCCTCGAGGAGGCGCTCGCAGAGGACGCGATCGTGGCGACCGGCGGAGGCATCGTGACCACCCGATCGGCCCGTGAAGTTCTGGCCGGGGAGCGGACCTTCTGGCTGGACTGCAGTGATGACGAGATTCTCGAACGGGTGGGTGACGGCGATCGTCCGCTGCTCGGCGACGATCCCCGCGGCGCCCTCGTCCGTCTTCGCCAGCAACGCGAGCAGTGGTACCGAGAGGTATCACGGGTTTGCGTCGACGCGTCGGGGACACTTGACGACGTGGTTGAGCGGGTGCTGAGCGAGGCGCAAAGGGTGGGGCAGTGAACATCACAGTCGATCTCCAGAGCCGCTCGTACGAGGTGGTGCTGCAGGAAGGGGCGCGCCACCTGGTCGACGGCTTCATCCGCGAGCACTGTCCGAACGCGAAGTCGAAGGTCATCATTACCTCGGCTTCGCTGCGCTCCGAGCTGTGGTTCGACTTCGCGTCCGAGCTCGGGGCGCAGGTGATTGAGGTGCCCGAGGGCGAATCAGCCAAGACGTTCGCGACGCTCGAGTACCTGTGCGAACGGATGGCGGCGTTGGAGCTTTCCCGCAGCGATGTGGTGATCGCCGTCGGCGGGGGAGCGGTGACCGATCTCGCGGGCTTCGCCGCCGCGGTCTATCTGCGGGGCATTGCCGTCGTGCAGATGCCCACGACGTTGGTCGGCCAGGTGGACGCCGCCATCGGAGGCAAGACCGCAATCAACCTAAAGGCCGGAAAGAATCTAGTGGGTGCGTTCCACCAGCCCCTCGCGGTTTTCTGCGACTTCGAGACGCTGGAGACGCTGCCCGAGCGCGAGCGACTGAGCGGCCTCGGCGAGATAGCCAAGTGCTGGCTGCTCGAGGGCCGACCCGCGAACGAACTCGATGACGCTTCGTTGGGCGATCTGGTCTCGATGTCGGTGAAATTGAAGGCTTCCATTATCGCGGCCGATGAGTTCGAGAGCGGCAAGCGCGCCCTATTGAACTACGGACACACATTGGGACACGCGCTCGAGATCCTGGCCCTCGCCCGTGATCCCGACGAACTTCGTCACGGCGAGGCGGTCGCCATTGGACTGGCCTTTGCGGTGCGGTTGGCGCACGCACTCGGCAGGGTCGACGCCGACCAGATCATCAATCACGACGAAGTCCTTCGTATCCTCGGGCTGCACTATGGGGTTCCCGCGAATCTCGCGACCTCGGACATCGTCCAGGCAATGGGTCATGACAAGAAGGCGCATCACGACTTAACGTTCGTGCTCGAGGGCCCGAACGGCTTCGAGGTGGTTCGTGGCGTCGAGCCCGGGATCGTCGCCCAAGTACTAGAAAGTTTCCGAGGTGAACAGTGAGCAAAGAGATTCTGTTGTTGTCAGGTCCCAATCTGGACGAACTGGGGACGCGGAGCCCTGAGATATACGGCTCGACGACCCTGGCCGAGCACGTCGAACGTTTCACCGCACGCGCCGAGAAGGACGGGTTCAGCGTTCGCCACGTGCAGTCGAACTTCGAAGGCGAACTCATTGAAGCGGTGCATGCCGCTCGAGGTACTTCGGTCGCAATCGTCATAAACGCCGGGGCCCTGACGCATTCGTCGTGGGCGTTGGCGGACGCCTTGGCCATGTTCAATGGTGTCAAGGTCGAGGTTCATCTTTCGAATCCGGCCGCGAGGGAGCCTTTTCGTCACGTGAGCACCTTGGCCGGTGTCGTGAATGGCTCGATCGCCGGCTTCGGCGCGACCAGTTACGAGCTCGCCCTTGACGCGGTGCGGCGGCTCCTGGAACTCGCCTAGTTCCTGGTCCCATCGGGACTGCCTAGAATGGGCAACGCTACTTTCGCGAAAGGTCCCGAGCCTCATGGCCGCAATTTCAACCTCTGACATCAAGAACGGCATCACCCTGAAGATCGACGACGGCCTCTTCCAAGTCATTGAGTTCCAGCACGTGAAGCCCGGCAAGGGTGGGGCGTTCGTTCGTACCAAGTTGCGCAACGCCCGCTCGGGCGCCGTCATCGAGCGGACCTACCGCGCTGACGAGCGCCTTGAGCAGGCCATCATTGACAAGCGCGACACGCAGTACCTCTACCGCGACGGCGACGACTACATCTTCATGGACCAGTCCACGTACGACCAGGTGCCGGTCTCGTCGAAGAACCTCGGCGACGCCGTCAATTTCCTGAGAGAGACCGGTAAGGCGATGCTCATCCTGCACGATGATGAAATCATCGGCGTTGAGCTTCCGGCCTCGGTCGAGCTCACCATCACCGAGACCGAACCGGGAATCCAGGGCGACCGCGTGTCGGGTGCGCGCAAGCCCGCAACCCTGGAAACCGGTTTCGTCGTGCAAGTGCCATTGTTCGTGGGCCCGGGAGAAACCATCAAGGTCGATACCCGTACCGGCGAATACATGACTCGGGCTTAGAGTGAGCGAGCTTGGAGCCAAGCGTCACCAGGCGCGCGAGCGCGCGCTCGAGATCTTTTATGAGGCGAGCATCAAGGCTCGGCCAATCGCGGAGGTGCTCAACGAACTGAACGTTCGACCCGACCCCTACACCGTCGAGATCTTGATGTCCGCCCACTTGAATCAAGAGCGGGCTAACTCGCTCATCTCGCAGTTCGCAATTGACTGGCCACTGGAGCGGATTGCAATGGTCGACCGATTGGTGATGACTCTGGCAATCGGGGAGATGCTGATGGACGATGCTCCGCCGATGGCCGTTATCTTGGACGAAGCAGTGGAACTCGCGAAGGTCTACTCAACCGACAGTTCGCCGTCATTCGTCAACGGCGTGTTATCTTCGATTTCTGAGAATATTCTCAATTAACCGCAGGAGCGATCACCGTGCCAATGGGCAACCCTTCGCCAATTGACCTGACGAATCCGCTCGTCGTGGCACTCTTTCGCCACAGTGTCTACGTCGCGGCGGTGCTGTGGATCATCGCGATTGGTCTGGCCATACTGCTCGGCGCGGTCGTTCTTCGCAAAGTCAGCACCTTCAACCTTTCGGTAGCGGGGCTCAATGAGCCGCGTAATCGCAGTCTTCTTCGGATGGCCTTTGGCGCGATCTGGCTGGTCGACGGAATCCTTCAGTTCCAGGTTTCGATGCCGCTCGGTCTCGCGAACAACGTCGTGGCGCCGATGGCGAGCGGGACCCCCCACTGGCTCCACCTCTTGATGAACGATGGTATCGGTGTCTGGAACAACCATCCGATCGCGCTCGCCGTTGGCACCGCGTGGATTCAGGTGGGCCTCGGGATCTTGCTGCTCGTATCGAATTCGACCATTGGACGCTTCGCTGGGGGTGTCTCGGCCGCGTGGGCGGCAATGATTTGGCTTCTCGGCAACGGGGCTGGCGGCATATTCCAGTCCTCAAGCTCGATTCTCTTTGGATGGCCCGGAGCCACGCTCTTGTATATCGTGGCGGGCGTGTGGCTGGCGATGTCGCCGGGGTCATTTCCCGAGAAGTTTTCCCGGTACACGTTACGGGGTCTGAGCGTGATGATCGGAGTCGCCGCTGCCCTGCAATTCCTTCCTTCACGGGGGTTCTGGCACGGGGGCAACAGCAATGCGTTGACCGCCATGACCCAGTCCATGACTGAGATCCCCCAGCCTCACCTGCTCGCATCGATTGCGCGTCACGGGGGAGACATTGCTGGTTCGATGGGTGGGGGATTCAACATCGTCATCATCCTGTGGTTGCTCGCTAGTGCTGTGGGACTCTGGATGGCGAGCAGTCGTGGTTGGCGCTGGCCAGTGTGGACGTTCGTCGTTGGGTGCTTGGCTTTTTGGATCGTGGCGCAGGACGCAGCGATCTTCGGCGGGCTCGCGACTGACCTCAACTCACTGATACCCATGGCCGCCCTCACTTGGGCATCCGGACCACAGCATGTCGGGAGGGGACCACTCGCGAGGCGTCTTCCGAGGGAGATGCGCTCGAGCTCCGGGTCGGTCCTGGCTTCGTTCGCCTCCGCGATGGTGATCTTCTCGATCTTCTCCATGGGCCTAGCTTCGGTGTCGTCGGCGGAGAGCACGTTCTTCACGGCGCGCAACGGCTCGGCGATCGAGGCGGACACGGTCGCGCCTACGTTCACCCTGACCGACCAGTCCGGAGAGAGTTACACCCTTGGTGAACACCCGGGTCGCTTCACGCTTCTTACATTCCTCGATCCCACGTGCTGGACGGACTGCCCGCTGCTCGGCGAACAACTTGCCAGGGTTCGCCAGGAACTCGGACCAAGCGCCAAGGTGGACATTGTCGCGGTTGCCGCGGATCCCTACCACGAGACTCAGGCCGACGACAACCGCTTCATTGCCGTTCATCACCTGGGCGACATCCGGAATTTCTACTTCGTGACTGGAAAGTTGGCGGAGACTAAGGCAGTCTGGAACTCGTACGGCATCACTGTCGAAATGAAGCCAACTGACAAGATGAGTATCCACTCCGACTACATGTTCATCATCGACTCCCACGGTCGACTGAAGTGGATCATTCCTGACGACCCAGCCAACTCGTGGGCCATCGAGAACTCTTCGGAGTCAGAGTTGTTGACCCTCTTGCACAAGTCGGGATTGGTCTGACCGTGGCCCCGCTAGGTGTCGTCGCTGTTCTCGGTGCGATGCTGGCGACGGTGGCCTACGTTCGCAGAGGGGCTCGTTCGAGGCGCGTGACGCTCCAGTACGTGCTGGCCCTAACGTCATGGGCGCTGCTGTGGTTCGCCACGGCGTCGTCGTTCGCCAAGGACGGCATGACGAATCTGCCGGATCACATGATTGGCCACGTCATCGTGATGTTCCTCGTACCAATGGGCCTCATCGGGTCGGCGTCGGGCCGGTCCGGCTGGTGGGTGCTTGGAACAACGCAACGTCGCCAGGTTCTTCGCTGGTGGTACGTAGGACGCCAATGGCGAACCCCTAAGTGGCTGGCGAGCCCGATCCTCGCGGCGGTGCTGCTCAACGCGGTGATGGTTGCGGCCCACGTCCCCAGGGTCTTCGATTCGGTGATGGAGCACACCTGGGCCATGGACTGGCTGATGGAGCCGGCGTTCCTGCTTTCCGGACTCTTTTTCTTCCATTACCTCATTCCGGCACCGCCTCGAGGGATCCGCATTCGCCTCAGGTTGCAGCTCTTCATGGTGCTCGTCACGATGCTCGAGATGCTCATCATGGCTATGGCGATGTCGATCTTTACTAAAGCCGCGTGGTATTCGGTGATGTTGCGCGGCTCGGGCGCCATGACGGGAATGAACATGTCGGGACCGGCGATCACGGTCGCCCAGGCATTCCACCAGCAGCAGTTGGCCGCGGCGATCTTGTGGGTGTGCGGCGATTTCTGGGCGGTACCGTGCCTCGTGCTGATTACGCGAAGGCTGGTGATGCGAGACGGGTCGCTCTTCGCCGCCCTCGATCGTCAGTCGGCGCGGATGTCGGGTTTGTCAGTCTGAGCTGGCTCATGGACCGACTTGAGGTAGTCGTTCCAGGCCTTCAACTCCGGGTCATCTTCCTCAGTACTCTTAGCCACTGGCCGAACATCCAGTCCTTTTTCCTCCCGCAGCATCTTTCGCCACATGTACACCGCGTAGCCGCCAAGGAGCGGCCACTCCACGACGTAGGCCCACGACAACGTGTTGCCGCTCAGCGCGCGGCTGGTTTCGAAGATGAACGCGGGGATGCAGATCAGCTCTGCGAGGAACAAGCCAAGGTGGATTCTGAACGTATTCTTAGCAATTGGCGCCACCTCAGCGACTTTAACCGTATTTAGTTTCTTTATTCCGCTACTTTCGTCTACGTGAACTCACGCGAATTATTTCGTGAGAGTTTCGTAAGAGTTTCGAAAAGATCAAAGGAGAGCGAATGAATCGGTCGAAGTCACTCGGCGTAGCCTTGGCTTCGGTGCTCCTTGGTGGCGGTGTGTTGGCCCTGGCAGGGTTTGCCCTGGCCAGCGCGACTCCTCACCAGGCGGCATTGAACTGTGTTCCAAGCCAGTCCGCACCAAATACCTGCAACCTGAATCTCAGCACGTTCCCTGACTCCATGGCTGGCGAGCAGGGGAAGGATGGTGGCGTTCATCCTGACTGGGTCTCCTACTCAAACGACAACTTGGTGGTACCCGCTAACACGACGGTAAACGTCACGATCGACCAGTACGACTCGGGTGGGTCACTGAACAACGCCTTTTTCGACCAGGTGATGGGCACCGTAGGTGGAACCGCCACTATTGACGGCAAGACGGTGTCGAGCGTCGACCCCACGAACGTCGGTCACACGTTCACGCTGCGTGGCATTCCCGGAAGCAGCAAGACCATGTTCGTGTCTGTTCCGCTCCCTGCGGACTCGAATACACAAGCAGTGAACATCGGCCAAGGCCAGTACACGAAGCCCGTCGTCGTTCAATTCTCGTTCAAGACCGGCGCCAAGGGCGTCTACGAATGGAACTGTGAGTTCCCATGCGGAAGCACCCGTGAAGGCCAGTTCGGTGAAGCAATGTCGGCGTACGGCTACATGTCCGGCACCCTGACGGTCAACTAAGGAGAATCGTGTCTACCTCTACTAACAAGAAGTCCCTGAAGGGGATGCTCTGGACTTGGGCGGCGCTCACGGTTGTGGGCGTGATTATTGGCCTCTACGCGCCGGCGTGGATCATGCCCAAATCGATGAGCAACAACATGCACCTGACGATCCTCACGATGGTCGTCTTCACCGTCGCCGCGGCGCCAGTGGCGGCGGGCGTATACGCCTCGGCGCTCTTCGCACTGGCCCGCTGGACGCACAAGGGTGACGATGTTCCCTCCGCGGGTCCGGCGGTTCGCGAGAACGCGATGGTCGTCACCACGTGGTTGGTCGTTTCCACGATCCTGACGGTGTTCCTCCTCATTTGGGGCTTGGGAGCTTTGGCGGTTGACAATGGCTCCACCGGGAAGAATCCACTGGTGGTGGACGTAACCGGTCAGCAGTGGGTCTGGTCATTCTCGTACCCGGGCACGCACGTCTCGTCTCCTGACCTCTATCTCCCGCTCAACCGCGAGGTTGAGTTCCGAGTCACTGCACTCGACGTCACCCACGGCTTCTGGATCGCCAACATGGGTGTCCAGGTCGACGCCAACGTCGGCACGATTACAACCATTCACACGACTCCGGACAAGTTGGGTGTCTTCGATATTCGATGCACCCAGTTCTGCGGTTTGAACCACGCATTCATGGTCACCGTGGGACACGTCGTAACTGCACAACAATTCACGAGTTGGCTCGCTTCACAGCCACAGCGAGCCTAGGAGGTCAGCATGACAACAACATTGGAACAGGCCAAGACCGCAGCGATACCTCAGGGTGGCGGGTTGCATCGTCGTTTGAACATGGCCACCGCGATGATCGGTGGAATCGTATTCGCGTGGCTCTTTTGGTACCTCGCGCACCACTTCCTTGACGCGACGAGCCGAACCTACAGCGACCAAGTGGCTGCCTCGTTGACCATCGGTTGGATTGTTGGCTTCTGGCTGGGGATTGGTGCATTCGTTGCGCCGCTGCGATGGCTGATCGGTCGCGACAACACCCGCGCTGACGACCTCTACCTGGCCGGACAAGGCCAGGGAACGTCGCGCTACTGGAAGTTCACCACCGACCACAAAGTGGTCGGTGTCCAGTACATCATTATGACGATGGTGCTCTTGGGCGCTGGTGGGATCTTGGCCATGGCTATCCGCACTGAACTGATCGTGCCGGGCAACCATTTTGTGAACCAGCAGGTGTACAACGGCTTCATCGCGGTGCACGGCATGTTGATGATTCTGGCGCTCATCGTCATGGTTGCTGGACCGTGGGGCAACTTTGTGATGCCGATCATGTGCGGAGCGCGCGACATGGCGTTTCCACGTTTGAACGCACTTAGCCTCTGGACCCTCGTAGGCGCAGCCGGTCTTCTTCTCACGACGTTGGCCGTCGGCAGCCTGACGATGGGATGGGTGGTGTTGGCGCCGATCGCGGACCAGGCGGGAGTCGGAATGGACTTCTTCGCCATGGCGATCATCGTTTTCACGGTGTCGACCACGGTGGCGGGTGTCAACACGATCTGTACGATTCTCACGATGCGCACGAAGGGAATGACCCTTGCGCGTCTGCCCATCTTCGTGTGGGGTGTGATGATCGCGGCTGCACTCGGGATCTACGCCTTCCCCTTCTTCTCATTGGTTGAGGCGCAGACACTGATGGACCGTACTTTCAGCACGAGCTTCTTCGTTGCGAATGCCGGAGGCACCGGCTGGCTTCAGGCGAACCTCTTCTGGCTGATGGGACACCCTGAGGTGTACGTGATTCTGCTGCCCGCGGTGGGCGCACTCTTCGAGATCGCTGCAGTCATGTCGAGGAAGCCAGTCTTCAGTTACCGAACCGCTGTCGCCGGCATGACCGGTCTTGCTGGACTCAGCATCTTGGTGTGGGCCCACCATATGTTCACCACGGGCTGGGCACCGACACTCGGGGGCCCTTTCATGCTCACCACGGAACTCATCTCGATTCCGACGGGCCTGTTCTTCCTGGTACTCATTGGCACCCTCTGGCGCGGAAACATATGGATGAAGCTTCCGACAATATGGATGTTTGGCTTCATCGCGAACTTCATCATCGCTGGCGTGACGGGTATCTACCTCTCGGACATCCCACTCGATGACCAGTTGCACGGCACGATGTTCGTGACAGCCCACTTCCACTACGTGTTCGTTGGCTCGGTGCTCTTCGGCGCGGTCTCGGCTTTGGCCTTCTGGTACCCGAAGGTTACGGGTCGGTTCCTCAACGAATTCATGGGTCGTATCTCGTTCTGGCTGACCTTCATAGGGGTCCAGGTGACGTTCCTCGCAATGTTCGCCTCGGGACTCCGGGGCATGCCTCGTCGCTACTCCTCGTATGCCTTCATCTTCGAGCACACGAACTTCATGACCACCATCGGGGCATACACGATCATGGCTGGCATGCTCGTCTTGCTGGGTGCGGTGATCACCTCGTGGAACAAGGGTGAGCCCGCGGGACCAAACCCGTGGCACGCCAACTCGCTCGAGTGGATGGTTCCAACGCCGCCACCCCTGGAGAACTTCGAAGTACTGCCGGTAATCACTGAAGACCCCTACAACTACGGAGAGGAACTGGTGCGTTCATGAGTATCGACACCCACTCAGAGCTCGATGCTCACGGAGCGCACGACGGAGGGCATCACGAGCCGCCCGAGGTAGTCGACGGACGTCAACGCATGGGCATTTGGCTCTTCATTGGCGGTGACATGATCGGACTCGCCGCGCTGCTGTTTACCTATCTGTACCTGCGCGGTGTGGATAGCGGTGGCCACTGGATGAGCATGTGGGGTTATACCGGCCACCCATATTCGTACTACTACAACATCCTGGACGTGAAGGGTGGTTCGATACCTAATCCGAAGTTGATTCACGTTGGGACGTTGTCCGCCGGGCTGAACTGGTTGGTGACGATCTTGACGGTGGTCAGCGCGGGAATCGTCTGGGCGGCGGAACGTGGACTTCGCGCCACGAAGAATGCGAAGTCCTATTCGTCGATGGCGGCTGTTGCCACCGCGGTGACGCTCGTTGCGGTTGTCTTCACGGTCATCCAACTCCGCCACATCCCGCCGATCTTCTCCGCGCACGAAGACAGCCTGACGATGGCCTACACCGCGTACGACTCGACCATGATGGCCATTGTCGGATCGACCCTGATCCACTTGATCATC
Organism: Acidimicrobiaceae bacterium; assembly: GCA_003132205.1. GTDB lineage: Bacteria > Actinomycetota > Acidimicrobiia > Acidimicrobiales > RAAP-2 > RAAP-2. The sequence goes on from PKWY01000027.1 coordinate 179,987, forward strand.
CTGGCCTTTCTGGGGCTGGGATTGACGATTCGTTCGGCACGGGGCGCAATCAATGGAACCAAGTGGTACCAGGCTCGCCTGGTTCGCTTCTTCTGGGTTTGGGTGGCCGTCGCCAGCGTGATTATCTCCGCGGTAACGACTACAATTAACACAATTCATTAACACCAACAGCTCTTCGGGGTACCTCGTGATGGGGTGCCCCGAAGGTCTGTCGTGAAGCGGGTCCCGTGAGGCCTGTACGACAGGAGACATATGAGCAGTAACGACGAACGCCAGACGCGACAGAGCGGTCTGGCGTTTTCTTCAACTAACCAGCTGTTGACGCACGACGACGTCGCGCGCGCCCTGAAGCGTATGGCGCACGAGATCGTCGAGCGCAATCACTCCGCTGAGAAGGTGTCCATCATCGGGCTCCAGACTGGTGGAGAGCCCTTCGCCAAGAAGTTGGCTGAACTGCTCCGCGAGATTTCGGGCTTGAAGGTCCCTTTTGGACTGCTCGACGTCTCCTTCTACCGTGACGACCTCTCGCGCAATCCCGTGCCAAGGTCCGCCGCCACCACGATCGACCACGACCTGACCGATCGTGCCGTGGTGCTCGTCGACGACGTGCTGTTCACCGGGAGGACCATTCGGGCCGCTCTCAACGCCCTCTCGGACTGGGGCCGGCCCAGGTCAGTCCAACTCGCGGTGATGATTGACCGAGGTCACCGTGAACTTCCGATTCGTCCCGATTATGTGGGAAAGAACCTGCCGACGTCGCTGGATGAGGCGATCACGGCGAATCTGGATGGCGTGTGGATCAGCAAGAGGGAGCCATCGTGATCGGGACGATCAGGGGACAGAATCTCTTGTCGCTTGACAACGTCTCGCGCGAGGCGATTGTGGAAGTTCTCGATACCGCGGAGTCCTTCGTCGAGGTCAACCGACGCTCCATCAAGAAAGTCCCCGCCCTCAAGGGGCGCGTTGTTGCTTCGCTCTTCTTCGAGGAGTCGACGAGGACGCGCCTGAGTTTCGAGACCGCCGCGAAGAGGCTCAGCGCCGATGTGCTCTCTCTCGCGGTGGCTTCGAGCAGCGTGAAGAAGGGCGAGTCGCTGCGCGACACGATCGCGACGATTGATGCTCTCGGCATCGATGCGGTGGTGATGCGTCATCAGTCGAGCGGAGCCGCACTTCAGGTCAGCAGATACGTTCCGCACGTGCACGTGATCAACGCGGGCGACGGGTTGCACCAGCACCCGACGCAGGGGCTCCTCGACGCCTTCACCATTCGTCAGGTGCTCGCCGAGAGAATGGGCATCTCGGGCGCGGAGTCGGGGAGCGAACTCTTCAATGGTCTTCGTATCCTGATCGTGGGTGATATCCGTCACAGCCGAGTCGCCCGAAGTGACATCGCGGCCTACGTGACGCTCGGCGCGCAGGTTCGAGTCGCGGCCCCCGGAACCTTGCTGCCCGCCGACATCGAGAACTGGCCGGTGACGGTCGTGGACAGTTTTGACGAAGCACTCGAATGGGCTGACGTCGTGGGCCTTCTGCGCTTGCAGCGTGAGCGCGGCAGCGGCTCGTTCGTGCCGTCCCTCGGGGAGTTCACGCAAACCTTCGGCCTAACTGTCGAAAGGGCGAAGAGACTGCGCCCCTCGACGATCATCATGCACCCGGGACCAATGAACCGCGGCGTCGAGATCGACTCGCGCGTCGCCGACTTGCCCGCAGCGGTCATCGAACGCCAGGTAGCCAACGGCGTTCCAATTCGCATGGCGGTGCTGTACCTGACCGTCGCTGGATCCAAAGAGGAAGTGGTCTCGTGAGTTCGATCGTTCTGCGAGGTGGTCTCGTTGTTGGTGAATCGTCAGCTGAGGTGGGCGACGTGCTGATCGTCGACGGACGGATCGCGGCCGTCGGCGTCGTCGCTGACGCCCCGGGTGACGCCGTCGAAGTCGACGCCTCGGGCTGCTGGGTCGGACCGGGCCTCGTCGATCTGCACACGCATCTGCGTGAGCCTGGCCGTGAGGAGGCCGAGACAATTGAAAGCGGCGCCGCGGCGGGTGCTCTCGGGGGATTCACGGCCCTCGTGGCGATGCCCAATACTGAGCCCGCACTTGACAACGTGGCCCTGGTGTCCTACGTGCTTGACCGGGGCGCACGGACACCGCTCGATATAGCGGTCGCCGGGGCCATCACCCAGGGTCGGCGCGGCGAGATGCTCGCGCCCCTCGCGGAGATGGCCGAGCTCGGCGTTCGGCTCTTCACTGATGACGGCATCGGCGTGCAGGATCCTTCGCTGATGCGTCGGGCCCTCACCTACGCCAAGCCCTTGGGCGTCCGCTTGGCCCAGCACTGCGAGGATGAACTGCTTGCGGGCGGCGGATCGATGAACGAGGGGGCCGTGAGCAGCCGGCTTGGCCTGGTCGGTCGTCCCGCTCTCGCCGAGGAACTGATGGTTCTTCGCGACATCGAGCTCGTGCGGCTCACCGGGGGAGCGGTGCACTTCTTGCACCTCTCGACCAAGCGGTCGCTCGACGTGGTGGTCAGCGCGCGCAACGAAGGTCTTCCGGTCACCTTCGAGGTCGCGCCGCACCATTTCACGCTCGATGAGACGGCGTGCGAACAGTTCGACCCTTTGTTCAAGGTGCACCCGCCGCTTCGTCCGCGACGCGACGTGGAGGCCCTGCGTAAAGCAATGCGCTCGGGTCTGGTCGACGCGGTGGCGACCGATCACGCTCCGCACGCCCCGGAGCTCAAGGATCTGCCGTTTGACGAGGCGCCCGCGGGGATGCTCGGGTTGGAGCACGTGGCGTCGCTCACCTTTGAGGCGCTCGGGTCCGAGGACGCGAGTCCTCTCCGATTCTTTGCGCTCTTGAGTCGCGGGCCCGCCCGGATAGCGCAGCTTCGCAATTCGGACGTCCGGATCCGTCACAGTGGACACGGCGGCGTGCTGGCGGCGGGCGAAGACGCCAATCTGGTGGTCTTTGATACCGAGACGCGGTGGACCGCGCGCAGCAGCGAACTGCACAGCCGAGCGACCAACTCCCCCTACGATGGCCGGGAACTGGCCGGCAAAGTCCGCGCCACGATCGCGAAGGGTCGACTCGTGGTGAACGAAGGGGTGCTGGCATGACGCGCACTCCCTCAGTGCTGGTGCTCGCCGACGGGACGACCTTCGAGGGCTACGCCGCCGGTCACCTGCCCGAAGAAGGGTTCACCACCGGTGAATTCGTGTTCAACACCGCGCTGAGCGGATACCAGGAGGTGATTACCGACCCGAGCTACGCCGGTCAGGTCATCGCCTTCACCTATCCGCACATCGGGAACTACGGCGTGACGCCGCTCGACGACGAGGCGCTGCACCCGTGGTGCCACGGACTCGTCGTGCGCGACCTGTCGCCGGTTGCTTCGAACTGGCGCTCGGTCGGTCCGCTCGAAGGTTTCCTCCGCCAGCACCGGGTCCCCGCGATCGTCGGCGTCGACACCCGTCGGCTCACCCGCCACCTGCGGGCGCACGGGGCACTGCCCGGAGCCTTCGGGCACGCCAGCCCCGACGTCGTGCGCGACGCCGCGTCTCGAGCGCGGGGCACCGACGGCACCGACCTGGTGTCCAAGGTTTCGACGAGGAAGTCCTACACCGGCGGCGAGGGTGACCTGCACGTGGTGGCCTTCGACTACGGCATCAAGACCACTATGGTCGAACAGCTCGGCAGCCGGTTCCGGTTGACCGTCGTTCCTTCCTCCACCTCGGCGCAGGAAGTCCGTGACCTTCGTCCCGACGGCGTGTTCCTCTCCAACGGGCCGGGTGACCCCGCGGCGCTCGCGGACAACGTGGCGGTGGTCGGCGAGCTCGTCGGCACCGTGCCGATCTTCGGCATCTGCCTGGGCCATCAACTGCTTTCAACCGCGCTCGGGGGATCCACCTACAAACTGCCCTTCGGCCATCACGGCAGCAACCACCCCGTCCAGGACCTCGCCACCGGCCGTATCGAGATCACGGCCCAGAACCACAACTACGCCGTTACGCCCGACTCGCTCGTTCGCGGAGTCGTGAGCCACGTGAATCTGAATGACGGAGTAATCGAAGGGGTGTCATCGAAGGCCGACCGCTGCTTCTCGGTGCAGTACCACCCCGAGGCGGGCCCCGGCCCCCACGACGCGCGCTACCTGTTCGACCGCTTCGAATCGCTGCTTCGAAGCGGCACCCTGGAGAGTATTTGATGCCCCGTCGCAGCGACATCCACTCGATCATGGTCATCGGATCGGGGCCGATCGTGATCGGTCAGGCGTGCGAGTTCGACTACTCGGGCACCCAGGCCTGCCAGGTGCTGCGCAGCCGACGGCTACAAGGTGATCCTCGTCAACTCCAATCCCGCGACGATCATGACCGATCCCGCCACGGCGGACGTCACCTACGTCGAGCCACTCGACGCCGATGTCCTCACCGACATCCTGGAGCGCGAGCGCCCCGACGCGCTGCTGCCGACCTTGGGCGGCCAGACGGCGCTCAACCTGACGATGGAGCTCGTCCGGCGCGGCGTGACGGACCGGCTCGGTGTGGAGGTGATCGGCGCTCGACCCGAAGCGATCTCCACCGCCGAGGACCGCGAGCTCTTCAAGGCCGCGATGGCGGACATTGGGCTGGCGGTGCCCGAGTCGGGATTCGCCCGCGACGTGGACGAGGCCGTTCGAATCGCCGCTCGCATTGGCTGGCCGATCATCATCCGTCCGAGCTTCATCCTCGGCGGCGCCGGCACCGGCATCGCGGACAACGAGGCTGACTTTCGCCGGCTCGCCGGCGAGGGAATCGCGGCGTCACCCATCGGCGAGATCCTCGTCGAGAAGTCGATCGCCGGATGGAAAGAGTACGAGCTGGAGGTCATGCGCGACGTCGCGGACAACTGCGTCGTCATATGCAGCATCGAGAACTTCGATCCCATGGGCGTGCACACTGGCGACTCGATCACCGTGGCCCCGGCGCAGACCCTTTCCGACGTCGAGTACCAGGAGATGCGCGACGACGCGTTCGCCGTGCTTCGCCGGGTGGGCGTCGAGACCGGAGGATCGAACGTGCAGTTCGCGGTGAACCCCGACACGGGCGAGCGACTCGTCATCGAGATGAACCCCCGCGTGAGCCGCTCGAGCGCACTGGCATCGAAGGCGACGGGGTTCCCCATCGCCAAGATCGCCGCCCGTCTGGCCGTGGGCTACACGCTGAACGAGATTGAGAACGACATCACCCGTGTCACGCCGGCCAGTTTCGAGCCGGTCATTGACTACGTCGTGACGAAGATCCCCCGCTGGGCCTTCGAGAAGTTGCCGGGCGCCACTCCCGAACTCGGGACCCGCATGCAGTCGGTGGGCGAGGTGATGGCCATCGGACGAAACTTCGCCGAGTCGTTGCAGAAGGCGATCCGCTCGCTCGAACAGGGGCGTCTCGGATTCGCGCTGGGCAGTGACTCCGAGTTCCTGACCCTGGATCTCGAGACGCTCTGGCACCGTTGCGAGGTGGCCACCCCCGAGCGGCTCTTCGCACTGCACGAGGTGATGTGGCGTGGAGCGGGCATCGACGAGGTCGTCGAGCGTACCCGGATCGATCGTTGGTTCATCCATCAACTGGCCGAGATAATCGAGCGCGAGCGAGAGTTGCATCACGGTCTGGATCTGTCCTCGCTCGACCGTCGAGGTTGGCTGCGCTACAAGCAATGGGGATTTTCTGACCCCCAGATCGCCAACCTGACGGGCCGCACGACGAGCGACGTCGCGCGGCTTCGTCGCGAGGCCGGGGTGCACACCGTCTTCAAGACGGTCGACACGTGCGCGGCCGAGTTCGAAGCGGCGACGCCGTACCACTACAGCACGTATGAGGACACGACCGAGGTCGAGCTTTCACCGCGCGACCGGGTCATCATCCTCGGATCGGGTCCCAACCGGATCGGCCAAGGTATCGAGTTCGACTACTGCTGCGTCCACGCGTCGATGGCGTTGCGCGATATGGGTTTCGAAACGGTGATGGTGAACTGCAACCCCGAGACCGTATCGACCGACTACTCGACGTCGGACCGGCTCTACTTCGAGCCGCTCACCCCCGAAGACCTCGCTGAGGTCATCCTCGCCGAGCAGGCGGCCTGTACCGACGGCGCGCGCATCGTCGGGGTGGTCGTATCGCTCGGTGGGCAGACGCCGCTCAAGCTGTCGCACTCGATCGACAGTTCCTTGGTGCTCGGCACGCCGGTCGCGTCGATCGACGCCGCTGAGGACCGCGAGCAGTGGTCGTCGATCTGCTCCTCGCTCGGACTTCGCCAACCGCCGGGCGACGTCGCGCTCACGTTGAAGCAAGCCAAGGCCATCGTGAAGAAGATCGGCTACCCGGTACTCGTTCGGCCCAGCTACGTGCTGGGTGGCCGTGCGATGGAGATCGTCTACGACGACACGGCGCTCGAAAGGGTGATGAACGACCTCACGAGCTCGCACGGTTCGCTCGCCCGGGAGGGAGGGGCCTCCCAGAGCCGCCCCATCCTCCTCGACAGCTTCCTCGAAGACGCCATCGAGGTTGACGTCGACGCGGTGCGCGACGCCACGGGCGACATCTTCATCGCCGGCATCATGGAGCACGTCGAAGAGGCCGGCGTGCACTCGGGGGACTCGGCGTGCGCCCTGCCTCCCCAGTCGCTCAGCCGCCGCGTGCTCGACACCCTCGACGACCACACCCGCAAGATCGCCGACGCACTTGGCGTCGTCGGGCTGATCAACGTGCAGTACGCGGTGAAGGACGAAGAGGTGTTCGTGCTCGAGGCGAACCCCCGCGCCAGCCGCACGGTTCCTTTCGTCGCGAAGGCGACCGGCGTGCAACTGGCTCAAGTGGCCGTGCGCGTCATGATGGGCCATTCGCTCGGCGAGCTTCGCGCCCAGGACATCGTTCCCGCCACGACCCCCCAGCCCATCTACGTCAGCGTGAAGGAAGCGGTCCTACCCTTCAGTCGTTTCCCGGGTGTCGACACCGTGCTCGGGCCCGAGATGCGCTCGACGGGCGAGGTCATGGGCATCGGCGAGAGTTTCGGCATCGCGTTCGCGAAAGCCCAACTCGCCGCGGGAACGCGACTTCCCGACACCGGCCAGGTCTTCATGTCCCTCGCCGACCGTGACAAGGTGAACGGGCTCAATCTCGCCCGCCAGCTCGTTGAGCTCGGTTTCACCATCGCCGCCACCGTCGGCACCGCGGGCTATCTCCGCGCCCATGACGTTCCGGTCGAGACGCTGGTCGGCAAGATCGGACTCGCCGACATGGGGGCCGACGCCGTCTCGATGATTCGGTCGGGTGAAGTGCAGCTCGTCGTGAACACCCCGTCGGGAGGAGGGGCCCGCGCTGACGGAGCCTCGATTCGAACTACGTGCGTCGTGCACGCGGTGCCGTGCCTGACGACGCTGAGCGCCGGGTTCGCCGCGGCGAAGGGGATTGCCGACACCCGCTCGCAAGGTTGGCGCGTGCACTCTCTCCAAGAGCTCCACGGGTGAGCGTCGACCTCAGCGCCAAGGTGGGCGAGGTGAGCTTGCGCTCGCTCGTGCTCACCGCAGCGGGCACCGCCGGCCATGGCGACGAGCTCGCGGGCTACGGGGACCTCGGTGAGCTCGGCGCGGTCGTGACGAAGTCTCTCGCGGCCTTCGCCTGGGAGGGTAACCCGCCACCACGGATCGCCGCATCGGGCGAGCACATGTTGAACGCGGTGGGCCTCTCGGGACCGGGGGTCGAGGCGTGGCGCGCTGGCTACCTGCCGGCGTTGCGGGCGCGCGGCGCGACGGTCGTTGGTTCGATCTGGGGCCGCACCGCCGCGGAGTTCGCCGAGGCCGCCGAAGCGATGCGCGGGGCCGACGTCGTCGCTCTCGAAGTGAACGCGAGCTGTCCCAACCTCGAAGGCCGCTCGGCCATCTTCGCGCACTCCGTCGACGCGACCAGAGCGGTCGTCGAGGCGTCACGACGCGCCGATCTTCCGCTTTGGATCAAGTTGAGTCCGAACACCCCCGACCTCGTCGCCATCGCCGGAGCCGCCCTCGAAGCGGGGGCCGCCGCGCTGGTGCTCGTGAACACCGTGCTCGGCATGACGATCGACATCGAGCGGCGCCGTCCTTCGCTCGGCAACGGTGGCGGGGGAGTCAGCGGGCCGGGCATCCTTCCCATCGCCCTTCGCGCCGTCTACGAATGCCGTGAGGCGTTCCCGTCGGCGCCCATCGTGGGCGTCGGCGGCATCCAACGCGGCGAGGATGCGATAGCCATGGTCATGGCCGGGGCCAACGCGATTGAAGTCGGGACCGCGACCTTCGCCAACCCCCGAGCCCCGTGGATCATCCAACGTGGCGTCGAGAAGTGGCTGCGCCGCCACGGCGTTAGCGCCATTAGTGAATTGATAGGAGTAGCCCATGGCTGATTCATTCGGCGAGCGACTGCAAGAGCGCATACGGGCTCTCGGGCCACTGTGCGTTGGCATCGATCCGAGCCGCCAGTTGCTCGAGTCGTGGGGGAGAACGGATTCGGTCGAAGGGCTGGAGTTCTTCTCGCTCGCGGTCCTGGAGGCGGTGACCGACACCGCCGCGGTCATCAAGCCCCAGGTCGCGTTCTTCGAGCGTTTCGGCTCGGCGGGGTTCCGGGTGCTCGAGCGTTTGATCGCGGATGCGCGTGACGCGCACGTGATGGTCATCGGTGACGCGAAGCGCGCTGACATCGGATCGACCAACGAAGGTTACGCCGAAGCGTGGCTGCACGACCGCTCCCCACTGTGCTGCGACGCCGTGACGGTGAATCCGTACCTGGGTTTCGCCGCCCTCGAGCCGCTGCTGAGTGCGGCGTCGGCGACCGGTCGGGGCGTCTTCGTGCTCTCGGCGACCTCGAACAGTGACGAACGGGCGATCCAGAGTGCTCGTACGAGTGAGAACGAGAGCGTCGAAGAGATGGTGCTGCGCACGGTCGCGGGCTTCAACAAGCGCGACGACGGCCTGGGATCAGTGGGCATCGTGCTCGGCGCGACGCGCGACAAGCCCCGCTTTAACCTCGCCTCCTTGGGCGGTCCCTACCTCGTTCCGGGGGTCGGAATGCAGGGCGCAACCCCCGAAAACGTCGCTCGAATCTTCGATCGCTGCCCCCCGGGGACGGTGCTGGTGAGCGTGAGCAGGGCCATTCTCCAGGCCGGTCCTGAAAGGGCTGGGCTGCGCGACGCCGCCCAGCGCTGGCGCGACGATCTGAGCGGGGCACTTCTCTAGGGCAAAGTGGCCTGGACAGGAGTATTCTGGCTTTGTGACCCCAACTCCTCCTTCTCTCTCGCACGAACAGCGGGTTGAGGCGTCGCGCCTCGCGGTAGCGAATCGTCGGCGTCGCGCGGAAGTGAAGCGTTTGGTCAAGACCGGCGAGCTCTCGCTCGAGGAGACATTCGATCTTGCCAAGCGCGAGGAATGCGTCGCGCAGATGCGCGCGTACGACCTCATCAGCGCGCTGCCCGCCATTGGCGAGGTCAAGGCCGGTCGCATCATGAAGAACGCGTCGATTGCTCAGACGCGTCGAATCCGAGGCCTGGGACCGAAGCAACGAGCCGAACTGTTCCGCGCCCTTGTCCGATAAACCGATTGTCGCAGTCCTCATTGGTCCGGGCGGCGTGGGCAAGGGAACACTTGCCAAACGCCTTGTGGAGTCTGATGACCACCTGTGGCTGAGCCGCAGTTGGACGACGCGCCCGCGTCGGGCGAGCGAAAAAGGCACCGAGTACGTCTTCGTCGAACGTGAGACGTTCCAGCGCGCGATTGACGACAACCAGTTCCTCGAGTGGGCGGAGTTCCACGGCAACCTTTACGGCACGCCGCTACCCACCGCGCCGGACGACTCCGACGTGCTGCTCGAGATCGAGGTGCAGGGGGCCGAGCAGGTTCGTCGCGAGATACCGGACGCGGTGGTGTTCTTGATCCTTCCTCCGTCGATGCGTGACCTCGAAGAGCGCCTGCGCGCGAGGGGCGATCAGGACGAGCACGTGGCCCTGCGACTCTCAAGCGCCCCTCAGGAATTGGCCAAGGGCCATGATTTGGCCTCGTATGTGGTCATAAACGACGATATCGAGAGGGCCACCGCGGAAATCCTCTCTATACTGGAAGAACTCCGCCGGCTTCGGCGCGACCCCTCGTAAAAGGACTAATGCCCATGGCCGATCGCCCAACCCTCGTTGACCCGCCCATCGAGACCTTGCTGCACAAGGTCGGTGACTCGAAGTTCACCCTCGTCGCCGTCACCGCCATTCGCGCGCGAGAGATCAACGAGTACTACAACGGACTGGGCTCGGGTCACGGCGCCTTGATCCCGCCGCAGGTGACGTCGCTCTCCAACAAGTCGCTGTCGCTCGCCATGGAAGAGCTCTACCAGGGCAAGCTTGAGTTCCACCGTCCGACTGCTGAAGAACTTGAAGCAGAGCGACTCCAGGCGCAGGCTTTGGAGCAGGCCCGCCAGGACGCCAACAGCGACCTGGACGCCTTCACCGATGCCCTCCGCGACGCCTAAGTCGTCGTCACCTCGCATTGTCCTAGGAGTTGCCGGCGGCATCGCCGCCTACAAGTCCGTTGATCTGCTGCGTCGCCTTCGCGAAGCTGGTTTTCACGTAGCGCCGGTGCTCACTCCAGACGCGACCCGTTTCGTGGGAGCAGTCACGTTTTCCGCGCTCGCGAGCGAGCCGGCGCGCACGACCCTCTACGGCGACCCGACGACGCCCATTCCGCACACCTACCTCGGCCAGAGCGCGGACCTCATCGTCGTGGCGCCCGCGACGGCTCACCTCATCGCGAGGTACGCCATGGGCCTCGCCGACGATCTACTCACCGCCACCCTGCTGGCTTCGCGCGCCCCCGTGCTGCTCTGTCCCGCGATGCACACTGAGATGTGGGAGCAGCCCTCGGTGCAGGAGAACCTCGCGACCCTTCGCCGCAGGGGGGTTCTCGTCATGGAGCCGGCGACGGGTGTCCTGGCTGGAGGTGACGTGGGAGCCGGGCGAATGCGCGAACCCGAGGAGATTCTCGATCTCGTCGAGCACATCGTTCGTGGTTACCGTGGTCCGCTCAGCGGGAAACGAATCCTCATAACCGCCGGCGGAACCCGCGAGGCGATCGATCCGGTGCGTGTGCTTTCCAACCGTTCGTCAGGTCGCCAGGGCTACGCCCTCGCCGAGGTGGCCCACCGCCTCGGCGCCAAGGTCACGCTCATTTCGACCGTCGCGCTGCCGCTCGCCCTCGACGTCGTACGCGACGTCGAGGAGGTGGCGGTGCAGAGCGCCGCTCAGATGCACGAGGCCGTCATGTCGAGGCTCGAAGAGAACGACGCGGTCATCATGGCCGCCGCGGTATCCGACTTCACGGTGAAGCCCTCATCGAAGAAGTTGAAGAAGGACACGGGGCTACCCGAACTCGTCTTCGAGCCGACGAGCGACATCGTGCTCGACCTCGTCGCGAATCGTTCCAAGAGTCAGGTCATCGTCGGTTTCGCCGCTGAGACGAACGACGTGAACGACAACGCGCTCGCCAAGCTTCGCAAGAAGAATGTCGATTTGCTCGTCGTGAACGACGTCGGCGCCCCGGGCGTTGGATTCGAGCACGAAACGAATGAGGTGACGCTGCTCGACCGCCGCGAATCGAGCGAGACCATCTCCTTGCGTTCGAAAGAAGCCATCTCGTACGAGATCTTGACTAGGGTGGCTTCATTGTTAACTCAAGGAGCCTCATGAGCGATCGCACCCTCTTCACGTCGGAGTCGGTGACCGAAGGACACCCGGACAAGATCGCTGACCAAGTGTCAGACAGCGTTCTTGACGCCATCCTCACCCAAGATCCCATGGCACGAGTTGCCTGTGAGACGCTGTTGACTACCGGCCTCTGCGTGGTCGCCGGCGAGATCACCACCACCGCGGTCGTCGACATCAGCTCCATCGCACGAAAGACCATCCTCGATATTGGTTACGACGACGGGGCGAAGGGCTTCGACGGCAAGAACTGCGCGGTGCTCGTTTCCCTTGATAAGCAGAGTCCCGATATCGCGGCGGGCGTCGACGTCTCGCACGAGCATCGTTCGGGTTCCGGTGGCGAGGACGAGTTGAACTCGCTGGGCGCCGGCGACCAGGGCATGATGTTCGGCTACGCGTGCGACGACAACGACGACTACATGCCGGTTCCCATCTGGCTCGCGCACCGACTGTCGATGCGCCTGTCGCAGGTTCGACGCTCCGGCCAGGTACCCTACCTCGGCCCTGACGGCAAGACCCAGGTCACCATCGCCTACGAGGACGGACGGCCGGTGGCGGTTGACACGGTGCTGATCTCAACCCAGCACGTCGACGGCTACGACTCGCACACCACCATCCGGGACGACCTCGTAGAGCACGTCATCAAGCCGATGCTGCCCTCCGATCTCGACACGAGTTCGATGAGGATTTTTGTGAATCCCTCGGGAAAGTTCGTGCTGGGTGGTCCCTACGCCGACGCCGGGCTCACAGGTCGAAAGATCATCGTCGATACCTACGGTGGCATGGCCCGCCACGGCGGCGGCGCCTTCTCGGGCAAGGACCCGTCCAAGGTCGATCGCTCGGCGGCGTACGCGGCGCGCTGGGTCGCCAAGCACGTCGTTGCTTCTGGAGCCGCCGAGCGCTGCGAAGTGCAGGTGGCCTACGCCATCGGTGTCGCCCGTCCCGTCTCGGTGCTGGTCGAGACCTTCGGAACCGAGCGGGTGGACCGGGCGAAGATCGCCAAGGCCGTCGACGCCATCTTCGACCTTCGTCCCGCCGCGATCATTCGGGACCTGGATCTTCGCCGTCCCGTCTACCAGCGCACTGCGGCGTACGGTCACTTCGGACGTAGTGACCAAGGTTTTACCTGGGAGCAGACGCCCCGCCTCGACGACCTGCGCCGAGAACTGTCGCTGTAGGCGTGACCGCCTTGCGTGCGGTTCGCGTCATCACCGAGGTTGCCGCGGTCGACCGCCCGTTCGACTACGCGCTTACCGAGGCGACCAGCCACTGCGCGATCGGTGACCGGGTTCGAATCGACTTCAACAACCGCTCAGTGCGCGGCTGGGTCATCGACGAGGTCGAGCCCGACCGCGAGCTCAAGCCCCTCACCAAGTGGCTCGGCTACGGTCCGCCCCCGTCGTTGCTCGAACTGCTGCGCTGGGCGAGCGTGCGGTGGTACAGCCCGCTCTCCAGGTTTCTGATCTCCTCGTCGCCCAAGCGACTCGTCACGGTTCTGCCCGACGCGCCGCCGTCGACGGCCCTGAGCGGCGTGGTCATGATGAGCGCGCTCACGCTTGGGCCCGGCGTGATCCAGAGCGCGCCGACCACCGATCCGCTGCCCTTGATCCTCGGGGCGTACGAGATCTCGCGCCATCGACCGGGGTCGCTGCTCATCCTCGTGCCGACCGAAGCGTGGGCGAGTCGCCTGCGTGGGCGTCTTGAGCAGCGAGGATGCGCGGTGGCGTCGCGAGAGGCCGAGTGGGATCGCATGCGCGCCGGCTGGCCCGTCGTCGTCGGTTCTCGCGGCACGGCGTTGGCGCCGGTACCCGTGGTCGCGGGTGCGGTGATTATCGACGCGGACGACGAGGCCTACCGCTCCGAAGCGACGCCGACGTGGGACGCGCTGAGCATGCTGCGCGAGCGCTGCCGACGCGAGGGCGCGCCACTGTGGGCGACGTCCATGATCCCCTCGCCGGTGTTGCTCGGTGACGCAGGGTTTGCGAAAGTTCCCGACGTGGCGCAAGGATGGCCGCGGGTCCAGGTGATTGATCGGCGAAACAGTGACCCGCGCGATGGCGTCTTGTCGCGCGACGCCCTCGACGCGGCCCATCGCGCGCTCAAGGGCGATGATGCGGTCGCAGTGGTTGTTGTCCTGCAGCGCTTGGGGACGGGCCGTCTCTTCGCCTGTCGGAAGTGCGGGGAGCTGGCACGCTGCGCCCAATGCGGGCAAGGCGAGGAGGAAGTCGATTCGCAGTTGGCGTGCCGCGACCGGCACGAGCTGCGCGCCAATTTCTGTCGGTCCTGCGGTGCCACGAACTTGAAGCGCGTGCGTGCGGGTGTCACGACGCTGGCTCGCGACGTCGCGGCCCAACTCTCCCAAGCGGTCACCGAGATCACCGCGGCGGGAGACGACGCCATGCCCCTCGCCCGCGTCGTGGTCGGCACCGAAGCCGTATGGCAACGGGTCCGCCGATGCGGCGTGGTTATCTTCGTGGACTTCGATCAGTATCTCCTGGCTCCGCGCGAATCAGCGAGGCGCAGCGCCATCACCGCGGTCGGAAAGGCCGGGCGCCTGGTCGGATCGCGGCGCGAGGGTCGCGGGGAGGTGGTGATGCAGACCCGCCGCGGCGACGATCCGGTGGTTCGTGGCTTGGAGCATGGCGAGTTCGACGCGCTCATCGACGACGACGTCACGACCGCGAAGCTTCTGGCGCTGCCCCCTTACGGGGCCGTCGCCAACGTCTCCGGCGAGGCCGCGGCTGACTTCGTCTCGCTGCTGGGGGCCGCGCCGGTCTCAGTGCACGAGGTCGCCAACGGTTTCGTCGTTCGTGCAAGAGACGTGGACACCCTCGCGACGGCGCTTCGATCAGTGGCGCGCCCCGCCGGCAGGGTCCGCGTGGCGGTCGAGTGATTGTTCCCACGTCAACGTGATTTTCGACCCATGGAAGTGACAAAAGTCCCCACCCGAACGCGAGAGTTTCTCATTCTTCTTGCTTACATTCAAATCATCGGTTGGATTTGATCAAGGAGAAGTCATGTCAGGAATGTCTCTGTTTCTAGGGTTTGTGCCCTGCGTAGCGATCTATGTGTTCATCGGGTTCTTCATGGAGGGCTTCCACAAGATGGAACAAGACAAGCTCGCTCGCGAAGCCGCGGAAGATCGTACGGCGAGTGGCGCCATGGTCGGATCCGCCCAGGACTACCTCACTACGGTCGAAGTGTTGGTCGAGTTCTCTGAATCGTGGGCGTGAAGCTCGCAGTCTGATGGTCGCCTTGCGGCGCGGCACGCTACCGCTGAGAGAAGCGGACGGTAACGTGGTGCAGTGAGCATATTGCCAATTCGCACGTACGGCGACCCGGTCTTGAATACGGTGACGACCGAGATCGAGAACATCGACGGTCGTGTCGCGGCACTCGCCGAAACCATGATCGAGACGATGTACGCGGCTCCGGGCGTCGGGCTTGCCGCAAACCAGATAGGCGTGCAGAAGCGCCTCTTCGTGTACGACAAGGGCGAGGGGCCCGTTGTCGTGGTCAACCCCGTCATCGTGGAATCCGAGGGGGAGTGGACCTACGAGGAGGGGTGCCTGTCGGTGCCGGGTCTCAGCTGGGAGATCACGCGGCCCAACGCAATCCATCTAATCGGATACGACCTGGACGGCAACGAGATCAGCGTCGAGACCGACGAATTCGAAGGTCGGATCTTCCAGCACGAGATGGATCACCTCGACGGGGTGCTGATCATCGAGCGACTCGACGATGACCAGCGCAAGGAGGCGAAGAAGCTACTTCGCGAGCTCCGTCTCCAGATCGTCAAGAACGACTCTGACGGGCTCAATCTCCTTCCTGGCGAATAGATGCGTCTCGCGTTTCTCGGCACGCCAGAAGCGGCGCTGCCATCGCTGCGCGCTCTGGTCGGCGCGGGCCACGACGTGGCGATAGTCATCACGCGCCCGGACCGGCGCCGTGGCCGTGGTAGCGAACTTTCGCCCAGCCCGGTGAAGGCGGAAGCCCTTTCGCTGGGCCTGAGGGTCGGGCATCGATTGGCCGATCTCGACGCCATGGATATTGAACGAGGGATCGTGGTCGCGTACGGAGCGATGATCCCGGCGGTAGTGCTCGATCGGATCCCGATGCTCAATGTTCACTTCTCGCTCTTGCCGCGCTGGCGCGGCGCGGCACCCGTGGAGCGGGCCATTCTCGCCGGTGATGAGGAGACCGGCGTAGGCATCATGTCGTTGGAGGTCACTCTCGATACCGGCCCCCTGCACGCCGAACGGCGAACCCGGGTCGATCTGAAGACCGCGGCGCAACTCACCGAGGAGCTGGCGCGTCTCGGTGCCGAGGCCCTCGTCGAGGTGCTGGCGAGCAGGGAGCTCCTGGAACACCCGATGCCGCAGGTCGGTGAGGCGACCTACGCGGAGAAGCTCACCAAGGAGACGTTTCATCTCGAACCCCGGATGCCGTCGGTGCTTCTGGAGCGAACGGTTCGCCTCGGGCGGGCGTTCACCTTCGTCAACGGTCGCCGCCTCAAGGTTCTCGAAGGCCATCTCAATCCGACGCGAGCGGGTCCGGGCGCGCTCACGGAAGTCGAAGGCGAGATCGCCCTCGCCGCGAACGATGGAGCGTTGGTGCTCGAGATGGTGCAACCCGAAGGCTCGCGACCAATGCCCGCCAAGGCGTGGTGGGACGGAGCGCGCCTGGACTTGGCGCAAGGCGGCTGGGCCTAAATCACTTTGGCAAGGCCTAGGCTGAGTTCGTGACGTTAACTGATGCCGGTCCCACTGGCGCATTGCGAATAGCCCCTTCAATTCTCGCCGCCGACTTCGGCGCGCTCGCGAACTCGGTGCGAGAGATCGACTCGGAGACCGACTGGCTGCACGTCGACGTCATGGACGGGCACTTCGTGCCGAATGTCTCGATTGGTCCTCCGGTCGTCGAGTCGCTGCGTCGCTACAGTTCGCGGTTCTTCGACTGCCACCTCATGATGACCGATCCCGGTCGCTACCTCGAGGCCTTCAAGAAGGCGGGCGCCGACGGCTGCACCGTCCACGTTGAAGTGGGCGGGACGGCGTCATTGATCAACGACGCGCGGTCGCTCGGTCTGCGGGTGGGGATCGCGGCGAACCCGGACACCTCGTTTGAGCGAGTGGCACCGTTCCTCGGTGACATCGACCTGCTCTTGCTGATGACCGTGTTCCCGGGTTTTGGCGGTCAGTCGTTCATGGGTGATGTCATGACCAAGGTCACCGAGGCCCGTCGAGAGATCGACGCGAATCAACTCGACGTCGACATCGAGGTGGACGGGGGCATCGACGTCGTCACGGCGCCCGTCGCGGTGGGTGCCGGAGCGAACGTGCTTGTCGCGGGATCGGCGATTTTTGGTCGTCCCGCGCCGCTCGAAGCCGCCCACGCCCTCCGTGAATCTGCAAGGTCCGCCCAGCGATGAAGTTCGCCCCCTCCGAAATGATGCTCATAGCAATCGCCGCGGGCGAGAAGGCACGCCTTCACGCTCCTCCCAATCCATGGGTCGGCGCCCTCGTGGTGAACGATCAAGGTGTCGTGGTCGGCGAGGGGCACACCCAGGCACCTGGGGAATCGCACGCCGAGATCGTGGCGTTGCGTCGCGCGGGGGAGAAGGCTCGGGGCGCGACGTTGGTGGTGACCCTCGAACCTTGTTGCCACGTCGGGCGGACCGGTCCTTGCGTTGATGTCATCGTCGAAGCGGGCGTGGCGCGCGTGATCATCGGGACACTCGATCCCGACTCTCGCGTATCGGGACGCGGCGTCGAGCTCTTGAAGGCTTCGGGAATCGACGTCGAGGTCGGCATCGAAGAGGACCTGGTTCGCGCCCAACTTGCTCCCTACCTCTGGCACCGCATCACGGGGCGTCCCTTCGTCGTCCTGAAGGTGGCTTCGACCCTTGACGGAGTCGTCGCCATGTCCGATGGTACGAGCAAGTGGATCACGGGCGAGGACGCCCGTCGCGACAGCCACGTGCTTCGAGCGAACAGCCAAGCCATCTTGGTGGGGGCGGGCACGGTGAGGACCGACGACCCGGCTCTCACGGCGCGCCTCGACGACATCATCGTCGAACCGTTGCGCGTGGTGTTGGGCGAAGTCGCAGAGACCGCGAGGGTCCGTCCGTGTCTGGAGCGAAGCGGGGACCTCGGGCTTATCCTTGACGAACTCGGAGAGCTCGACGTTCTGCAACTGCTCGTCGAAGGTGGCCCGACGACGGCCAGCGAGTTTCTGGAACAGGGTCTGGTGAATCATGTGGTCTGGTACCTGGCGCCGGCGTTCGCTGGCGCTACGGGAACGGCGGGCGCATTGAAGGCCCTGTCTACACCGACGATCAGCGCCCTTCGCCGAGGTCGGGTCGTCGGGGTGCAACGAATCGGCGAAGATATAAGGGTGGACGTGGAGGTCTGATGGCGCTTTCAACAATCGAAGAGGCTCTTGCCCAACTGCGCAGTGGCGGCATGGTCGTGGTTGTCGACGACGAGGACCGTGAGAACGAGGGCGACCTCATCATGGCCGCCGAGGACGTGACGCCGGAGAGCATGGCGTTCTTCTTGGAGCACACGTCGGGGGTCTTCTGCGTCCCCCTGGAAGCGAGCCGCGCGGACGAGCTGGATCTTCCGCTCATGGTGGTGGCGAACACCGAGGCGCAGCGCACCGCGTTCACGATCACCGTTGACTACCGCCACGGAACGACGACCGGAATTTCGGCGAGCGACCGGGCGGCGACGGTGCGCGCGCTCATCAACCCCGAGACCCGGGCGACCGACCTCAACCGACCCGGCCACATATTCCCGCTGCGTTACCGGCCGGGTGGCGTGTTGAAGCGGGCCGGTCACACCGAAGCGACGGTCGACCTCTGCCGACTCGCCGGAAAGTACCCGTCGGGCGTGCTCTGCGAGATAGTGACCGCGGACAAGGCTGACATGGCGCGGCTTCCCGAGCTGGAGGCTTTCGCCGAGAGGCATCACCTGCCGATCATCACCATCGCCGACCTGATTCGCTACCGTCGCCACCACGAGAAGCTGGTCAAGCGCGTCGCCGAGGCGGCAATGCCGACCGAGCACGGCCAGTTCCAAGCCTACGTCTTTGAAAGCGTGCTGGACGGAGAGCAGCACATGGCCCTCGTCTACGGCGACATCAGCCAGGCGAAGGATGTGCTGGTTCGCGTGCACTCGGAGTGCCTGACGGGCGACGCGTTGGGATCCCTGCGCTGTGACTGCGGTCCGCAGCTGCACACCGCGCTCGCCAAGATCGCCGCCGAAGGCGCCGGGGTGGTGGTGTACCTGCGCGGCCACGAAGGCCGTGGCATCGGGCTCGGTCACAAGATCCGCGCCTATGCGCTCCAAGAGGACGGGCACGACACCGTCGACGCCAATCTGGAGCTCGGACTTCCCGTCGATTCACGAGAGTACGGTATCGGCGCGCAGATCCTCGTCGACCTCGGGGTGACGACGATGCGGCTCATGACGAACAACCCGTCGAAGTACGGCGGTCTCGAGGGCTTCGGACTCAACATCGTTGAGAGGGTGCCCCTCGAGAGCCGCCCGACCGAGTTCAACATCGACTACCTGCGAACGAAGCGCGAGCGGATGGGCCACATCCTTGGGGGTCTCGATGACGTCAACGAGTGAGACCGAGTTCGATCCGTCCGTTGGCGAGGTGATCCGCGCGCAAGTCGGCGAGTATCTGGAGGGCACCCACGACGGCCGAGGTTTACGTATCGGCATCGTCTGCGCGCGGTTCAATGGCGGCATCACCACCCGACTCTTGGGCGCGGCGATTATGGCGCTTACTGAAGCGGGCGTGGACCGGAGCGATATCTCACTCGCGTGGGTTCCTGGGGCCTTCGAGATTCCCCTTGCCGCCCAGGCATTCGCCACCGGCCCCAAGGCCGTCGGCGCGGTCATCACGCTCGGCGCGGTGATTCGAGGCGACACGGGCCACTACGAGGTCGTCGCGGGGGAGTGCGCCCGAGGGGTCCAGGCCGTGCAGCTTCGAACGGGAGTACCAATCGTGTTCGGCGTCCTCACCACCAATACCATCGATCAAGCGCTTGAGCGTTCGCTGCCCGACGAGACGAACAAGGGACGCGAGTCGGCGCTCACCGCGCTCGAGATGGTTTCGGTCCTGGGCCAGGGTTCGCTGGCCCGCTGATCGTGACCTACGGCGTCATTGAGGCGTTCAATGAGCAACGTGGCGATGGATTCTTTCGCAGCGACGCCGGAGAGTTGATGTACTTCCACTGCGTGTGCGTCGCCGACGGATCACGAACAATCCCCATTGACGTTCGAGCGCAGGGTCTCCGCGCGGTCGGGCACCTGGGTCGAGACGAACTCGTCGAGGTGCAGCCCCTCAGCCAGGAGAGCACCGGAAGCGACTAGTGACTCGGTGGTTTCCCGAGGTTGGTAAGCGCAATATCGCGAGCCTCGACCGCCTGGGCGAGGGCTAACTCATACGCCGCTCGAGCGGTGCTGCGACCGGCTGCGTTGGTCGCCTGGCGCTTGGCCGACTGGAAGATCGCTTGGGCGACGAACACCGCGTTCTTGAAGGTTTGGTTGATTTCCTGGCGGGCCTGCTTGTACTGGGAGAGGTCCAGGTGCTTCACCCTCTGGGGATACGTCGAGGTGGTGGTCGACGTCGAGGTGGTGGGAGCGGGTCCGGAGTTGGGCTGGGTTCCTGAGGCGTAGGCCGCGAGAGGGGCGACCAGAGCGACGCTCGCGGCAATGACCACCGCGGCCACCGCACGGGTTAGGAACTTCCTCATCCGGATTCCCCTTTCACAGGTATGGCTCTAAGAGTACCGCGTAAGGCTGTGAAATCCCTGTGGCCCAGATCAATGTTGGCTGTGAACGCGCCCGTATCGCCATTGCCCATTGAGGCTCGCAACGAGACGGGTACGCTCGCACCATGGTGGTTGAGCGATGACGACGGTGCTGGTGGTTGATGACGAGCCGGGAGTACGCGACCTGCTGAGTGACGCGTTGAGGATCGCGGGTTACGAGGCCGAGACCGCCGCCAACGGCAACGAGGCTTTCGAGGTGCTCCATCGCCGCCGGGCCGACCTTTGCATCGTGGACATAAACATGCCGAATATGAACGGCTTCGAATTCTTGAACAAGTTGCGCGAGCACGACACGACGACCCCGGTGCTGCTGCTCTCGGCGAGGGATTCGAGTGAGGACGTCGCGCAGGGACTTCGCTTCGGGGCCGATGACTACGTGCGCAAGCCTTTCAGCCTCGAAGAGTTGCTCCTGCGGGTGCAGGCCATACTGCGCCGCGTCAACCAGGACGTCGACGACGACCTCGTGTACGAGTGCGACCGGCTCACGATGAATGTCGATCGACATCTGGTCCATCTCGACGAGGAGCTGGTCGACCTCTCGGCGACGGAGTTCCGGCTCCTCGAGGTGCTGATGGAGCGGAAGAATCGCCTGGTGACGCGCGAGCAGCTCCTGCGAGAAGTGTGGAATATTGATTTCGACTCCGAGACCTCGGTACTCGACACCTACATCTCGTACCTGCGTCGAAAGATCCACAAAGTCGACTTCGCCCCCGTGAGCACCGTGCGCGGTGTTGGTTTCAAGTTGGTTGACGAAAGCCCCACGTAGTGCGACTTGCCACCCGGCTGACCATCTTGCTCATCGTCATTACCGTGGCAGTGGCTTTCAGCGTTGGCCTCTACGCGGTCAACACCAGCACCCACGCGGCGTATTTGACGTTGGACGACTCGATCAACACGGTGGTCGACAGCGGGCTCAGCGACCCCAACTCGGCGTTGAGCCGGGCCCTCAACGTCGTCCAGAACAACGACCTGGACCTGACGCTGGACGTTGTCTATCCGTCGGGTCCCATAACCCAGATCAACCGGGGTCGGGTGCCGTTCACCGCCACGCCGACGCGGGCCGTCGTGCGCGCTTCGCTGGCCAGGGTGGTCGGCGTACCGGACCTGCCGGGCTTTCGCGTTCGCTCTCTCGATATCGGCGGCGGCGACTACCTCGTGGTGGCGGCGTCGACGCAGAGCATCGTGCGCTCGAGCCAGCAGCTCATCTTGCGTGTGGCGCTCGCCGCGCTGCTCGCCTCGCTGGCCATGGTGGTGGTCGCGCGCCTCTTCATGCGTCGCGATCTGGTGACGATGGAGGAGTTGATCGACTTCGCCTCGGACGTCGCCCAGGGCGATACCTATGAAGAGATCCCCGACCGGCGAGGCAGTCGCGACCTGCTCGAGCTTCGAGAGGCGCTCGCAACCATGGTTGAATCCCTGCACGAGAAGATCGAGGTCGAGTCGCGCCACGCCGAAACCATGCAGCTCTTCATCGGCGACGCCTCGCACGAACTTCGAACACCGCTCACGGTGATCAAGGGCTACACCGAGCTGATGAGCAGTTCCGACGTCTCGCCCGAGCAGCAGGCCCGCTCCCTCGACCGGATGCGCCGCGAGATCGCGAGGATGGAAGCGCTCGTGAGCGACCTCTTGCTGCTCGCCGAAATCCGCGAGCTGCCGCGCGACGGCAAGGACACGATCAATCTCAGCGATGTCGTGACCGCGAGCGTCTGTGATTTTCGAGACGACTCGCCCCAGCGGCCGATCACGGAGAGCATCGAGGCCGGCGTGCTTCTCGAGGGGCGTCGGGACTTCGTTGAGCGTCTGATCACTAACGCATTAAGCAACGTCGCGCGCCACACGGCGGAGTTCGCCCCGGTGCGCATCGCCCTCGAGCGCCGAGGCGCCGTGGTCAAGCTCACCATCGAGGACGGCGGGGAAGGACTGCTTTCGTACGGGACTCGTCCTGAGCGGTTTCGCCGCTTTGACCCGTCTCGCTCGCGCTCCTCAGGCGGTTCGGGCCTCGGCATGAGCATCATGGCCGATCTCAGCGAGGCGTTGGGCGGGTCCATGACCACGTCCAAGAGCCCACTCGGAGGGCTCCGCCTCAGCTTCAGCTTCCCGAGCGTTCGCTAGTTGCCTTGCTGAGCCTGGGTCGTGGCTCGAACGAAGACCTGCTGAACCTCGGCGAGCGCGTTTCGATAGAGGTCGACGTGTTCGCCCAAGCGCTCGCCTCCGGCGTTGATCATCGCGCTCAGGGTGTCGATCACCAGTTGGGCGCCGGTCAAATTTGGGGGTGTCTCGGCGAGATGCACGGCGGCGACTTGGAGCAGGACAAAGATGTGGTTGGCGAGGATAATCTCCACCGGCGTGTCGCGGAAGTACGCGATCTCTTCTGATTCGACGACGCCGTCCGGTTCTTTGCTCATGGGACCAAATTACTGGTTGTCTCGCTCACCCGTTGGAGGTGGGCCCCGGCGGCGGCCCGCCGACTGGACCGGCGGCACCCGGTCCAGTCGGAGCCCCCTTGGGTGGTTTGACCCTTGTGCAGTGTGCCGCCCGAGGCGCCGAGTCCGCCTGGCGACGTCGAGCGGCACTGGCCGCCGGGTCCAGCTCCGACTCCAGCGCCGCCGTTGTCGATGCCGCCGGCGGACATCGAATTGAACGACCGCACCGCCGCTGCGGCGAGGGCGGCGATGAGGGCCCATGCGAGGAGTCGGGGCAGTCGCGTGAGGAGCCACGCCGCGAGCAAGGCAATGAGACCCATCGCCGGCAAGTAGAAGCGGATGACGGGGACGGTGAACGCTCCAATCGCGCCCTGGCTTCCACTGATCTGGGACACCATCCAGCTGTAATTGAGATAGAGAACCCAGAGCCCAGCCAACCAACGACGAGCACGGCCCAACGTGCGCGTCGCGCCGGGCGGCCGTCTTCTTCTCGCCATCCGTACTCGATCGATGCCTCCAGAATCGAACCGTGATCCCCGCGACGGCCACCGAGGCCAAGATCCACCTCGGCAGGGACGTGGTGAGATCGCGGGCCATGCCCTTCAGGCTCGGCCAAGAGCTCGAGAGCGAGAATCTGATCTCGTTCGATGCGTATCCCGTCGACGTGACCTTGCCGTAGGCCCACTGGTCAAAAGCCAGCATCGTGGCGGCAGCGAGGACTTTCCGACGCCGCTGCGAGGTTCCAGGGGGCTCGGTTTCGACCGCGTGGGGAGTGACATGATTGAAGTGGCTACGAAGAAACCCTAAATAACCAGGGTTTTGGCCTAATGAACATGAAAAAGATGCAGTACTACCCGATCGGGTCTTCTGCTAACGTTGTGAGGCAGTTCACAGCAAGTGAGGTTGGCATAGCCAATGTCCACCTGGCCACCAGCGTGCGCCGGGTTCCCAGGAGTTTTGCGCCCCGCTTGCCGTGGCGACGCCATCGAGGCGTCGCGTAGAGCAAGGAGTGAGTTATCGCAACAGTGCCTGGAGACCACCGCGTCAATGATCGCATTCGTGTGGACACCGTTCGTTTGATTGACAATGAGGGTAATCAACGTGGCGTCGTACCGACTCGCGAAGCCTTGGCGTTGGCCCGAAGCCTCGATCTTGATCTGGTGGAGATCGCGCCTACCGCGCAGCCACCGGTTTGTCGGATCATGGACTACGGAAAGTTCAAGTTCGACGAAGCCCAAAAGGCCAAAGAGTCGCGTCGAAAGACCCAGAACGTTGGCGTGAAAGAGATGAAGTACCGCCCGAAGATCGGTCCCGGTGACTTCGACACGAAGACGCGCCTCGTCGAGAAGTTCTTGAACGAAGGTCACAAGGTGAAGATCACGATCATGTTTCGCGGACGCGAATCAGCTCATCCCGAACTGGGAAAGAAGATCCTGGACCGGATCGTCGAGAAGTTGACTGACACGGCCAAGGTCGAGTCTGCCCCCAAGCTCGATGGTCGCAACATGATCATGGTGCTCGGACCGGAGAAGAAGGCCAAGCCCAAGAGCGCTGAGAGTTCGAAAGAAGTACCGAAGGAAGAAGTCGTACCGAGTGTTTCGGTCGAAGTTACGCAAGAGGAGGGCTGAGATGCCGAAGATGAAGACAGACAGTGGCGCGAAGAAGCGCATCAAGGTCACGGGCAGCGGCAAGTTGCGCCGTGGCAAGGCGTTCCGTGGTCACCTCATGGAGAAGAAGTCGTCGGTGCGGGCTCGTCGCCTCGGACGCGAGACTGACATCTCGCCGGCGATCGAGAAGAAGATCAAGCGAATGATGGGCCTGTAGAGAGCGAATGAGGAGAGAGGAACTGACATGGCACGAGTAAAGAGGGCGGTCAACGCCAAGAAGCACCACAAGGCGATTTTGGAAGAAGCGAAGGGTTACTACGGTGACCGCAGCCGCACCTTCCGCGCCGCAAACCAGGCAGTCCAGCACGCGGGCGTGTACGCATTCCGCGACCGCCGCGCGCGCAAGGGCGAGATGCGCCGTCTTTGGATCCAGCGGATCAACGCCGGCACCCGCGCCCACGGCCTCAGCTACAGCCGTTTCATTGCCGGCCTGAATGCTGCCGGCATCGAAGTCGACCGTCGCATGTTGGCGGAGCTCGCCGTGAACGACAACGCCGCCTTCTCGGCCATTGTTGCTCAGGCCAATGCCGCATTGACGAAGTAGGTCGTCCTGATCGAGGCGTTGGGGTCGTCACACCAGCGAGTGCGTCGGCTCCGACGCCTCATTCAGAAGCGCTCCCTGCGCTGGAGCGAAGGAGTCTGCGTCCTCGAAGGACCCGATCTCATCGACGCGGCTCTGGAAGCCGGCGTTGAATTTGAGGCGGTCTACGTCGACGCCGCGGCGTCGAGCGACTCGGTCGCTGAGACCGTTCGAAGGGCGCAGGCCTCGCGGATCCGGGTATTCAGCCTCGGCGAGGGCGTTCTCGAGAAGGTCGCCGACGCCCAGAGTCCTCAACCGATCCTCGCGTCCGTGCGGTTCCCGGTGGTCGACGTCCACGATATTGCGGTCGAGGGACTCGTCGTGATCCTGCACGACGTTCGCGATCCGGGCAACGCCGGGACGATCATTCGATCGGCCGACGCCGGCGGGGCGACGGCAGTGGTGATCACTGGCCAGTCCGTGGACCCGTTCAACCCGAAGACCCTGCGGGCCACCGCGGGCTCGATCTTCCATCTGCCGGTTGCCGTGGCTTCGCTCGAGGATGCGCTGGACCACTTCAAACGGGGTGGGGCCCAGATCTACGCGGCCGTCGTGCGGGGTGCGGCGAGCTACCGCAGCATTGATTTCTCCAAGCCCACGGTGGTGGTGATTGGCAATGAAGCCACCGGGCTTGATGATCCGTCGATTGAGCTGTGCGACGCTTCGCTCACCATACCCATGGCGGGGCGAAGCGAGTCGTTGAACGCAGCCATCGCCGCGTCGCTCATCGTGTTTGAAGCGCTCCACCAGCGAAGTGACGCCACCCCCATATCGACACCTCGTAGCCTTGAAGAGTTATGACCACGTCTCCGCTCGCCAACCTCGCCACCCAAACCACCGAGCTTCTCGCCGCCGTCCACGCACTCTCGACGTTTGAGGCCTTGCGCGAGGCGGAGCCCTTCATCACCGGCAAGCGTTCGATTCTCTCAACCCTTCAGAAGTCTCTCGGGGGACTCGAGCCCGAAGCGCGACGTGCCGCCGGAGCCCAGCTCCAAGAGGCTCGCCGAACGGTCGAAGCGGCGTTGGAGATTCGGCGTTCGGAGCTGGCGCTCGCCGCTCGCGCCGAGCTTCTTGAGTCTGACCGGCTTGACCTCGGTGACGTCGTCGTGAGCGCCGTTCGTTGGCCCGCATCGGTGGGCCACCCGAGCCTCGTCGCGTCGACCCAACGCGAGCTCGAAGACGTCTTCATCGCCATGGGTTTCACCGTTTCGGATGGCCCCGAGGTCGAGAGTGACTGGTACAACTTCGAAGCGCTGAATATTCCTCCGGCTCATCCGGCCCGGGGGATGTGGGACACCTTCTACGTCGAGATGGGCGAACCCGAGACGGTGGTGCTGCGCACCCACACGTCACCCACCCAGATTCATTTGATGGAGGGTGCGGTCGAGAACGGCTCGTTGCCGATCCATTCGGTCATGCCCGGTCGCTGCTACCGACGCGACACGCCCGATGCCCGGCACCTCGCGACGTTCCACCAGATCGAAGGATTGGTCGTCGACCGCGGCATCACCTTCGCCGACCTCGCAGGCGTCATCGAAACCTTCACGCGCAAGTACTTCGGTCCGGATATCTCGTCGAGGCTACGACCGGCGTTCTTCCCGTTCACCGAGCCTTCGGCGGAGTTCGAAATCACGTGCACCATCTGTCGGGGTGAAGGATGTCGAACGTGCTCGCACACCGGCTGGATCGAACTTGGTGGATGCGGGATGCTGGATCCGGCGGTATTCGAGGCGGTCGGCATTGATGGCGACGAGTGGAGCGGATTCGCGTTCGGCTTCGGCATAGAACGTTGCGTGCAGATGCGCCATCAAATCGCCGACATGCGAGCGTTGATTGAGAATGACGTCCGATTCCTAAGGCAGTTCTCGTGAGGATCTCGCTCTCGTGGCTGCGCGAATTCGTGGAGTTGGACGAGTCCGCTGAGGAGCTTCGTCTCGTTCTGGATGACCTTGGACTCGTGGTCGAGGGAATCGAACACGTCGGTGAAGGCCTGGGCGACGTGATCGTCGCGCGCATCGACGAGATTCGCGCCATCGAAGGGGCTGACCGGGTCCGCCTCGTCGTGGTCGATGCCGGAAACGGACCCTTGGAGATCGTCTGCGGGGCGACCAATTTTGCGTTGGGCAATCATGTTCCGTTGGCTCCGGTGGGAGCAATCCTGCCGGGCGGCTTCGTGATCGCGGAGCGAAAGATGCGCGGTGTGACGTCGAACGGGATGCTCTGTTCTTCGCGGGAGTTGGGTCTCAGTGACGACCATGCGGGGCTCATGATCCTCGACGATCTGATCACGCCCCGGGTCGGGCAGGGCCTGCTCGAAGCGCTCTCGCTTACGCCGGACATCGTCTTCGATATCTCGGTCGAAGGCAATCGTCCCGACGCGTGGTCGGTCGCCGGCGTCGCACGCGACCTGGCGACTCGCTTGGGTCGCCCGCTCAGCTCACCGCCGCTCGCGCAACCTGACGCTGGAGAGAGCAGCTCGCCATTCGCGTCGGCCGGGATCGACGCACCCGATCTCTGCGGGCGCCTGACCGTGTCGGTGCTTCGCGGTGTGAAGGTTGGACCGTCCCCGTCTTGGATTGCCCAGCGGCTTCAGACCGCCGGCATGCGCCCTATTTCGAACGTTGTTGACGCCTCCAACTTGGTGATGCTCGAGCTCGGGCAACCTACCCACCCCTACGACGCGTCGTCGGTGGCTGGGCGGACCCTGCGGGCGCGCCGGGCTCGAAGCGGCGAGGTCCTCACCACTCTTGACGGCGTCCAGCGCGAGCTGGCCAAGGCCGGGCGCGGACTTGGCGACACCGGAGAGGACTGCGTGATCGTCGACGGCGATGATCGCGTGCTCGGTCTCGCCGGCATCATGGGCGGTGCGTCGAGCGAGATCAACGACGCAACGACCGACGTGCTCCTCGAGGCGGCGTTCTTCGACCCCATGACGATTGCTCGAAGCTCGAAGCGTCATTCGCTTCGAAGCGAAGCGTCCAACCGCTTCGAGCGCGGCGTCGATCCCCAGTTGGCGCTTCGCGCGGCCGCTCGCTTCGTAGAGATCCTTCGAGAGAGTGTTCCTTCCCTGCAATGGATGGCGGACCCGCTCGACGTATGGGGCGAGACGCCGCATGTCCCCACGGTGGTGCTACGTCCGAGCGACGTGGAGCGCGCTCTGGGCATCTCGCTTTCGCACGCCGAGGTCTCGAGGATTCTCGAAGGGTTGGGTTTCGCGACCCGCCTCGATCGAGATCAGATCTCGGTCGTTCCTCCGAGCGCGCGACTGGATATTCGTAGCGGCGCCGCCGGCCGTGCCGACGTGATCGAGGAGATCGCCCGCCTCTACAGTTACCGCCGGCTGCCGCGTCGAACCCCTTCCTGGCCCGAGCCCGGCGGCCTCACCGACCGCCAGAAGCTTCGTCGCCACGTGCGCGACGTCATCGTCGACCTCGGGGCCTTCGAGGCGTGGACGCCCACGCTCGGCAGCGACGCGGACTTCGACTTCGTGCACCCGGGGACCGAGCGCGTTCGAGTCACGAACCCACTGGCTTCGGACGAGTCGGTCCTTCGAGCGACGATGATCCCTGGTCTCGCCAGGGCTTGGGGGAGGAACGTCGAGCGCGGCACGGGTGACGTCGTCCTTGGAGAGATTGGGATGGTCTTCAGCCACCCGCTGGCGACCGAGAATCCCCGCACCACCAAGGGTGGCGCCGGGGGATTGGTGGCCCTGCAGCTTCCGGTGGAGACCGAGCACCTCACCGTCGTCCTCGGTCGCGACGATGACGACGCCACGACGGCCGTTGCGTTCTGGGCGGTTCTCGCGGATCGCCTGGGTCTCGCGGACGTGGTCGTGCGAAGCGACGAGTCGGCGCCGCGGGCCTTTCATCCGACACGGTCCGCGTCGCTGGTCGACCGCGCTTCAGGCGCCACGCTCGGACACGTGGGAGAAATCGATGACCAGCTCCTAGGACAGCTGGCGCCGTCCGCGAACGCGCGCCGTCTGGGCGTGATCGATGTCGACCTCGACGTCCTGTGCGACCCCTCGCTCGCGACGCGTGTGAGCCATCTCGCTGAGGTCCCGAGCCGGTATCCAAGCGCGGTGATTGACCTCGCCTTCGTCACCCCTTCGAGCGTTCACGCTCAAGACCTCGCCTTCGCTCTTCGATCGACGTCCGAGCTCGTCGAGGACGTTGAGCTGTTCGACGTGTACCTGGACGCGAGCCTGCCCGCGGGCACCCGCAGCCTGGCCTTCAACATCCGCTTCAGCTCCGACGAGCGAACATTGAGCGAAGGCGAGGTCGTTGGCGCCCGCGAAGCGCTCATCGCGACGGGCGCGACCCTTGGCGCGGTGCTGCGCTAGGGAGTTCCGGTTCAGCGTCTGGGATAGTTTGAACTGGTGATCGAGTTCGTTCCCCTTCCCGAGCAAGGTCGCCGGTTCACGACCCTGATCCCCGTTCGATTGAGCGATACGAATCCCGCGGGCGCTTTACGGCTCGACGGAATCGCGCGCTACCTGCAGGACGTGGCGACCGACGACTGGGACGATACGGGAATTGTCTCGAGTGACACCTGGGTGGTGCGCCGCACGACCATGCGCCGCACGACCGACGCGTGGCCGATGCTGAAGGACAACCTCTCGCTCACCACGTGGTGCGGGGGAGTAGGGGCTGCGTGGGCGGAGCGCAGAACGGACATCTCGGTGGACGGGACCGTCCTCGTGGAGGCCGTGGCGCTGTGGGTGCCCGTTGATCATTCGGGTCATCCCGTTCGCGTGCGGCCGCTCTTCTACGAGGTCTACGGCGACGCGGTGCGCGGACGCAAGGTCTCGGGGCGCGTGACGATCACGAGCCCGCCACCCGACGCGACCAAACGGCCATGGCCGCTTCGAAGGGCGGACCTGGACATCGTGGGTCACGTCAACAATGCGGCGGTGTGGCAGGCGGTGAGCGAGGTGGTCGATGTGCCGGTTTCGATGGTGGAGGTGATCCATCACGGACCGGTGGAAGCCGGCCACGAAGTCAGCCTGGTGCGGGCCCCCGGAGCCCTGTGGCTACTCGTTGATGACGAGGTTCGCGTCGGCGCCCAGTATTGGCTCTAGGCCTTTGGTCGACACCTTGCTGCTCGTCGCGAAGATCGAGCCGATCAGCACCAGCGGAAATCCAAGGATGATCCCGATGGTGAGCGGCTCGTTCAAGATGATGACGCCCAAGATTACGGCGAGCGCGGTGTTGACGTAGGGAACCACCGTCGCGCGGGTCGAGCCAACCTCTTTGATGAGCTCGAAGAAGGTGAGAAACGCACCGCACGTGCAGACCACCGAAAGGGCGGCGACGCAACTGACCGTCTCGCCAGAGATGTGTGACGGCCAGTGCGCGATGCTCCACGGTATCCAGCAGACGGCGACGAGAGTGGCGGCGCCGGCGACGACCGCGGTTCCAGGCACGTGGGTCAGTTTGGTGGCGAGGATGATCGGCCCGATGGTGTAACCCAGGCACACGATCATGAGGAGGCCAATCCACGTGATCGAGCCGCCGTTCAAGTCGAGGCCCACGAGCAGAGCGACCCCGAGCGCCCCGACGAGCAGCCCGGCGTAGCGGCGCGGGCTGATGTGATCCTCGGTCCGGCGGATCCTCTGAGCGAGAACCGAGAACAGGGGGACGGCGCAGATCAACAAGCTGGTGAGCGAACTGGTGAGGTGCTGCTCAGCGCTCGCCATGAAGTACCAGGGAATCCCGAACTCCACCGCGCCGAAGATCGCGATCCATTTGAAGTTCCTCACCAAATCAGGGAGTTGCTTTCGCCATGCGACCAGAGGCAAGAGAAGGATTGCCGCGGGTCCGGTCCTGCCGAGCACTAGGACCCCGGGGTCGAGCTGGCGAACGGCGATGCGGATGAGCAGGTACGGAATGCCCCAAAACACGGCCATGCCCGTGAAAAGGAACCACCCGCGCCGCGACATGGCCCCATTCTAGCGTCGATGCTTTCTTTTGCACTTTTGTGTCTTCATGTGCATAAAATGGCATCATGCGTATCGGAATTGTTGGAGCAACCGGTTATGCCGGACTAGAGGTTCTTCGCCTCTCGGCGGCGCACCCCGATCTTGAGGTCGTGATGGCGACGGGTGAATCCAATGCCGGCAAGAAGGTCGCCGCGCTCGCGCCGGCCCTCGCTGGTCTGTATCGCGACCTCACGTTCTCAAAGACGTCGGACGTGCTCCAAGCCGAGCTCGACGTCGCATTCCTGGCGTTGCCGCACGGGCACAGCCAAGGTCTCGTTCCCACGCTGCTCGAGCGCGGCGTGCACGTCGTCGACCTCGGTGCGGACTACCGGCTGAAGAGCGCATCTGACTACCTCGACTGGTACGGAGAGGTGCACACGTCCGAGCAGCTGCTCGCCCTCTCGGTGTACGGTCTCGTCGAACGCCACCGCGCCGAGCTCGCGGGCGCCAGGTTGATCGCCGTGCCCGGCTGTTACCCGACCGCGAGTGCTCTGGCGCTCGGGCCGTTTCTTGATCGCGACGTGGTGGCCAAGCAGGGGATCGTCGTGAACGCCCTCAGCGGGGCGTCGGGGGCCGGCCGGGCCACTAGCGACCGCCTTCACTTCTCACGACTCTCTTCGAACGCCGAGGCGTACGGGCTGCTGAACCATCGCCACACCATCGAGATCCAGCAGGAGATCGGTGGGGAACTCCTGTTCACCCCTCACCTGGTCCCGACGAGCCGGGGCATGTTGGTGAGCGCCTACGCCCGGACGACGTCCGCGAAGTTTGCCTCGGCTGACGCCATGAAGATGCTTCGCGAAACGTACGAGGACGATCCCTTCGTCGTGGTGGTCGACGAACCACCGACGTTGAAGGACCCGGTGGGGAGCAACCTCTGCTTCGTGAGCGCTCGGGTTGATCAGCGCACCGGTTGGCTCGTGGCGATGAGCTCGCTCGACAACCTGATCAAGGGAGCGGCGGGCCAGGCAATTCAGGCGTGGAACGTCGCGTCGGGCCGCGACGAGACGCTCGGGCTGCCGCTGAGCGGCGTGACGCCGTGAAGCGCCTTGTCGTAAAGATCGGGGGGCACGCGTTGGACTCGCTCGGTCCCGACTCGGTGCTGCTGTCGGACCTCGCGATGGACATCGTGCAACTTTCGAACGCCGGAACCAAGGTGGCCTTGGTCCACGGCGGCGGGCCCCAGATCGCCGACCTGCTGAAGACCGTAGGTGTCGAGAGCAGGTTCCACGAGGGGCTTCGCATCACCGACCACGTCACCATGGGCTACGTCGCGATGGCCCTCGGGCACGTCAATTTACTGATCACCGCCGCCCTCAACAGGTCGGGACTCGCGAGCGTGGGCCTCTCGGGGGCTGACGGGAGCCTCTTCTGCTCCACGTCGCTCGGCGAGCCGTGGCTGCGCGCCGGCGCCACGCCGAGCGTGCGCACCGAGGTCGTGACGACGTTGTGGGCGAGCGGCTTCAGCCCGGTGATCAGCTCGATCGCTGTCGACGCGTCGGGCGAACTCGTGAACTGCAATGCCGATACCGCGGCGGGCGCCCTCGCGGGCGCCCTCGGGGCCGACGCGCTCGTGCTGCTGAGCGATGTCGATCAGTTGAGGGCCGACGCCGACGACCCGGCGTCCGCTCTCGAAAGGGTCACCGCCGACGAGGTGCGACAGCTCATCGCGTCGGGCGCCGCACGAGACGGCATGCGCCCGAAGATGATCGCCGCCCTCGACGCGCTCAGCGCCGGCGCGTCGCGGATCATCATGGCGAACGGGACTCGTCGCCACTCCCTACGGGACGCGCTCAGTTCGTCGGTAGCCACGACCGAGGTGCTGGTGTGAGCAGGCACTTCATGACGGTTGAGGAGCGGTCTTCGAGCGAGCTCGCGAGGATCTACGAGTTGGCGCGCTCGCCCTTCGATGACGAGACGCTCAAGGGCCAGGGCGTGGCGCTCATCTTTGAGCGGCCCAGCCTTCGCACGCGCGCGTCGAGTTCGTCGGCGGTGCACGAATTGGGCGGTTACGCCACGTTCTTCAGTGACGAGGAGATCGGGCTCGAGAGCCGCGAATCGGCCGAGGACGTCGGGCGAACCCTCGCCCAGATGTACGCGATCTGCGCGATGCGGGTGCGCAGCCACGCCGTGTTCAACCGCATGCGAATCGCGACCGGCGACCAGATGTCGCTTGTCAATCTCTTGAGCGACGTGGCCCATCCCACGCAGGCGGTGGCGGACGTGCTCACCATCGCCGAGAGGTTCACTGACGGCGACGTCGCCAAGCTCGCCGGTCTGGAGGTCGCCTACGTGGGCGACGCCACCAACGTGACTCGTTCGCTCGCCGTTGCCTTGCTGCGTCTCGGCGTGAACGTCACGGTGGGCGCTCCCGAGGGCTACCAGCTGATCGCCGGCGGCGACGAGGATCCCGGCGCGGTGACCGGCGGTGGGACACTGCGCCTCACCGACTCTCCTACGCAAGCCCTGCGCGAGGCGGACGTGGTCTACACCGACGCGTGGGTCTCGATGGGGTTCGAAGGCCAGACCGCGCGTCGCCGTGAGGACTTGGCTCCCTTCCGCGTCGACGAGTCCTTGATGAAGTTCGCCAAGCGAGATGCCGTGGTGCTGCACTGCCTGCCGGCCCATCGTGGTGACGAGATAAGCAATGAAGTTCTCGACAGTGAGAAGTCACTCGTGTGGCGCCAAGTATTCCATCGGCGCTCGGCAATGCTGGGCGTGCTGCGCTGGATAAAAGAGGAAGAAAAATGACCAAGACCCAACGCCAGCATCGGATTGGCGAATTGATCGAGCGAGAGGTGATCTCGACGGCCGCCCAATTGGTGACTCGCCTGCAGTTCGAAGGCATCTCGGCGACCCAGGCGACCGTCACCCGCGATCTCCAGGAACTCGGCACCATCAAGATCCGTGACGAGCACGGTACGCGACGCATCGTGGTGGCGACCGCGGCGAAGTCGAGCCCGGCGCCCCTTGACCACCTGCGTCGGATGATGGGCGAGTGGGTGGTCTCGGTGGAGAGCTCGGCGAACCTCGTCGTGGTGCGCACCCCGCCGGGTTGCGCCCACGTCGTCGCCTCCGCGCTCGACCGCAGCGCGTTCGACGGGGTGCTCGGCAGTGTCGCCGGAGATGACACAATCTTGGTGATAGCGAGCGAGGAACGTGGCGGGCTCTTGCTCGCGCGTGAATTCCGCGCGCTCGCGGGTCTCGATGAGTTGACATTGTCAACAGTGAAAGGCAGTTAGTGATGGCAAAGCGTGTTGTTCTCGCCTACAGCGGCGGACTTGACACATCGGTGGCGGTTCGTTGGATGATTGAAGAGTGGGGCGTGGAGGTGGTCTGCGTTCTCGTGAACGTCGGCCAGGACGCCGACAGCTCCGAGAGTTTCGACGACATCAAGGCTCGCGCCCTCGCCGCCGGTGCTCTCGACTGCGTCCTGGTGGACGCGCGAGCCGAGATGGCCGAGGAGTTCTGCGCCAGCGCGATCTTCGCCAACGCCCGCTACGAAGGGAAGTACCCGTTGGTCTCGGCGCTCTCGCGTCCCGTGATCGTGCGCCATCTCGTCGATCAGGCGCGCAAGTTCAACGCGACCGCCGTGGCGCACGGCTGCACCGGCAAGGGCAACGACCAGGTCCGCTTCGAGGTCGGCACCCACGCGCTTGCCCCGGACCTCGAGGTGCTGGCGCCCGCTCGAAACTGGGGGCTCACCCGAGCCGACTCGATTGACTACGCCGACAAGTGGAACATTCCCATCATGGCCACCAAGGACAAGATCTACTCGATCGACGAGAACCTCTGGGGCCGGGCCGTTGAGTGCGGTGCCATGGAGGATCCGTGGGCCGCGCCGCCTGAAGAGCCGATGACTCTTACGCGGGTGAGAAACAGCGAGCCGGTCGAGTTGACCATCAGCTTCTCCGAGGGACTTCCCGTCGCGATCGACGGCGTGGACATGGCACTCGCCGATCTCATCAAGGTCCTTAATGACCGCGCTGGCTCCACGGGTTTCGGGCGCCTCGACATGGTGGAGAACCGACGCGTGGGCATCAAGAGCCGGGAGGTGTACGAGTGCCCCGCCGCGCTGGCCATCATCGGCGCGCACGCCGACCTCGAGGACCTCGTGCTCGAACGCGACGTGCACCACGAGAAGGCCCGCCTGGAGACGAGGTGGGCCGAACTGGTCTACGACGGGTTCTGGTTCTCGCCGCTCAAAGAGGCGCTCGACGCGTTCATGGCCGATACCCAGCGTCACGTCACGGGTGACGTGCGCGTGCTCTTCCAAGCTCCGGGCATGATGCGGATCACCGGACGTCGAAGCCCTAAGGCGCTCTACGACCACGGTCTTGCGACTTACGACGCCGAAGACACCTTCCAACACGCTGACTCCGAGGGATACGTGAAGATCTACGGACTCGGGGTGAAGACCTGGGCGGCCCGCCAGGGCGCGAAGAACGCGACGCCCCCAAGCTCATGACCCTTTGGAGCGGGAGGTTCTCGACCTCAATGGACGCAACCCTCTGGGACCTCTCCGAGAGTTACTCCTTCGACCACGTCCTCTATCACCACGACATCATGGGAACCAAGGCTCACGTGCGCGGACTGCATGCCAGCGGTCTGCTCAGTGAGGAAGAGCTCGAGCAACTCATGGTGACGCTGGATGACATTGAAGCCGAGTTCGACCGCGGCGTCTTCGTGCGCTCGGGCTCCGACGAAGACATTCACATGGCCATCGAACGTCGCGCCACCGAACTGGCGGGTGACGTGGGGGCCAAGATCCACACGTCGAGGAGCCGTAACGACCAAGTCGCCACCACGCTGCGGCTGTTCACGCGCGACGCGCTCGTGCAGGTCGCGACGGCCACTCTTCAGTTGGTACGCGCCCTCCACGAAGTGGGAGAGAGGAATCCGGGAGCGTACCTGCCGGGCTACACGCACCTGCAACGAGCCCAGCCGGTGCTGCTCTCGCATCACTTGAACGCCCACGCGTGGTCGTTGCTCCGTGACGTCGACCGCTTGGCGGACAACCGTGACCGGATGAACGTGTCGCCGCTCGGCGCCGGAGCG
Organism: Acidimicrobiaceae bacterium; assembly: GCA_003132205.1. GTDB lineage: Bacteria > Actinomycetota > Acidimicrobiia > Acidimicrobiales > RAAP-2 > RAAP-2. The sequence continues at coordinate 216,287 of PKWY01000027.1, forward strand.
TTGGCGGGCACGTCGCTGCCGATTCAGCCCGCGTTCACGGCGGAACTGCTCGGATTCAAGGAGCCGTTCGCGAACTCCATGGACGCCGTCAGCGATCGGGACTTCGTCGCCGAGACGCTCTTCGACATCGCCATGATCGGAATCCACTTGTCGCGCATGGGCGAGGAACTTGTCCTGTGGACGAGCGCGGAGTTCAGCTTCGCCACGCTGGGCGACGACTTCACCACCGGCTCTTCGATGCTGCCCCAGAAGAAGAACAGCGACGTCGCCGAACTGGCGAGGGGAAAGGCCGGTCGCTTGGTGGGTAACCTCACGGGACTCCTCGTGACGCTGAAGGGCCTGCCGCTTTCGTACAACCGTGACCTGCAAGAGGACAAGGAACCGCTCTTCGATTCGTTGCGCAACGTTCTTCTCGTGCTCGCGGCGCTCGCGGGAACGTACCATTCGCTGACCTTCAACGCGACGCGCGCCGCCGAGGCGGCGGACGACCCCTTCCTCGTCGCCATCGATATCGCCGAGAAACTCGTAGAGGAGGGCGTCCCGTTTCGCCAGGCTCACGAGGAAGTTGGGAAACTGGTGGGCGAGGCGGTGAGCAGTCACGTCTCGCTGCGTGACGTGGTCGAGGCGAACGAGAGGTACGCACGATTCGTAAATCTCTTCGAGACGGGCACTGCGCTGCAGCAGCGTCGTTCCCCTGGGGGGTCAGGGCCGATTGCGGCCCCCGAACAGGCCAGACGGCTTCACGATGCGGTCGAGCAACTGACGAGGCGACTGGAGTCCTAGGGACGTTCAGGGTGTCACATCCGTGAGTGAGTCTGGTTGTGCCGCGATGTCGGCGGACTTCGAACCTACAGTGAGGAAGCATGACTCAGCGTCTCTTAACCCCGTCAAAAATCACGGCGTGGTTGGAGTGCGCCCATTTTCTTTCCCTGAGGAACCAGGTCGACGCCGGAACGCTGCAGATCAGTTCCACTCCTTTGGGTTCGCTCGCCGAGCTGCTGGTCGAAAAGGGATCAACGCACGAACGGAACTGTCTCCAGGATCTGGAGAATCAAGGCCGCTCGGTCTACCAGGTGCCCGGACGCAACCCCGATGAGTCCTTCGAGGGGTGGGTGGCCCGTATTGGCAACCCGATGGAGCGAGGGCACGACGTCATCTATCAAATGCCCTTCGCGCACGAAGGGATTCGGGGTATTGCTGACTTTCTCGTCCGTGTCGACGACCACGAGGAGTGTTATGCCCGTTACGAGCCGATAGACGCCAAACTCGCTCGATCCGAAGGAAAACCTGGCCACGTCCTGCAGCTCTGCTTCTACGCGGACGCGATCGACGCGCTCACGGGACGAGCGCCGAGATCGATGCATCTCTGGCTCGGCACCGGCGTGCAGGAGTCATTGGTGGTCGAGCAGTTTCGTCCGTATTGGCGTCGGTTGCGCCGCCAACTCACCGAACTCCTGAATCAGGAGGTCTCCTTCGCCACCAAGCCCCAACCATGCGACCACTGCGACTACTGCGAGTTCAAGGAACGCTGCGAGAGCGAGTGGCGCAGCGAAGACTCCCTTGTGTACGTGGCCAATATTCGCCCACCCGAGCGTGACGCGTTGGAGAAGATCGACGTTCGAACCGTCGTCGAACTTGCTGGGCGCAGGGATCCCGTCCCGAACCTGCACGACGAGAACCTCGGGCGGTTGATCCGCCAGGCCGCGCTCCAGGTCTCCTCTCGCATGAACCCCGAGTCGGCTCCGGCCTACGAGCTGGTGGAACCGGCGGAAGATCCAGTCTTCGGGCACGGTTTCAGCCTGCTCCCACGACCCGACGACGGGGACATATTCTTCGATTTCGAGGGTCATCCATTCTGGACGCCGCAAGACGACCTGTTCTTCCTGAGTGGCCTCTTCCTGGGCGAATCGAGCGGTGAATGGGCGTACGACGCCAGGTGGGCGCACGACCTCGAACAGCAGCGATCGATGATCAAGGAGCTCGTGGAGTTCTTCGCGAATCGACGCAAGGAATTCCCGGGCATGCACGTCTATCACTACAACCACACCGAGCG